>CAZZWK010000046.1:0-50294 GCA_964657925.1 uncultured Dictyobacter sp.
ACCCACCGTGTCCGTTGGTGTCACTCCAGTAGTATCCGTCGGCGTCGAACCCACAGTATCCGTTGGTGTCACACCATATGACGTCGAACCATAGGTGAAGGAACGGGACTGCAAATAGCTCTGGAATCCAGGACCCAGTGCCAGGCACTCGTTGTACTTATCAAGAGGGCCGCTGCTCAATGTCGTGGCGGTCACATGATAAAAGGCGTTACAAAACTGCGTATATGGATCGTTGCTATTGGCCGTGTCACTGTCAGAGGCCGCAAAAGAACCAAAGATATGCAGCGGCAGCACCAGTATCGTGATGATCAACAAGAAAGTGATCATACCAGCACCGATAAGTGCCTTCCTCTTCTGTTTAGTTATCATGTTTTTAGGCATACAATGTTTTCTTCCATCCTTTTCGTACACACTATGCGGGGTACAATACAGCAAAACCTATGATCCCTTTTGCAGGATAGCCTATGAATTCGAGCAGCGATATACGAAAAGAGGGACAAAATTTAAGTTCTCGGTTATTTTGGAGCATGAAGGAGATTCTCCTGGAGCTCGCAGAAGATTCTCCTGGAACACGAAGAAGGAAAAATGGAGTAAGTTATCAAATCACCTGAGTGGTGGCACAAGAAATTCCATTGCCATCTATAACCATTACAGAGTAAAAATTACGTAGTGGCAGAAGACCGGCATCTACGTCTTATAACAGAACCTTAGACCGTCATGAGATCCGCGCAGGCAAATACCACTCATATGTATAAGGAAGGGAAGAACACGTCAAATAAACTCGTACTGTTTCAGAGAGTGCTTCCCAGATCTGTTCCTGCTCAAACCTGGTTTTACAACCATCCAGCCAGTAAATAACAATCGTCATGGTGACAAGACGTTGAGTTCGTTTACGAAATGTCACTTCACATCTCACCAATTCATTATGAATCATTTGATACAATCGCATACAAGGATCTGCCAACCTGATCGCCCACAAACTTTTTTGGCTTGTCGTATGAAACCGCAGCGCAGCCGAACGAGCCAGCGTTTCGCGAATCGTATTCTCAACCCAATCCTGATGCTTCGTATCGATTTTGGAAACAAAAAATTTGAGCGGAACAAAGAATACACTGGTAATAATCGTATTGGCAACAAGTAATTCTGACACAATGTAACTCCTCTTCTTTCCATCAAAAATTCATACATGCCCGCTCTTCCCCTTCCCACAGGAGTATCAACGCATACCTATCCACAGAGGTATATACCATTAACAGAACGTTCAAGTCTATTCACACTCATGTGAGTACTCTTTACTTCATCACCATCCTATAATCTGAAAACCCGCCCAGTAGTACGCGTCACGGTACGGACAAGCCAGCGGTTCACCCTCCTCTGCCGCTATCCGTATCGCCAGCTTTGCATCCGCGACTGCTAAACGTTGCGCCCTACCACGCACCGCAATGATGTGCTCTCCCTCCGCTAAGCGCGTACGAGAGCAAGAAGCGGCAAGAGTAGATCCCGGCTGTTTAGGAGACCATCGCGTCTTATTCATCTCCAACCGCAGTTCCTGGTTGGTCACAGTTCGCAACCAGTGCTGGGCATGCGCGAGTGCCTCCGCTGGTGCTTGGTGCTCCATATCAGGAAACCACTCCTGAGCAAAACGCACCATCAGAAGATACGTCGCTTTATCGTCCACCGTCCACAACGATGCCAATACCGCATCCGCGCCAGCATGAATCATCGAGGAAGCCAGACTATGCACTTCATCGCTCACTTCTCGCGTGTGCAACACCGCCGTCTGGCACGCCGAGAGCATCAATAAACGCAGTCCACGCAGATCGACCTGGTGAGAGAGCAGTTCTCTCATCCTCATCGGTTCATTCTGAGCCAGGTAGAGCGCCGAGTTGAAAACATCACGCGGATCAAACGTCCCATGACAACAGGTATCAATTATGCTCCCCTTCTGCAACGCCATCAACAACCAATCACGCGTCGCTCCTTGCGCCAGCTGCACCTGTGCATGCATCTGATTCTGACGCGCCAGCACACCAATCGTCAGTGCCTCAGCCTCGCTCCACTCCAGATTGCCATTCGGATCACCCAGGGCATACACCCCGCTTCGCGTCGTAGCAACGCTCGCATCGCGCACAAGCGCACGCGCGCTCGGAGCGACACTGGTCGGCAACGTCTCTCCCACAGACATTCCATTGGGCAAAATAGCCGCGGAAAGCGGGAAAGCAGCCAGAGGCCCACAGGCAATAAACGTCACGCTCGTCGCTTCCTTCTCACACATCCACGCTATGATCGATGGCAAGAAATCTGCGCCGATCCGCTCCAGGCAAAACCGCAATTCTTGCTGCAAAAACACTGTAGCAAACGTGTCTTCCAGCAGCAAAGATTCCTCCACCGACAACAAAAATAGGGGCATCATCACAAGAGGAGACACTGTTTCACTCTGTAGAACTTCTTGCGCCGCCAGATCAAGCGTGCTCACCTGGCCCAACTCCTGACACATGCTATGCAACGCGCATGCCTTTGCTGCGAACGTATCTCCCGGCCAATCGTTTATCATCTGCTGGTAGCCAGCCCCTTCTTGAGCCAGCGCGTACCCTCCCATCACGCGTTCAGTACCATCCTTGAACCTTCGCTGCAACAGTTCTGCCACCCATCTCTCCGTGAGCTCCGGCAAATCAAGCACCACAAAACGACGAGTCGCTACACCATCAACTTGAGAACCCAATACCGCGATAGCCACTCCACCCCATGGCGTAGCAGCGAGATAGATCAAGGCATGCCTGGTCCCGATGCGTTCCACTACCTCCGCGATCACGTTCGCATCGAGTGGCGCGTTGAAAAAATCGGCGGGATCGTTTGCAGCACGCACCTCAGAGACGACCACATCAAAGTCCGCTTTCGCTTTTCGATATGTGCTGACGCGCGCGACATGCTGCAACCGTCGCTCATGTTCCGCGCGCTCCGACGCCAGTGGAACATGCAGTTCCGCTTGAGCGCTAACTAATGCTTCGCGCACCTCGCGATACCGTGTCCGCCTCTCTTCATCACGAATCCGCTCCGGTTGCGCCGCCATAAACGTCCGCGCCTCCGCGATGCCACGCGCACGTCCCTGTTCCATAGAGACAACCGCATCCTCGACACGTCCCATACAAGCAAGCGCGTACCCATTGTAAATCGCGGCACTACGTCCCTCTTTGAGGATAGCATCTCGGCCAGCGATCCCCGATCCGAGCGCGATCATCAGTTCCTCCGCCTCCATCGCCGTGCTGTATGCCCTATGCGCCTCCTCCCAATGACCACAATTGGCATGCACTTCCGCAAGCGACAACTGCACTCTGCGTGCGTCGCTCGGAGAGTACACGACCGTCCATATCTGCGCCGCTTCCTCAAAACAGGCAATCGCCTCAAACATATTGTCTTCTTTATCCCCCGCAACACGCGCAAGGTACGCGTCCCCCAGATCGACTTGCGTCACCGCATACTCGTTGGGAAAAGCCACCTTCGTACGAATGCGTAGCGCCGACCGCAAGTAAGCGATAGCTTGTTCAACATTACCCCGCTTTTCGCCCGCAATACGCATCAAGAACATATCTCCCTGGTTGAGCAAACCCTGCCCATGCTGTACCGGAAAGTCTTTCGCGCTAAACACCTGCGCCGCGACACGCGTATGAAAAATACCTTTTTCTCTATTCTCCTCGATATTCCCTGCCAATCTCTCCGTATACATAATACCCAAAGTGTGCTGTAGTCGCGCATGCTGAACAGGAAAGCCCTCTTTTGTCCAAATTTCTAACGCGTTTCGCAAATGCTCAAGTGCCCGCTCGATATTGTCGCTTCGCTCTCCCATTCGACGATGCCAATACGCCGTCGCCATACATAGCTGTGTACGCGCATAGTCAAAGGGAAACTGCTCGCTCGTGAAAATGTCTAAAGCACGCTCGTAATGCACGAAAGCCTGCTCTCGATCTTCTCGCTGCTCCCCATTTTCGCGGAATTCATAGGCAATACCCAAACCCACCTGGATCTCCGCGTACTTCACCGGCACCATCTCCCTCTGGAATACCTGCAACGCATCCGTCTGGCAGGCTATCGATTGCGCGCAGTTATCCCACGGACCCCCATTCGTACGATCCATATAAATATTTCCACGCAGCATCTGCAATTCAGCCCATTGCCGTGGATATTGCACGAACGTATACACCTCCATCGCCTTCACGCACAACTCTAGCGCTGTATCGAACGCCTGTGCCCGCTCGGTGTACATATACTCACTCCAGGCAACGGCAAGTTCCCGCTCCAGCGTAGCCCGCAATTCCGGTATATGCCGTTGTCGTGCCTGCTCCACCGCTTCAGAAAGCACCTCCATACGCCGTTTGACCGTGAAATAGCGCTTACGATCATCGAGAAAATCGGCCAGCGCCAGCTCGACATAACGAAGGTCCTCAGGAAGATCCATGGCGAATGCGCCATAGGTGTCGACATACGCCTGCACGATGCTCTCTTTATGCGATCCCTGCGCACGAATTGTTTTCAAAAGCAGCAGATCCTCTTGTACCTGATACCTCGTCCTGCTATGCTCCTCAAACGACGAGAGCAGATCCTGCAAAAGGCCCTCACACCTCTGATCAAGCAAAAAGTCATGCTCCTCAAGATAGCGTCGCTGCTCACACACATCGATGATCGCCAACCATTGGAACAGACTTTCGGCAACACCATCAGGCTCTCCCTGACCCCACAAAGCCAGCTCATAAAAAGAGCGAATAGGCGCGAAATCTCTTCGCAGCGGATAAGGCTGCCGCCAGTAAAAAAATTGCATGAGCCTGGACTCCCCTTGTTGTCAGCACATAACTGTAGATTTTATTCGCGATCGCTTAACATATCGAGAACGATCATCAGATAAACGGAGGCCTCTTCACGCCACATCTGCCACACCGCCCTCCCTATCCTTTCCCGTTCCTCCTGCTCCAGCTTATCAAGCGCCTCGATCACTGCGGCAAAACGATCTCGCGCCTGCCGGGCCTGCCTTACCCGTTCGTTCGGCGCAAAAGCAAACTGACCGAGGTATAACGCCAGCATCGCCAGATCTAGCTCCGCAAGAATCGGCGTCAGTACATCAGTTAGTCCATCACGCTCCTTTTCGTTGTCACTCATTCCAATTGAGGGCCTCTTTCTCGTTGCCCCCAGCCCTGTCTTCCGCCTAAACCGCTCGCGTAAGGCAACAAGCAAAATAGGAAAGACCTCTTCACCGGCTAATAATGCATTTTGCTCGTCAATACGATTCATCAATGTCTGCGTGATAGAGGTGGCAAGAATAGCCGCACGCAAACGTAACTGTTCCTCACTAGTAAACTCAAACGTGAAGAACACCTCCTCCAACTCCTCAGGATTGAGCAAATGAAACCCTTTCTTGCCCTCTAAAAGACTCTTGAGACGGTTCACTTTCTCAGGATGCATCCCTACCTTACTGATAAGATCATACCCGATTTTTGATCCATGCACATGTAATATATCTTCAAGCTCACGAATAAAAAGACTCTGACATTTTTCAGTTCTTTGCATACTATTTCTTTTTCTCCGCTTATATATGAATCTAACTACAGCAAATAACATTGTTTTCTATTATATCAATATTTCAGCTAACTGCTCACAACATAATAGCTCAAAATAGGCAGTGAGTGGGAGAGGAATTTTCTACACCAAATACTCCAATACAGGTGTATATTTGCTCACATTGGCAGGAAAAAGAGAGTCCGTCATGCCTTGCTCGCATGACGGACTCTCTTTTTCACTTCTTTTTCACTCATATCCCCACACCCACTCATTTGATCCCGATACGGACTCGGTAACTAAAATACCAGCGGACTGGCTCGGACCCCATATATTGCAACGCCGCACTGCTGAGACGATCCAAACCGATTTCCTGGTCGCTGAACTGAAATTGGTTGCTGAACGCATTGCTCCTCGTCATCGCAAGAAACCGTGCCGCATCCCCTTGCTCGATAGAATGAAGCAACACCTCATGGGTGAAGCGAAAGTGCCCGCTCTCGCGCATGCGCTCCAGATGCTTGTCCTTCGGCCACAGCTTGAGCGTATGAGCCAGCCCACGCTCCCGCACAAGCTTCACCAGACGCACACTTATCTCCTGCGCGAGCCGATCAAGCTCCCAATGGATAGTTGGCGGCCAATCATAGTCATACGCGGCAAAGAGTCCTCCGGGCCGCAGAATCCGCGCGATCTCGGCCAGGGTCGACGTCGGTTCCATCCAGTGGAACGCCTGGGCAGCAGTGACGATGTCAGCACACCCATCAGGCAGGCCTGTCTGATGAGCGACTCCTTCTCGATACTCGATATGCGCCATGTAGGCATGGCCCTCGACTTTGCGTGCAGCCTCGTTCCGCATATCGGCATTGGGTTCGATCCCCATCACCCGCTCAGCCCGCTCACCCCAGATTACGGTAGACAATCCGGTCCCGCTACCTAAATCCACCACCAGCGCGGGATGCGACAGGTGAATCAACTGCGTCAGTACATCGAGCAGAACCTCTGGCGGCATCGGGCGCGCTCGATCATAGCTACTGGCTTTGCCCGTCCAAATTTCACTGGAATCCTGCATGCTGTTTCCTCCTTTTTCAGGCAGATGAAGAGCTAACCGAGAAGCTCGAAAACCTGGGCGCGTACCTTTCCCAAAACCCCTAGTGTATCGAGAATATCCGCGCCAATACCACCACCATCACGCACCATTCCCAGCAGTATATGCTCGCTACGAACGTAAGCACTTCCCTGCCGCTCTGCTTCGTCTAGCGCAAGTGAAAGCACCTTGCGCACTCGGGGCACATAGTCGATCTCCTCCTGACTCGCTTGGTCTCCTCGTCCCATTTTCTCTTCAACAGCGGCACGGACAACATCAAGTGCGACGCCCAACTTTTCCAGCGCCAGGGCTGCCAGACCCTCTTGTTCGCACAACAAACCTATTAACAGATGCTCGGTCCCAATATACTGGTGATTGAAGGACAACGCCTCCTCGCGGGCGAGAGAAAGCACATGCTGAGCATGCTTATTGAAGCGGTTGAGATGTTTACTGGGTATCCATGTCGGCTGATAGCTCTGTAAAGCTTGAAACAGCAACTGGTTGAGCACACTGGTGATAGTGCGATCCTCCGTCTCGGCTATCTGTACCAGTTGTTCGTAAAAATGGACTGGAATTTCGATACGCTGACGATCCTTGCTCGATGGCATAAAACCGTCCCCTTTCTGCTCCGATTTTCGTATGCAAATGTGTGCAAGCACACCTCCACAGAGAATTTCGTTGTTGCTGCTTCATCCCCAACTGCCTCCATGCCGAAGCACGTTGGTCTTCTATCAAGTCCACAGCCGATTTTACGTCATTCGTCCGAGCCAGTACCGGAGACGGCTTGATCAACCAGCCCGATCAAGCGAAGGGCTTCAGACAAAATGTTCAACGAGGCATTCTGATCGCGATCTTGCCTCAACTCGTGGTAGGCACAATCGGAGTTTTGGCACACGAACACGCGGTCAGCCAGCGTGATATCATCCCATTGCCTAGATCGAGGAACGGCTGATCGGAGGCATTTTTCGTCACGTCCCAGGTCCAGGGAAATTGCTCTTGCCTGATCTGGTTAAACTGCTTTTTGAGCTTGAGTGCAGTGGGCTTCTCCCTTGCCTCGTCGTGTCGATTCCATTGAGCCAAAGCCCAGTTCCAGGTGAACCGTGAGATGCCAGCAGCCTTGAAGAAATAGGCACGTTGCTCAGCAGTAGGATGCAGACGGATTTTATGGGCTTTGATCATTGTGCTTCTCCTTGCCCAATGCTGCTGCTCGTAACGCATTCTTGTGGGAACGCAATCCTTGCAAACGGGCAGAAAACACGGTGACGATTGCGATGACATCTCGCACCAGTTCTTCTTGGGGTGAGAACGTTTCATCATTGATGACGAGAATGTCCGTGCCGTGGCGCTGACAGAACGCCTCAAACCAGTCATAGCCAAAGCGCACAAAGCGATACTGATAGGCAATGATCAGTTGACGGACCTGCCCCAGTTCGATCTGTTCAATAATGGAATTGAACCCTTTGCGTTTGTAATTGAGGGCGCAACCGACGTCTTCGATCCGCTGATCCACTTGAATCGTATGATCCTGGCAATACGCCCACAACGCCTGCATCTGAATGGCAAGATCTTTCTTTTGGGCAGGTGATGATACGCGAGCATACACGATCACTATTCCACTCTGTGGAGCAATGAGCCCACGGTACCGCAAGTAGTGTTCCTGCGTATAATAGCGGCGATTGGTTGGGCTGCGATGGGCTGGAAAAATGCCTTTACGATCCCACTTTTGCAACGTGTTGACTGACTTGCCGATTAACTTCCCAAATTGTTTTGGTGAATGTGTATGCTCCATGAGTACAATATAACATCTTTTACTCTATTTTTCAATACAGTTAACACTCTATCCCCTTTTTAAGAAATACAGTGGTATATACGGCAGTATTTAATATCAACAATACCACCGTATATACCACACTGTCAAGAATCATCAAGAATGTTCAGCCTTATTTCCAGTCTTTCACGAAGCATATTGCTACTAATTCCTGCCAATGCTCCTACAATCCTAGCAGGAACACTCTGCGGGGGCACTCTTTATTGGATTGAGCAAGCGAGAAAAGTAATCGATGCTCATAGTCCGGATACTGTACCATTTGGGCGCGTCAAATCCGATGCCGGGCGCATAGCGGCGATCGAACGGGACCGTACAGACTCACAAGAGCGTACCGCGGCGGACTGGTTGGCACGGGGTCAACATCAGGCCCGAGGCGTCATGGACCTGGCAGGCATCGTTGATGAATTCATGGTTGGTCATCTGGAAGAACACGCGGACCAGTTGCATGATCTTGAAAAGTAAAACGTGCCTAACAGACAATTTTGGTCAGCACATTACTCTTTTACCTCAAAATTTGAGGTAATCAGACGACTGAGGGTATGTACCGCCGCGTCTTCATCGATGCCGTCCGCGCTGATACGCAGTCGGTCGTTCATTTGAATACCTGCTGAGAGGATGAGAAGCACGCTTTTAGCGTTGATTGGCTCAGTTCCCTTCGTTAAATTTTCGAGCTGGATCGTGGAGGAAAAGGTAACGGCTGTCTTCGCAAATATCGCGGCGGGCCGAGCGTGTAAACCAGTGTTGTGTGAAACCACCACTTCATTCGATGTAGCCAAGAATCTATCCTCTTTTCCCTGGTTATTCAGGCAGAAACGATGTTCTCGTATCTAGCCACCACTCATCTGCCTGAGCGGACTCTTTCTCTCTTTTTGATGTCACCAACGATTAGTCGTGCTGAGTCAACTGTTCGGTGAGATTGATAACACTCTGTCTTGCTGCTTGTAAAGCGATTGTAGTGAGTTCTCGTTGTGATAAATGCTCACGCTGAATAAGTAGTTCCAGCAGCATCGGAAGATTCACGCCGCAGATAACCTGGATACCACGTCGCGCCAGGTATGAACTTGCGTCGGCGGGATTTCCTCCCAAAATGTCGACAAGCACGAGCACACCACCATCGCTCGTAACGTCGGTTACGGCTTGCTCAATCATCGCGCGTAAACTGATAATCGTGGTACCCGGCTGCATACCCACGGTTTGCAAGTGCGTTTGTGGGCCAGCGATCATCTCTACCGCGTCTTTCAAACCATCTGCCAGCAGCCCATGTGATACAAGGACGATGCCTATCAGTAGATACTCCCTCCTACGGACCTCTAAGGAGGCCTGAACGCGAGCAAACAAGCTGAACACGGATGCCTATAGCATCCCTGTCCATGTCTTTGCCCATAGCCCGGTGCAGTTTATAGTTCCAATACAAAGAGTACGTCCTGTCCGGCACGTACGGTGCCGCTTGCACGCTCCACGATGCGACCACCTCCCGAAGAGACAACGGGACTGATAACCACTTTTCCCTCTTGTTCGATGGTTGGCAGATCAAAGCGCACGATAGGTGTGCCAACCTCGACGTATTGACCCTCTTGCGCGATATTGCTGAAACCTTTTCCCTTGAGCTCGATCGTATCGAGGCCGATGTGTACAATAAGTTCTGCCCCTGAAGCGGTGGCAATGCCAAAAGCATGACCACCCGGAAAAAGCTTGCGCAATGTTCCTGTCACCGGTGCCACCGCTAGCGACCCCGATGGATCGATGGCAAGGCCATCTCCCACCATTTTTTGCGCGAATACCTGATCAGGTACCTCTGCTAAATCCAGCACCGTTCCATCCAGTGGTGCTAAAACACGTATTGTTGTCATATCTCTTTCCTGCTATAAAGATATTCCTGCTTCTTCACATGATCCTTATTCTAAATTCTAATCTCCAACGCTGCATCAGGCGCATATGTCCCCAGCATATATGAATCTGATGCATAAACACCTGCCAGCATTATTCTCTGGCCGAAACGTGCACGTCCTCCTGCATCAAGCGTTTCATGCGGCTGGCGATATCATCTGATTGCATACCCATGACAACCTGCACCGTATTCCCTTGCTTCATGACACCGGAGGCACCCAGACCCTTCAAGCGTGCCTCATCGACCAACTCAGGATTTTTGATGAAGAGACGCAGGCGTGTAATACAACCCTCGACACTTTCGATATTTTCGCCACCCGCCAACGCATCAATCACCTGTGCGGCCAACGTATCGTTCTTGTCAACATCGCTGGCTGTGCTGGTTTTGCTTTTCTTGGCCGGAGCGGGTCCGCGCTGGCTTTCGGGTAAAATCCAGTCGGCGGCAAGACCAGTAGAACTCTCGCCTCGTCCTGGCGTCCCAAGATTGAAGATTTTGATGGCGAAACTAAAGACGAAGTAGTAGATCACGCCGTAGACCACACCGACCAGCAACAACAACAGAGGATTCGTGGTGTTTTTCGCGCCGAAGTTGAGCAAATAATCGATCAATCCGGCGGAAAAACCGAAGGCCATATGAATATTGAGCAGAGCGCAGACAAAAAGCGCGGTTGCGGTTAGGAAAGCGTGCACGACGAAGAGTCCAGGCGCGACGAAGATGAACGCGAACTCAATGGGTTCGGTAATACCGGTAAGAAAAGATGCGAAGGCCGCCGAAAGCAGAATACCAGCGGCAACTTTGGGGAAACGAGCCTGCCGAATCATTGCCAGGCAGGCAGCGGGCAACCCAAACATCATGATTGGGAAGAAACCAGACTCGAAGAGTCCCGCGTTAGGATCACCCGCGAAATAGCGTAAGAGATCACCATGCACAGGTCCTTGCGGGGTATTGTACGTGCCCAGTTGGAACCAGATGTAACTATTGAGGACATGATGCAAACCTAAAGGGATGAGCAGACGATTAAAAAATCCGTAAATACCAGGGCCAAAAGGGCCAAGCCCGATAATCGTGGTACCAAAGGCCTGCAGCGCATTCTGGATCGGCGGCCAGATAGCGCCGAAAATAACACCAAGTACAACTGCAGCAAGACCAGTGATGATTGGCACAAAGCGGCGTCCACCGAAAAAGCCCAGGTAATCAGGTAGGCGAAGGGTATGATAGCGACGATAGAATCCAGCGGCCACCAGACCCATGAGGATGCCTGAGAGCACATCCATATTATTGTTATGTGCTCCCTTACCCAGAGGACTGAAATCGTTGAACACAGCATTAAAGATAAGAAATCCGACGAGACCAGCCAGGGCTGCGGCACCTTCTCCTCCCGCGAGACCGAATGCAATGCCGACGGCAAAGATCATAGGCAGGTTGTTAAATATAGCACCACCGGCATCCGCGATAAAAGGGGCACCGGTCGCAGCAGGGTTATGCAGCAACGCCTGCCAGATATCGGGTTGCCCCAGACGCAGCAACAAAGCCGCCACAGGCAGGACCGCGACCGGCAACATGAGGGAACGCCCGAGGCTTTGCAAGGCCGCGAGAACGCGATTGCCTGCGCGCGAACCAGCAGGCTGAGAGACAGGCGATTGGGTAGAAGTGTTCACAACACTCATAATCTGTTCTCCTTCCCGAACCCCTAAACGCTCGCGTAGGCGCGTCCCCTTACGGGCGCGCAGGCCAGAGCAGCGTTGGGGTTCGGAATAAGCAGACTGCTCCTTTTAATGGTATAGACATATAGGCCAGCAACCATAAAAAAATTCCGAAGGGCCACATAAAACGTATGCGCTATTCGGAGCGTGTAAGCAAGGATAGAGATATCGGGAGCATTTCAGCATGCTGAAATGCCTGTGCTATGTTCTGCTTGCTAGTGTACGAAAAGTTCTGTTTATGCGCATCCCTCTTTTCAACCGGAAATTGGATCTCGGTAATATAAGCATCGAGGTCTCCTTCACGCTGCAAGCACACTTTGCGACAAGATCCACTAATGACATAGTCATTGGCCCCTATCCACGCGCCCAGTGGCTGGTAGGCTTCCCCCAGGCTGTAGGGATTACCATGATAGAGTAACGTCGCCATCGTATTGACAGCCGGGAGTTCGCGAATAGTAATACGACCGCTACTGCGCTCAACAATATTACCGATCGAAAAACTT
Organism: uncultured Dictyobacter sp.; assembly: GCA_964657925.1. GTDB lineage: Bacteria > Chloroflexota > Ktedonobacteria > Ktedonobacterales > Ktedonobacteraceae > Dictyobacter. The sequence continues at coordinate 12,548 of CAZZWK010000046.1, forward strand.
CCAATGGGCACCACGATTTCGACCATGTTCATATCGTTTTCGTGATAACCATCCTCGTCCTCGATAAATAAGAGATGATCCGTCTGTCGCACTCCATTCTTTTTGAGCATCTCAAGTAACTCGCTTGCACGTTGATTTTTCTGCGTGAAATTAGCGGCCACCGTTCGCGTGGAAGCTACAATCTGCGCGTGTACTTTTTTAAGCGTAACCTCATGAGAGAAGTGTGCACCACCCGCTTGGAGTCCTTTGAGGCGGCCCTCTATACGCGCGAGCCGCTCTTGCTCTGCCTGCACACGTTGTTGTATCTCATATTGTTTGAGGCGCAACATGCCACGCAATTGTTCAACAGGAAGATCTTCGTCCAGCACCTGCACAATCTGGGCCAGCTCAAAGCCGAGATCCTTGAGCGCGAGGATACGCTGAAGCCGAGAAAGTTGTTCGACCAGATAGTAGCGATAGCCAGTCGAGCTATCAACATGTTCGGGTTTCAGCAGCCCGATCTCGTCATAATAGCGCAGTGTTCGCATTGACACCTGGCTCAGTTTTGAGAAGTCACTAATTTTGAACACGGGCCGGGTTGCTCCTCATTATCGATAGAGACATGTAAGAGATAGAGATACCCTGCTGTACTGGTGCAATCTGTGTTAGACACAGTATAAACTTTCACGTCGCGTGAAAGTCAAGAGCAGAGCGCAGAAAAATACAAGCCCGCCCAATATTGGCAGCACCGGGCTGTACGAGTAGGAGTGTTGATCGTCATATCTTAAATTGCTTGCTTTACCAGTATTGCATGGAGAGAGTATACTATGACGGTGCGGTAAGGGCACCCAACATATTACCAACACACTCCTAATACGCGGAGACCCATGCAAGATGTCTTCCGCTCTTTCTTTTACTAAAGGATATATAAAGTGGTTGATTCAGCCCCAGTTTCAGAGCTTTTCGCGCCATTACCGGTTGCCCTCACCTCCTTTGTCGGGCGGGACGAAGACATGCGCTCCATCTGCGCGTGTCTCATGCGCCCAGAGGTACGTTTGCTGACGCTAACAGGTGTCGGCGGGGTGGGCAAGACACGCCTGGCAATCGCGGTTGCGCGCGACATGGCGCAGAACTATCGGCATGGCGTCTGTTTCGTTTCTCTTGCCGCCGTCCATGATGAAACGCTGGTCATGCCTGCTCTTGCCCAGGCACTTCATCTACAAATAACCACGTCTTCCCTGTTCGAAACAGTACATATGTATTTGCGAGAGAAGCAGGTTCTCCTTGTTCTCGATAACTTTGAGCAGGTCCTCTCCTCGGCTACCCAACTCGTGGACCTGCTCGCTCTCTGCCCTCATCTCACCTTGCTGGTGACCAGCCGCGAGTTGTTGCATGTAAAAGAAGAACATGAGTATACTGTTCTTCCCTTGGCTGTGCCATCGCCTGTAGAGGGAGGGTTGATCGACCGGCACACCATCGATACAGACGCTATCGCTCACAACGCATCCATCATGTTGTTTGTACAACGTGCTCGTATGCATAAACCCTCATTTATGCTTACCGCACAAAACGTGTCTACCATCGTTGACATCTGTACCCGCCTGGATGGCTTGCCTCTGGCACTCGAACTGGCGGCGGCGCGTATCAAAATTCTTCCTCCTGCTATGCTGCTTGTTCGTCTCGATCACCGTTTCGCTATACTGACCAATGGGACTCCAGATATGGAGCCGCGTCACCAGACCCTATTTCATACAATCCAATGGAGCTATGATCTTTTAACGCACAAAGAGCAACATCTCTTTCGCAGAGTCTGTATTTTCGTCGGTGGATTTACCCTTGAAGCGGTCGAAAAACTTTCACAACTGCTCGGCGAGGATGCGGCTGGCGTTTTGGAGAGTGTCTCGTCCCTCTTCGATAAAAGCTTGCTTGCACGCGGGGAACAGGATCAGCAGGAAAACACCTTTACCGTGCTCGAAACAATTCGTGCGTTCGGTCTTGAGTGCTTGCAAGCTTGTGGAGAACGCGAACAGGTCCAACAAACCCATGCTCGCTATTATCTCCAATGGGCAGAACAGAATCGCAGAAAAGCATTTGGGCATGACCAGCAGGCATTGATTGAACGCTATGTACGTGAGCAGTGGAATTGGCGCGCCGCTATGCAATTCTTCTTGCAAGAAAATGATGCAGAATCAGCCCTGAAACTTGCGGGTGGACTCAGTATTTTCTGGCTGATCTGGGGCTATAGCTATAATCAATTCTATCTCAGAGAAGGGACACGTTTTTTGGCCCACGCGCTCAAAGAGACCGCAAACGAAATATCATCAGCGCGTGCCTGGGCCCTGGGAGTCTATGGCGGTCTCCTCTCGATGCTACGTGATGAGCGCAGTGAGTTGGTGTGTAGAGAGGGGCTGGCGTTGGCACGACAGCTACAGGACCGTCAATATGTCATTACCGGCCTCTGGATGCTCTTGTTGCCACTGCTTATGAAGGACGATTTCATAACCGCACACGAAGCAATTACCGAGGCATTGCTGCTCGTCCAGGAACCTGGAGCCACCTTTCCCGCCTGGGGCAAAGCCTGGTTGCAGGGGTATTCGTTTCACCGCGCTGGCTATATCGCGCTCTGGCAAGGACGCTATGCTGAGAGCAGAGAATGGCTCATAAAGACAATCCACATCTGTGAACAGGAGGATGAACAATTCTTCTCACTCTGGTCGCATCTCTTCTTGGGAGAAGTAGCCTTTTTTGAAGATAGACACGATGAGGCGCGCGTATTGCTCGAAGGGAGTGCGGCACACTATCGCGCTATGGGTATTCGTACCCAGGTCGCTGAGGCGCTGGGCTTTCTCGGCTTGCTTTCGTTGCGCGCAGGTAAGCTAGATGAGGCACACACCTATTTCACGGAAAGCCTACGTTTGCGCCACGAAGTTGGCGACGAGCAAGGTATCGCCTGGGCTGAGATATGGTTCGCACGTCTCGTACGCGTGCAGCACAATGAAAATGAAGCACACGCTATAGCGAAGCGTGGTCTCTTGCGCGCCATAAACGCCCATAGCCGTTTACTTACAGCCATGGGTCTGGAAGAATTAGCAACGATTGCCGCTATCGCGGACGAAGCACCATGGGCCACTCGCCTATTTGGCACAGCCGACCGGCTTCGGCAAGAGATGGGCATTCCCCAACCCGTTATCGATCGCCAGCAGTACGAAGCATGCGTTTCATCTCTTCATACCACACTTGGCACCGCAACCTTTCAATCGCTCTTCGACGAGGGACGCAACACAACAGCCAGCGAGGTGCTCTCAAAGCCGCACGAAACCAGTTCTTCTACCCCACCACCAAATTCCAGTTCCGAGCCATTAACCGCTTCACCCCCTACCCTCACAAAACGCGAAATGGAAGTATTACGCTTGCTCGCGCAAGGACTGACCAATACGCAAATAGCTGAACAACTGAATCTCAGCTCTTTCACTGTTCATGCCCATCTGCGTACCATATATGCAAAACTAGATGTCTATTCACGTACCCAGGCTGTCCATATCGCGCTCACTCATAATCTCCTATAGGAACACTATTGTAGAGGCTGGATTTATCCGCCTGTGGAAGATTGATCGACCAGTAGATTGAATATATCCACCGCTGCCCGTATAGGAACTGCCATATGCACCCCGGCAACCAATCTATCTATACTATCCTTTATCTATAGAAGTCAGGATCAGACCATCGCTCTATCAGACTCATGTTCTGCAATAGATGTTGTTAAAACCTGGATATCTTGCTCTTCGATCGCCTTACGGCTCTCTTGCCCGATTGCATCATCGGTTACCAGCGCATCGATCACGGAAAGAGCAGCGAAATGCGCGAGAAAGACGCATCCTATTTTACTGCTATCCATACACAAAACGACTTTGCGCGCCGATTTGATCATTGCCTGTTTCATTTCGGCATCGGAGAGGTAGGACGAAGACAGTCCTTCGGGGATGAGCAGTCCGCTGCTGGCGAGAAAAAGTTTGTTGAAGTACAGAGTATGCAACTCGGCGATAGCCTGCCGACCATAAAAATAATTGGAAGTAGATTGCAGCATACCCCCCAGTACAATCAATTGGTGCTTGTGATTTCGTGCCACAATAGTGGCGACGGGGAGCGAATTGGTTACCACCGTTAGAGGAATATCCGGCAATGCACGAGCGACCTCTAGCGTTGTACTTCCGCTATCAATACCGATCACATCCCCCTCCTCGATAAATGTTTCAGCCGCCCTCCTACCAATAGCCTGTTTCGCCCCGGCATGTTCATGAGTGCGCACATTGAAGTGTGCTTCACTTTGCTCTGAAGCAATGAAACGCGCCCCCCCATAGGTTACCTCGACGATACGTTTTTCTTGTAGCGCATGCAGGTCTCTCCGAATAGTCATTGCAGAGACGCCCAGTATGCGACTCACTTCGAGCACTGAGCAATAGCCATGCGCCTTGAGTAAGGCAATGAGTCGTGTGTGGCGCTCAGTTGTGCTCTGGCGTATCTTCTCCATAAATATCCTCGATGTATGAATTATAGCGGCACTTGTTCTACCACAATCAGCAGCGTAACATATCAGTGTTCTAAAAAGCAATTTTATCACAGCTAGCCTTGAATTGATACGATTAATATGTTAAATTTGTTCTAGTTGAAACAATTCATGTTGTTCTTTTCACATTCATTTCCATGCTATCGCAATGAACATCGACAGTGCAGGTCCGAAAAATAAGATTACGAGCGCAAATCTTGTTATTGATGAAACACAGATGCATTGCGCAACGACGCGCAATGCTTTTCGCACGAAGGAGAGCCCGGATGATGCAAAATGGTCCTTACTTTATGGGCATTGATGGCGGTACGGAGAGTATACGTGTCGGCATATTTGATCAGGAAGGTACCCCTATAAGTTTCGCGAGTTGTCCTTACTCCCTCAGCCATCCACATTCAGGTTGGGCGGAGCAAGACCCTGACGAGTGGTGGTCATCTCTGGTGCTAGCCGTGCGCGAGGCGATGAGTAAACATGCCATTGTTCCCGAGTCCATTGCCGGTATTTCATTGGATGCCACAACCTGTACCGTCGTGGCTCTTGATGAATATAACCACGTATTGCGTCCAGCGATTTTGTGGATGGACGTTCGTGCCGCTGACCAGGCACGACGCATCGCCGAAACCAGAGACCCCGCGCTTAAATATAATGGCCGTGGCAGCGTTTCCGCTGAGTGGATGCCTTGCAAAGCCCTCTGGTTGAAAGAGCATGAAGCGCAAGTATATGACGCCGCCCATCACATCTGTGAGTACGCTGATTGGTTGATCTACCGCTTGACTGGCGAATGGACGACGAGCATCAATATCGCCAGCTTGCGCTGGTATTATGATCGCGATAGTGGCGGATTTTCGCGCTCATTCTACCAGGCGATCGGATTGGAGGATCTACTCGATAAATTTCCAGCACGCGTATTGGAGATGGGCACAGTCGTAGCAGGTTTGAGTCGACAGGCTGCCGCGGAATTGGGCTTACGCCCCGGCACCCCGGTCGCCGAGGGTGGGGGAGATGCCATGGTAGGTACTATAGGCATGGATGTGCTGGCCCCCGGCAAAATTGCTCTCATCACTGGTTCATCACATGCTATCTTCGGGGAATCGACAACTCCTCTTTACGGCTCGGGCTTCTTTGGTTCCTTCACCGACGCTGTTGTGCGTGGCCTTTATGTTGTGGAAGGAGGCCAGGTCTCAACAGGTTCGATCGTAAAGTGGTTTCGCGACAACCTTTGTGGCGGCCTGAACGATGAGGCTAAGAGCAGAGGGCTTGAACTTTATGACCTGCTCAATGAACGCGCCGAACATATAGCCCCCGGCTCTGATGGTCTGTTTGTCGTGGACCACTGGCAAGGCAATCGCACACCCTATACCGATCCAGACGCACGCGGCATGATCTGGGGACTGACGCTGAAACATGATGCGGTGCATATCTATCGCGCCATCATCGAAGGTATTTGTTATGGCACGGAACTCATCTTCCGCACATTGCGCACGTATGGTTTTCAGCCGCAACAGATTGTCGCCAGCGGAGGACCACTCAAAAGCCGCATGTGGATGCAGATCCATGCCGATGTCAGCAATCTCCCCATCACATTTACTAAAGTACCGGATGCCGCGGTGCTCGGCTCGGCGATCCTGGCAGCGGTTGGGGCCGGTATGTATCCCGACATCCAACAGGCGGCGCAGCACATGGTTCACAGCGCCGGTCGCATTGAACCGGATGCGAAGAGACACCAGGAATATCAGTTCTATCTAGAAAAATATATCGAAACGTATCATCAGATGCGTCACTTGATGCATGATGTTGCCCAGCATAGAGCACAAAGCAAAGACATATAAACAACGATGGTTGATTGATAGAGAGCGGAAAAGGAAGAAATGATGCTAGCAGCTATATTTCAGAAACCAGGGCAGATAGAGATGATGGATGTTGAGGTGCCTGCTATTGGACCCGACGAGGTGCTTGTCAGGGTTGGAGCGAACACTATTTGCGGCACCGATGTGCGCATTTTCCGTGGTGAAAAGACAAAAGGCGTGCCGCTACCCACCATTCTCGGTCATGAAGTGGCAGGGTATGTGCATACTGTGGGTCGCAATGTGAAGGGATACGATGTGGGCGCTCCAGTTGCCATGGCACCAGTGGTTGCATGTCACCACTGCTACTATTGTCAGAACGACATGGAGAACATCTGCCCCTACCAGGAGATTGTGGGCTACGCTATACGAGGAGGCTTGAGCGAGTATATGCGTGTACCCGCCAACGCGGTGGCGGCGGGCAATCTCTTCGTTGCGCAAAGTGATCTGCCCTCCGAGTTCCTGGCCCTGGCGGAGCCCCTGGCCTGCTGCGTCAATGGTCACCATCGCTCGCGCATTGCTTTGAATTCAACGGTGCTTATTATGGGTTCAGGACCAATTGGCCTTTTTCACCTGCAACTCTCGCTACTGGCGGGCGCGCGTACTGTTATCGTCAGTGACCCCTCCGTCTCCAGGCGCGATGTTGCCACCCATTTCGGTGCGCACATCGTCGTTGACCCTACAAAAGAAGATCTTGCCACCATCGTTAATGACGCTACAGCAGGACTGGGGGTCGATGCAACTATCATTTGTATCGGAGTGCCGCAGATCGTGAATGATGCGCTCAATATGACTCGCCAGGGGGGGTACATCAACCTCTTCGCTGGCTTCGCCGCCAAAGGCTGGGCCGAGATCGAAGCCAACCTCATCCACTATAAAGAACTGCAAGTGACTGGCACCGCTAATTCACGCCGTGCTGATTATCAGGTGGCCCTACAACTTATTGAATCGGGTCGTATTGCAGTCGAGGATATGGTTACCGATCGTTTTTCATTGCATGAGACGCAAGCGGCTATCGATAAAGCTGCCAGCGGTGAAGGCATCAAAATAGCGGTCATACCGTAACTGTGGGAACAACTCCGCACCTCGGACCAGAACTTGACGCATGATGTACATACCCGATTCATCGCGGTATCCCGATTCGCCGTGGTACCATTGTTGGAAATCGGCATAGAAAAACAAGGAGCGACCATGCAATCGAGAGCATCAGATGATATCTGGCTCGGGCTTGACGTTGGAACACAAAGTGTACGCGCGATCGCGGTAAGTAGTCTTGGCGAGGTACTCGCTTCTGACTCGCAACAGCTGGATAGTACACGCACAGGTCCCAGACACGAGCAGAATCCTGAGCACTGGTGGCAAGCGCTCGCGCGCGCCTGTCGCGCCACTCTTGCCCATCTCTCCGATCGAACAATCAGTGGTGTGGCCGTCGATAGTACATCCGGCACGATCCTTTTCATGGACCGACAAGGGCAACCACTCACCATGGGACTCATGCATGATGATAACCGGGCTATCGAAGAGGCTCTCCGTGTGAATGAGGTCGGACAGAGCGTCTGGTCGTCTCTGGGCTATCATATGCAACCGTCGTGGGCACTGCCGAAATTGCTCTGGTTGCTCCATGAGTACCATGACATGCTGATCTCTCCACAGGGTAACCCACGCACGAACATCATCGTGTCCCACCAGACAGACTTTATCAATCGTCGCCTGCTTGGACACGAGGTTGCCACCGATACCAGCTCATCATTGAAAATGGGCTACGATCTGATCAATATGCGTTGGCCGTATGAAGTGTTCGCCCAGCTTAATATACCCGAGGACATCCTGCCTGAGGTTGTCCTTTCTGGCACTCGTCTTGGCACGGTATGCAGACAGGCAGCAGTAGAGACGGGTATTCCAGAAGGTACCAGCGTCATTGCTGGTATGACCGACAGTTGCGCTGCTCAGATTGGTGCAGGCGCTCTGAGCGTCGGCAGTTGGAACGTTGTACTTGGCACAACGCTCGCCTTCAAAGGAGTCACCCAGGAGCTCATACGTGATCCAGCTGGAGTGATGTATTCTCATCGTTCTCCGGATGGTGGATGGTTACCCGGTGGAGCATCGGGCACGGGAGCCGGTGTACTCAGTGTCTATTTCCCTGGCAGAGACTTTGACACGCTCAGCCTCCAGGCCACAAAACATGAGCCTGCGAGCGTACTCGTGTATCCACTTGCTTCTGCGGGTGAACGTTTCCCTTTCAGCGAACCCGACGCCCGGCGCTTTTTCCTCGGTGAGCCAGCGGACGAGGCCGACCTTTTTGCCGCGCTCCTTCAAGGAGTGGCCTATATAGAACGCTTGAGTCTCGATTATCTCGCTATGCTTGGTGCTCCCACCAGCGGAGACCTCAGTCTGACCGGCGGTGGAGCGCGTAACCAGTACTGGTGCCAGTTGCGCGCTGACATACTCGGCAGGCCTGTACGCATACCACAAAACGCCGAACCAGCACTGGGCATGGCGATATTGGCGGCCTCCGAAGGACAAAAACTGGCTGAAGTTGCCCACCGGATGTCGCGTACGCGCGAGGTGATCGATCCCAGGCCTGATCGCTCTAAACGATTTCAAGAGCCATATGTCCGCTTGATTGACGCACTTGAGCAGCGAGGATGGCTCGCGCCTCATGTCGCACAATACACGAAAGAGCAAGCCAGATAAGTACCCGATGAACAAAGGTGCAAAGCTCGGCTTTCTTATATGCTATCATGAAACAAAGCGTAGTCAGAGTCTAGCGGAAGGACAACAATGAGCATATCATCCAATACTGATACTCAAGGAAATGCATCTGCACCGTTACGTTCATCGCCTGTTGCACACACGGCTACGCGGTTCGAGGGTGGGTTTTGGGGGCCGAAGCTTCAAGCGATTCGAGCACAGACGTTGCCCGCGATTTATGAGCATATGCAGCAAGATGGACACTTTACTGCTTTTCGGCAAAACTGGCATGCGGGCATGGACCCCATCCCCTATGTGTTCTGGGAATCGGATCTTTCCAAATGGATAGAGGCCGCCAGTTACAGTCTGGCAACGCATCCAGATGTTCAACTGGAGATGTGCGTCGACGCGGCTATCGCGTTTTTGCTGACACTACAGCAGCCAGATGGCTATCTCAACCTCTGGTTTACTCAGGTTGAACCCGAACGACGCTGGGCAAATCTACGCGATTATCATGAGCTGTACTGCGCCGGGCATATGATTGAGGCCGCGGTGGCCCATTTTCAGGCAACCGGGAAACGAACGCTTTTAGACGCACTTTGTCGTTATGCCGATTATATCGATGCGACGTTTGGCCCGCAAGAGGGAAAAAAGCATGGATATTGCGGACATGAGGAGATCGAGCTTGCCTTGATCAAATTGTATCACGTGACAGGAGAGCCGAGATATCTGCATCTGAGCAAGTACTTTGTGGAGGAACGCGGGAAACGTCCGCATTATTTTGATATCGAGGCGCAAGCACGTGGAGAGTCGCCAGACAATTTTGGGCACCAGACCTATGAGTATAATCAATCTCATGTTCCGGTGCGTGAACAAAACGAAATTGTGGGACATGCCGTACGAGCAATGTATTTACTCAGCGCAATCGCTGATCTCGCCTATGAGGTAGAAGACGAAAGCTTGTATGAGATCTGCAAACGCATTTGGAGTCATCTATGCTCAAAACGCCTCTACATTACCGGCGGCCTTGGTTCTTCTGGCGGCAACGAAGGTTTTACATCCGACTATGACCTTCCCAACTCTGCTGCGTACGCTGAAACATGTGCTGCCATCGGCCTGGTAATGTGGAGTCAGCGCTTATTGCGATTGGATGCGGACCATCGCTACGCCGATGTACTGGAGCAAGCACTCTACAATGGCGTGTTGAGTGGCATTGGCAGCGGTGGTACGACGTTTTTCTATGTCAATCCCTTGCAAAGTGCAGGCGAACATCATCGACAGCCATGGTTCACCTGCGCCTGTTGTCCACCAAATATTGCTCGGTTGCTACTCTCGTTAGGAAACTACCTCTATAGTGTCACTGAGACGGATATTCTCGTACATCTCTATGCGCAGTGTACCAGTACGTTTTCCGTAGGTAAACACCATGTTACGTTGCACCAGAAGACGGATTATCCCTGGGGTGACACGGTGCGTTTTGAAGTTGAACTGGATGAGCCAGGCGAATTCGGATTGTATATGCGTATTCCTGGCTGGTGTCGTGATGCACATTTGACGATCGCGGGGGCAGATGTTCCCTATGAAATGCACAAAGGATACGCGCACATCGTTCGTAAGTGGCAATCGGGCGAAAGCCTGCTATTGCGCATGAACATGCCTGTCGAACACATCTATCCCCATCCAGCGGTGCGCGAAGATGTGGGTACTGTCGCCTTACGATCAGGTCCACTGGTCTACTGTGTAGAAACTAGCGATAATGCCTTGCCGTTGCATCAAATCGTAGTGCCGGAGGACGCATACTTTGAAAAGCATTTCATAGCGGATGTACTGACAGGAACTACGGTATTGCGAGGTGAAGTACAGGCGTTGGAAACCACTGATTGGAGTGATACGCTGTATCGTCCACAACCACCTGTATCGAGGCCATATGCGTTGACGGCAATTCCATATTATCTGTGGGGCCAGAGAGCATCTGGTGAAATGCGCATCTGGCTACATGCAGAGTGACAACGCAATAGAATAAGCTTCCTCATCTCAACACACATCAGACTAATCTAAAACCTGAATCGCTTGTTTAGTCTCCTTCGCTGTCTCTGTATATCCCAGTACCGCGAGATAGCCATAAAACGCAAAACGGTGGAACCATGTCGCCATTTGTCTGGGCGTATAGCTCTTTTCGCTCTCCAACCACCAGACGATAGTGCCGATTAGCACATGCGAGAGTTGCATGGCAGGCAGCTCCTGCGGCATCGCTGCATCGATCGCTTGCCTGGATTCCATCTGCTGCTTCCACTGTTTCTCTTGCTCAAGCATGACCTTGATGGTGTGCTCACGCATCCTGGCGGCAAACCACGAACTGCCGTTTTTCCCCAGCATCGCTCTATAGAGAGGAGCGTGACTAGCGAAATACTCAAATAACTGCACCCAGATATCTGGTGGGTTCTCCGTCTCCATATAATCGGTGTCTTTGTCGATGGGCTTCATATTCTCCACCAGTTCACTCGTGGTTTCCTCAAAAATCTTCGCCACCAGATCGTATTTATCCTGGTAATGACGGTAGAACGTCGCTCGGTTGATCATGGCCCGCTCAGCAATATCGCCCACGGTGATGGCATCGAACCCTCGCTCATTGATCAGTTCAATCATGGCTTCTTGCAAAAACTTATGCGTGCGTCGAATGCGCAAGTCGATCTGTTCTTCGTGCGACATCTTTCCCTCTGTGTTGCATACATAACAATAAACGCTATTTGATGCTTGCCTGCTATTCCTATTCAGGCTACACTCTCTATTGTAACAACTTGATGCCTTCGCATCAACATGTCGCTACTTTAAGCAAGGAAGACAGTATGTCACAAAATTATAAAACAAACGAGGTATGGATTTTGGGCGCAACCGGCCACGTAGGGCGCGCTGTGGCCGCTCATCTCATTGATCACAACATCATGCCCGTGCTGGTTGGGCGTGACGAAGAACGCCTGCATCAGCTGACCACCAGCCATGATAAAAACCTACAAACCATCATCGCCGCTTCCCCTCAGGAGGCCGCGACCAGGATCAGTCAGCAACGGCCTGCCATGGTCATCAACACCATCGGCCCTTTCACCGAAACCACTGTACTCATTGCTCGCGCTTGCCTCCCATATAGCCACTACATCGATCTGGCAAACGACGTGATCTCCATATCCGCTCTGCTTGATCTGCATCAGCAAGCAATCGCTGCTGGCCGCATACTGGTAACCGGTGCCGGATTCGGCGTGCTGGCAACCGAAAGCGTCGTTGTAAAGCTGTGTCAGGATCACCCCACCCCTGAACACGTGCGCACAGACGCGCTGGCCTCCCTTGAACTTGAAGCGGGAGTGCTCGGTGAATCTCTGGCCTCAACTATCATTGATGGCCTGCCCTACGGCGGACGCTATTACAAAAATGGCCGCCTCGTGCGCAACCGCGTTGGTAGCAGCCCAATCACTAATACCCCTCCTGATGGCTCACATGTGACCTCCACTAGCGTTCCATTTGGTGAACTGGTCGCGGCCCAGCGAGCAAGTGGAGCTCCCAACGTGCTCTCCGCCTCCAGTGAGATACCAACCGGTCCTCTCGTCCACCTGATTTTCCCAATCGCCAGCGCCCTATCGCACATAACACCGCTCCGCACTATCGCGAAACGCCGTCTTGCCCGCGCGAAAATCTCCCCGCGCGCACGCCCACGAGAGTATTCGTGGGGGCATGCCTATGTTCAATGGCCCGACGGAACCTATCAAGAAGGCTGGATGCGTACCGGTGACGCCATGGTCTTCACCAGCACGGTTACAGCGACTGTCGCCGAACAGATACTCGCGGGCAAAGGCCAACCAGGAGCATATACCCCCGCCGCACTCTTTGGATCACAACTGGCTGAAGCCGCTGGCGGTACATTTATTGTGGAAGATAAAAAGAGGAAAACAAACGAACATGCCAACTAATACAGCTGCCTGGCTAACAACCGTACAAACAGAACTTGAAGTGAAACCCGCGCCATACATCCATCCACAGCAGGGCGAAATTGTCGTCAAAAACCACGCGGTCGCCATCAATCCCATCGATTGGATCATACAGCTAATCGGCAACCTCATCTTCCCCTGGATCAAGTACCCCTTCATCCTCGGCTCAGATCTCGCTGGCGAAGTCGTCGAGGTCGGCACAGTTGTCACGCGCTTCTCCGTGGGTGATCGTGTTCTTGCGCATGCTGTGGGCACAGATAAAAAACGCAACAGCTCAGCGGAGGGATCTTTTCAGGAATACACCGTGGTGCTCGCCCACATGGCTGCGCCAATCCCCAGCACCATGCCCTACGAAAACGCCGCAGTTCTTCCCCTGGCCCTGTCCACCGCGGCTTGCGGCCTGTTTCAGAAAGATCAGCTCGCGCTACAGTATCCCTCCATAACGCCAAAACCCACCGGTCAGACCCTTCTCATCTGGGGCGGCTCAACAAGCGTAGGCAGCAATGCCATCCAGCTTGCCGTCGCGGCTGGCTACGAGGTCATCACCACATCCTCCCCACGCAACTTCGACTACGTCAAGAAACTTGGCGCAAGCCAGGCCTTCGACTACAATAATAAGACCGTTGTCCACGATATCATCGAGGCCCTCAAAGGCAGAACCATCGCCGGAGCACTCGCCATCGGCACAGGGTCAAACGATTTCTGCTCCGCTATCGTCCACGCCTGCAACGGCAACAAATTCGTCTCAACGGCCAGCCAGTCCATCTCTTTCGAAACCCTTCCTCTACGTCCCAGTCGTTTGCAAGTGTTCCCACTCCTCCTTCGGCTTGTGTCATTGAATATCTCAACACAGGTGAAGTTCCGCATGAGACACGTCCGCACGAAATCCATCTTCGGCACTACCCTGATGGACAACGAGGTCAGCAAAGTTATCTACGAAGATTTCCTGCCCCAGGCCCTCGCGCACGGCCACTATATCGCTGCACCGGTACCAGTCGTCCTCGGCCAGGGACTCGACTACATACAGGCCGGATTAGACGCGCAAAAACAAGGCATATCCGCTAAAAAAGTGGTCATTGCTCTCTAACCTGACTTGAAAACCTTTCAATATGCTGCAACCCCTCGCCTAGGCGTGCCCCTTGTGGGCACGCCTAGGCTTCGCTTGCTGATCTCTCAACGATCTACTATTTGCACCAACCACTACCTGCCCTCCCATCCCATTTCAGAAAAATCCCCACACCTTACAGATCCCAGATAATCACACTTTTATCGCTAGAACCCGTCGCAAGCCCCCCGCTACTCCAGGCAATCGCGGTTACAGGACCGCTATGTCCCTGGTATATTTGGGAAGTGGAAGTTGCGACGTTGTAAAGACAAATCGTTGCATCAGCGAGCGCGGTCACAAGTAAAGGTGATATGCCCGGTTTCCAGGCGATCCCATTGATTGCACTCACCTGCTGGAAGGTTGCCTTAAGCTCCCACGTATGTGCATCGACAATCTGCAGCAATTGATCAGGGCCACCAGAGGCCAGTTGTGTTCCATCAGACGACCAGGCCAGTGCGGTTACCGCTCCTGTATGCAACCGTTGACGGAACAGCCATTTTTGTGTGCTAAGATCCAGCACCGCAACAGTTCCCAGTTGGGTACCAAAAGCGAGCAATTGTTGATTCGAAGCGAACATCATAGAACGAATACCTGCTTTAGCTGAACCGAGTTGCTGCATTTGACCGCTTGATAGCATCAGGGTGTGCAGACCGGCGCGCAGTGTTCCAGCGAAGAGCATGCTGCCCGCACTATTCCACGCAAGACTACTGATCGTGCCTGCCAGGGGAAATACCTGCTCATTTTTTGCCTGTATAGATGCAGCGCTTGCATCAAGCAGAACAATTTCTCCTGCCATCCCGCTTGCCGCGAGTTGATCGTGATGCGGATTCCAGGCAAGAGCAGTAATAGCAAGCATCTGCGGATCAATAACGAGCGGACTATGCATGTTACGAAGCGGCCACACGCGAATACTTCGATCTCTTGAGCCCGAGGCGAGTCGTGCGCCATCCGATGACCATGCCAGCGCGGTAATTGCCGCTTGATGCCCCAGCAGCACCGTACGCACAGGCGATGCCGAAGACTGTGCAACCTGGGCATGCGAAACATTGCGATACAGCAATGCGCCGGTCGCGATGCTTGCGCCAGCCACAATCACAACGCCCCCGATCCATGCAAGTGCACCGCGCCGACTCATATCCCTGTCTGCCTCTGCTGTCGCAACCTGACTGCCTCCCGTAGGGAAATCCACGCGTTTGCCCTCTGACGACGTATCAGACACAGACACAGTCGGCTCTTGCTCTTCTCCCGTTAACGGATGAGTAGTTGACACTCCCCTCCACTCACCTTGCTGCATGGTTTGTTCGCCAGTAACAGATGCTTCATTAGGCACCCGGTCCACTTCGTCCGTCACAGACCGTACTACTGCTTTTTCTGTGGATGCCCTGACAATAGTAGCCTCAAACGCGTTGGGCAAACCACTTGCTTGCCCCTCGCTGACCGTTTGCTCCCTGGTCCGCATAATGCGAACCATACGCCTGCCCGTTTTCTGAGCAAACAAATTCATAAGGAAAAAAACACGCCTGGGGATTTCTTTAGCAGAACAACTGGCGATAAATGCTTCAGAAAACGCGGCGATCGAGGGATAACGCTGCTCTGGCTCTTTCGCGAGCGCGCGTAATAGAATCTGTTCCGTCGCGAGCGGAAGCGATGAGCAGTACCTGCGCGGTGAAGGCGGAGCGGAGGTCAGATGTTGATGCATGAGATGGATAGGTTCACCATTGAAAGGATGGCGACCGGTAAGCATCAAATATGTCATGACCGCCAGCGCATACTGGTCGCTGGCTGGACTGGCATTGCCAGAAAATTGTTCCGGCGCCATATACATCGGCGTACCTAAAATACTTTTGGGCGTGACCTGAGACGAAAGGGACTTGACCAGTCCAAAATCCGAGAGCAGCAGGAAGGCCCTGGCTTGCTGCTCAAGCACATCATGATCAAAGCGAAGCAAAAAATTTGCTGGTTTCACATCTCGATGCACAAGCCCATGATCATGCGCATGTTGCAAAGCAGACGCCGCCTGTTGCACGTAGAGAGCGGTTTCCTGAAGAGCAAGCGGCCATTGCATGGGCAGGTCCGCAGGATAGCTAGATGGATACAGAGAAGTTGCCTCGCTTGTGCTACCATCATCGTAGAGGCTGGATTTATCTGCCGGTGCTGGTCTTATCACCATCGCTGGCTTCATCTGCTGTTCGCCACTCGCTCGTGCCTTGAACCAATCTCCCAATGATCCCTCGGGACGATATTGCATAACCATGTATGCTCGTTTCCCGACACTCGTCTCCTCCTCTCCATAACGGTACAGAGGCAGAATATGCAAATGATCAAGACTGGCAACAGCCCGTGCCTCCTGCCTGAAGCGGTCTTCCACCTGCCCGTATGTCATTGAATCAGAGGCGGTGATAGTGGAATTGTCGTTCTGTACTACTTTTACCGCCACAGACTGACCAATGGTTGGGTCTTGCGCCAGATAAACACTTCCCATGCCACCATTTCCCAATGGATGCAACAGCGTGTAACCACCAAGTGTGATACCAACCAGATCTTCCATGCGTCTATCGGCCTTTATCCTCAACAAGGCCATATAGCCTTTGTTATAACTCTCCGTGCCCTTTCGCCCATCATAGCATGCACTCTTTCAGACTGTCTATTCTGAAAGCTCTTCCATAAGCGCGAATCCAGCAAACTTGAGCAAAACTTGAGATATTACCACCAGTGCCTGTCTGCTTAAAGCGAATTCCTCTCAGATGGAGAACAGAACGAGTCTGCGGAAATCACTAGACGGCTGTAACTGTAAAAACCCTGCCATTTGTTCAGAACACATCGAGCCATTTTCTCTCTGGTCGAATCTGGCTTGACGGGCAGCGGAAGAGGCGGCATTGAACCATCCGAAACTGTCCCAGAACTTAGGGCGTAAACCGTTTCCAATGGCCTTCGGAGACAACTTCGGCGACGCCATCGATCACTGTGATGGCAGTCTGATCGTCAATAAGATACACTGGCATATCCACTCCGGCGGCCCATCTTTCCAGATTGGTCAGGGAAGCCTCTGGCATAGAGGGATGATCCAGGTGTGGATACAACGTAAAATCAACCAGTCCCAGCGCTCTATCGCTGCCAGTTTGGTGATCCGCTTGGTCGAGCGTCACCGACAGACCCCAATGATGCGGATCGATGCCGTCGTATTGCTCTCCGGATATCGGGGTGAGTGCCATACTCCCGCCGCTTACCCCCACATAGACCGTCTGTGCAAGCTCCGGCAAGAGATCTGCCAGTCCCGATCGCCGCATCCAGTAGCACAGGTAAAAGGGGTCGCCGCCTCCGACCAACAAGGCGTCAGCCTCCTGAACCAGAGAGACCCACTGCTCTTCTTTGATACTGGGCAGAGCGGTGAGCTCCAGCACGCCCAACGACTTCCAACCCAATTCGCACAAGGGGCTGGCTGCCACTCCCCGGATCAGCTGATAGGCCATGGCAGCACCACCAGGATAGGCGTACACCGCGGTGGGAATGCAGAGGGCACTGGACTCGGCGATCGATTTGCCCAGCAGATCAACCAGGGCGTTACGAATGCTGTCGTTGCTCATGCCGCACGATGTGAGAAGATACTTCATGATAGTTTCCTTTCCAATCCGATTTCGAGCACGATCCGTCTTTTCCAGTAATGCTCTTTGATAGAACATTTGTCTCCCTCAAGCGTACCTGATAGGCAACCAAATGACAAGATTTTCTAGGAGCAGAGGAACATTTTGAAGGGAAAAGCTCCCAATGTGTAAACAGTTTTTCGGGGTCTGGCTGGATTTGATCTGAGTAGTAAAAGGATCAGTGGGAGGGTGTTCTATCTCCCTCTCCTTCAAATCCCTCTTCCAAATCGCCCACGTCTATAGTACGGAAGACCCTTGTGGTCTTCCAGCCTCCCCTTCCACCCTCATCACGCAGAAGACATAAAAAACCAGCAAGCCCCATTCCTAAAATCGGAGCTTGCTGGCTTATGTTCCTGCAATCGTGGTAACGAACTGCTATGGATAACTTACCACAGTCACCGGAGTATCAGGGTTGGCGATCGTTGAAGAACCACCGGTATCATTGACGACGTTCAGAATACCACCAGATCCGGATGTGGAGAGGAAGATGGTAAAGAGATCGTGCAAACTACCAGCCGGAAGCGTGGTCGGCACCTCAAAAGCATGGGCGGCGTAGATATCTACCCCCTGGTTAAAGAAACTGTAGCTGCCCATACCATATCCGCTGAAGCGGGTCACGTTACGACCAACTTTGAAGGCCGCCCAGCCATCGACCCCAGGTGCCTCCATCCAGGCCGCCTGGCTCGGTGGATCATAGGGCATCTCGTTTTGGAAGAAGATGTCCGTACCATTATTGCCGTTCCAGATCACCTCATATTTCTGGTAGTGCTCGACAGCAAGACCGTATGCGGTAACATTATCACCATTCACGATGACGCCGGTATTGGCTGTGTTGACGGTCCAGCCGACGCCTCCGTTACCGTGATCGGCACGCCATGCCCAGATATCATCGAGGATAACGTTGTCACTGTTGACGATCAGGCTATTGCTTGCTTTGCCCGTCTCAGCACCACCGATGCGGAAGAACACATCTTGCAGCGTGGTCGGGTCAGCAGCATTATGATTATCCCATGGGAAGCCGTCTCCCACCTGTAAGAGCGCTGGAGAGTTGGTCGCACCCGCATCAAAGATCAATCCCGAAATCATATCACCCCTGTCACTGTCCACATTCATCGACACCACGCCATGTTGGGGAATCAATGTCGGAAAGCCGAGACCAAGCACGATCGTATCGGGGCGCAGGATATGCAAGGTCTGATCGAGATTGTAGATGCCAGGAGTAAGGATGAGATTTTTGCCCAGCAAGAGTTCGAGATTAATTTTCGCGGCGGAATCTGCTGGTTGCGCGATGTAGAACTTTTTGAGCGAGATGGACGTGCCCGCCGTGTTCCCATTGGCCCACGTTGTCCCGGAGGAATCGTGTTGTACCGAGGGCACGAAAACGTTATCATTTCCATTGGTATCGGTATACAGGTACG
The DNA here is from genome assembly GCA_964657925.1 of uncultured Dictyobacter sp. GTDB lineage: Bacteria > Chloroflexota > Ktedonobacteria > Ktedonobacterales > Ktedonobacteraceae > Dictyobacter. Next base: position 31,767 of record CAZZWK010000046.1, read on the forward strand.
GCTCCTCACGCGTCACCGGACTGGTCGCCAGGGTGGTATAGGGTCCACCACAGGACGTTTGCGCCGGAAAACACTGAGCAGGCGCACCCACAACGCCGGAGAATACCTGATTCCACACACCATTGCTCCAACCGGCAATCGTGCTATTTCGGGTAAACCATTGCTGCTGCGAGCCGCTGACGATTGTTTTATCGAACTGCGAATCTGCGATGAAACCGCCACTGGCGTACGATGGAGCGGTGCAGTAGTCCATCAAAGTGGTAGCACCGTTGACGTGGACACGGCGCAGCGGCGCGGCCTGTGATACCGCCCAGAATTCACCAGTGTAGCAACCCGCGTTGGGATTGGTTACATTAATGGTCAGGTTCGACAGCGATCGCCAGAAGTTATCGAGCGCGATACAGTTGCTGGCACCAAAGCACTGGTTGTAAACATCGACGGAACCATTGATGACCACATCACCAGGATTAAGGCCCAGGCCCGCTACACTGGTGTAGTAGCCAACCTGGAAGTTGAGAGGATCGGCACTGGACCCATAGGTCCCCGGCTCGAAGAGCAGCGCGTAGCGTTGCGTGCCGAACTGATTGGAGATCTGCTGATTTGCCACTGCATCCACAGTCGCCTGGATCTGGCTCTGCGGCGTACTGGGCGTAAAAATATAAACATTCGCTCCAAAGTTGGGCTGGCCGGGCAACGTTGATGCTGCTGGTGGGACAGCGCTACTGCTGTGCGCTGTCTGTGCAGCAGCATGCGCGATAGAAGAAACATGAAAAAGCGGAGAAGCAACTGTAGGGGCTGGATTCATCAGCCCGATTCCGATCATACAACACAGCAGCATGATCGTCCCGATCAACCATTGAACAGGTTTGCGGCGCTCCAGAGCGCCGCGAGGACGTGCATCCATGACATCTCCTTCCCAAACCCCCACACAATCGCGTAGGGCAAACCACGCGTTTGCCCAGCCAGAGCAGCGTTGGGGTTCGGAATAAAACGCCTGCTCCTTTTTCATACCCCTACTGATCTATCAAACTTCATTGCAACCCCCGGTAGGAGCCGGTTTACCGTGCTCACCACGGCACTTATGACGCAGTCGGTGGGTTACCATGTAGCTTGACAAAACACTACACTGAAAATGAGTCAGAAGACGCATTCTGACCATGCTTGCGGGAGTTTCACTGTGCTAGGGGCATTTCCATAAAATAACGTGCACAAAAGCTCTCGATCACTACCTTCCATCAGGAGAGAGATCTGTAGAGGCACTCTTTAGAGGCCCACAATAGCCGTATGTTTGCCATATGTATGACATCATATATGCAAGAGAGCTTTCTCTGCTTGTTTCGATATTTTTCGATATTAATATCGATCAATAAAACGAATATAACGTATTTTATAGTAATTGTCAAGAAGAATTTTAAACAATCATTTCGCGGCTTTTTTTATTATCGAACAGCCCTGATTGCACAAAGGTCTACAATGGACCAACACGGCGACAATAGTAATCCCACACGCTTTTCAACATCCTGGGCGCGAAAATTTTTGCTCGTTTGCCTGCTACATCCTCATCACGCGTCCAACTAAAAGTCTGGCCCGCGGCAGACGCCAGCAACTGCACCTGGCTCGCTCGCTCTAAATTAATCGCCGCTACTATCGCCTCTTCAATCGTCTTACCCGCTACTACGATACCATGATTGATCAAATAACAGGCTGTGGCCTCCCCCAGCGTCGCGGCAACCTCCACACCCAGTTCTTGTGTTGAAATAAGGTCCGACGTTCGCGCGAAACGCGCTACATCCGGAGGCGTAAATTGCGCCCCTTCATGAGAGATTGCGCGTAAAGGTTGCCCGGTTGCGGCAAAAGCAATGGAGTAGATGGGGTGCGTGTGAACCACACAGGTGATCTCCGGCCTGGCTCTGAAAATCTCGGCGTGGATAGGATATTCTACATGACGCGGTAAATCACCTTCGACAACATTGCCGTCGAGGTCCAGGCAAATAGAGGTATCGGGCGTAATCTCGTCCAGGCCAAGACCGGACGGCTTCATCCAAAATGCATCTTCACCCTCTCTACGATATGTCACATGCCCATACACCGTATCGTTTTGCCCATTCGCGGCTAAAATACGGCACGCATAGGCAAGCTGCCGACGCATTTCTAGACTTTCATCTCCGAACCCCCGAGCACTCACGTTGGGTTTCGGCATAAAAGGCGGTTCCTGTGAAAAAGTAGACATTCTACCCCTCTTCCTTTCCCAATCCCTCAACATGTAGCCGCCCGATCATGAATTGCAACAAACAAAATCGGTAATCATCTCCCGTAGGGACACGATTCATCGGCCCGCCCGACAATTCATTGTCTGGTCTCTTGCTGTGGTCTTCCGCCCTCGCACTGTTGCTCTTCTCTTCAGCGCAACCTCGGGTCCGCGATTTCGTCAATACCGAAATTGATCAGCGAGAGACCCGCGCCCAGAATAGCGATACACGCACCAGGCGGAATGAACCACCACCATAGGCCACCGCCCAACGCGCCAGCCTGCTGCGCCCAGTACAAAATACTGCCCCAGCTCGGAATGGTGCCATCGCCCAGACCCAGAAATTCGAGCGCCGCCCACGTCAATACCACATAAATAGTCGTGCTGACAAAGCCCGCCACCACAATACCGATCTCATTGGGCAAAATCTCGAAGAAGATAATACGCCAGGCATGCTCTCCACTGGCGCTGGCCGCCGTGACAAATTCACGACTGCGCATCGATAACGTTTGCGCACGCAACACACGCGCCTGCCAGGCCCAGTTGGTAAACACAATCACCAGCGAAATCGTCAACGGACCACGTGGGAAGTAGGCCGCGAGCACAATCGCCAGTGGCAACGCGGGCAAGACCAGCGAAACATTCGTCAGCAGGGTCAATACATTATCGATCCAGCCACCAAAATAGCCGCTCACCAGGCCAATCACCATCGACAGCAACGTAACAAGTAATCCCGTCCCCAGTCCCCAGAAGATGCTGGTGCGCGTGCCATAAATCAATTGGCTGAAAATATCTTGCCCCACAACAGTGGTTCCCAGCCAATGCGCTGCGGAAGGCGGAGCAATAAATGCACTCGATGTGGTCTCAGGAGGCGTCTGCACAAACAACGGCCCCAGAAGACCGACCAGCATGAATGTTCCTACGATCGCGCACCCGATAGCCATCTTGCGGTTCGCGGTCATCGCCTGCCATATGACGACAAACAGCGACAGAGCGCGCACATGAAACGGATTTGTCGGCGGAAGCACAATCGGCGGCGTATCCATCGGACGCGCGATCTCTTGCATTGCCATAATCAGGCGCTCCTTTCTACACGCACACGCGGATCAAGCACAGCATACAACATGTCAGCCAGAAAATTCGCCCCCAATACCGCTAGCGTAATAATCAGAAAAACCCCTTGCACCATGGCGTAATCCTGCTCGCCCACCGCCTGGAACAACGCGTAGCCAATACCTGGATAGGAGAAAACCATTTCTGTGAGCAGCTGACCACCGACAATAGCACCAATGGCGATCGCGAAACCGGTAATATTTGGCAACACCGCGTTGCGTGCCGCGTACAGAAACATGACGCGCCGATCCGACAACCCCTTCGCCTTCGCCATCAATACATAATCCTCCGACAGCGTCGTGATCATCGAGTTACGCATCGTCAACATCCAACCCGCCAGCGACGATATCACCAGCGTCAAAGCCGGTAGAAACGCGTACTGTATGACACTGCCAATATAATCCAGTGACCAGCCCGGATCGACGTTCAACGAATCATACGCGCCACCGGTTAAAGGAAACCAGTTCAATAGATAGGCGAAGACAAACAGCGAGAGCAACGCCAACCAGAAATAGGGAATGGCCGACAGCAAATTCATCGTCGGCGACAGAAAAGTATCCCACGCCGTCCCACGTTTCCAGGCCACAATAATTCCGAGCAAACATCCCAGCACAAAACTGATGATGACCGCGACCCCGCCGAGCATCACGGACCATCCGATATCCTGCCCGATAATACGTACGACCGGTGTGGGGAAATACTGGATCGAGTTCCCCAGATTGCCATGCAGAAGATTGCCCAGGTATTTGAAATACTGCACCAACAACGTATCATGCGTGTTCAAACCGAATTCAGCCCCCAGCGTCTGCTCCATCGCCGGAGTAACATAACCCTTGGTCGACATTTTGCCCACCAATGCCGAAACCGGATCTCCAGGTGCCAGCCGCGGAATAAAGAAATCAAGCGTAACCGCCACCCAGATCGCCGCGGCATAAAATAAAATACGCTGAAATATGTGACGCATCTTCTCCCTCCTTTCCTGTTCAAACACACACTTCTCCCACCTCCACCTCCAACCTCGCTAAACACACACTTCTCCCACCTCCAACCTCGGTAGGAGCCGATTTATCGTGCTCACCCCGATTTATCGTGCCCAATGCCCCATCATCTACTCCTTCCCCTTGCACTAAACACCTCCCTCATAAAAACCACCAGACTCCCTTCATCACCTCCGCAGGTCCGCGTAGGGCAAACCACGCGTTTGCCCTACGCAAGACACCTCTCAAATGCCTACGAAACCGGTACCAGATGCAAGATGACCTGCTCATAGTCAGGAGCAGTGTTGGGACTGCCACTGGAATATGGATTGCTCTGATCGGGCCAGCCAGTGAAGTGGCGCGTGGAGTACTCGTCGTAGTCCGCTCCAGTCCACAACGGAATAAACGGCTGGTTCTCGACAAAAATCTTCTCAATACCCTGGACGGCCTGCATCTGCGTCGCCTGATTTGTGGTCGACGCGTACTGATTCAAGTAAGCATCGGTCGCGGGATTGTTCCAGGCGATGAAATTGAACTTGCCCTGCCCGATTGCCGAGCTATTGAGATACTGGTTGTACAGATAGTAGGGCGTCGGCCCACCAACCATACCACAGAACATTAATTGATAATCATACTTGCCATCCGCACGCAAGGTGTAGTAATCGTTTTCACCAACTGTGGTGTTATTGATCTTGATACCAGCCGCCTTGGCTTCGGACGCAATCAACTGCGCCGCCGCGTTCCAGTCGGAATAGGTATCGACACTTCTTAGCGTCAGGCTGAGATCCTTGCCGTTCTTCTGGAAGTACCCATCGCTCCCCAGCGTCCAGCCCGCGCCCGTCAAATCTTTCTTGGCCGTAGCGACATCCGCCGCTGTCGGAAGATTGCTATACTGCGGAGCCAGCCAGCTCTTCGCGGTCGGCAACACCAGACCCGTCACGCTTCCAGCAGGTTCCAGGCCAGCCGTCGCCTCTTGCGCGATCTGGTTACGATCGAGCGCCGCGCTCAATGCTAATCGCACCGGCAGACCCGCCTGCCCACCAACCACCGGGTCCTTCTGATTCGGGCAGATCGAGTACAGGTTGATCGCATCCATGAACAGGTGATTATGCGTCGTATCCTTCTGCACAAAATCCTGGTTCAACGTCGGCGAGAAATAGCCAGCCCAGTCGATATCACCCTTCGGCAACGCCAGTTGCAAGGTCGAATTATCCTTGTACTCAGGATAACGTACCTCGTCAACCTTTACCTTGCTCGCCTGCCAGTAACTGGAATTTTTGTCATACACGGCGATATTCGGCTGGTAACTGGTCAATTTGAATGGCCCGGTGCCAACTGGATGATCGCTCACATACAGCGTGGGATCACCCACTGACGCGAAAACATGCTGCGGAATAATATACACATGCCCGGCAATGGTCACAAGTTCGGGCGGATACGGCTTCTGAAAAGTCATCACCACCGTGTTCGCACCATTCGCGCTTACACTGCTCAGATAGCTCCACACACCATTGGTATCTGCCGCCGGATATTTCTTCATCTCGTTAAAAGTGAACGCGACATCCTGCGCCGAAAACGCCTGCCCATCGTTCCACTTTACACCCTGCCGTATGGTGAACGTCAACTGCTTGTAATCAGAACTCCAGGCATAACCGGTGGACAGCATCGGCGTAAAGCTTCCATCGTTCACATTCACAAAATCAAGCGTCTCATAAATCAAACCCGCCGCACCCGCGTTTGGATGACTATTGTATGGATTAAAACCCGCCTGCGCAAAATCATACGATTGGGTCGCGATCGTCAGCACATGCTTACCAGAGGACGCCTGCGAACTACCGCCACACGACGCAAGTACGAATGTGAATACTACCAGCAGAGCAGACAATATCGCTACCGTTTTACTCTTCATTCGCCAGGGCGCCGCAGAAAGAGAATTGAGGACCATGTACAACCTCCTGCTTCTTTTTTCAAACTGAAATGGTACCTTCCCCTCGGTCCGCGCCGTAGAGGGAAGATTCATCAACCGGTCGGGAAGATCGATTAACGGGTAGCAAACCACATGTTTGCCCCTCAAGGTCAACACCTACACCCATCGAACTGCATTTATCCATCCACAAGGACTCACCACTGGATAAATGAACAAAAATGAACAAATAAGTATTAATGCATGCACTTCACATTTCACTCGTGAAATACCCACACCTCACGAATGAAATGTCTGACACACTTCATTTCGCTCCGTCTCTCTCCTCCTTTCGACCGCTCACACTCCCCTCCGAACCTATGAACACTCGCGTAACTGCGTTCCCTTGTGGGCGCGCATCCCTGTGCTCGCGTAACTGCGTCCTCTTGCGGGCGCGCATCCTCGCCAAACAATACACCACTTCGTGAAGATTCCAGATCATCTATGCGTCTTACTGTACCTTGTTCTGGCTTAATTGTCAAGACATCTAGACCACTATACAGGATTGCGCTATAATACAAACGCGTAGCCGCGCCCCTTGTGGGCGCGCAGTTCCAACTACTTTTACCCGGCAATCTCACATGAGGGCTGTTTTTAACTAGCAATCTCACATAAAGATTGTTTTTACCCGTTAATCTCACATGAAAACGTTGTATGCGTAGCGTTCCATTCACCACGTAGCCCTCGGTTATCCTCCAAAGGAGTAATCATGAACTCTCTACTAGCTCAAGAAATCGCCAGCCAACCCGCAAGTATCGCCCGTCTCCTGGACCGCGAGACTCGCCATATTCAAGACATCGTGGCACAATTGCCGCCTTTCGATTACGCATTGATTGCCGCACGCGGATCATCGGATCACGCGGCAACCTACGCGAAATATGTCTGGAGCACGCTGGCTGGCTACCCGGTCGCGCTCGCCGCCCCCTCGCTACTCACCCTCTACCACAGCACTATTCGCCTGACCAATGCCCTGGTCGTCGGTATCTCGCAATCGGGCCAGTCACCTGATATCGTCGCGGTGCTTGAAGAGGGCAAACGACAGGGACGACCCACGCTGGCAATCACTAACGATAACGCATCTCCCCTCGCCGCGATCGCCGATCACGTCATCGAGCTCCATACAGGACCAGAAAAAAGTGTCGCCGCCACCAAAACCTATACCGCTCAGCTGGCGGTCATCGCGCTGCTGGGTGCGGCCCTCAACGCTCAAAAGGACAAGCACTCTAGACATAACATTGACAGCATTCTACGTCTACCCTCAATGCTTGAGGCTTCCCTGCGCCTGAGTGCATCCATCGCTCAACACATCGAACCCTATCGCACCATGGATCGCTGCATCACGCTTGGACGCGGCTATAACTACGCAACCTCCTTTGAACTCGCGCTCAAACTGAAAGAACTCACCTACGTGATGGCGACCGCCTACTCCTCGGCGGACTTCCGTCATGGCCCTATCGCGACCGTTGAAAATGGCGTGCCCGTCTTCCTGATCATGCCCACCGGAGCCGCATTCGCCGATCTGTTCGAACTCGCACAGGACTTGCGCCAGCGCGGCGCGAACCTGCTGGTCATCTCTGACTCCACACAGGCGCTCGCGCTCGCTCAAACACCTTTCCCCATTCCAGCCGACGTGCCAGAATGGCTTAGCCCTCTCGTCACCATTCTCCCCGGTCAACTTGCCTCGCTCCACCTGGCACAGGCCAAAGGACTAAATCCCGACATCCCACGCGGCCTGCACAAGGTAACGCGCACAGTGTAACGAGCATAACGAGCGCAATCACACAGAGAGCAGCGCGAGACGTTCTCGCCACTCATCCGTCGCGAAGGCCACTTCTCCTCGACAGAGCGTGGCCTGTAGATTCATGCCCTGATCGAAAAGCGCAAGGTCAGCATCATAGCCAATCTCCAGACAGCCTTTTCGTTGCGCTACCTGCGCCGAACGGGCAGGATTGTACGTCAACATACCAACCCCCTGCTGCAATGAGACGCCGGTCATCGATATGACGTTGCGTAACGCCTGGTCCATCGTTAAAACGCTGCCAGTGATCGTACCATCCTCCAGATGGGCCGCTCCATGCGCGACATGCACATGCTGACCGGCGAATTCGAACGTACCACCAGGCAGGCTCGCTCCCGCCAGTGCATCAGTGATCACCACCGTGCGCTCCGGACCCAGTAGCTTGACCAACGCATGCATTGCCGCCGGATACACGTGTACCCCATCGGCGATCAGTTCACCACTCACCCATCTGGCTTCCGAGAGGGCCGCCAGCGGCCCCGGCGCGCGGTGCAACAATGGACGCATCGCGTTGAAACAATGCGTGACATGCGTCACCCCTAACGCAATCGCCTCTTTCGCCTGCTCATAGCTGGCATCGGTATGTCCCATGCTGACGGTGACACCAGCATCCACCAGGCGACGAATCATCGCTCGCGCGCCCGGTAGTTCAGGCGCGATGGTGATCAGTCGCAAATGCTTGCCCGTCAAGGCAAGCAACAGCTCGGTTTCGGACGCTTCAGGCACACGCAGCCACGAGACTGCATGCGCTCCACGCCTGGCAGTACTGATATACGGCCCTTCCAGGTGAATACCCAACGGCTCGGCCCCCACCTTGTGGGTCTTGATTGCATCAACAGCCGCTCCTAACTGCTGCTCGGGAAAAGCATCAGGCACGCCCACGACTGCGATAAGAAACGATGTCACACCGGTTTGGGGCGCCCAGCGCGCGAACTGCTGAATCTCCCCGACACGAGTGGTGTGCAGGCTGTACCCTCCCCCACCATGCGTATGCACATCGATGAAGCCAGGCATGATGATCATATCCTGCGCATCAATGACCATCGACTGGTGATCCGTTCCGGTATCCTCATAGCTAATAGCCTGGATACATGCACCATCAATGCATACCGTCCCATGAGCAATGTCTTTTGTCGCATCAACGAGGCGCGCACCACGCAATAGAAAACGCATTATGTCTCCTTTTTCCCTTCCCCCTGTATACACAGGTACCACAATAATGAAGATTCATCATGTATTCCAGGTATCGTATATCCGCGTAGGCGCGTCCCCTTGTGGGCGCGCACACCTTTGCCACCGGTCGATCAATCTTCCCTCTACAGCGCGAACATACGATACCCGCATTCATTTCTGCATCTTCATCATTAGGGCACCGACAAACTTGATCTGGAAGCCTCGTTCGGCGTACACTTGACAGGGACGCGAAAATATGGAATGATTGGTCTTACATGGTGGTATATACAATATACCAAGTAGACCACTTCTATAACAAGTAGCATATTTAAGCGTAGAAAGCAAGAGGCATCATCACAGATTGTAAGGGCCAGTTCACTGCGACCCACACCGATTATGAACTTTCAAAATTAACTTTGGGTATCGTGCGTCCGCGTAGGCGCGTCCCCTTGTGGGCGCGCATGCCTTTGCCACCGGTCGATCAATCTTCCCTCTACAGCGCGGACACACGCTACCTGGAATACATGATGAATCTTCATTATCGGCTTGCTCGCTACCCTACAATCTGCAAAAACCAGGAAGGTTGTAAGCGTATACGCTACGATTGGAAAAAAAAGATGAGCGCAATTTACCGCAACAGTCCTTTACCCCGCTACTACCAGTTGAAAGAAATCATGCGGGAAAGGATTCGCAACGGCGAGTGGAGACCAGGGGACCTCATACCGTCCGAGCGCGAACTGGGCGAAACCTATGGCATCAGCCGCATGACCGCCCGTCAAGCCATCACTGAACTGGTTAACGAGGGTCTGTTCTATCGCGAACAGGGCAAGGGCACCTTTGTCAGTCAGAGCAAGATCACGCAACAGTTGATCCACCTGACCGGTTTTACCGAAGACATCAGCGCACGCGGGCAACGTCCCAGCACAAAAGTCATTTCCTCCACCATACACCAGGCCGATGAAGCGGTCGCCGAAAAACTACACATCAGCCCCGCTACACCCATCTTTCGCCTGCAACGCCTGCGCCTGGCCGACGATGAACCGCTAGCCATCGAATTATCGCAGATCCATTTCAAAGGCTGCGAACGCTTGCTGGAAGAAGACCTGGAACAGCATTCTCTGTATCGTCTCTTGGAGCAGAAATATGGCTTTCTGCTGATGGAGGCCGATCAGGAGATAGAGGCCGGTCTGGCAAGCAACGAGAATGCGCAACTGCTGAAAATCGCTGCTGGCAGCGCTGTTCTCTATACGCGTCGCATCACCTACACAAACAACCAACCCATCGAATACGCCCAATCCGTCTACTGCGGACACAAATATACATTTTATACCCATATGAGACGCGAACAATTGATGCCATAAACTATCTTCGTATTCAGTAAAGGGAAGATAATTGAGTTTAACAAATAAATTCGGATATTCCCCCACTGTAGGCGTCGATTCATCGCAACGCACCCGCGATTTATCGCCTGGTAGCGTTGTCCGACTTTCTTTTTGCATCTTCTTTATCTGCCGCTACTAGACTTATCTGCCAGTACTTGGAGGAACAAACATGGATGTTCAGGCCGAACCTCTCTTCCAGCAGCTCGCAACGGAACAGCCTAATCCCGCGACGAGCGACATCGACCGCATGAGTCCACTCCAGATCGTCCAGACCATCAATGCCCAGGACGAGCAGGTTGCGCGCGCCGTGCAACAGGTGCTCCCACATATCGCAGCTGCCATCGAACAAACCGCCGCCAGGCTGCGCACCGCTGGTCGGCTGATCTACGTCGGAGCAGGCACCTCCGGTCGCCTTGGCGCCCTGGACGCCTCGGAATGCCCCCCGACCTTCAACCTTCCACCCGACATAGTGCTCTCCTGCCTCGCCGGTGGTCCCCAGGCATTCGACCGCGCCCACGAAGACCTGGAAGATAGCATGGAGGCTGGACAGGCCGACCTGGCAAAACTCAATATAACACCCTCGGATGTGGTTGTAGGCATCACCGCCAGTGGACGCACACCCTACGCGCTGGGCGCCATCGCCCACGCCCGCACACACGGCGCATTGACCATCGGCATCGTCTGCAACGCGCACACCCAACTTGAACAACAGGTCGATATCATCATCGCACCCCTCGTCGGCCCTGAAGTCATCGCCGGTTCCACACGCCTGAAGGCTGGTACCGCGCAAAAAATGGTGCTGAACATGCTCAGCACCGGCACCATGATCCTATTAGGCAAAACCTTTGGTAATCTAATGGTCGATGTGCAGGCCACCAATCATAAACTACGGCAACGCGCGCTCTCCATCGTGCAACAAACTACCGGCCTGGATAGGGACAAAGCCGAAGACCTGTTAAAAGCCGCGGGCGACGATACCAAAACCGCTATTCTCATAGCACGCGCCCACCTTTCGCCCGAACAGGCCAGGGCCACGCTTGCCACCCATCACGGCGTCCTGCGCGCCACCCTGGAAGATACCTCCAATCCTCACATCAACGAAGATCGGAATAAACATCAATGATCGACCAACCATCCAACTGGTCACTCGGGATCGACGGCGGTGGCAGCAAGACGCTGGCGATCGTCGTTGACGCCGCGGGCAACGAGCAGGCTCGCGCCAGAGCAGGTAGCGCGAACCATCAAGATGTAGGCGTGGATACCGCCCTCCTGCATATTTCTCAGGCCGTAGAGGCCGCCGCTCAGCAGGCTGGTTGTACACTTCCTGTGGCTAGCGCCTGGTTCGGCCTGGCAGGCGTCGACCATCCATCCGATCATGCTCTGCTCACACCACTGCTGCGACCATTCGCGCATAAGCTCCATCTCACCAATGACGCGGAACTGGTGTTGAGCGCCCTGCCTGGCACGATTGGCGTCGCCCTGATCGCGGGCACTGGCTCGATCGCGTTAGGACGCGATGCTCACGGCGCATCCGCACGCGCTGGTGGCTGGGGACACCTGATAGGAGACGAGGGCAGCGGCTATGATCTCGGTCGCCAATGTCTACAAGCCGTGGCGCAGGCAGCGGATGGGCGTGCGCAAACGACCATACTCACCGACCTGCTGCTCCAACACTGGCACTTGCATAGCCCCAGCGATATTATCAACAAGGTCTACAACAATTGCGATAAAGCGACGATCGCCGCTCTCTCACCCCTCGTCTGCTCAGCCGCCAGAGATGGCGATGAGGTCGCCCGCCACATCATCGCCACCGCCGCCCGCTCATTGGCTACAGCCGTCACCGCCGTGAAAAAGGCGCTTGCTCCCTCAATACCACTGATAGATATATCTAGCCTCCACCACATTTCTGAACAACCACTCAACCTCGCGCTGGGCGGAGGACTCCTGCTGCACGAGCCCGATTTTCGTCAACACGTCATCGCAGCCATCAGCGAACAGGTTCCCCTTGGCGACGTTCTGCTGGTTGAAGAACCAGCGCTCAGTGGAGCGCGTGGCGCCCTCAAACTTCATTACAACCCCCGGTAGGAGCCGATTTATCGCCTGCTCCCCCAACTCATGCGACATTTATGGCGCCGTCGGCGGGTGACAATGAACCCTGACACAACAGTAGGGGCACAATTTATTGGCCCGCCCGACCATTTATTGTCTGGTACCGGTCGATAAATCTTCCCTCTACATCTTGCTCGTTAAAATTCATCATCAACTAACAATTCCATGCACAACCGAAAGGAAAACCAATGAACGATCTTACTAAAGATATGACACCCGAGCAACAGATCGGGCAAACACTCATGGTCGGCTTCTGGGGCACCACTGCGTCCGCGGACGTGCTTGATCTGATCCAACGCTATCATGTCGGCAACATTATCTTATTTTCGCGTAACATAGGCGACGCCCAGCAGGTACGCGCGCTCACCGACAGTCTGCAAAAGGCCGCGCGAGCAGCAGGCCATGTCCTCCCACTGCTCATCGCGACGGACCAGGAAAACGGCATCGTGCAACGTCTGGGCGATGCAGCCATCCTTTTCCCCGGCAATATGGCCCTGGGCGCCATCGGTTCTACAGAGATTGCCGCCGATGTTGCGCTCGCGACCGCACAAGAACTCAAAGCCTTGGGCATCACCATGAACCTCGCACCCGTCGTTGATGTCAATAACAATGCCGCCAACGCCGTCATTGGCGTACGCTCGTTCGGCGAAGATCCATCCCTCGTCGCTCGCCTTGGCTCCGCAGCGGTCCGTGGCTATCAAAACGCGGGCATCATCGCCTGCTTGAAGCATTTCCCAGGCCACGGCGATACCAACGTCGATTCACACCTGGCGCTACCCACGATACCCTATGACCTCGAACGCCTGGCAAAAGTAGAACTGCTGCCCTTCAAAGCTGGCATCCAGGCCGGAGTGGCAAGCATCATGATCGCCCATATCGCCTTTCCGCAACTCGATCCAGGGCAAATACTCCCAGCCACACTCTCATCCAATGTCATCCAGGGCCTCTTGCGCGAGCGGCTGGCATACCAGGGCGTCATCATCTCCGATTGCTTCGAGATGCACGCGGTTTCCGATACCTTTGGCACCGAACGCGCCGCGGCGATGGGACTGCAGGCCGGAAACGACATTGTGCTGGTATCGCATCACTACACCCAGCAGACAGGCAGCATCGCCGCTATCAAAACGGCTTTGCACACCGGCACCCTTTCCCCCAACACCATACAGCAAGCCGCACGCCGCGTCTTGGCACTGAAAAATCGCTATCTCTCCTGGGACAGCGTTACCGCCCCCGCCAGCCCTATAGACCTCGCTGCTCACATACGACTACAAGAAAAGTCGTACGCGTTATCCACTACCCTGGTACGCAACGAGGATGCTCTGCTCCCACTACGCCTCCAGCCAGCACAAAAAATACTCCTCGTCTCCCCACAACGCAACACCATGACTATAGTGGAAGATCGCTTCTACTCGGATGGACTCCTCCGCGAAATCATCCAACCCTATCACACTAACACCATCCTCCGCCCGATCGCTCCTAATGACGATCCCCACCAGCTTCTGCACGACACAAACGCCAACGATATCTTCATCGTCGCCACAGTGAACGCACACCTGGACGAAGATCAGGCCACCATAGTCCGTTTCCTCATATCCCAACAAAAACGCGTCATCAACATCGCCCTCCGCAACCCCTACGATCTCCAGGCCCATCCATCGCTGCGCACTTACCTTGCCACCTACGAATATACCAAACCAGCCTTGCTCGCAGCCGTTCGCGTCCTCTTCGGCGCACAAGAGGCACACGGCCATTTACCAGTCACTCTACCCGAACATTAACCTTTCTATTTCCAAAATCCTACTGATATCCGATCATGCATCATGTTCCTTCGTTGCTTAGAAGCTTTTCGATCAGGATTCCCATAATTCAATAGCAGCAAATCTTTCTACTGATGTTGCGCATAGCAGTTGCCAAAATGTATTTGACACAAAGCACCGGCATATGTAACATTAATACTGTATGTAATTGATGTATTATGATTACTGACAGGTCTCGATAAAGATTTCCGACGGAGTTAACAATGCAACAACAAAGGCAGGCTATCGTTATTGGGGGCAGTATAGCTGGTCTACTAGCCGCTCGCGTGCTCACAGAGCATTTCGATCACGTGATATTAATTGAACGAGACAACTATCCAGACACACCAGATTTTCGTCCTGGTGTACCACAGGGTCGTCATGTTCATGTTTTGCTGCTACGTGGGCAACAGGAACTTGAGAAACTTTTCCCAGGTATTACGGCGAAGTTATTGGCACAAGGAGCAATCTCATATGATCCTGGACGAGAACTCTACTTCCGTTACCCTTCCGGTTGGTTACCGCGATCCAGGTCCTCCATCATTGGCTATACCTGCACACGTCTGCTCATAGAATGGCAAATTCACCAGGAGTTGCTCAAAGATGAACACATCACATTTCTTGAAAGTCATGAAGTTGTCGGCTTACTCGCTGACGAAAACGCATACCGTGTAAACGGAGTACGCACGCGTAAACGCGATACAACAATACATGTCGAGGGCGTTCAGGAAGAATTATTAGCGGACCTCGTGGTTGATGCCAGCGGACGCGAATCACATGCCCCCCGCTGGTTACAAGAACTTGGATATCTCCCCCCAGAGGAAACGGAGATCAATGCTTTTCTCGGCTACGCAACACGCACATATGCCTTGCCATCCGATGAGGAACGTGACTGGCGAGGACTGGTGGTGATGCATGATGTGCCCCGCAATCTACGCGGAGGATTGATCTGGGAGGTCGAGGGAGGACGCTGGATGGTTGTACTTGCAGGCTCAGGTCGAGACTATCCACCCACTGACGAGGAAGGTTTTACCGATTTTATGCGTAGTTTGGTCGATCCTATGGTGTATGAGGAAATCAAAAAGACACATCCACTTACACCCATTTATGGATATCGACGTACGACCAACCGCTTCCGCCATTTCGAACGCCTCCAGCATCGTCCCGAACGTTTTGTGGTTCTCGGCGACGCATTCTGTGCCTTTAATCCCATATATGGTCAAGGCATGACTGTAGCAGCACTGGGAGCCATAACCTTAAGAGATACTTTGCGACAGCGCAAGCACAAGCTGGATGGACTGGCCTCGATCTTCTCGAAAAGGTTAGCACAGGTGACAAAACTACCCTGGCAGTTAGCAACATCCTCTGATGATACCATTTTACGTGCCATCGGAGAAAACCGAAAGGTTTCATCAGTCACCAGGATTGTCAACACCTATTTTCAAGGCTTAGGCGATATTATGCCCTCATCTCCATTGGCTGCTCGCACTTTCTCAGAGGTCCAAAATATGGTCAAATCCCCTCTAGCACTCTTCCATCCGTTCCTAATCTGGCAGGTATTGATGTACAAACGAGGACATGCCTGATCATTCTCTACACACATAAAACATGGTGCTTTGCTCTCTATCAGAAGCATTTGAGCCTGGGAAATTTAGGAAACTTCCCAGACTCGAACCTGCATCATATGCTGTCTTCTTTCAAGGATTACACTCCTAATCCCCCCTTTGCCACCTATTTATTTCCAATGCTACCACAAATCCTTATCCATTTTAGTACGGTAGTCTAGATGTCTTGATGTTTTTAGAGAAACCGGTTACACTTGAAGCAGAGCCCTTTTATGGAAGGAAAGTCATGGTGTCAGTACGTCAATACAATAATATGTAGAGATAAAAAACTATGGCACCAGAACTCTCTTCAGGAATTTGCTCACTCTCAGGCAAGGGCCTACAAAGAGTGCACTCTATAAAGAATGCCTCTATCATATTCAAGGAGGAATTGTTATGCAAACACGAAGACGACTACCCTTATTTCTCACCCTCGGCTTCCTTATGATCATCAGCATCATAGCGTCCAGCATATTTGTTTCAGGTAAATTTACCTCAGCGCACGCGGCCTCGTCATTTCCCAGCGAATATTTTGCTCCCTATCAGGACGTGACCATCGGCGCCAGTCTCCAATCCGTCACCCAGACCACCGGCCAGAAATATTACACACTCGCCTTTATCACCGGCAGTGGCTGCAACGCCGCATGGGCGGGCACCATTCCGCTCAACGAAACAGGCACCTACCTGCCCAATTTGAATAGCGATATTCAGTACATCCGCTCCCAGGGAGGTGACGTGATCTTCTCCTTCGGCGGTGAGGCCGGTCAGGAATTGGCGCAAACGTGTAGCAGCGCCAGCAGCTTGCAGGCACAATACCAGGCGGTCATAAATCAGTATCAAGCCACCCACCTCGACTTCGATATCGAAGGTGGCGAACAGGGAGACTCCACCACCTACGACCGCCGCGATACCGCGCTCGCCGCGCTTCAAGCCGCCAATCCAGGCCTGACTATCTCTTTCACCCTGCCCTCCGCGACCACTGGCCTGCTCAGCGATAGCCTGGGCCTGCTCAACAACGCGGTCTCCCATGGCGTCAACTTCAACATCGTCAACCTCATGACCATGGACTATGGCTCAGCCGATAGCAACATGGGCCAGGAATCCATCAACGCCGCCAACGGCCTCTATTCCGAGCTACACACCATCTTCCCCTCCAAATCCGCCAGCCAACTCTGGTCAATGGTCGGCATCACACCCATGATCGGGCAAAACGACTCCCCCGGCGAAGTCTTTAGCCTGAGCAACGCGCAACAGGTCCTCACCTTTGCCCAACAGAACAAAATCGGCGCCCTCGCCTTCTGGGAAGTCCCTCGCGATAATGGCAACTGTGCTGGTTCCACCACCGCCTCTGACAGTTGTAGTGGCATTTCGCAAAGCCCCTACGCGTTCATCAACACCTTCAAACCCTTTACAACTGCTAACGGTGGTGGCACCTCTCCCACTCCCACCAATACACCCGCCCCCACTCCTACCAAAACCAATACACCAACTCCACAACCAACTCAGCAGCCAACCGCAACCCCCCCGCCAGCCAACAATGGGATAACCAATCCCGGCTTTGAAACTGGAAACCTCTCTGGTTGGTCATGCAACGCTGGTGATGGGGTCGTCTCCTCACCCGTCCATAGCGGATCACACGCTTTACAGGTCACCCCCACCAGTTCGACCACTGGCGAATGTGACCAGACTATCTCAGTACAGCCCAATCATACCTACACTCTGTCCGCCTACGTAAATGGCGCATACGCCTACCTGGGCGTACAGAATGGTGTCAGCAACTGGACCAGCAGTAGCAGCTACACCAAACTGAGTGTGACGTTTACAACCACCTCCTCGCAGAGCAGCATCACCATTTACATCCATGGCTGGTACGCTCAGGGCAACGTCTACGCCGACGACTTCTCCCTGGCCGCATAAATCTAAACCTACAACAAAATCGTTTTCAACATAAAACAGGGACCATGAGGCAATGCACCATGGCCCCTGCTCATTTCTCACAACATCACATACACAGACACGAACCTCTTTGAAGAAATCACATATAGTTCTGCTTATTGATATGCTATAATGAAACGAAACTTTCTGAAAAATCCGCACCGTAGAGGCTGGATACTTCCTTTCCGAGCACCTGAGCGTAGCTAGATGCGAGAGCATCGTTGGTGCTCGGAATAAGGAGGTGATCCGCCGGTAGGGAAGCTTGATCGACCGGTGGCAAACCACGCGTTTGCCCTACGCACATGGCGGAGATGTTGGGCCAGAATGTTGGGGAGGGATGTTGCAGACATCCCCATCCCTACATCTCTTGCCCCACGAGGACGGAATGATGGCGAAAAGACACCAGATGGATGGGCGTCCAACAATCGCG
>CAZZWK010000047.1:0-31591 GCA_964657925.1 uncultured Dictyobacter sp.
TAGAATGGGGTGAGGAAGCATGAGCGAGCAAGCGAGAGATACTGGTATGGTGCTGAAGATCGGGCACCTTTATCCGACGTTGATGAGTGTGGCGGCTGACCGGGGGAATCTTTTTTCGATCGAGCGCAGGTGTCGCTGGAGGGGGATCGGGATCGAGGTCGAGCCTATTTATGTGAAACAGACGCCTGATTTTACGAACTATGATTTGATCCTGCTGCATGGGGCGGCGGACCGTGAGATGGAGATCGCGTCGAGGGATATTCAGTTGAAGGCGGGGTCGTTGCGCGAGGCCGCTGAAGAAAATGTGGTGTTTTTGAGCGTCTGCGCGGGCTACCAGTTGCTGGGGCATTATTATAAGCCGTTCCAGGGACCGGAACTGAAGGGGGCGGGTTTGCTCGATCTGTATACGGACGGGGGCAGCACGCGGTTTATGACGCATATGGCGTTGGAGTGTAATTTCGAGGAGACGGGGCCAAAGATCCTGGTGGGGTATGAGAACCACAGTGGTCGCACGTATCTGGGAAATAAGATTCAGCCGTTGGGGAAGGTATTGGCAGGCTGGGGCAACAATGGCAAGGATGGGGTCGAGGGAGCATTGTATAAAAATGTGTTTGGCACCTATACGCATGGTCCTGTGCTGCCTAAAAACCCGTGGCTGACCGATCTACTCATCCAACGCGGCCTCCAGAGACGCTACGGGAAAGTTGAACTGATGCCCCTGGACGATGCGACGGAGAACGCGGCGCACGATGCCGCATTGAAATTAGCGATTGAATTCAAAGGAACGATGTCCGCAATCGAAGCCACACCCTGGAAACGCTAAGAGGATATGGTGATATGGGTGGCAAACAAGGATTGCGGGACACTAGAGGATCGGGTTTTCATGTTAATCAGGCGTGCTTTGCAACTATGCACGATTTTTTGTTTGCTTGTTGGATCGTTAGTAGCATGTAGTGGGATGCCATCGATCACATTTGGTCCAACCCCAGTCACAACGACACGTGTGGCAGGAGTAGCGCAACCGGTGCCGCTGGATGTTTGGAGTCAGGTGAAAGCGGGCATTGAAACGCGCTACGAGCAATGGAGCAGTCCGGGCGGTGACCAGGATACGGTGATTATCACGCGGTTTGATCCGAGCAAAGTGCATATCAGAGTGGGGTATCAACCTGAGCAGCCGTTGAGTCTGGCGAATTGGGCCAAACAGACGAATGCCACGGCGATCATCAATGGAGGATATTTTCTAGATGATAACGAGGCGGCGGCGCTGGTGATCTCCAATGGTCAGACGTACGGACAGTCCTACACCGATGGTGGAGGGATGCTTTCGGTCAATAGCCAGGGGACAGTAGCGTTGAACTATCTGCTGTACCATCCTTACGATTCCACGCAAGCGCTGATGCAGGCGACGCAGAGTCGTCCGATGCTGATTATCAATGGGAAACGAGCGAATTTCGAGGAGAACGCGGCCTCCAGTCGCAGGACTGTGGTTGCCATGGATAAGCAGGGGAGGTTACTTTTTATCGTCAGTCCCTCGAATGCGTTCACGATCGGGGAGATGGCGGATTTGCTGATGAGCCATAGCGAGCTAGGGATAGAGAACGCGCTGAACCTGGATGGTGGCACGTCAACGGGTATTTATTTGAACACAAGCAAGCAACAGGTAGAGCTTGATTCGATCAATGCATTGCCGATCGTGATTATTGTGAAGTAGTGGAGCGGACGCGATACGAAGCGGATGCCATAATGGTCTTTCACAAATAAATCGGTATCATGGTCCGCATAGGGCAAAGGCATGCTTTGCCACCGGTCGATCAATCTTCCCTCTACAACGCAGACCATGATACCCGAAATAAATTATGTGGGGTGATGAATCAGTATGGGGTGCAAAAAGTTATAGGTGGGTGCTGATTTGTGTTTGTGTGGTGTTCCAGAGGCCCCATTTTTTGCAGATTGTGGCGAGCGAGCCATTGTTTTTTAGGGCGGTGATGGCCTGATCGATTTCTTTTTGGAGCGTCGGCGAGCTGGCGCTATTTTTGTTATAGGCGATGACGTAGTCGCAAAATTCGAAGGGTTGACCGATCAGTTTCAGGGTGGTGTTGGCATGGGCATCGATGCCATAGCCAAGGACGTGGTAGGCGACGGTGGGGAAACTGGCGAAAACGGCGTCGATGCGTCCAACAAGCAGGTCATCGAAGAGAAGGGCATCGTCGTAGAGGCGCAAATGGATGGCGCTATCAGCAGCGATCAAGTCCGCGTCGTGTCCGGTCAGTGCGCCGACGGTGAAGCCTTGCAAATCGAGCAACGAGAGGTCGTCGGCAGTTGTTTTATTTTTGAAGTGGACGTCGTCGGCGCGCACCACGATCTGCTGACCGCTGCGATAATAGGCCTGGGAGAATAGTTCGATTGCGCTATTTTGTGGATCGCTGGTCCAGCCATTGACGATAACATCATATTGGCCTGCCTGTAGCGCCTGATCGAGTTGTGAGTAATCTGTCTCGATATGTTCTTGCGTAATACCGATCAGATGGGTGATAGCGTTCACGATATCGAATTCGAAGCCGATCAAGTGATTTGAGGAGTGGTAGAGGAACGGTGCGTTATGAGACGAGGTCGCGCCCCATTGGAGCACTCCGGGTGTCAGTAGACCGCGCTGATCTATTTTTGTCGCTTGCGGTGTGGCTTTGTGATTGGTACTGGAGAAAAATGAGTCGCATGCGGTCAAGAATGAGCCACTCATCGTTCCCAGCAGGAGCATGTCACTGACGTGAGCTATATGATGTAAAAATAGGCGTCGATTATATGTTCTTGTACTGCTCATCACGCGGGTCACACATACAACCTTTCCGATAAAAAAAGACAAAAGTGAAATAGAGAACGAGAAATGTAAATCCCCTGCTATTTAAACGTGTAGGAATGGGAGAGAGTATAGATAGCAGCAGGGGCCACGAGGTATTTCCCACTTTTTCACTACCCGAATAAGGACAAAAGTGCTATCCAGATTGTACAATACTCATGGGAGAGCATGTGAATAGAAAAAATAGCGTCGCAATTATCATCCCTGCACTAAATGAAGAGCAGGCGTTGAAACGCTTATTGGCGGAAATTCCCGCCAATAGTGCGCAATGGATTATTGTCGTTGACAACGGCAGCACCGATAGCACCGCCGAAGTGGCGAGGGCAGCAGGTGCCATTGTTACGGCACAGCCGACCCGAGGATATGGACGCGCGTGTTGGAGTGGTATGCAAACAGCAAAAGAGCTGGGGGCCGAGCTGCTGGTCTACATGGATGGAGATGGTAGCGACAATCCCAGCGACCTGCCAATGATGCTGAAACCGGTGTTGGAGGGACAAGCGGACCTGGTGATGGGATCGCGTGTCAGCGAGCTGGCGGAACGGGGAGCGGTTCCACCACAAGCGAGGCTGGGAAACTGGCTGGTGAGTCGTTTTATCAGCAGTTATTATCACGTGCGACTGCATGATATCGGCTCATTTCGCGTGATACGCACGGAGAGGCTGCTCGACTTGCGGATGAGCGAGATGACTTTTGGCTGGCCGGTGGAGATGCTGGTAAAAGCGGCGCAGGCGCACTATCGTATTTTAGAATTGCCGATTGCCTATCGTAAACGAAGCCATGGGCGATCAAAAGTCGCGGGTACTATCGTGGGAAGTATGCGGGCGGCCTACTCGATGCTGAGCGTCACGCTGCACCATGTGCTAGTGAGGGGAGCCAATGCCTGAAGAGCTGGATACAGCGAAGAGAGCAGATACGGTGCTGGTGATCATGGCACGCTATCCGGAAGCGGGGAAGACGAAGACGAGGCTGGCGCGTTCAATTGGTGACGAGGCGGTACGAGGGTTGTACCAGGCCTTTCTCACGGATCTGGCGCAGCGTTTTGCCGTGGCTCCGTTCAGCTTGTGCTGGGCGTATACACCTATAGAAAGCGACTACCAGGCATTTATAAGCACGCTTGTGCCCGAGAGCGCGGAGAGCATGCGCTATTTCCCGCAGCAGGGACAGGATTTCGGGGAACGATTGCATAATGCTTTTCGCTGGACACAGGAGCAGGGATTCGGCAAGACTATATTGATCGGATCTGATTCGCCGCAGATCAGCAGGGACGTGACCGAGCGGGCATACCGAGCGCTCGATGATGCCGATGTCGTGCTGGGGCCAGCGGATGATGGCGGCTATTATTTGATCGCTATGCGCACAGCTTACGATGTTTTCAGCGGCATTCCCATGAGCACGCCGATTGTTTTGCGGATGACAGTAGAAGCGGCGCAACGGCAGGGGCTGAAAATACATATGCTCGAAGCGCTTTTCGATGTGGATGAACTGCCGGAACTGCTGCGTTTAGCCCAATTGTTACAAGAGAGGCGCGAATTAGCACCAAACACTGCTGATCGACTCGACACACTCAAAATAAGGAATGAACTATGACCACGACCGTAAAAGTTGCCACATTGCCACGCTCAATTTATATCGAGCCAACCAGCCGTTGTAACGAGCTGTGTCAACAATGTCCGCGAACATTGCTCACGCGTGAGGATGATCGCGACCTGAGTTTCGATAATTTTCGCCACATTGTCGATCAGTTTCCAGTGCTTGAGCGCGTTGTCTTGCATGGATTAGGCGAGCCGCTGTTGAATAAAGACCTGCCGCGCATGATCAAGCATTTGAAGGACCGTGGAACTTATGTGTTGTTCAACTCGAACGGGACACTGCTCAACGAGAGGCGTGGACAGGCGTTGATCGACGCTGGTCTTGACGAGTACCGGCTCTCGATGGATGGTGCGAGCCGCGAGACGTACGCCATGGTGCGTGGTGTGGACGCATTCGACAAGATATGGCGTAACGTGCGCAATTTTGTCGCCATGCAGAGGGCACAGGACGCTAAAAAGCCAGCGGTCTCGCTGTGGTTTACGGCGATGCGTGAAAACCTGCCTGATCTACCAGCACTGATCGATATCGCGACCGATGCGGGCATTCCTGAGATCCACATGCAGCGCCTGGTATATTTCGAGGAAGGACTGGCCTCTTCGAGGCAGTCGCTTTTCCGTCGCTCGAATCAGGAAGAGTTGGATCTGGTACGCCAGTGCGAAGAGACGTGCGCGGCGCGGGGCATTACCTTTAGCGCGGCGGGCTCGGCCAGTCCATTGGAGAGTATCACGCGTGATTTTGGTGGGCGGCCCTGGTCGGGATGTATGCGTCCTTACACGTTGACGTATATTACTTCCAGTGGCAACGTGCTCTCCTGCTGTTTCGCGCCATTTGGACATAAAAACGCGAAGGAGTACCGTGAGGAACGGGTGTTGGGGAATGTTTTCGAGGAGTCGATCGCATCTATCTGGTATGGGGAGAAGTACAATGCATTTCGTGAAGCGTTCGAGAGCGATCATCCGGCGAAGCAGTGTTCACAGTGTGGTTTGAACTGGAGTTATTAGAATTTTAGGGGTTGGGTAGCATGATAGGAAGAGGCATCGGTAAAATTTTACCGATGCTTTTTTGCGCTGTGGTTATATATGGCCTGGGCGAGTGAACGCGGATTGACGTGGTATTGTTTGCAGGCAAGCTGTGTTTTGATTTCTTCTAGACGTGCGCTACGAATATGCTCGTCACAGTTGGGGGATAAAGCATAGAGATCGAGAGAAGAGTATGCTGTATTTTTTTCATTGGTTTTATAGGTAGCAGTAGTTTCACCTGATGGTGAATGGTCAACGTTGTCTTGCATAGATGGGAGTTTTGGTTGCTCCAAGACGCCGACGAGTTGTTTTTGTTTATTCACAATCATGTGGTATTAGCACCTCTTTTCAGCATAGAGCTTGTAGTTTTTTGTTGCAAGTTTGCTTGTTGCAAGTATAGAGCGAGGTGAGAGCCTGGACAGGCGATCCACCGCCTGTAAGAGGAACGAAACCAAGCACTTTTTCCACACGCCCAACCTCTTATCGTCGCCCTTCCACCACATGTCCTATCCAGTCTCGACTCACACAAAGAGCATAACTCACTTTTCAGGGATACTAAAGAGAGATTTGTCCTATATTTAGCAGGTAAAAAGTCCTACTGGGTAAAATAAGCTATGGCGCGATGCTTATAATGAAATTCATGCTGAGAGGATAACATACAGAAATACGCTTTTTTTAGCAAAAAGAAAAGCAATAAAAAAGGCCAACAGAATACATGACCTTTTTTATTGCTTGTTATATCTATGCTTGAACGCTATATTTGGAACGTCGACGACTAATTGATCCACCTTTACGACCGGCGGCCTGTGCTTCTTCACTGGTCCACTTATGTGCGGTGCCTAAAGCGTGAGCAGCTTTGCCACCTTTGCTGGCAATTTCACGTTTCTTCTCCGCGCTCATAGAAGCAAAACCGCGGCCCCGTCCTTTTTGTGCTTGCATTATGTTGTTCCTCCTTAGAGAGCGTGTACAAATACACCTCATTTATCAGGACGGAAGAGTACAGGCGCTATCCCCGAACTCTCCTCCTTGACACTTGCATATTCCCCAGTACTCCTGCATGAGGTAGATGGAATTCTCCGACCTCATACATAACACGACTGGCCCTACCATTTGGATACAATAAAGCGGAGCAAATAAAAGCAAAAATTCGCGCGGAGAGGGAGCGATAGCAGAGGCAAATGGACTGAACAAGTAAAAGGCGAAGACTGATGGATGTAGGTTTCTCTTACTTTACTACTTAAGAATGGGTAAGTTCTTGTATCAAGGAGAGCATGTCATCCACGGCGAAGGGCTTTTCTAGAAGTTCCACATGCAGGAGTTTCAGTTTATCGGTATCGGAGAATGTAGCGGCGGTCGTCAAAATAACGGGGAGGGAGAGCAGGCGGTTGTTTTCGCGGATTTTTTTGATCACATCGGTGCCAGAAACGCCACCGTTCAAACGCCAATCGACGATGATGAGATCCACTGGTATAGATTCGTTGCCCTGTTCCGTTACTTTCAAGGCATCCAGGCAAGCGGCAGCGCTTGGAAAGTTCAAGACAGTATAGCCCTCGTCCTGGAGGACAAGTTGTACCATTTCCTGGATGGATAGGTCGTCTTCGAGCAGCCCAACACGCATAGTCCATTCCCCCGTGAAGCTTACATTTTCTCTTTATTTCCATGCACACTATAACAAACGGCTCAGCATTGCGCAAGAGGAGTTGAGCGATGTAGAACAAATAGACTACTTGTGCTATGTGTGGTAATTACCGTGGGTTCGAATGTTGATTTGACAGAGCACTACAGGGAGTGGGGAGGATGAAGGTGACGGTGGTGCCGTGGTTTGGACGACTTTTTAAGGAGAGGTGGCCGTGCATTTTTTCGACGAGTTGTTGAGCGATGTAGAGGCCGAGTCCTCTACCTGCTACACGAGCGGTTAAAGGATGGTACAGGCGAGTGAAGGGTTTTAATACGAGGGATTGATAGGGAGGTTTGATGCCGATGCCGTGGTCGCGGACGGTCACATAGACGGAGGAAAGGCTGGAAGTGGTGGTTGTAGGGGGCGAGGAAAAGGGTAAGAGGGAGATAGCATGTAGTGGACGGCGCCGATGGATCAATATCTCGATCAAGCCGCCTTGTGGTGAATAGAGGAGCGCGTTCTCTAAGAGGTGCAATAAAATTAGTCGTACGAGGTCGGCATGATTCTGGGTGATTGGTATGGTCGCGTCGAAAGCACAATAGATGGTAAATGAGATCTTTTTCGCATCCATATGACCAATTTCTTTGTGTAGGACAATGTATTGCCACTGTTTCTGTATGTTTTGCAGCAGGTCCTGGCAAAGTTCGGCAAGATCAGCGGGATCAGCAAGATTGGTAGGATCGGCGGGATCGGCAAGGTTTTCAGAGGGAGAATCTGACGCTGGTGAGACGGGCAGAGGGGAGATGGAGGACTGAGTTGTCACGAGATGGTTTGATTGGTTCGACCATGTCGAAGGAGCAGCATCGGTGGTGTCGAAAAGGTGTTTGTACAAAAAATTTTCGATTTTGAAGGCGAGCGAGGATAGTTGATACTGGAGCAGGTGGACCTCGCCAGCGCTAAAGGCATCTGGTCGCAGATCAGTACAGAGAACGAAACCAACCACGCCTTCCGCGAGATCAAGCGGGGCGACCATCATGCTCATGGGGCAGACAAAAACGACGCCCGATAATGAACTGCCTACTTCGGTCGCATTAAAGAGGACGTGTGTGCTCCCACTTTGCATGGCGATATCGCAGAGGGCGCGGAAACGTTCGCCCAAAAGAATTTCGGGGTAAGCCAGGGTGCCGTAATACGGCATCTTTTGGGCTGCTTTTTGCAGGTAGAGTGTCAGGAGGGGGTGGCGCAGGTGTGGATTAGCACAATGCAAAACGATACAGACGCCATCACACAATAAGAGATTGGCGAAAGAATTCGCCAGGGTTGTAAGCTGCACATCCATTTTTAGCCTAGTCCTCCCACGTTACGCTGTTATCAGACCCTTTACTCAGTATAAAAAGGGAGGCAAGAAGCAGGCGTTGTAGTGCTCTGTCAAGCGACATTGTAGCCCGCCGACTGCGCCATAAACGTCGCATGAGTCGGGGGAGCAGGCGATAAATCGGCTCCTACTGGGGGGGAGACGATCGAGCGCAGTTATGCGGTTATCAGTGCCAGAAATCGTGGGTATAGGACGTTTGCCCCTTTGATTACAGGAAAGTAGATAGATGGTGAGGTATGTGGAGGGGTGGTAGAACGAATAAAGCATGTGCGAGTAGCAAGATTGTCTTATGCAAGCTTTGTAGCTTTTAATAATCAAGGTATACTATGATTAGAGAAACATATACTGGAGTAACTGAGAATATCTTATTTTTATTTGTTCTGCTTTTATCTTATACAGCATGAGGATTTAGGATGAATATGTTGGTGGGGAAGACACTCGGGGGTTACCGTCTTGTACGGCTCATCGAGAGTGGTGGTATGGGTGATATCTACTTAGCTCAGCATGCACGCATTGGAAGAAAGGTCGCGATCAAGGTCGTGTGTGGAGATCTGCGCGCGGTGCCGAACACGCCGGAAGGCAAGCAGGCGGCATTGCGTTTCGAGCGCGAGGCATGTGCTGTCGCAGAATTGGAACATGAGCATATTTTGCCGCTCTATCATTTTGGTGAGGAGACGCTTGAACTGGATGGAGGGCCGATCACCTATCTTGTGATGCCGTATATTTCCGAGCATTCGCTATGGAACTGGCTGCAGAAGCGCACGCAGCAGTTTGGTTTCGGCTGGCCGATTTCCGCCGAGGAGGCGGGCTATTACTTGATGCAAGCGGCAGCGGCACTACAATATTCGCACGATCACGGCATTATTCATCGAGATATCAAGCCGACCAATTTTCTCATTCGCATCGAACGAGGTCCGTTCAAAGGTTCACAGAGGCCCTATTTAGCGGATATTTTTCCGCATGGACGCCCACATCTGTTGCTGGCTGATTTTGGGTTAGCGGCATTTTATCGTATGGGACGGTCGTTGCATCGCTCGGTGGGGACGCCGCTGTATATGGCGCCGGAGCAGTTCGATGATCCGTCGCTGGCAACTTCTGTGCATGTGGGGCCATCGGCGGATCAGTACGCGTTGGCGGTGATGATTTATCAGTTGATGACTGGGCGGGCTGTTTTCGAGGGGACGGCGGCCCAACTGCTGCATCATCATCACCATACGCCACCGGAGCCGCCATCACAATATAATGCCGCCATTCCGCATGAACTGGATGCTGTTTTTTTGCGCGCGTTGGGCAAGAAGCCGGAGCAACGCTATCCAAATATTATTACGTTCGCGCAGGAGTATGACGAAGCGCTACAACACGCGCTCCGTCATCAACAGGAGCAACAGAGCAGGCAAGTGCGGCGCGAAGTGGCACGCGAGGGGAAAGCGTTGACATTGGATAAACAGCGCGATGCAACTACGTTGCCAGCGTTACCCAATAACAAGGCAGCGGTTCAGACGGTGACGATGGAGAAGAGGGAAAATGCACATTACACGGCGACCGAGGTCAAAGTCGCGACGCCCGATTCTTCGGCTGGATCGACGGAACGGGCGAAGATTCCCACGTCGCCCCTGGGGAAGAGGCGAGGTAAACAGGGCGAGCATGCATCGCGACTAGGTGCGATGTTGCCGTTGTCCGACAAGATGTTAACGCAACGTTTTTTGCGGCTTTCGCCGCTTTCCGCGTATCTCTTGCTGGGTTTGCTGTTATTACTTTTTCTGGCGATCGGGGTGATGGCGACGCTGCTGGTTGTGTGGCATGGGCATTGAGCAGTTTTTTTCATTTTTGCATTTATGAATACTTTTCAAAGCGCTCATAACAGAAAGATGTTGTATAGAATCAGGAGATAGACAAGCTCAGGCTTATCTATCTTTCCCATTTTATAGACAAGGGCATGCTTTGCCTGTACCATTAAATAAGTGTATGTTCTACACCAGATTTTGGAATTATTTTTGTAGAACGTACAGTGGACAGGTAGTAGTGAATGTGTGGAAGGTGCCAACATTTTTACTATGTAACTTATAAATAGCTGAGCAAAGGGATAATTTATGTACTGCCCTCGTTGCGGATTGGCTATTGCATCATCAGGTGCCGTATGTCCCCGGTGCGGATATAGCCAAGAAATTTCTTCTTTCAGTGAACAAGATGTACTGAATGTACGAAAAAGAGGGGCAAGGCCTGTGCTAACAGTAACCCCATGGACAACGATGCGAGGAGATGCACTGCATCGTGGGCGCTACCGTTTAGTGGAAGAGCTGGTGCTTCCTAGAAGCATGCAAAATCAGGGGACAGCATGGCTCGCACTCGATATGCAAAAAGAGCGTCGGCAAGTTATCGTCAGAAAATTAACTTTTGTCGATGGTTCTTCTGAAAATGCGCGAGAAATGGTAAACGCCCTGGTCAGGCGAATGGCGACATTTGCCGAGCATCAAGGGATGCCAAAAATCGTCGATGGGTTTCAGGAGCAGGGGTCATACTATCTGGTGCAAGAGTATAAGAGAGGGGATAGCCTGAGTGTATTGATGCGCCAGCAAGGAGGAGCACTCGCGGAACGAGATGTTGCGGAATACGGTCGTCAGATCTGCGAGATACTCATTCTCTTCGCGCATCAACAGCCAGCCATTATTTACGGTGCGATCAATACAGAAACAATAGTTATCTCTCCTGACAAGAAAACGGCTTCCCTTCTATATTTGCCCTTACTCCCTCCTATGAAATTACCACAAAACGCTGATCAAAGCGCGGGTTATCTTGCACCTGAGCAAGCGCGAGGAGGAGATGCTCAGCCATCCTCCGATCTTTATGCTCTTGCGGCGACCATGCATCACGCGGTGACAGGATTCGACCCACGCGAGCGTATGGTTTTTTTCTACCCGCCAGCACGCAGGCTCAACCCATTGGTCTCCTCCACGATGGAAACGATCCTTTCGCATCAACTACGATTTTCTGTTTCGCAGCGTTACAATGGTCCGGAAGACATGCGACAACAGCTTAGCGTATTAATTGCGACATATCCGCTGATAGAGAAAAACGCTCCATCTACGCCTGTTCTACCTATAGGGACGAGGTCCAAGCAGAGCGATGAAAGAATTTGGAATGGGCGAGTAATCTCCATAGTAGGAGTCGCGCTGGTATTGCTTGTTTGTTTCTTTTTCGTTATCAATCCTCTTCTGCGTGCGACGAACACAGCCCATAGTACATCAAGCGAAGTGGCGCTCAAACAAGAGATGGCACTCGAGTTACAAAGTTTTCAAAAAAAGGGTATTGGTTTGAGCGACGGCCAGCTTGTGTTCGACACATACCAGGGGCGTAAAGATGTACAACTGAAATCGCAAGCGGCTACAGCGCAACAGCAAGGTAATTTGAGTGCGGCAGTCAATTTGCTCAACCAGGCAGTGAATGTCGATCCGACTGATGGTGAAGCACAAATTTATAATGAGAACTTGCATATACAACAAGATAATTCGCCATATGTTACGCTGGCGTTGGGCATGCCTATCGCGGGCAGCGCGAATTATCTTGGAAGTGTGCGTGAGCAACTGGAGGCGGCATACCTGGATCAGCAGGAAACGAACAGTCAAAATCTTTTGCCGGGTGGACTCAAGTTAAGGATTCTTATCGCGAATTCGGGGGCGAGTAATGCGAATGTTGCTACCGTTGCTCAATTTATCGCAAACAGGGTTTCGAAGGCGGGCAACCCCGACCACCTGATCGGTGTGATCGGATGGTACAACAGCACGCAAACGATCGATGCAAGAGATATCATAGCGGGCGTGCATCTACCGTTGATCGCTCCTACCGCGTCAAGCGTAAAATTGAGTGGGAGCAGTGCTTACTTTTTCCGCGTCGCGCCCCCTGATAATTTGCAGGGTAAAATTCTGGGGCAACTGCTTATTAGTAAGCTTCAGGCCAAACGGGTGCTTATCCTCAATGACCCGACCGATTCTTACAGTGTCTCGCTAGCTGATGCAGTGGCAAGTCAGATCAAAACGCTCAATGGCACATTTACGGTGAGTTCATTTACTGAAGATACGACAACCGTTGATCAATATCAGAAACTCATCCAAGAAAATATAGAGGGCAACGCGCCCGCGAACGTCGTGTTTATAGCGGGTTTTAATATTGATGGCATTCGCCTGGCTCATGCCGTTGGAAACTTGATACGAGCGAATCCATTTACTACAGGCTATACGAATTTACGGATCGTAGGTGGCGATAGTATCGACTCGGGACTCCTTTTAGGAGAGGGGAATAGCGCGGACGCAATGATCGCGACCAATTATCCACAAGATATGCGTTTGCTTACGTTCACTACATTTGCGGACTTTCATGAATGGACTTTTCTGAAGGAAGCGCAAAAGAGCATACCGATATTTTTTAGCGATTGGAAATCGACCTATCAGAATTCCCTTGTCAACAACAGCGCACCTGATCCAACTTACAAGGGGTTGATGATGTACGATGCCCTTGGTGTGAGCATAGACGCGGCGAAATTGATTCATGGTCCAATGAACGGCGATGAACTACGACACAGCCTGACCACACTTGGTCAAGGGAATGTTCCCGCTTACCAGGGTATCAGTGGGCGCATCGCCTTTGATGGACAGGGAAACCCAATCAATAAAGCGATTGTCATTCTCACTATTCAAAGCAGTCAGAATGGGAACATGATTACGATTCAACAAGTGTTGGGAACTTTTAGTTAACGCTACTGAACGACTCATTACAAAAGGGGGGATTCAAAATATGGTCCCCCTTTTTGTAATGAGTCGTGCTCAGTGTATCTGTGGTCAGCTATGCCTGAGCGGGCACGATAGGCAGTAGGATGAAGGATGGATGATCGGCATCATGCAGGATGGTCTGGTGGGCGGTGACCAGTTCGCTGTCCTCGCCAAAAGCATGGCCGGTGTTGGGATTGCGGTCCCAGCGAGGGAAGTTGCTGCTAGTGATGTCCAGGCGAATGCGATGGCCTTGCTTGAAGACGTTGCTGGTGGCCCACAGGTCGATGACGTATTCGTAGGCTTTACCAGGCTCAATCAGCGAGGGCGCGGTGCCCTGCGCGAAATCGCGGTAGCGGGCGCGAATGATGCCATCGTTAAGATTCTGGGCGTAGCCATCGGGATAGATATCGACGAGGCGAGCGACAAAATCGGTATCCGGCGCGCTGGAGGTGGCCCAGAGATGGACGATGAGAGGGCCGGTGACCTCTGTATCCTGCTCAAGCGCGGGTGTGGTGTAGACCAGCACGTCGTGGCGAGCTTCCGTCGAGCGCTGATCGAAGACGCCGCCGGGATATTCGGGCGTCATCAGCAGAGCGCCACCGCGTGTGATGACGGGATGCGCGGGATCGTAGTCGTACTCGTCAGCATTCTCAGTGGCTGGCTCGGTCGTGGAGAGGACGCCATCACCGTCAGCGCTATTGGCGCGGCCCGCGCTATGCAGGTAGTAGCGGGTTTCAACGGCTCGTGCGAGCGGCCATTCTTGCTCGTCGCGCCATACATTCGCGCCCATGACGAAGAGTTTGACGGGGGCTTCGGAAAGGATGCCGGTATCCTGGCCTTTCAAGAACTGGTCGAACCAGCGCAATTGCAGACTGGAGATATCCGTTTGGAGATTGATCAAGAGGGGTGTAGAGGCAAAGCCAAAGTTCATTTCGCCGACGGGATTCGAGGAACCGCCATGAATCCAGGGGCCGATCAGCAGTTTGCTCTGTTTGGCTGCGGGGGTCGAGCCCTGCTCGCGCATGATGCGGAAGTTTTCGATGGTATCTTGCAAGAAGATATCGTACCAACCGCCGATATTGAAGGTGGGAACTTTTACCTGCTCGTGTTTGCCCAGGATGGTCAAGGGCTCTGATTGCGCACGATCCATGGGATGTTCGACCGTGGTGAAAAAGGCGGGCGCGACATCTTTGGGCTGCTGAAGTGGGGCGAACTCTTTCAACGGGAGCGACCAGTAGCCCTGCGATCCCATGGTATCAAAAGATTTGAGCCAGGTGTACATGTCGTGGCCGAACGCGCGTGGGTCCTGGTCTTGCGCGTGGAGACGCATCAGTACGTTCGCGCCCATCATCGTTTGCCAGCTCGCGGCTACGCCCAATTCCAGGGCACCACCACGATAATTGACGCCATTCAAGGGGTCATTCCAGGTGATGTAGGGGGCCATAACTTTGAGCGCGGGGGGCTGGTGGACAGCCGCAGACCACTGAGTAAAGCCGAAATAGGACGCGCCGAACATGCCGACCTCACCATTGCTATAGTGAAGTTTGGAGGCCCATTCGATAGTATCGACGCCATCGAGTGCTTCATTGACCATGGGCACCCATTCGCCACCGGAAGTGAAGCGGCCACGTGTATCCTGGACGATGACGACATAGCCACGACGAGCAGCGGCCATGATGTCGATGGTGCCGCCAGAGCCAAAGAGGTCCTTGCCGTAAGGGAGGCGGGTGAGTAAGACGGGCCAACGACCTTCACCGACTGGCCGATAGATGTTGGCGCGTAGAACGACACCATCCCTCATTTTGGCCGGAACATCAAAATCGACAGCGATTTGTTGGCCCAGTTGTGTAGCCATAAATACGTACTCCTCTTCTTCATTGTAGTTTGAGCAGAAAAACGGAAGACCTCTCAAAGTGGCTGGGAGACCTATCAAGACCTTTCACGCTGACCGGAAGACCACAAGGGTCTTCCCTACTATATACGGTGGGGGATCGTGTTGGTTTGTGGGACAGAGATAGTGCTTAAAGTACGGATATAGAGTAATAATACAACGAGGGAGAGATTTTTACCAGAATGTGATGTGGTAAGTGGAAGGAACTTCTTGACACATGGAAGCGCGATTCGCTATACTCACGGAGAACCTTTGATGGTGGTGGGGTGAATTCTTTATGCAAAAGCGTCAATACTTTACTCTATTTTATTGAGACAGTACAAAAGTAAGGCCATATATGCCAAAGGAACAGTCGTCAAACGCATATCTTGTTATACAAAAAGATTCATTTGTGGGAAAACGTATTGAATTGTGGAAGGCATGTACAACGATTGGGCGGAGTCGGGATAGCGATATTTTTTTAGAGGATATCGCGGTTCATCGTAAGCAGGCCAGTATTTTATATGGGAATGGGCAGTATATGTTGCGTGATGATCATGGTAGTGGGGATAGTTTTGTCAATGGGAAGGCGATTGGCGAGCAGGTGCTCAAGCATGGTGATCAGTTGCTTTTCGGGGGAACGAATATTACTTTTTATATCAGTGAGGGAACGCAGCCATTCCAATTGCCATCATCGCGCGGTCGCGAACTGCATATCGGCAAGGTGCCTGATACGCAGACAACGACGCCCGCGCGTTTACAGTTAGCGCAAGGCAGCAATAGTATGCACGATGTCGAGTTGCTCTCCATTATGACCATCGGTCGGAGCCGCACGTGCAATATTTTTCTGGAAGATCTGACGGTCAGTCGCTTGCATGCAACGATCAAGGAAGTGGATCAGGGAAACTACGAGATCGTCGATCATCATTCCGCCACAGGCACGTTCGTCAATGGGCAAGCTATTACGCACACGATACTCGACGAGGGCGATACTATTCAGATCGGCAACACACAGTTCACGTTTCATCGTCCGCAAGTCTGATATGGAGAGTGTTACAACAGGTGCTGTAGGGCTTGCATACGTTCCCCATACACATCTACGAACGAGCCATCAGGTTGTCGCACAGGTGGCGCGTACGCGCGTGTTCTGACAATAAAGCGGTGCACCTCCTGTGGTATCTCGTGGCGGTAGCCGCTTTTTTGGTTGCGCACCTCTGTTGAAGAGATGGTGCGGTATTGAGAATTGAAGGGCAAAAGATGAATAAATGGCTTGAAGGGGCGATTGTGGGGTTGATCGAGAAGGGCGCGTAGCTCGTGTGCGCCCTGGTCACCACGGGGGGCAACCAGCAGGTGGGCGAGGGCGAACAGGTCATGTAAACTCTGATCGCGATTTTCATAATAGCGAGGATCGAGGATCTGCACAATTTTGTCGAAGCCCATGAGGAAGAAAATGTGTTTTACGCGTGGGAACGTGGCGCGTATGGCCTGGGCCTGCTCAATGTAGAGGCCGTGGTTGAACAGTAAGATACCAACATGTGGCAAACGTGTTTGCAGCAAGTGTTGGAGAAGGAGCACGCGATCGAGTAGCAGGGGACGCTGCACATTTTCTTTATCCACGGTAAGGGTGCTGAACGCGGCATAAAGCGATAGAGGGCGTGGTTGTGACTGGCTATAATAACTGTAATGCTGTGCCTGCTTGAGCAGCGCGAGATGAGCGATGGTTGGTGGGTTGAAGGAACCGGGGAAGACAATGATGGAGCCGTGGGGAGATGTGGAAGCGGGCACAACTGCCGCTTGAGGGGAGGCATCGGTGCGCAAGGCATCGAGTGAATGTTGTACCTGTCGCATATGACGTAGTGTACGGGGTGGAATCCAAAGGGAAGCGGACATGAAATAGAGCTACCTCAAAAAAAGTATAAGCGAACTCCTTTGCGATGCATAAAAAGTATAATGGAAAGAAGACGAATACGCAAGAAGGACAGCAATCACGACAACGCTGTCTGTGACTCTGTCATATAACTAATCAATATATGTTGTTTCTGCTTTGTCGCACTTTTGTCTCTGCATTAGCAAATATATATGTTGTTCGTTAAGTTATCTTTAAGCTTCCTTTAACAAAGAGGGAGACTTTTGTTAAGAGTGGATTAAGATTGCTTTGTTGTCGAAAGCAGGGTATTTTCCTTAGAAAGAGTAGATAATCCATACATTTATTATTGAAATGTCATAGGTAAAACAGCCATTGCTTTATTCCTTTGTAAAAAGGTACACTCCAACTGGATATCAATAGCCGAGCATATAACGGTTGGTTTGAGATATTCTCTCTGCATCCTCTGCTTTGTCTTCACTCATTCACGCCATTTATTGCCGTACGCCGGGCACCTGTGTGTCCAGCGGAGGCATGGGCAGGTTTTTACAGGCAAATCGGAGGTATCCTCTTCATGAGCAGTCAGGAATCATTGAAATCACTCTTTCATGATCAGTCGGATCGTCGTGTATTCCTCAAACAGGCGGGCGCGCTTGGACTTTCTTCTATCGCCTTCAGTGCTTTTCTCGATGCGTGTGGTGCGGGGAGCAGCAGCACCAGCACTGGTTCCAATGTCAATATGGCGGGTCCGATCGACATAAACACGCTGATAACCAATGCGAAGAAGGAAGGCAAGCTACAGGCCATTGGGATTCCGCCTGAGTGGGCCAACTATAAAGAGATTCTTGCCAATTACGCGTCCAAGTACGTACAGGTGCAGTACCAGGCCGAGGCGGAGTACTCTTCGGCGCAGGAGCTAGAGGTTTTCACGCAATCAAAAAAGCATGCGCACGGTGATATCGGCGATGTGGGTATTAAATTTGGGCCGCTGGCTATGCAGCAAGGGTTGATTACCCCTTACAAGCAGTCGACCTGGGCTGATATTCCTGCGAACCTCAAAGACCCCAACGGCTACTGGTGCACCGAGTACTGGGGCACGCAGGCACTTGTGGTCAACACCGATCTGGTGAAAAATGTGCCAACCTCGTTCAGTGAGTTGCTCTCGGGCAGTTATCCTAATATGGTGGGTATCGATGGGGACCCCAACCAGGCCAATGACGCCTTTATCGCTGTGTATTCGGCGGCGCTGGCGCAAAGTGGGAGCACGAACGACATTCAGCCGGGTATCGATTACTTCGCCAAGCTGAAGAAGAAGGGCAATTTTACACCTGCGCGTGCCAATATCGCGAATATCACCAAGGGTGAGGTGGCGATCGGTATCATCTGGGACTATCTGGGCCTGGGTTTCCGAGATCAGTTGAATGGTAAACCGAATTTAAAGGTATTGATCCCCACGGATGGATCGATCGCGGGTCCGTATGTTTCTGTTGTCAACAAGACGGCGCCAGATCCCTTTGCCGCGCGCCTGTGGATCGAGTACATCTTCTCGGACGAGGGGCAACTGGCCTATTTGAAGGGCTACGCACACCCGGCGCGCTATCAGAAGTTGGTAAGCACGGGGAAGGTGCCAGCGGACCTGGCGGCGAAGCTGCCGGATGCCGAGCAGTACTCGACGGTTAAGTTCGTGACCGATCCTAAGTTGCTGGCGACTGCCGCGACGGTTGTGCAGAACAACTGGCAATCGCAGGTATCGGGTCAATAACGAAGAGCAGAATGCCGCGCGGGGCAAACGCATGGTTTGCCCTACGCGGACCGCGGGGGCCATTCACGAAACGCGATGCCCTACGCGGACCGCGGAGTGCCATTTGTGGACCGAGGTGCCATGCGCAGGCTGGGGTGGTTGACGCATGTGCATAAAATTGTTGGGGTTCAGTAGTAATTCAAGGGGGTGTGATGGAAGTTCCCATTGCCAACTCTCAAACAAAGAGCGAAAGCGGAGTTCGCACGCAAGGTAGTCAGCGTAGAAGTTGGAGCTATACGCTGGTGAACTGGCTCGGTCTCGTGCCTTTTCTGCTATTCTGTCTGCTTTTCGAGGTTTTGCCCGCCCTGATCATCGTGCAAGGGAGTTTTGTGGATAGTAGCGGGGTGCCGACACTGGATAACTACCGGCGACTGCTCTCGCAAGCGAGTTCTTTGCACGCATTTCAGAACAGCATCGAGCTTTCATTGATTACGGCGTTGTTGAGCGTGGTTGTTGGTTTTTTCGCGGCTCGCGGTGTGTATCAATTGCGATCAGGATCGTTGCGTGACTTGATCAATGGTTTTTCCAGTATCGCCGCGAACTTTGCTGGAGTGCCGTTGGCGTTCGCGTTCATCTCGACGCTGGGTGCGACGGGTTTTATCACGGTAATCATCGAGCAGCTTTTCCATTTTAACCTGTATTCATCCGGATTCAGCATTTACTCGTTCTGGGGATTGGTTATCTCCTATACCTATTTCGAGCTACCTTTGATGATTCTGGTGATGGTACCAGCGCTGAGCGCGGTACGACCAGAATGGAACGAAGCGGCCACAAATCTGGGCGCATCGAGTTTCACCTACTGGTGGCGGATCGAATTGCCCGTGCTGATGCCATCAATTATCGCGGCGGCGATGCTGCTCTTCGCGAACTCGCTGGGCGCATTCGCCACAGCTTACGCGCTGGCGCAAGGAAATATCAACCTGATCACGATCCTGATCAGTTTCGTGGTGAGCGGCAATGTGAATTTCGATCTCGGTCTGGGGAACGCGCTGGCAGTCGGCATGATCATTGTGCTATTGATCGCGCTGACATTTTACACATTCATGCTGAGGCGCGCCAGCATCTGGCAAGGGAGATAAAGCCGTATGACAACTCAAGCAAGCGGAGTAACGGAGGCGATACCACCGACGCAGCCGACACGAGCAACGCATCGTCAGGGCAGGACAAATATACGAGCCGGTAGTAGCATTAATCTGCTCTTCCTGGTGATTGTGCT
The DNA here is from genome assembly GCA_964657925.1 of uncultured Dictyobacter sp. Classification (GTDB taxonomy): domain Bacteria; phylum Chloroflexota; class Ktedonobacteria; order Ktedonobacterales; family Ktedonobacteraceae; genus Dictyobacter. The sequence continues at coordinate 19,971 of CAZZWK010000047.1, forward strand.
GCTGTACTTACTCATTCCGCTGGGAGCGACACTCGCTTTTGGTTTTTCGAACGGTTCAACGGTCAGTTTCAGCGTGTTGGGGCAAATTTTCGGCGATAAAGATTTTGTCAGTACACTGCTAGCTTCATTGGGGCTAGCGATCTCGGCCACGATCATCGCTATCGTGCTGATAACGCCGACCACCTATTGGATGCAACTACGCGTGCCCAGGGCGCGTCCAATCCTGGATATTCTCACGCTGATGCCATTCGCGGTACCAGCAATTATTATGGCGCTGGGGTTGACAGAAATCTATAGCAACGATAATCTACTTGCTAGTATTCTTTCGTTCGGGCTGGTGCCTTTGCTGAGCAATCCACCCTTCACTATTGTCGATACGTCACCATTACTCGTTTGTGCGTATGTTATCGTCTCATTGCCGTTCGTGTATCGGCCAATCGATAACAGCTTACGCGCGATCAACACACGTGTGCTATCTGAGGCAGCCTCTAGTCTGGGCTGTGGATGGTGGAGAACGTTTTTGACGATCATTTTGCCGAACATATGGCCGGGTGTGATCAACGCAGCGCTGCTGACATTTTCGACGGCGATGGGCGAATTTACGCTGGCTTCACTGTTTGGCATCTACACCTTCCCGATCTATCTGGATCAGACGGGGCAAAACGACGCGCACAAGGCTGCCGCGCTGACGATTGTCAGCTTTATCATCACACTGCTATGTGTGCTGGGTATTATTCTCCTGGTACCACGGCGGTCGGGTGGACGCAGAGGCGCGGTACAAATAGCGGCGGCGAAGTAAAGACGGAGAAAGAGCATGGCATTTTTAGAACTCGAAGGTATCCGCAAGCAGTTCGGTCCCACGGTGGCGGTTGAAACAATCAACCTTGCGATCGAGCAGGGGGAGTTTTTGACCTTATTAGGGCCAAGTGGTTGCGGGAAGACGACGATATTGCGCATGGTCGCAGGCTTTGAGCAGCCAAGCAATGGAAATATTCTGCTCGATGGAGACGATATCACGTACCTGAGCGCGAATAAGCGACCGATGGGTATGGTGTTTCAGTCGTACGCGCTATTCCCCCATATGACGGCGGAACAGAATATCGCGTTCGGCATGCAGATTCAACGCAAGTCAAAAAGTTATGTTACGCAGCGGTGCGCGGAACTGCTGGCGCTGGTGGGATTGGACGAGATGGGGCCGAGGTATCCGCATCAGTTGTCGGGCGGTCAGCAGCAGCGTATCGCGCTGGCGCGCGCGCTGGCGGTCGAGCCCAAGGTTTTGCTGCTGGACGAGCCGCTATCAGCGTTGGACGCTAAAGTGCGTGTGTCATTGCGCAACGAGATTCGGCGTATCCAGTTGCAGTTGAAGATGACCGCCATCTATGTCACGCATGACCAGGAAGAGGCATTGAGTATTTCGGACCGGATCGCGGTAATGGCGAAGGGGAAGATCGAGCAGTTGGGACAGCCGGAGACGATTTATAGCAATCCGCAGACGGTTTTCGCCGCGACCTTCGTGGGCACGAGCAATCAGTTTCACGCGCAGATGGAGAACGTGCAGGAGGGTATCTGCAAGACGGAAGATATCACCTTGCGCGTGCCAGCACAGCCGAATTTGCAAAATGGGGCTCGTGTGCTGGTGGTGGTGCGACCAGAGGATATCTCGTTGCAGAAGGCCAATCAAGAGATACTCACGACCATCAATAATCGCATCGCGGGCAAAGTCGAGCTACGCACATTTTTGGGTCCATTCACGCGTTTCCAGGTACGGGTGAAGGACGACATGGTGCTGACTGCGGACATTCCGAACCAGCAGGCGTTCAACTACGAGGTGGGACAGGATGTCGAGGTGTTGTTCACGCCGCAGGGGTGCCGTGTGTTGCCATTGGAGGCGACGGAGATCGATTTCGTGAAGCAGGTGCAAGCGGAAGCGGTTTAGCTTCAAAGACTATAAGAATATTAAAGGTATCCCCTACTAACTGATACTAGTGAGGGGATATTTTGTTTGGGAACATTGCGAACAGCCAACCCAAAGTTGCACCCCAGATTACGTGGGCGATAATCATCAGCCAGTTGCGCTGGACGGGTTCGCTGTGGCCTGATTCGCGCATGCCGAGGGCGGGAAGGAGGGCAACGTAGTTTCCCGCCCAGACGAGCAGGCCAAAGAGGATGCCGGAGCCGAGGGCAAGTGAGAGAGTCTTTTTCTGCTCGGTTACCGGGACATAGAGCAGAGCCATGGCGGCTCCGTAGCCGAAGTGGGATGCGGTCGTGGCGGCCAGGATTTGTCCACGATCCATTTTGTGGCGTACATGTGCTTTTTGGGCCAACTCTTTGGTAAGGATTTCTGGTGGCAGTGCGTATTGCTGGCCTTTGGGTAGGAAACGCTGGGTGAGCAGCATAAACGCGGTCATGGGGGCCACGGCAAGGAAGCCCGCGAGGGCACTACGCAAGCGCGCGGATGGAGAGAGCAGGGTATTTATGTCAATGTTCATGGAAAGATGCTCCTTTTATTCTCTTACACGTAAGAGAAGAGTACTTGGCTACGGCTATTTTTTGATGGGATGGTGCGGCACAAGGGTCATGACTCTTTTGGCGCGATTCAGCGCGATTTGCTTTGCACGGTGATGGAATGACGGAATGAAAAAGAGGAAATGATCGGATAATGAAGATGAAGAAAGAAAGTCAGACATCACTATCAGGCGATAAATCGCGGGTGGGTTGCGGTAAACCGACCCCTACAGAAGGTGGGGATACGCGATTTCATTTTTGAATGATTATAATTGATGCATAAAGGAATGAGAGGGGCCAATCATGTACGAGTCATGATTGGCCCCTCTCATTCCTGTAGAGGTGCTTAGTCTTTGAGCAGGCGGCGCAGGACGGTGGGGAGGATGCCGCCGTTGGTGTAGTAGGTGACATCGATGGGGCTGTCCAGGCGCGCGGTGGTCTGGAACGAGAAGGTCGAGCCGTCCTCGCGCTTGACATTGACGGTGATGTCCTGGCGGGGATGGAGGCCTTGCTCGATGCCGGTGATAGTGTACGTCTCGTGCCCGGTGAGGCCGAGGGACTCTTTATTTTCGCTGTTTTTGAACTGGAGCGGCAGGATACCCATGCCGACCAGATTGCTGCGGTGGATGCGCTCGAAGCTTTCGGCGATGGCGGCGCGGATACCGAGCAGCAATGGTCCCTTGGCGGCCCAGTCGCGAGAGCTGCCGGAGCCGTACTCTTTGCCCGCGATGACTAATAAGGGCACGCCCTCCTGCTGATAGCGAACGGAGGCGTCGTAGATGGTGGTCTCCTCACCATCGGGCAGGTGGGTGGTGTAGTAGCCCTCTTTACCATTGGCGAGATGGTTGTGCAGGCGGATGTTGCCGAAGGTACCACGAATCATGACCTCATGGTTGCCGCGCCGCGCGCCGTAGGTGTTGAAATCGCGCTTCGCCACACCGTGCTCGATGAGGTATTGACCGGCGGGACTCTTTTCCGCAAAGCTACCGGCGGGCGAGATGTGGTCGGTGGTGATCGAGTCGTCTACCATGACCAGGACACGAGCGTCGTGAATATCCTGCACGGGGGCGGGCTCGGTCGATGTATCCTTGAAGAAGGGCGGCTCCTGGATATAGGTGGAGTCGGGGTCCCAGTCGAAGATGGGGCCAGTCGAATTCGACAAGGACTGCCAGTGCTCATCGCCGTCGAAGACGTGGGCGTAGTTTTTGGAGAAGACTTCGGGTGTGACCGCCTTTGAAACAACGGTGTTGATCTCTTGCTGCGAGGGCCAGATGTCGCGCAGGTAGACGGGCTGATTGTCCGTATCGACGCCAACGGGATCGCTGGTGAGATCGATATCGACCGTGCCCGCGAGGGCGTAGGCGACCACGAGGGGAGGTGAGGCCAGGAAGCTGGCACGCACCTGTGGATGGATGCGGCCCTCGAAGTTGCGGTTGCCACTAAGGACAGCGGCGACGACGAGATCGTTTTCCTGAACGGCTTCCGCGACGGGCTCAGACAAGGGACCGCTGTTTCCAATGCAAGTTGTACATCCGAAACCGACGAGGTGGAAGCGCAGGGCTTCAAGGTATGGCACGAGGTCGGCGTTGTTGAGGTAGTCGATGACGGCGCGTGAGCCGGGGGCGAGGCTGGTTTTCACGGCGGGGTTCACGGACAGGCCGCGCTCCACAGCGTGCTTCGCGACCAAGCCCGCGGCGATCATGACCGAAGGGTTGGAGGTATTGGTGCAGCTGGTGATGGCGGCGATGGCGACCGAGCCATCGGTCATGTGTGTTTCCACCTCGCCGAGGTGGACGGATACGTCCTTGAGGTGGTCCTGTAAGTGATTGTAGGTATGGCTGTTGGCTTGCTGTGCCAGAGCGGTTTTGTCGTCCTCGATCTCCGCAACGGGATCGGGATCGGCCTCGCCGCCCTCGTTGGACCAGCGCAGCAGGCTATTTTCGGTTTTGATATCCTCTTGCAATGCTGCAAAGCGATCGGAGTAGGCCGAGCGGAAGGTTTTGCCGAGTTCGCGCATGGGCACACGATCCTGGGGGCGACGGGGGCCAGCCAGGCTGGGCTCGATGGTTGTCAGGTCCAGTTCCAGCAGATCGTCGAACTGGGGTTCCACGGTTTCGTCGGTACGGAACAGGCCCTGTGCTTTGGTATAGTCTTCGACCATGGCGACCAATTTGGGATCGCGGCCGGTATCTTTGAGGTAGCGCAAGGTTTCAGTATCGACGGGGAAGAGTGTCGCGGTCGCGCCGAATTCGGGCGACATATTGGAGATCGTGGCGCGGTCGGCCAGGCTGAGATGGCTGAGGCCGGGACCGGCGAATTCCACGAATTTCGCCACAACGCCGCGTTTACGCAACAACTGGGTGACGGTGAGCACCAGATCGGTTGCGGTCGCGCCCTCGGGCAGGGCATTAACCAGGCGAACCCCGATGACTTCGGGTGTGAGGAGGTAGAGTGGTTGGCCCAAGAGGACGGCCTCCGCTTCGATGCCACCGACGCCCCAGCCGAGGACGCCGAGGCCGTTGATCATAGTTGTGTGTGAATCGGTGCCAACCAATGTATCGGGGAAGACAATCGTTTCGCCATCATCATTTTTGCTCATGACCACGGAGGCGAGATATTCCAGGTTGACCTGGTGTACGATGCCGGTGCCGGGTGGGACGACGCGAAAATTACTGAAGGCCTGTTGTCCCCAACGCAAGAGGGAGTAGCGTTCGCTGTTGCGTTCGTACTCGCGCTCGACGTTTCTGGCGAAGGAGAGCAAGGAGCCGGAAGAATCGACCTGCACCGAGTGGTCGATCACGAGGTCCGCGGGGACCAGGGGATTGATTTTGTGCGGATCGCCCTGCATGCGTGCGACCGCGGAACGCATGGCAGCCAGGTCCGCGACGGCGGGCACGCCGGTAAAGTCTTGCAGGAGCACACGCGCGGGCATGAACGGATATTCCGCCTCGCTGCCAGCGGACGAGCCAGGCGTCCAGCGGGCCAGGGAGTGGATTTCATTTTCTGTCACGATCTCGTTACCCGCGTTGCGCAACAGATTTTCCAGGATAATTTTGACGGTAAATGGAAGTCGCTCCAGGCCTCCGATGCCGTGTTTTTGTAAAGCGTCGAGGCGATAATAGTAAGCGGTTCCGTACGGTCCCTCTAATTTTTCACGTGCGTCGAATACATCTTTGTACAATGCCATAGTTCGTCCCCTCATAACAGTATCATTTGTAGTGAAAACGTGCGTAGTGTTGTTCTGAAAACCTTTATGCGTAGGGTTGGCAAATCATCAGCGAGACCAGACGATAAATCGTTGGGCGGGTCAGTGATGAACCGTCGGGCGGGCCGATAAATTGTGCCTCTACGGGCATATGGTCTGTGTTGATTTTTGTTTGATATCTCTGCTTCTATTATATGATTACCGCTTCGGGATGAGGAAGATAAGCAAGGGAGTGGTGGCGATTTCCCCTTTTAGCCAGATAGATAAATGAAAGTAGGCTATTTGGGTTATGGATGATAACGGTGGTAAACGAACGCTTTGTACAACGTGTCATTCTATGATTGCAAGAAAACTAGTTTCTTGTATTAAGATGAGAAGGAAAGGAATTCACATAATGCATTCGAAATCTCCATATCTTACTTCCGCGCGTTCTTCACGCCGCTCTATGCTCAAGGGAGCTATGGTGGGCACAGCTGGCGTCGCGGGTGTCGCGGGGTTGGCCGCAGCGGGTGTGATATTTACACAGCCAAAGGATGAAAAGACAGCCGCACATGCTGCCGCAATTGCTTCGCCAGATTCTATCAAGACGATTTTGAACATCGCGGCAACGGCGGAAACGTTAGCGGTTATTTTCTACACGCAGGGACTGGCGCACGCGAACTGGTTGTATCTCAGCGATCCCGCTTTTCTCGATCTGGAGGCGGCCCGGTTGGAGGAGATGGAGCATCTGAAATTTCTGCTGAAGCAGGGGGCCAAGCCGTTAACAAAGACGTTCAGTTTTCCCAAGGGGGCGGATACGTTCAAAGACCTGGGCAAGTTCATTCAGACGCAACAATTGCTGGAAACGTTGTTTGTCGCGGCGTATATTGTCGCGGCGAAAGAATTTGCGCTGTTGCAGAGGCCGGATCTAGTGCAGATAGCGGGGCAGATCGGGGCCATCGAGGCGGAACACCGAGCGATTGGGCGAGCGATTGGTGGGCTGAGGCCAGCGGATAATGAGGCATTCGCGCCTGTACATCTGGCGAAAGTGAGTGATGCGCCAACGGTACTTAAAAATGATGGTTTTCTGACACCGAAGAAGGGGAATAGTTTTACCTTTGCGACATCCGGTATAAATATGGATGGGGTAATAGATCTTACGCCACAGTCGTAAAATAGGGCCACTGAAAAATAGTATGTCATAGAGACAACAACTCAACATTTTCACACTATGTCTTTGTAAAAGGCAGGTGTTGTATATAGATATAGAGTTAAGGGTCACGGTACAGGGTCACACTTACAAGAGGTGTGCGAGTAGCGTGACCCTGGTTTTTTTGTGGTGGTGAGGCTATCACGAGGGTAAACAGGAAAAGAGACAAATGGGGGATGTTCTATCGGTTCGCATACTCAAATGATACACTATGGGCAGAGTATATGTTCTGTTGAGCTACGTTTGTTTTTGGTGGATGGGAGCCGAGTCATCGGTGTGGAAGGGGTGGCATGGAATAGAGTAAAGCGGCCCTTATTAGGGAATAGCAGTAGCATATGGATATTCATTTGACACAAATAGAGCGTGTTGTACGTCGTATTTTTATATCAGCGATACCATGTTTATTACTACTGGAACCAAGAATACAAAATCTACAGATTTAACCTCATGTGCTGTCTGCGTGCGTCTTAAAGCACAAAGATGAGTTTTAAACCGCCTAAATCGATGAAAAAAAATAGTTTGATACCAGAACGGTAGTTGCGTAGGACAGGGAGGAAGTTATGGGGAAGTGTCTAGATGTGAGGGGTTGTGGATTCGAAAACAGGGATGAGGCAAGGTTTTGCACGCGTTGTGGCATCCCGACAGAGGGTACGTGGCTCAAAGAGCGCTATGAAATACAAGCTCTACTGGGGAAAGATCGCGAGACGGTGACGCTGCAAGCCAGCGATCGTGTACATGGAGAGCAGGTGACTGTACGCGCGCTTATTCCTAAGGATACAAATCTTGATGCGCGCGATCTATTTTTACAGGATGCCGAACTCGCGGCCTCATTTTCCACGCATGTAGACGATCCCGAAAGCATTCGAGTGATCGATTATGGGTTGGATGGACCGGTTGCCTTTCTGGTAAAAGCAGAGGGAACATCGGCGGCGGTGGACGCAACTGGAAATGCATTCTCTGCAGAGGATTTCACGTTGCCGCCATTGCTTGTAGGGGATAAAGATGAAGGAGATGCTACACAACTGCGTATCAGTATTCCGACGCAGTTGCGGAGCGTGGAACGAGATGCGGGGCAGGATGGGCGGATGGAAGAAGCGCCATCGACCGCGGCGGTGCTCGACCCGATCGACACACCAGTGCCTGGTCCACGCGATTGGATTTTAGAGGGCAATGATGCGTATGCCGAAGGCAGTTATGTGGATGCGTTGATGGCGTATGAAATGGCGTTGCGTCATGATATTACGCTGGTTGAAGGCTGGAGTGGCAGAGGCGCGACCCAATTCGTGCTGGGGCAGTTCGAAGAAGCATTGCAAGCGTATGAGCATGCGCTAACGTTGACGCCGAACGATCCCGAGCTATGGACTTCGCGGGCGAGTGTTTTACATGAATTAAAACGGCATGAAGAAGAGATGACGAGTTACGAGCAAGCGCTGGCATTCGATGTCGATTATGTGTACGCGTGGAGTGGACGGGGAATGGCGCTGGTGGAGCACAATCGACCGGAGGAGGCGCTGGCGGCATTCGATAAAGCGCTGCTGCTCGATCCGCAGCAGAGCACGACATGGCAGGCGATGGGAGATACGCTGTATAGTCTTAGACGGTATGATGAAGCACTGATCGCCATTGATCATGCGCTCACACTGGACCAGTCACAAGCGTCGTTGTGGGATACGAAGGGCAATATATTGCGGCGTTTACAGAAGTTGGATGAGGCCATCGCGTTGCATGAGCATGCGCTTGCGCTGCAACCAGACAATGCTACGATCTGGTTCGACAAAGCGAACGATCTGCGTGATTTGCGGAGGTACGAGGAAGCGCTGGACGCGTACAGCTATGCACTCTCGCTGGATTCGGCGCTGGCGGGGGCATGGTATAATCAGGGCAATGTGCTTGCCGCGTTACACCGATATGAAGAAGCGTTGACCGCGTACGATCACGCGCTGATGTATGATGACGGATTGATCTCAGGCTGGTATAATAAGGGTAGCTTGCTCCATCAACTTCACCAGGACCAGGAAGCGTTGGCGGCATTCGATCGAGCGCTGGCCCTGGATACGCACTATATCGCGGCGTGGAATAACAAGGGGCTTTCGCTATTCGCGCTGGGTCGACTTGACGAGGCGTTGGCGGCATTGGATCAGGCGACTTCGTTCGCGCCAGAAGAGCCGGATGCCTGGTATAATAAAGCGGTTGTGCTGGAAAAGTTTGGGCGCAAGCAAGAAGCGATCACGTGCCAGGAGTGGGCGCAGACGCTGGATCAACGTGCCAAACAAAACGTGACGCAGTAATGGATGCAAGATATATTTTCTCGATGGGCGCTTAACAGGTACTGAAGAGTACCTCTAGAAACACAAACACCAGTACTGGTTGTTTTGCGATATGGAGGAGGGCATGCGACGCTGCGCGGATCAGGTTGATTGCGGATATGATAACCGCGACAGTGATTTGTTTTGTCGGGCATGTGCCCTCCCTCTACTCAGTACCGCGCTGGCTGGTCGTTATGTAGTGGAAGCGCTACTCAGCAAGGGAGGGTACGCGGCGGTTTTTCGCGGTATCGATCGGAATCTCTCGCGTCACATTGCCATTAAAGTGTTACTGCCGAGCAAGACGACGACGAGCGAGCGCGACCATTTTCTGCGCGAGGCGCGTATCGCCGCGACCCTGGACCATCCCAACATCGCGCCTATTCTTGACTATGGGAAAGACGGTTCGAGTGTCTTTCTGGTCATGCCACTGTACACGATGGGATCGTTGCGCACGCGTTTAGCCGAGGCGAACGGTCCTCTACCCATGAGCGAGACCACCAATGATTTTCATCAACTGGCGAACGCGCTCTCTTACGCGCACACGCGTCAGCGTCCGATCATCCATCGCGATATCAAGCCGGAGAACATTCTGATTCACCAGGAAGATCATCGGTTGATGATCACGGATTTTGGTATCGCGCGCACGCTAGAACCGGGGACGAGTGTGGGAAAAACGGTGACGGTGCGAGGAACGGTAGGCTATATGGCGCCAGAGCAGAGCAACGGAGTGGTTGATCCGCGCAGCGATCAATATGGGTGCGCGGTAGTGCTCTACGAGTTGTTGACCGGCTACCATCCCACCGATCCGCGAGGTGGAACAGTACCGCCGGTGTCATCGCTCAATGCTGACCTGCCGAGCGCGCTCGACGCTGTTTTGCAACAGGCGTTGTCGTTGCGACCGGAAGACCGTTACGGGGATATGCAGGAGTTTTTGCACGCGTTTGACTATGCGAACCGTTCGACGACGAAATTGCGAACGGTTACAGGGCACACGCCAGCGGCGGAAGAACGCAAAGTCGTCGTGCATGCGCAACCCAATACCATGGGCAGAACGAATACGGTGCGCGCGGTGCCGACAGGGGCATCCGGGGCATCTGGGGCATCTGTATATACGGGCAAGGTGCCGGTGCCGAATCAGGTCGCGCAGGTGAAGGCCGCGCCGAACACGGCAAGCGTGCGTGAAAAATGTCGCGAGGGTGATACCTATCTGAAACAACAGCTTTACTCGCAGGCATTACAGGCATATGAAGATGCGCTACATCTCGATCCACTCAATTTTTACGCGTGGAATGGTAAAGGGACGGCGCTCTACAATCAAGGAAATTATCGCAAGGCGTTAGAGGCGTATCAGAAGGCGACCGAGATCGAGCCGGGCAACGCGGTTGTGTGGGTAAGCGCAGGTCTGGTCCTGAATCGTTTGGAGCGTCATCCGCAGGCGCTGGTGCACTTCGAGCGCGCGCTCAGCATCGACTCAAGCTATATTGCCGCGTGGAACGGCAAAGCGGACACGCAACTGGACATGAACATGGCAGAGGAGGCATGGACCTCCTATGAAAAGGCGCTTAACATCGACGCGACCAGTTTTCACGCGTGGAATGGCCTGGGTAACGCGCATTCGCATCTGCGAGATTTCGCGGGCGCGGTCGAGGCCTATACGCGCGCGCTGCATATCAATCCGCATAGCGCGGTGGCGTGGTGCAACAAGGCCGAGGCATTGATACGGCTCGGCCATAACAAGGCCGCGTTGGACTCGCTGAATGAAGCGACCGAGATGGATAAAAATTATGCGCGGGCGTGGTTGTTAAAAGCCGAGGTGTATGAATCGTTGGGCAATCCACAAGAGGCGCAGAAAGCCAGGCGAAGAGTGCGCCCATGGACGCACTCCTGATCTTGCTCCCTGTGATTTATGCTTATGGCAAGTAGGTGCTGTCGGCTGTCTTTAGTTACCCTGTATCTCAAGCTGTTGCGTGTGTTGGGCGCGTTCCTCTTTTTTCCACTGCCACCAAAAAATACACAATTCGCGTAGAGCGCGCAGAATTACAGTGGGTTTGGCCCCAGTCGCTTCACCCTCTTCGCGAGGTAGATGTTTCACGCCAACTTCGGCGAAGGCATAGCCGCCGCGTTTGAACTTATACATGATTTCAGCATTGATCATAGCGCCACGAGTTTCGAGGGTTAGCGTCTGGAAAAACTCGGCGCGATACAATTTGAAGGCGCAATCGAGGTCGCGAACGCGCACGCCGAAGGCCAGGCGTACGAGCTGTTTCCAGCCCCAGGCGTTGAGTTTGCGCGGCCAGGGGTCACAACGAGGATTGCGGTAGCCGAGGACCGCGTCATAGTGTTTGATGAGGGGGAAAAAACGTTCCAGGTCATGGATATCGAACTGGCCGTCGGAATCCATAAAAAAGACCAGTTC
>CAZZWK010000047.1:31691-48694 GCA_964657925.1 uncultured Dictyobacter sp.
ATTTCGTGTCTCCTTTTTCAGTCTAACAGTTGACGCCAAAAAAACGAGGAAGCCCACTGCACTGTTGCAGTGGGCTTTAGCATGTTTTCGCTACGCTTATTTCGAGTATTTCAGTTTACCATTGGTTATGTTTTCTCTTGCGCGCCCCTCAACCGAAAAGGAGGTCGTCCAACCGAGGCCGTGCGACCTTTTTCTCAGGGTAGTAAAGGTGTAACGTGATGTGTACAATGACCGCACTAAGAAGCAGGAGAAAAACGACGGCAAATGACACCAGGAATGTAAACATGGTGCACCTGGCTCTCTTTCTAGGATTGTTGGGAACAAATCCTTGTGTATGTAGTTGTTCACTACGATTTTTTATCACTTTTGCTTTCCATCATATAGACGTAAAGAAACACAACAAATCAAATTGAAACACTATCTATTTTGATGTTTTCTAAAACATATTATTCTGCTTAAAACCATGCAATTTGGGGAAGGGGGAAGCGAGATAAAGGTTGGGTAAACAGGTAGGTAGAGGTACTCTTTTTGAAGTTTCAAAAGGGTTTGCAGGGACATTTTTCGTTTTTAGCTTGCTTTTTTGCGCCTAATCGAGTATAATAAAATATACCTCATATACACAAATAAAATCTTCAGGAGAATCAGCGAGTGATAGTGACCTTCAGTTAATGCATGAATCCAACCGATAAATGGATGATGGTTTTTTCGTCGTGCCTTTTGCTAAAGGGATCACGTGAACAATATATGTGCGTACGCGCGAAAAGACTTTTCCTTGTGATTCATAGCTTTATGAAGACGCTCGTTGCTGTGTGCTCCTATGGTATCTACCGCTTCCACATTATGCTCGAATCACTTGCGGTCCTTGCAAACGTTACCTGGCATTGCCGCGGCGATGAGTCCTCTTCATAAAAGCATTAGAATGTTTTTCCATACTACACGTGAGTTCCCGATTTTTGATGACCACACAGGGGCGGGATTTTCGGGGACCAGACAATGAATTGTCGGGCGGGCCGATGAATCGTGCCCCTACGAGGGAGATAAAGGAGGTTAGACTTGGTAGAACAGGCTAACTCTCAGATACAGAAGAATAACGAACAGAAGCCGATGCGTGGTTTATTGGCCGAGGCTCCAATGAGGGCGGTGCTGGTCAGTATTGATAGCGCGGAGACGGATTGGCCGATCGAGGAGTCGCTCGATGAGTTGGAGCAGTTGGCGACGACTGCGGGCATCCAGTGTGTCGATCGATTGGTGCAACGAATGGAGCATCCTCATCCCGCGACCCTGCTAGGATCGGGCAAGGTCGAGGAACTCAAGAGTTTGCTGGCGAACGGCAACTGTGATGCGGTGCTCTTCGATCTTGAGCTCAAGCCGAGTCAGCATCGTAACCTTGAGCGAGAGCTTGAGGTGCAGGTATTGGATCGGACTGCGTTGATCCTGATCATTTTTGGGCAGCGGGCACAGACGCGCGAGGGGCGTTTGCAGGTTGAGTTGGCGCAGATCGAGTACGATCTGCCACGGTTGAGCCGCCAGTGGGGGCACTTATCGCGCCAGAGGGGCGGCACGCAGCAGCGTGGTGAAGGTGAGCAGCAGATCGAGGTCGACCGACGTTTATTGAGGCGTCAGAAAGTCCAGGTGCAAGAAGAGTTGGAGCTGGTACGAAGTCAGCGCCAACTGCACCGGGAGCGGCGCAAGGACGTGGGCGCACCAGTGATCGCGCTGGTTGGATATACGAACGCGGGCAAATCCACGTTGTTAAACCAGCTGGCGGGAGCACATACATTGTCTGAGGACAAGCTGTTCGCGACGCTCGATCCGACGACGCGACGTGTGCGCTTGCAGGGTGGGCAAGAGCTTTTGCTGACCGACACAGTGGGTTTCGTGCAGCGGTTGCCGACCACGCTGGTCGCGGCCTTCCGCGCCACGCTTGAAGAGGTGGCGGAGGCTGACCTGCTGGTACATGTCGTAGATGCTTCGCACGCGCATGCCAATCACCAGATCGAGGCGGTCGAGCAGGTATTGGAAGATATCGGTGCGGGCGGCTTACCTATGGTGCTGGCCTTGAACAAGGTTGATCGTATGCCCGATGCCGACGCGCTACAGCTACAGGGGGTCGCGGCCACATTGCCAGCGGTCAAGGTTTCGGCGATGCAAGGGACGGGGATCGAAGAACTGCTACAATGTGTCAGCCAGAGCCTGGTCGAGCAATTTGTCGCGCTCGATGTGCTGATTCCTTATGATCGCGGGGACCTTGTCGCGCTTTTCCATCATTATGGCAGCATTGACAGCGAGGAGTACGAGGAGAATGGAACGCACCTTTGTGGTTCGGTGCCGCAGAATCACAGCGGTCCTTTTTACGCGTTTCAGCAGACGCCGATCAAAGAATTCATTGCTGAGGCGATGTAGAGGTTGGTCCGCGTAGTGGCAAAGGCGTGCTTTGCCACCGGTCGATCAATCTTCCCTCTACAGCGCGGACCATGATAGCCGAAATAAATTATGAAACTCCATAATTGGGGTGTGCTACTGTGAACTAGCGTCTACAGTGGGGATGAGCAGGCTTTATTAGGAAGAGGGCGCGTGGGGCAAACATGAGGTTTGTCTCGCGCGCTTTTTGTCTATTGGACGATGGCATTTAGTGGATAAAAAGAGGGTTGACAGAGATGGCTACAGATTCTATAGTAGAAAGCATTATCTGATTCTTTAGTGTAGTCATCAACAATGTCAATAATGTGATGGATTGCACTGTGCATCGCTAAAGGAGTACGCATGAGCACCTCTGAGCAGGAAACGAACGAGAACGCCAAGAACTTGCTGGAACTGGGCCCTGGCAATGGGAGCAAGGTCGAGAAGATCAAGATCGAGAGTCATTATTTAGCGGGGCAGATCGCGGAAGAATTGGGGCAGGAGAGCCCACGCTTCACAGAGGGGCAAGTGCAGCTCATCAAATTTCATGGGATGTATCAGGAGGAAGATCGCGACCAGCGGCAGGCGCGCAAGGCGGCGGGCGAGGAGAAGGCGTATCAGTTTATGATCCGCTCGCGTATTCCGGGTGGAACGCTGACGGCGGAACAATATCTTGTGCACGATGAGCTTGCCAGTCGGTATGGTAACGATACGATGCGTGTGACGACGCGGCAGGGTTTTCAGTTGCATGGCATTCTCAAAGGGGATATTCGACCTACGATTCGGGAGATCAACGAGTCGTTGCTTTCGACGTTGGCGGCGTGTGGGGATGTCAATCGCAACGTGATGGCGTGTCCGGCACCGGTGAGGAGTCGGGCGCAGGCGCGGATTCAGGAGGTTGCGTATAGTATCGCCATGCACCTGGCACCGAAGAGTCAGGCATATCACGAGTTGTGGCTGGATGGTGAAAAGGTGGTTTCGAACGAGGAGCCGGAAGAGGTGGTCGAGCCTATTTATGGTCCGACCTATTTACCACGTAAGTTCAAGATGGGGATTGCGTATCCAGGGGATAACTGTGTCGATGCTTTTACGCAAGATATCGGGTTGGTCGCGAGGTTGCAGGAAGAAGAGTTGATTGGCTTTACGGTCATCATCGGTGGGGGTATGGGAACCACGCACGGCAAGAAAGAGACGTTTCCAAGGCTGGCTGAAGCGTTCGCTGATATCACGGTCGAGCAGGTGTTGCCGGTGGTGGAGAGTATTGTTACGGTGCAGCGCGACTATGGAGATCGTACCAATCGCAAGCATGCGCGTATGAAATACCTGATTCAGGAGCGGGGCATCGAGTGGTTCAGGCATGAGGTAGAGCAGAGGTTGGGATACGGTTTGCAGGAGCCGAGCGAGATTCATTTTCATGATGTGGAGGACCACCTGGGCTGGCATCGACAGGCGGATGGAAACTGGTTTCTGGGTCTTTTTGTGGAGAATGGGCGCATCAAGGATACGGAGGGTCGCAAGCTCAAAAGCGGGTTGCGAGCACTGGTCGAGGAGTTGCGTGGAACACTGAATATTCGATTGACGGGCCAGCAAAATATCTTGCTCACGGATATCAGTGATGGGCAGCGCGAGGTGGTTGAGCAGAGGTTGCGCGAATTCGGAATCGCGTCCGATGCGAGTGACGCGGGCATGTATCGTTTCGCCATGGCCTGTCCGGCGCTACCAACGTGTGGATTGGCAGTGGCGGAGGCGGAACGTGTTTTTCCGGCCATTGTGCAGAGGTTGGAGGAGGATTTGCAGGGATTGGGATTGGGGGATGAACGTATCAGTTTTCGTATGACGGGCTGCCCAAACGGGTGCGCGCGTCCATATGTCGGCGATGTGGGTTTTGTGGGGCGCACGAAAGATGTGTACAACATCCATGTGGGCGGGGATTGGGAGAATACGCGCTTGAATACGCTATACGCGCCCTCGGTCAGAGCAGAGCAGATTGTGCAGGCGTTGCACCCGCTTTTTGTGCTGTGGAAGGAAGAGCGGGCAGGTGGGGAAGCGTTTGGCGATTATTGCCATCGCGTAGGGGTGGAGCAGTTGAAGGCCAGGGTGCAGGAGCAGGTGGGGATACAGGCGCGATGATGTGAGATGCATCAATATCGAGATTCTCGCTGGCGAGGGGAGGTGCGGACGCGATAAATCGGGTCCGTACTTTACGTGGCATGATGAATCAGGGGTGGGCGATAGATTTTGATAGAACGGGGGATATGGTTGTATGCCGAAGTATTATCCGGTGATGCTTGATGTACGTGGGCGGGCGGCGCTGGTGATCGGGGAGAATGGGATCGCGGCAGAAAAGGCAGGCGGTTTAATCGCCAGTGGGGCGCAGGTGACGGTGATAGGTAGTGAGTTTTGTGAAGAGTTGTTGGAGTTGGAGCGGAAAGAGCAGATTACGCTGTGGCATAAGAGGTATGAGCGGGGAGACCTGAGGGGATTTTTTGTGGTGGTGGCGGTTACGACGTATGACGCGGTGACTTCCGAGATTATCTGGAACGAGGGGCAAGAGAACAACCAGCTAGTCAATATCGTTGATTTTCCGGCGCGGTGCAATTTTATTGTGCCCTCGCTGTTGAGGCGGGGGCCGTTGACGATCGCGGTTTCGACGGAGGGAAGTAGTCCGGGGCTTGCCAAGCGCATTCGACAGAAGCTAGAGAGCGAATTTTCTAGCGCATACGAGGATTATCTACGCCTGGCAACGATCGCGCGTGCGTATATGCGCGCGCAGGGGTTGAGCTATGGGCAGCGCGATGACTTTTTCGGAGATTTTTTTGTCTCCGACGTGCTGCATCTGCTGGAAGAAGAGCGGGAGAGCGAGGCGTTAGCGATGACGGTAGAATTGCTGCAACGCTATAAGGTTGTGATCGATCGAGGGCAATTAGAGCAGGATATGAAAGAGGCCGAGGGTGAACATGAAAACATTCTCCGAACGTAGTGCAAATGATACGCAGGTCGAAGGGAAGGAAGTGGGCAAAGTTTATTTGATCGGGGCGGGACCGGGAGATCCGGAGTTGATTACTGTCAAGGGGCTGCGGGCACTGCGTTCGGCCAGCGTTGTATTGTATGATCGGCTGATTGGGCAGGAACTTTTGCGCGAGGCACCGCTGCATGCCACGCTGGTTTATGTCGGCAAGGGGGCAGGTTGTCATACGATGCCACAGGAGCAGATCAACGCGGCACTGGTCGCCTATGCCAGGCAAGGACAGACAGTCGCGCGGCTCAAGGGGGGAGATCCTTTCGTATTTGGGCGAGGCGGCGAGGAGGCGCAGGCGCTAGTCGAGGCCGATATTCCCTTTGAAATCGTGCCAGGGGTTACTTCGGCGGTCGCGGTGCCAGCGTACGCGGGCATTCCGGTCACGCATCGGGACTATGCATCCTCGGTTACCATCGTCACGGGGCACGAGGGGAAGACAGCGTCGCCCGCGATCAACTGGGAGGCGTTGGCGGCACTGGGGGGAACGCTGGTGGTATTGATGGGGGTGAAGGCGTTGCCGAAGTTCACCCAACGGTTGCTCAAGGGTGGGATGGACGCGGAGATGCCCGCCGCAGTCATTCAGGAGGGGACGATGCAGGGGCAACGAGTCGTGAGCGGCACGCTGTCGAATATTGCAGAGCGGGCGGTGGAAGCGGGCCTGGATGCGCCCGCGCTGACGATTATTGGCTCGGTTGTGGATATGCAGAATACGCTGGCATGGTATCAGCACGGAAACAAGGGGCAGAGGGTAGAGGTTTGAACGGAAAATAGGTTTGGGGGAGCGTGGTAATTGATGGTCGACGGTGGTGGGAAGTGATATGATAGAGCGCGATCAAGCTGAAGGGGGAAGAAGTTTTGGGCGCGCGCGCGAGTGGTTGGATCGACGATACCACGTTTCATAAAGATGTAAGCTATATTGAGTCGTTATGGCAACAGGCACCATTGGGCAATATCGAGCTACCGCTTATCGATATTGGCAGTGGTAGGCCTGTTGTTTTTGTGCCGATACTGGAGCAGATGGAATTTGTGTACGCGCGACAGATGCGTGTATTCGGTCTAACGCGCCGTGTGATTCTTTATCGCAGGCAGGAGATGCGCGTGACGCCGTTCGGGTTGCGTGAACGGGTGGAGGAGTTATATCAGGTATTGAATGGTCTGGAGTTGGAGCAGGTGGACCTGATTGGGCACGGGTACGCGGCGATGGTGCTATTCGAGTTCGCGCTACGTTATCCACAGCGCTGCCGATCACTGACGATCATCGCGCAAGGAGCGGATCAGCGGGCGGCATTTTATCCGTTTGTGTGGCTGGCGCACCAGTTGTACAGTCGTTTGCCGATCGAGCAAGTTATTTCGACGAATTTTGTGCGCGACTCGATGATCAACGATATGATGGCGTGCAATGCGGGAAATCACACGTGGCCCGCGCTGCCGCGTCACCTGATTGAGGAGCAGTTCGACAAGATTCGGCAATTTCCTTTTGTGTATAAGAGCTCTATTTTGCCACTTATTCATCATTTTGATATTCGCAAACGACTGGGTGAGTTGACGATGCCGATTTTGCTGATCAATCGGGCGGATGACGCGATCACGCCCGAGAGCAAGACGTACTGGTTGGCGAAGCATCTGCCGAGGTGCGCGGGCTATCATATTATTTCTGGGCGGGAGCATCTTTTCACCTATTCGCGGGCGGAGACGGTGACGCCCTTGATCGAGGCATTTTTGGGGGAGATAACTCAACAATAAGAAGGGAGATTATGGATTCCAAATGTTATGAGCATGGTCAGATATAATGAGAAGGCAACATCGTTCATCTAGAGATCATGAAGAGAGAAATAGAGTGGAA
The DNA here is from genome assembly GCA_964657925.1 of uncultured Dictyobacter sp. Classification (GTDB taxonomy): domain Bacteria; phylum Chloroflexota; class Ktedonobacteria; order Ktedonobacterales; family Ktedonobacteraceae; genus Dictyobacter. The sequence goes on from CAZZWK010000047.1 coordinate 38,954, forward strand.
GATCAGGAATTAGAAAAACTATTTATGGATCTTGAGTCTTACAGTGTAGAGAGAAAGTCTATGTTGCCATCCAATAAGGAGAAAATTTGTGAGGCTATTTGTGCCTTTGCAAATGATCTTCCAAAGTCACACAAACCAGGAGTACTTTTCATTGGAGTGAACGACGATGGAAGTTGTGCAAACATAGAAGTAAATGATGATCTTTTGCTTTCGCTATCAGACCTGCGCTCGAACGGAAATATTTTGCCTTTTCCGACGATGATGGTTCAAAAAAAGATACTTGGTGGATGTGAGGTAGCTGTTGTCATTGTTGAGCCATCGGATGATCCACCAGTACGCTTTAGAGGACGGACATGGATACGAGTTGGACCTCGGCGTAGCATCGCTACCCCAGAAGAAGAGCGTAGATTAACCGAGAAGCGTCACGCGAATTACCTCCCATTCGACATACGACCACAACCATTTTCGGCAATAGATGACCTGAATATAGAACTCTTCAGCCAAATCTATTTACCATCTGCGTTACCCAATGACATTATCGAGCAAAATCATAGAACGCTCCCACAGCAACTTGCCGCAATGAGGTTTATGAACAAATCACGCCAAACCAATCAGGAAATGGCAACAACCCTTGGTATTCTCGTTATTGGCAAAGACCCAAGATATTTTATACCCGGAACCTATGTACAATTTGTGCGCTTCGACGGCGAAACCCTGGCTGATCCAATCAAGGCACAACGTGAGATAGACGGTCCATTGCCCGAACTGATAGAAGAACTTGATGATACATCGAGGCGCATATTGCCGTAGCCACCGACGTAACATCACAACCAACCGAGATACGGCACCCGGATTATCCGATCGTTGCCTTGCAACAACTGGCACGCAACGCCATATTGCACCGTGCCTACGATGGTACAAACGCACCCGTACGTATATCCTGGTTTTCCGATCGTATCGAAATACAGAATCCAGGTGGTCCTTATGGGCAAGTAACACGACAAAACTTTGGTGAACCGGGGATTACGGATTACCGCAATCCACATATGGCGGAAGCGATGAAGACCCTGGGCTATATTCAACGTTTCGGCATCGGGATTCAGCTGGCGAGAAGCGAACTGCAAAAAAATAGCAATCCACCTCTAGAGTTTACGGTAGAAGACACAAATGTGCTGGTTATATTAAGGAGGCGGCTATGAGTGTGCCGATCATCGCATTTTTCAACAACAAGGGAGGAGTCGGGAAAACATCGCTCGTCTATCACTTATCATGGATGTATGCTGATCTTGGGTTGCGGGTAGTAGCAGCGGACCTGGACCCGCAGGCGAATTTGACAGCAGCATTTCTCGACGAGGATCGGCTGGAGAAACTGTGGCCTCGTAGCGACCATCCCGACACCATTTTCGGATGTATCCAACCGTTAAGACGTGGTATAGGAGACATCATCGACCCGCATCTGGAATTGGTAGTAGAAAATGGTCAGCTAACACTTTTTGGGAGTTCGCTTGCGTTATTGGTTGGGGACCTTTTACTTTCCAGTTTTGAGGATAATCTTTCGGAAGCATGGCCGAAGTGCCTGGACAGAGACGAACGATCGTTTCGTGTTATGTCCGCTTTCTGGCGCATGATCCAAAAAGCGGTTGATCAACACCAGGCGGATCTCGTACTGATAGACCTGGGACCAAATCTTGGGGCGATTAACAGGGCGGCGCTCATTTCCGCCGATTTCGTGGTCGTGCCGCTCTCGCCTGACCTATTCTCCTTGCAAGGCTTGCGTAACCTGGGTCCGACTTTGCGAAACTGGCGCGAGGACTGGAAGGATAGGGTAGAACGTGGAAAAATAGTGGATTTGCCCCTACCACCCGGTCAGATGAATCCTGCTGGTTATGTCGTTTTGCAACACGCGGTGCGACTGGATCGACCAGTACAGGCATACGAGCGCTGGATTGCACGTATCCCAAATGAATACCGGGAACAAGTACTCGAAGAACCTGTCGAAACGACAAACACAGTAGAAGATGATCAGTATTGCCTGGCATTGCTTAAGCACTATCATAGTTTGATGCCGATGGCTCAGGAAGCACATAAACCTATTTTTAATCTAAAACCAGCGGATGGTGCTATCGGATCGCATATGCAAGGGGTGCAAAAGGCATACAAAGACTTTCAGAGCCTCGCGTTGAATATTACACAACAGGTTGGTCTACATGTGAAATAGGCCAGGAACAATTTCCTGGCCTCTCTTTTTTTACTGGTCGCCGAGGAGGCGCTGGTAGAGGTCGTCCTGGCGGCGGGCGGCTTGCTGGTAGATGGCGTTGCGCTGGGGGTCGGGCTGGATTGGTGGGAGCAGGTCGGGTTGGAGGTGGGAGAGGTCGGGTAGGATGCCGAGCCCGCTGAGGGCGAGCAGGGCGACGCCACGGGCGGATGCTTCCTGCTCACGAGAGGGGTAGATGGGCACGCCGAGGGTGTCGGAAATGATCTGGCAGAGGAGGTGGGAGTGGAAGAGCGCGCCACCGCTTGCCATGACTTTGTACTGCTGCGGGTCTTTGTGCATGACGGAACCGATTTGTTTGTAGACCGCGTCGAGTTGATAGGCGAGGGATTCTTCGCCCGCGCGCAGAATGTCGTTGGGGGTGGTGCGGATGGAGAGGCCAGCGATGGTCATACGCACGTTGGCATGCCAGCCAGGGCTGCGCTCGCCGGAGAGGAAGGGCAGGATGGTCAAACCGTGACTATCGGGCGACATGGTGGCGATGGCGGATTCGCTCTGGCTGAAGTCGCTATCGAGTTGAAGCGCGTGTTGAAGCCAGGCGATGAGATTGCCGCCCTCGCTGAGCGCGCCACCGAGGATGGCGTGTTTAGAGTCGATGAGGTACATCCAGAGCGCGAGTGGAGGGGTTACGCTACCGGGCTCGACGACCACGCGCATGGCGCTGGAGGTGCCCATGGTCAGAGACCAGAAGGAGTCGTTGATGCAGCCGGAGCCGACGCAGGCGGCGGCACCATCGCCAATGACGGGAAACCAGCGAGCGTTTTGTAACTGCGGCCAGGTGGAGGCATATTCAGACGAGAGGCCCTGGATGCTCTGGTTGATGTCTCCGAGTTCGGGAAGCTGGTCTGGACGCAGAGCGAGGACGTGCATCAACTGCTCATCCCAGGTGCCCGCGCGGGTATTGAGCAGGCCGGTGGCGGAGGCCATCGAGAGGCTACAGACGGAGTGGCCGAGGAATTTGCGATGCAGGTATTCACCGAAGGAGATCCACTGGGTGGCACGGGCGAAAATTTCGGGCTGATTTTGCGAGAGCCAGCGCAGTTTCGCGGGCCAGAAGCTGGCGTGGAATCGCACGCCGACGCGATCGTGGGTGGCCTGTTCGTCGAGTTCTTTGCGTAGGGCGAGCGCGGCCTGCTGGGAACGGGTGTCCTCCCAGGTGATAACGGGTGTGACGGGTCGATTTTGCGCATCGACGCCGAGGAGACTGTGCCAGAAGGTGTCGGCGGCTACGGCTACGATCTGTGAGGCCAGAGGGCCAGCGGCTTTGAGCACGTCGTTGATGGTCTGGACCACGAAGGCCAGGAGTTTGTCGGCATCGACGGAGACCTCGCCCTGGACGGCGGTAGTAAGGTCATATTTTTGTTGCGCGGTGGCCTGTGGGACGGGTGTGCCGGTAGCGTCGTAGAGGATGGCGCGGGTCGAGGATGTGCCGACATCCAGGGCCAGGACGTAGGGTGCGTTTGAATCCGCCATGGGGATGGTTCTCCTTTATGTTCGGATGGGGTTGTGTTGATTTTTTGTTTTTTGTTGTGCATTCAGTATGTATATATTAAGACATATTTTTTAAGACATGTTTTAGTGGAGAAAGTTAAGGAAGTAAGTGAAGGCGAGGGAAGCGGGTGCGCGCCCACAAGGGGACGCGCCTACGCGGGTTTAGAGTTTGGGGAGTTGCCAGTTGATGGTGGGTTTTCCAGCGGCGAGGAGGGCGTTGTTGATGGTGGAGAAGGGGCGGCTGCCGAAGAAGCCGTTGCGGGCGGAGAGGGGCGAGGGGTGGGCGGATTGGACGATGGTGTGGCGCTGGGTGTCGATGAGGGCGCGTTTCTTCTGGGCGGGCGCGCCCCAGAGGACGAAGACGACGGGTGTTTCGCGGGCGTTGACGACGCGGATGACCTCGTCGGTGAAGGTTTCCCAGCCGTGGCCTTTGTGCGAGTTGGCCTCGTGGGCGCGTACGGTGAGGACAGTGTTGAGCATAAGGATACCCTGCTCGGCCCAGGGCACGAGGTAGCCGTTGTTGGGGATGGGGTAGCCGAGGTCGTCGCGGAGCTCTTTGAACATGTTCATGAGCGAGGGCGGGGGTTTGATGCCGGGTCGAACGGAGAAGCAGAGGCCGTGGGCCTGGTTGTTGTCGTGATAAGGGTCCTGGCCGAGTAGCAGAACGTTAACGTTTTCGTAGGGCGCGAGACGGAAGGCGGAGAAGACATCCTGTGCGGGCGGGAAGACGGTGTAGTGCTGGCGCTGGTCATCGACAAACGCGGATAGTTGCTGGAAGTAGGGTCTGGTTAGTTCGGCGTTGAGATGCTGCTGCCAGGAGGCGGGGATATCGACGTGCATGGTGTGGATGGGTCCTTTCTTTATTTGCTATTCTCAACGGGACCGGCAATAGTGGAAAGTTGTTCGATGACGGTACGCAGATCTTCGATGATGCTGGAGATAAGGACGTTGGGTGGTGGGAGATTGTCGGTATCATCCAGGCTTTTGTCGCGGAGCCAGAAGAGGTCGAGGCTGAGTTTGTCGCGTTTGAGCAGCTCATCGTAGGTGAAGGAGTGGAAAAGCTCGGTTTCGTGGCGGTCGTGGCGATTGTCGGGATTGTAGCAGGCGATGAAATCCTCAAGGTGAGTGGGGGCAAGCGGATTGGTACGCAAGGTGAAATTCTGGTTGGTGCGCAGGTCGTAGACCCAGAGGCGGTCGGTCTGGGGGAGCGGACCGTCGCCGCGTTTATCGAAGAAGAGCACGTTGGCTTTGACGCCATTGGCATAGAAGATGCCGGTGGGGAGACGAAGCAGGGTATGCACATCGCACTGGTGCAGTAATTTGCGGCGAATGATTTCGCCCGCGCCACCTTCGAAGAGCACGTTATCGGGCAAGACCACGGCGGCACGGCCATTGATTTTGAGCGAGGAGACGATATGTTGAAGGAAGTTGAGCTGTTTGTTGCTGGTGCTGGCCCAGAAATCGTCGCGCACGACCACGGTAGATTCGCGTTCCTCGCGGCCCTTCTCGTTGACGAAGGTGACGCTACTCTTACGCCCGAAGGGGGGATTGGTGAGGACCATATCGAAGGTTTCGTTGGGGCTAGTGAGCAGGCTATCGGCGACATGGACGGGCTGCATACCTTCCTGGTCGCTGCCGATGCCGTGCAGGAAGAGGTTCATCAGACACAGGCGAGCGGTGTTATCGACGATTTCCCAGCCGTGGAGGGCTTCAGCTTTGAGGAAGCGGCGCTGGTCGCGGTCGAGTTCGTAGTGTGAGGTGATGTAGCGGTGGGCGGCGAGCAGGAAGCCGCCGGTACCGCAAGCGGGATCGCAGATGCGTTGACCGGGAGTGGGCTGCATTACCTCGACCATGGACTCGATAAGTGGGCGAGGGGTGAAATACTGGCCTGCGCCACTTTTGGTATCTTCGGCGTTTTTCTGGAGCAGGCCTTCGTAGGCGTCGCCCTTCACGTCGGAGCTCATGAGGCTCCACTGCTCGCGGTCGATGAGGTCGACGATGAGGCGGCGAAGATGGGCGGGATTCTGAATTTTGTTGATGGCTTTGCGGAAGATGATGCCGAGCATACCTTTTTTGGAGCCGAGTGTTTCCAGGATTTTACGGTAGTGTTTTTCGAGTTCGGCTCCGTCGCGGTCGAGCAGGCTTTGCCAGTTCAGTTCAGGTGGGATGCCCTCGTCCTCGGACTTTTCTTCGAGGTGGATGAGAGTGCGTTCGTGCGCCATTTTGAGGAAGAGGAGATAAGTGAGTTGTTCGACATAGTCGCCGTAGGACATGCCGTCGTCACGGAGGAGGTTACAATAATTCCAGAGTTTTTGTACAACTTGTTGAGAATGGGTGCTCATACTTTATAGATATCCTTCAAGCATAAAGTTTTTGATTTGTATGATGAGTTCGGGATGGGATACAGGTAGGCATTGGAAGACCCGCCCACGGAAGACCACAAGGGTCTTCCCTACTATACACGGTGGCGTGATGACGGTGCACATACTATACAATAAAACGAGGGGTTGGAGATTGTTAATGGGACAGTTGGGTTGGGGACACTCGTTTCGGGACTCCTCCTCGGGACAGAGAAAAGATTGGGTGAGAAGAGTTGGTGGGCAAAAGGAGCGTTGTTTTGCGCGCAAGAGATTATTGGGAGTGGGAAAAAAGATGAATATACGAATGGTTGCATTTGGGATAGGCTCTTTTCCGTTATGTAAATTTTTTATGGTAAGAAAAAGAGGAGCGCTTATTTGAATGGAAGAATATTATGTACAACTTTTCGTTCAAAAGAATGATAACATATTTTTACGATGTTTACAAGAGGTCTAGTGATTTATTTTGCGATATTGATGATTATTCTAATTTTTGGTAGAGGTCAATTTATCGGTATGAGCTGATTCATCGTGCTCATGCGATAGTACTGGTGTATGTAGTGAATCATAAGCAAATCATACAGGGAAGGGAAGGTATGCGCGCCCACGAGGGGCAGACATTCAGGGGGACATGTCCGCGCCTACGCGGGTTTCCTGCTTGTTTACTGGATTCGCCAATTATGAAGATGAAGACATACTGTCGGGTATGCCGAATAGCCAATAAAACAGAGGGGTCAGGAGGTGAGGAGGAGGTCGGAGATCCATTCGTGTTCGAGGTCGGCATGGAGGGTGAGGATGGCGCGAGCGGAGGAGGAGTATTCGGCTGCGGGACTGATCATGCGCGAGAGTGTTCTGGCGGTGGCTTCAAGGTTGGTACGGGGACGGGGTTGTCCTCGTCGGTGGCGAGAAAGAGGATACAATCATCGCCCTGGGCGACAAGTTGCTCTATTTTCTGACAGATTTCGAACTGGCGGCGGTTGACGAGGCGACTACGATTGAGGTGGTAGATATCGATGGATGATTTAGCACGCGCATATTTTCTCGGGTTGGCTTTTTCTTCATAACGGGGCGTGGCCTGACCATCTTCAGCGAAGGTGAGCAGAGGCGGATCGGTGGCGTTGTTGGGGTCCAGCAACAAGGGCTCTTCCTGTAAGAGCGCACGCCTATTGTCGGGGACGAAGCAGCGTTTGGATTCGTCGCGGAGGGGGAAGTGGTCGCCTTTGCCTTTGCTATCTTCGTTGGGGGATGCGGGGTCGCGGTTGGGGCGGTTGCAGAGTTCGCAGGAGTAGCGGTAATTGGAGGCGTCGAAGGCGAGCCACCAGTAGCCGGGGTGGGATGGGCACTCTTTCACGGCCTTTTTGGGGCGGAAGTGATCGACATCGCCAGGGGCGGTATCCGAGACTGAGGATTCGCAATACCAGCATTTACCGTGGTTGAGGTCGTGCAGATGCTCTTTGAGCCGTTTCCAGATTTTGCTGTTCTGGTCGATGTAGGCTTTGCGCTCCTCGGGTGTGAGGGCGAACAGGTCGGTGAGGGCTTTGATGGCCTCTTTTTGCCAGGTTTGCGGAATGATGAGTCTGGCAGGGTCGATGTATCTCAAGCTTCGTGCTCCTTTTCAGCCTTGATTTTGTTGATGATGGCGCGGGTCAGTTCCCTCTGGCGCTGGCGTTGCTCGTCGGTGAGGGTGACGCTATGGCGGATGTCAGGGCTTTGCTGGCGGGTCATTTCATGGACGTAGTCGCGGTAGAGCGGGTCGGGCAGGGTGATGCTGAAGTCGAGGTCGCGCAACTGGCGATTGAGTTCGACTAAGCGCTGCTCGTCGGCGGGTGTGCGCTGCTCTTTGACGGCGAGCTCGCGACGTTCATCGACTAGATCTTGCGTGGGCAGGTCAAGGGTCGAGCGGAGGCCGAAGAGGTCGCTGGTGAGGATAGAGGCCACGCCCATGCCACGCGGGCTTTCGTCGGGGATGTCGGCGCTGACGTGGCCGGTTTGTTCGTCGCGGCGCATGATACGCACCTGCTGACGATCCAGGCTGGAGATGACGAGGGGATTGTGGGTGGACATGATGATGTGGCTTTTTTGCGCGCCGACCACCTGGGCGATGAAATCGAGGTACTGGATACCCCAGGCGGGGTTGAGGTGGGTATCGGGTTCGTCGAGCAAGAACAGGGCCTCCTCCTCTTTGGTGAAGCGCAGCAGGCCGAGCACCATCAGCAGTTGTTGCTCGCCCTCGCTGAGATCGCGGAAGGTGAGCGAACCGTCTGCGTTATGTATGCGCACTCTTATTCTTACCTCACTCAAAATTTCGGAAATGTAGGTACTTTCGAGGGCTTTGAAGAAGTCTTGCTGCGAATCGTAGATGCGAGAAAGTTCTTTGAGGTCGTCAGCGCTCTTGAGGTAGAGGTAGAGGTGTTCGAGTGTGGTAGTGCCCTTAAAATCGACGGAGATGCGGCGGGGAAGGCGCAGAGGTACGAGGGAAAGTTCGTACAGCCGTGAGAGAAATTTTTGCACGACGCCACGCGCATTCCAGAAACGAGGATCGCCGTCTTTACTGTTCCAGGAGGGTTTGCGCATGACGAAGAGCACGGATTCGAGGCCCTCGATGTCGAGTTGTTCGCGCAGGAATTCGAGGATTTCGGGGTCCTGCTCGTTGAAGAAGGAGAGCAGAGCGAACTGGCTATGCACGAGGCGGGCGTAGAGCAGGGGACGCAAGGGCTGATCGTCGCCTTTGAGCAGGGCATTGTAGAAACGCTTCTGATGCTCGTCGAAGTGGGATTCCATGCGATTGCTGGGGCCGGAGTAGTAGCCGAAGACGTAGCTGGGCTGGTAGCGGCGCGCGGGATCTTTGGAGAAGGCATTGAAATTGATGCTCGCGCCATCGACCCTGATCTGTACCTGTCTGTGCTCACGGTCGGGATCGGCATCGATGGAGACCTCGTTCTCGCGCCAGAGGTAGGTGAGGTGATAGGCGAACGCGGGCGGCTGGCCGAGATCGAGATTGCGAAAGATGAGGATCAGGGCTTCGAGCAGATTGGACTTGCCGGTGCCGTTACGACCGAGAATCACCGTCGTGGTGGTGTCGGTATAGGGCAACTCGGTTTCCTCTTGCGCCGCGAGGGTGGGCGAAGAGGGGTCATCGAAATCGATGGTGAGGTCGTGCAGATTTTTGAAGTCGCGCAGCCAGAGCGAGAGGAGCTTCATTCCACTGTCACCTCAAGATCGGCCTCGGGCAGGGCCTCGAAGAGCACCGTGGCGTGATCATCGAGAGGGATACGCTGCACTCTTTTGAGGTCGACGACCTCCTCTTGCAGTTCCTCACAAAATTCGTCAACATCCTCGATGGCATCGGCATTGAGGCCGGTTTTACGGTAGAGGTCGTCGGGCGTCAAGGGACGTTGGGCCTCCACGAGCACCTCGATAATAGGGCGGCGTTGCGCGTTGGGGGATTGAGATTTGCGGCGTGTCATCTTCTGCTTGCCATCCTTTCTTTGTTGCGCGGCCTCTTGCTCACGTCGCGCGCGCTCTTCTTGAATGCGAGCGAGCAGGACGCTGGCGGGCTCGTCATTGGGATCTTGCGGGACCAGTTGGCCGCTGAAAGCCTGTGCGAGGATCGATTGGCGG
>CAZZWK010000048.1:0-41010 GCA_964657925.1 uncultured Dictyobacter sp.
CTCCTTCTCCCTCAAACTCCCTCATCCTCTCTCACCACTCACAGGTTTTGAACAAGGAACGGTAATGCAGATGATGGATACATTTTTGTCTTACAAATATTTCGGACACAAAGCCTATCATATGCGGCACCCACTTCAAGGCACCCCAAGCCATTTTGTAGGGAACCCCGAACCCTGCAAAATGGCTTGAGGCCCCGCCTTTCCGTGGGACCCACCGCACATGATAACGGCCCTTGTGCCGAAAATTTGAAGCCAAAAAAATGGGAGGGGGACCACCCAGGCAGCCCTACCAGGGCATGGCACCGCAAGGAAGCAACCAATTTTGAGCAGGAGAAACTGAGTAGGAAGGAAAGGCCATCTTTACATAATTGGTATGTATTGACTTTCTCAAGCGACTTGAGAAGCCAGAGATATATACATAACGATTATATAAAGAAATGAGATCATTTAAAAAGATAGAAATGCACCTATGGTATGCTAAAAGTAGAAGAGATAGAACACTTGACCTATACCAGTGAGGTGCAAAACGATGAACGAGTTAGAACAAAAAAACTTTTATCGTCTTTTAATTGACCTTTTTGTAGATAATCCAAAAAGAAAGTACCCGAAGTTGCTACAAGGAGATATAAATCATGAGAAACTTCCAATTGAGCAAGGGAAAATCGAACGAGAACGACGACCCACGGAAACTACGCACAAGTAGGGCTGTACTTGTTTATGCACGTCGATCAGACCCTTATGCAAAAGATAAGAAGAAAGATAGAACACAAAGTAGGGAGATGCAGACCGATGATATGATTGGATGGGCAAAAGATCAGGGATGGACTGAAGAACTCATTCATCCCTACTTTGCCGATTTAGGATTAAGCGGAACACTTCGACCAGATCAACGCCCTGATATGTTACGGTTGTTCGGGGATTTAGACGAAAATAAATTTGACCATGCCACTATTGTTTGCTTTCAAGAAAACCGTCTCTTTCGAGATGAGACACACATTTACTACAACCAGCTTATAGAGAAAATGTTATTGCACGATGTTGTGCTTATTGCTCTCTCTCCACGTATGTATATATACGATATGCGTGACGAACATGATAAGGAACGTTTGCGCGATAAGTTAGAAGAAGCCGCAGAGTTCATACCTAAGCATGTGAAAGGCTGGTTACTTCCTGCTAGAGAGAGAGCAGCACAGGAGTATGGTGAATGGGCAGGAATAGGCGATATCAACATAGGGTATATTGTCGATTATGATGAAGATAGCCCAACGTACAAGAAGCGTATTCCATATGCTCCACATGCAGAAGTTGTGAAGCAAGAACTGTTTGAAGCGTTTTCAGAACTAGGCGGAGAAATTAGTCTTCTATATCAGAGAGTAGCGTTATCACCGGTCATTTTCCCGTTTTTCGAGCCATGGGTAGACCGTCGTGTTGTTAACAAGTTCAATCAGTGGACTCAAAACTCAGAGGGGTACGTGCTTCAGTTTAAGCAAACAATTTTATCTATTCTTACTAATCCTGTGTATGCTGGATACCAGATGATAAATGGTGCAATCAGACGCGACAAGAAAGGAAATCTTATTCAAAGTCACGAGGCGATCATAGACCGTGACCTTTTTGACTTTGCCTTTTATCGCTTATCAAAGTATGATCTTGATGGAACTCTTATAGAAGGGAAATCAATAAGAAGATACTTTTATAGAGGTGAAGAAAAAAATAATTTTGGTCTCCTCAAATATCGAATACGATGGAGTGAAGGCCCTGTACGTACATCTGCCATAGGAAAATACGACGATGATGGTACACCTACTAATAAGGCTGTTTATATTCTATACTCAGATGTACGAAAAATGAACGCCGAGGAGTACGCTTATATTCCTTGTGAAGTGCTAGACGACATTGTTGTAAAACGCTTGATGCATCATGCACATGAACTTACGCAGCAGCAGAATGACATTAGTGTATACGAATTACAAGCCAAATTGATAAGAGAAAAGCGTAAAAACGCTATAAATCAAATCGATAAATCAATAGCTGATAATCAAGGTGAGCAATTAAGGTTAACCGAGTCACTAGGAAAGGTAGACGAAGTTGTAAAAAGCAGGAAAAACCTTTCAGAATCAGAAATAGAAGAAATGAAGGAACATCTACAAGCTGTCATATTAGGTAGAATAGCTAGTCTTGAATTAGACCGTAAAAAACTTATTAAAGATAAAGAGATGCTAGAGAAAGAATCTCAAGCTGATATAGGCTCTTTAGAAGAAGAACTTGCAGACTTAGAAAATTTGTGGAGTGAATATCCCTTTAAAAAACGTCAGGCATATGTAAATTTTCTCATAAAGGGTGTAGTAGTAGATGTGGTATCAAATCATTGGATGAGTATACAAGTTTCATGGTTACATGAGATGTGGGGAGTAGAAGAAATTTACTATTATCGGCGGAGAGGAGGCCACAGCGACTGGACACAAGAAGAAGATGAAATTATACGTCAATACTATCCTTGTATGCCTAAAATGGAGCTTATGGCTTTGCTTCCTCTTCGAGTTTGGGCGGCTATCATTAAGAGGGCGGTTGTGCTAGAGGTATCGCGATCAATGAGTATTGCTAGAACAACACGTGAGAAAATAGGTTTTCATCCTCAATTCTCTCACTCAGATGTAGTGTTTATGAGAGAGATGAATATACCATTGAATAAGAGGGGAGAGCCTGTACAGCAAAACACTGAATGGCAAAAGCCGCAGGAATAGCGATGAAAGTGTAGGCGGTGTAGAGGTCGCCACCGAGGAGAAACCAGCTAATGACGGTGCCGAAGCTGCGACCTGCCAGGCCCCACTCATTGATCTGTGTGAGGTCGGCGCGTCTCCAGCGTGCGGCGACAAAGCCAAGAACGGTAACGATAACGAAAAAAATGATGAAGACAATAAAAGCTGTCCAATGCATGAGATGCGAACTCCCTTCTTCGAGTAAGGTCTGCCAATGACCAGATGTTAAACGAACATTGCGGTGTTCTGCGGATTCGACGATGTCGGAAATGGGAGATGGAGCGCGTGTTTAGGCACCGACAAAGTAGACGAAAGCGGTAATAATGACGCTGATCACGATCCAGAGAATCTGATACCAGTAGAAGAAAGGAAAGCCGAAGAGATAGGGTGTACGAGAGTTGTAGAAAGGCGTCCAGAGCAGCGCGATGAAGGGGATGATCAGTAGGAGCAAGAACCAGCGTCGGTTCTTTCTGTTTGAGCGGCTAATCATTGTGTTTTCTCCTTTGCAAAGAAAGAGACTATAAACAACGAAAGAGGGCCAGAAGATAGACTTTACTGCAAAGTAAAGCCCGATGATAGAATGATACGACAAAATAGTCGTGGTTTGCTATATCTTTCCTTTGCATGAGGGATGTTAGTCGAATGTACACAGGAGGCCCAGTTGGTAGTTCGCGCAGCTCTGGACGAGTTGTAAAAAGGCATCGGCATGCATGGGAAGTAGTTCATCGACGAGCCCAATTGCTTCCGTGTGCTTGTCCTGATGTTGGCGGAAGTAGGTGTGATCGGCCTCGATAAAGGATGAATCAGGCGCTGGAAGGGATGCGAGGACTGCCGCGAGTTGATGGACTTCGGATGGGGTGAGATAGCCACTATAGTTTTCGAAGGGTTCTCCCGCCTGTGTGCCAAACGGTAGCGCGCGTCGTCCGCATGCGAGGAGTTCAAAGAGCACCATAGCGCGCACCGAGTGGGTCGCGAGCCAGCCACGCATATGCAGTGAAGCCGGGTGTGTACCAAGCGTGATGCTCAGGGTTTCCTCCATCGGGTCTATGTCTTCAGCCATCGCAACATCGTCTTTGGAGAGTATCGTCGTAGCGGATTGCGCTATCCCTTCTGCGAGTTCGTGAAGACCTGCCTCTGCAAAAAGTGAAAGCAGGGGCGAAGGTGGTTCGGTGATTAGTTCGTCGGCGAAAGACAGCGGCACGCTTTTTGGGGATTGACTGGGTGTGGCAGGCTGAGATGGCGATTGACAATAGGTTTCGACCAGTGTGCCCCATATCGATCGTAGCGCATTTGATTGAGGTGAAAGCTGGGGTGGATGATGATAGACATAGCTGTCGCTGAAGGGCGTGAATTGTGCTGGTGTGCACAGGAGTTGATACTCTTGCAGCGCGAGTGGACCGCGTGGTAGCGTACGTACAAACGCCTGCCCGCGCGGCCAGGTGCGCGCGGCATGCATCACAGCAGGGAGATGAGCATCTTCATGAAACTGGCGGGTGTGGGTGTAGAGTTTATACAGAGAACGATCGTCATTTTCGACAAGCCAGCGGGCAAAAGCAGGCATAACGTGCTCACTATACACGCGCCAGTCGAAGCCATGAATAGATACTCTCATAGATTGATTCCATCATATTACTCAAAATACCGTCATACAGGACACATTCTACCTCTGCTCTTTATGGTAGCGCGTGTGGCCCTGATTCCCAAATGGATAGGTAGAGAGTCCTGTTTTTATGGCGAAAAAGAGCAGGTCAACCCATTTGAAGTTCGGCGTTTCTCGTGGCTGGCGCATAAATTCCAAATTGGGCTTGCTTCATAATGGTTTCCAGTAGCGGATCGCCCTGAATCGCGGGTAACTCGGTCTGCGCCTGGGATGCCTGTGGTGCTGCTTGATCAGGCACAAGAGGTGGAAGCGTGGTCATTTCCGTGACAGCCAGCGTGTGATCCGTCGTTGGTGATGTTTCTTGGCGTGGTGCTTCCCCAAACTGCTGTGGTTGATCGAAGAGTGAGGAGAGGTCGAGTCCGTCCATGCTGGCATGGCGGCGAGGCGCGTGGTCATCTTGCGTCTGCGGGATGGAGTGCTGGTTATCGGCCATCGAGAGGGTCTGGCTGAGTGAGACGGAGAGAGGCTGTAGTTCAGCCGGTTTATAGGTGAAGTTGGCGCCCGACGATAACAGCAGTGGTTGAACTTGCACAGCGGAGAACGATGGCTGTGCCTGGGCGGCAGGTAGTGTATGAGCGGGAGGGGGAGGGAGCACGACGTTTTTGTCGAGGGGCGGTGGAATCAGCGCGGTGCTGACACTTGCTCCACTACTAAGGACAGGGCTGGCAATAGTCATATCGTTCGCGGCATTGAAGACCGCAGGTTCGAGTGTTTTTTGTTGTGACCAGGGGATAGCCGGTGTTTGTGGCACAGACAAGGGCATGGACTGAGGGCGAGTAGGTGTCTGTGGTTTGCGTTTGATGAGCCAGTATGCACCACCTCCGCCTAAAAGCAGAACAACGATACCGACACCCAGGATGATCCAGAGAAGCAGAGAAGATGCTTGCGATTTTTGCGTCTGGGACGTTGTCATGGTTGAGGATTCGGTAGAGGGAGTCGTTGTGGTGGTATTCGATTGTGGCGTTGCGATAGCTGGTGTTGCTTGAGATTTTGCATGCTGGCGAGGCGTGGCAACAGGTGTTGTAGCGTTTGTTGTTGGCGTGGATGTACCCGGTTGTTCACTCGTGGTCGTTGCTGGTGGTATGATGCCTCCGTTGCCAGCGGGTGAGGTTGGTGCCGGCGTCGGTGTACAAACCGAAAATAAGACAGGTTGTAGAAGCGTGGTGGATAGAGCACGCGTAATTGGAATAGCGGTATCTATCGGCGAAGTCAGGAGCGTTGGTGTCACTGCTATTACAGAAGCAGTCGGGATCATAACGACCGTTGCTGTTGGGTCAGGTACAGGAGTGGGAGTTGGAGCAGGTACAGGCGTTGGTGTTGGCACAGGCACAGAAGTCGGGGTTGGAGTTGGTTGCGGCGCCTGCGTAGGAATCGGGGTCGCAGTAGGCTGTGGTTTGGAAGGTGGATTGACAGGTACTGGTGTGCCGACACAGCTTGCGGTACTATTCTGTTGGGTATTGACGGCGAAGACACGTGTATTCACAAGAGCAATGCTGACACCGCACATTACGAACAGGGCAACACACACGACAATATATCTGAAACACCTATACAGCATAAAGAGTATACTCCAACTTACCTGCACTTCAACATATGGCTAGTTTTGCGCTCGACGATCATAACCACCAGAATCCTCGCTGAAACTGAATGCAGTGTAAATGGATCGTATAAGAGCTGTCAAGCAAGTCGAAAGATGTACTAGTATATACATATTTTTATACGCCTATTTTCATGTACCGATTTGGGGCCTGAACCGTTGTGCATCGCTTCTTTTGGGGGAGAGATGGAGAGGAAGGAGGGTTTTGTGCACGTCGATATATTAGAAAAATGTATCGACGTGCACAAGATTCTCTATCTATATAGAGTGGTCGAGTGGAAAAGCGCGCATGTTACCCAAAAATGTGGAGGAGCACAATCAAGCAAAATCGCGCAATAGTCGTACCTGCACGGGTTGACGTAGCATGTACAGTGCCTTGACCTCGATCTGACGAATGCGTTCGCGTGTCAATTTAAAATGGTTGCTCATTTCTTCGAGGGTATGACAATAGCCATCCTGAAGGCCATAGCGCATTTCGATGATCTGGCGCTCTCGTTGCGAGAGCGTTTCAAGGGCACCATCAATCTGGTCGCGCAGAACCTGATGGGTAACGACGTCGACGGGTACCGCGGCGTGTGTGTCTTCGAGTGTATCTGCGAGTCGATATTGTTCATCCTCGGTAAATGGCGCATCCAGCGAGACGGGAATATCGGCCATACTTTGTAGTTCCACGATGCGCTCTTTCGTCAGGTGCAGCGCCTGTGCGATCTCTTCGGGAAAGGGGTCGCGACCGAGGTCCTGATAAAGTTGGCGTGTAACGCGTCTCATTTTATAAATGAGTTCGACCACGTGAACGGGAATATGGATGGCGCGCGTGTGTTCGGCCACTGCTCTGCTGATGGCTTGGCGAATCCACCAGGTGGCGTAGGTGCTGAAACGGAAGCCGCGTGCGGGATCGAACTTTTGGGCGGCGCGTATAAGTCCGAGATTACCCTCCTGAATAAGGTCGAGCAGGAGCACACCATGATTATTGTAGCGTTTCGCGATGCTGACCACGAGACGAAGGTTGGCCTCGACCAGACGTTGCTGTGCTTGCATATCTCCTGATGCAATGCGGCGAGCTAAGTACATCTCTTGTTCCGCATGTAAAAGAGGATAACGACCGATCTCGGCGAGGTATTGTCGAATAGCATTTTCGGCTTCGTTGTCATCTTCAGGATTGTTTTCCTCATCATCGACGAGATCGTCGTCTTCAAAAATGTCATGTGCCTGCTTGGCTCTTTTCCCTTTCGCCTGCTGTGTTACTGCTGCCAGGGCGCTATCGGCGTCGAGCGAATCCTCCTCGTATGAAGAGGATTGTGCATGTTTTGTATTTTTACAACTGATGCGAGATGAACGCGTAGAAGAAATCCGCCTTGTGGGCGTTCCTTGCGTCTGCGTTTCCAGGCTGGAAGATTCCGAAGTTGCAGAAGATACATATGTATGTGTTTGTTTTACCTGTTCTTTGTTCGTGATAATAGTATTCATTGACCGAGTCATGGCTACCATACACCTACTCCTTATACCCTAAATCCCAATCCACTAATTGGTAACCGGAGACGGGCGCATCTGAACGAGCAGCGTTCAGGCGCGTAGAGCTCAAAACATTGCGTAGAAAAATCACGCAAAAAAAGTTCTAACCATCCCCCTTTACAAGAGGAGTGCAAGAAGTGTGCCAAAAGCTGCCCAAATAGGTTTCAATATAGAGGTGTAGAGATGTAAAAGGGCTTATGATGCCCGTTCATACAATTTGATTTTAAAAAAGTGAAACAGGATAGAACGCATATGTAATTGTCGAGGTGGAAAAAATTTCCAGCTTGTGAGGAAAAATGCGCACTACTGTGGCTCTTTTTGTGCATACTGCAAAAGGGCGAAATGCGAGGGGTCGCGCACGTATCCCGTCAGTAGAGGTAGGCTCGACGCGTGCTGGTCAAAGTGCTAGAATAGCATGCATTCATGGCAAACTGGTCCATAGCGTCTATTGATAGCGTTTATTGATAGTATAGTGAGCAGGAGTATTGAGCATCAAGCGTGAGGCTCCTTCGATTGGTAGTTTATTCGACTCATACAAAAAGGAGTAGAGAAGAGCATATACCCTGGCTAGGACAGCGAATATTTAAGACGTAAGGAGCGCAGACGTTTATGCCAAAGGGACGCAAGAAATCTCCCCAGGAAAGTATTGACAGTATTTTGCTTGCCATTGGTCGGCGTGAGGATCTGGATGGGGATACTATGAACCATTACCTGGCGAGATTGGATGAAGAATGGACGAATGGGGCGCGTGAAAAGGTGTTACATCTTTTGCGTAGCAACGAACCATCCGCGCAAGCTGCGGCCTTGCGTATTTTAACGGAGTTAGCGACTGAATTTGATCTTGAAGAGTTAGAAGATTTCGTCACGGACCCGACCGTCAGTGACATAGCGAAGTTGTCGCTGGCACCTTTATTGAAAGAACTTGATTCCGAGATCACAGATGAGAGCCTGGCGGAGTATCTGAATGATCCTGTTGGATCGGTGCGGCAGATGCAGATGCGCCTGCTCGAACTGGTAGGACAAAATGAGATGGGTATCGAGACCATTCTGGAAGATGTCGTTTCGATGCCTGTAGAGCGTCGCTTGGCCTTTATTAGTTGGCTGGGGAACAGCAACGATCCGCGGGCAGCATCGTTGCTGATTCCATTGTTGGAGCACGAGGGAGGAAAGGTTGCCACGGCGGTATTAGAGGCGTTGGAGCTACTGGGACCAATCGCGGTGAGCCACACGATACCGGCGCTCAATTATATCCTGGCGACCAGTTCGAACCGGCTGCTGAAGCAGCAGGCACGTACTACATTGGGTCATCTGACGATGCAATCGATGTTAGGGGCGGAAGATATCGCGCTGATGGAGGCACGCCAGGGAGCGCTTCCATTGTATGAGGCGAGGATGAGTGCGCTCGATGGTTCTGGTTCGCAATTGATCATGCTGTCCTGGCGGCGCCCTGACGGATTGGTGAAAGGGGTGAATATTCTTTTCTACGATCAACAGGGGATCAAGGATTGCTATGGAGTCGATGAGATGGCGATGGAGCAATGGAAATCGCTGGTCAACGATCTGAATGAGCAGGGGTTTCAGAGTTTTTCCGTGCCATTTGCCTATGCGCAGGCGGTGTTGATGGATGCGCGCGCAACGAGCAAGAGGAAGCGGCAGAAATTGCCTATCGCCTATGCTATCTGGCGCCCATTTATCGAAGGGAGAGAGCCGCACAAGCAGGTGACGAAGACACCGGTCGTGCTGGAGCCGCTGGAGTTGAACGATGAAGTAATCGCTTTAGGGAAAACAGGAGCGGAACTGTACCAGAGTAACGAGTTGAAATCATGGTTGTATGAGCCGATAGAGCGTATAGAGCCATTTATCAGCCGTTACTGGGCGATGCAAAATCGTTTTGAAGTGGCGCCACGTGGCAATAAGAGATCGCAAAAAGTGCAAGAGCAACAACTGCACGTAGACCAACTGATAGACGAGGCGGTTGACGCGCTGATAGACGACGCGTGGCGCTCTCTGTATGAGGTACGTTTGCGCCGACAAGCGGCCTTTTTTCAGCAATTGGATAGAAACGCGGAAGTGGCACTGATGTGTGCGACGGCTGCCGTTTTGCATCCTGCTTCAGCCGTAGATGTGAGTGAACAAACGTTTCCACGAAAGTTTATTCATCTCTCGATAGAGCAAGGGCCGTTGCGTTTGATGATCGAGTCGATGCACAATAGTGGTTTAGGTTCTTTGCCCTTTGATTTACCGGACTGACGTGAACTGAAGACGCGTGCTGTCAAACAGGTAGTTGTCGACGGTGACGGCTACCTGTATTGTTGTGTAGCATCTGTGTGTATGGTTTCTGTATTTTACGCCACGGCGGCAGCTGATTTCAGCACGAGACCGGCGGCGTGCTCTCCGCTGTGCATCGCGCCTTGAATACTGCTGGACTGCGTATATTCACCAGCCAGAAAGAGGCCTGGGACATCGGTAGTATTATCGGGCAAGGCATCATAGATGCCTGGCGGCTGGGCGAATTGAGCGAAGGGGATGCGATAGAGTGCCAGCAGTTTCCAACGACTCAAATGATGGTTGGGGAACCAGGTGGCAACCTCCGCGCGAGCGCGTTCCGCGATGACTTCGTCGTCCTCGCTGGGATCACCGAGCACAGTCAGCGAGAGCAGATGTTTGCGTGGTGGTGCGTAGGTCGGAGCAATATTGGTCATCAGCACCGCGTTGTTGACGTAGGCGTGTGCATCGGTATTGAGCAAGATTTTGTGGTTGGAGTAGAGGCATTCGTCGCCCGCGAAGTAGATGCACGTTGTACTAACAGGGGTTGAGGGGACCTGCTTGTGCGTAAATTTCTGCGCAACTGGACCAGAAGTGGCGATGACGACCTGATCTGCGTTGATTATCTCACCACTTGCCAGGCGCACACCACGGACGCGACCATCTTCGATGAGGATATCTGTCACACGTGTATTGCAGTGGACTGCATCGTGTGGAAGATGGGCCGCTAGTTGTTCGGGAATGCGTTGAATGCCCTCAGCTGGTACGATGATATTGCCTTGTGCCAGCATTTTAAATGTGAATTGGAAGATGCGGGCACTGGTTTGTAACGAGCGGTCCAGGAAGATGCCGCCATAAAAAGGGCGAAAGAAATTGTCGATGATCTTATCGGAAAACCCACGTGCGTGCAGATAGTCCTCGGTAGATTCATCCTTGCCGGCGTTTTGTAGCGCGCCCGCGAAGATTTGGCCCGTCGATGCCTGTGCAACCTGTGTGCGTAGCGTTAACGTACGCACTTTATCGCCGGTAGAAATGAGCGGGTTCAACAGGCTTGAGACCACGTGCGTTGGTTGACGCAAAGGATCAGTGATTTCATACTGCTTACTGCCTTGAACGAGTAGCGCGCCAGGGTCCAGTGTGCGTTGTTTGAGTGCTGTGAAATTGAGATGGCGTTGCGCGGCGGGATAGGCTGTAAACAGGACTTGAAAGCCACGGTCCAGGCGATAGCCATCGCCGTGATAGTCAGTGCGCAACCGCCCCCCGACCTGATCGCCTGCCTCAAACACCTGCACCTCTTGCCGTGCTTCCACCAGTAATTTGGCGCAGGTCAATCCGGCTAAACCCGCGCCGATGATAACAATCATACGTTCGCTCCTCACCATAAAGGATTCATAACCAGTCCAGTTATGAGCTTGGGGTAGAGGTACGTTGATTTTTGTGGCATACGATCATCCGCGAGCGCGACATCACGTACCTGTCGAAACGGGATACCATTCAGCAAGATAACAACCTGTGCTTGCGCTTCGCGTCTAGCATGCAGCGCCTGTTGGGCGTCATGGGTGTAGCGAACATAGCGACCGGCAGTCACATCCTCTTCGCTGATGCCCAGCACTGTCTCGAAAAGGAGTTTTTGTACAAGTGCCACATCGAGAGCATTCCATGCCTCTGCATGTGTGTTGGCTTGCATTATGTGCTGTCCCGCCTCATTGGCACTGAGCAAAAGGGTGTGATCCTCTGTTTGTAGCAGAAAGGATGGCTGTCGTTGTCCTGCTTCGGCCAGAACCGCAAACAGTTCTGTCTCATCTGCGTCCGCGTTTACTGACTGTACTGTAAAATACGACGCGAGATGTGCCGGTGTCAGTGTTTGTAACGCATCCTGGCTCAGGTCTACCAGTAGTCGATGCGTAGGAAGAACAAGCATGCCGGGGTCATTGACATCAATCAAAGCCATGAGCATGAAGTTTGCTCCATCCATAGCATCCAGTCCGACTCGTTGTGTCGCCAGTTCGTCGCGATACTGTAGCGCGGTTGTGTAGCGATGGTGACCATCGGCGATATAAAGTTGTCGTTGTGCAAAAAAATCTTGAATCAGCGACCTCTCTTGTTGATCAGTAATAGGCTGAAGGAAATGTTCTTCCCCTTCTTCATCAACGAGATGGATGGCTGGATTTGGGGCATGAGATTGGAGCAAACGACGCATGCGTTCCTGCGGGTCGTCATACATGCACATAATTGGACTAAAATTGGCGGCGCAGGCGTGCAGCAGATTCAGGCGGTCCTCTTTGTCTTTTTGACGCGTATGCTCGTGGGGCAGGATGACGCGCGAACTCCATGGTTCCAGGCGCACACGAGCCAGCAGACTGGTGCGAGTATAAGTCTGGCCCGCGTAGGAAAAGCGTTGCTGATAAAGATAATAGCAGGGGCTTTCTTCTTGTTGTAGAACGTTATCCAGGCGCCATTGGGAGAACGTGGCTGCCGCACGGGTGTAGACATTGTCAAGCATCGTATCGGTAGAAAACGATTTTCCGCGTTCAAGGCGAATGACATTGTACTGATTGCGAGCGTAGTAGCGTTCCTGCGCAGCTGTATCGATAATATCGAAAGGTGGAGTGATGACCTGTGCCAGGTCGTCTATCTTTTCCTGATTGTAGCGTAATCCTTTTAAGGGAAGTACATCAGCCATAAACTTCTACCTAAATCCTCCGTTATCTTGTAGTCGTCTGCATTGTACCATGTTCACGATAAGCGCGCAGTAATAGTGGAAGGAGAACATACGATTTGGTATTGACAAGGAAGCGAGCAGTCTGCCACAAGTCCTAGTTTTTTACGCTAAAATTGACGCAAATTAATGCAGTGTGTAGACTTTCCGTAGGGAGAGTTGTATGGTCCGCATGTGTGTGAGAAAAGGTGTATTGAGTAGCAAGAGAGCGGACGATGCATGAAGTCACCGCCAGTCAGTTAGCTTGTGTTTGTGGAGTAGAAGAGATGCAACGTGTACCAGTGGAACAATTAATAGGGCAAACACTCGGAAAATATCGGGTAGAGCGTTTTCTGGGGAGAGGACGCTTGAACGCTGTCTATCTGGTGCGCAATATCGAATCACAGCAGACCGATGCACTTGCCCTCTATCTTGTTCCCGATCACTTCTCGCCACAAGCGAAGAGGCGTTTTGTGGAACGTTTTTGTCAGCAAGCGACTCTGGTTGCTGCATTGCGGCATGCGCATATTTTGCCGGTATATGGCTGTGGCGAGTTGCAGGGGTATCCATACCTGATTACACCATATAGAACAAAAGGCTCCCTGGCTGATAATCTGAAGCGCAATGGTCGCTATGATCATGTTTTTGTCAGTTCGCTATTGCCCCAAATCGTGGCTGCTTTGAACTATGCACATCGCCAGAACGTTATTCACGGAACGTTGAGGCCGTCGACGATTATTATCGGTGAGGCGGGAGAGGTGCAGGTGGCGGGCTTCGGCTTGCTGCAAATGTTGCAGGCGGCAGGGATAGAACGAACGTCCTCGCCATATGCCCATCTTTTTAGTATCGCCAATACACTGCTGGTGGCACCTGAGTATGTCGCGCCCGAACTGGTACAGTGGCAGCAAATGGATAGACGTACTGATATTTATAGTCTGGGCTGTATTCTATTTGAGTTACTGAGTGGACAGCCACCGTTTAGCGGGGGGGCGCCGCTGGAGATCATGCAAAAGCATGTGACTCAAGTAGCACCATCTCTGCATACGCTTTGTCCGGATCTCCCGGTCGTGCTATCTGCGGTCGTACATCAGGCGATTGAGCGTAATCCGCAGCAGCGTTTCGAGGATATCGATGAGCTTTGTGAGGCATTTGTGCAGGCATCACAGGGAGCGATGAGCTACACGCAGAAGCAGCAAGCTTATCGTGCCGCGAAAGAGGAGTTGATTGCCGAGACGTTGCCAGGCGAACTGTGGGAAAGTCAGGCTATTGATGACCTCGATGCGTATCAGCAAAAGGGTGGAAGTCGTTGGCAGTTTCAACCACCTATTGTTACGGCTCGTATCGCGGCTGTAAAAACAGTGACGGCGAAAAAGGTGGGCGTGCATACAGAGCATCCTGCCGCCGGGCTATCTGCTTATCGTAGTCCTGTCAGTAGTAAGGCAGCGAGCTTGCCGGAGGCAGGTTCTGGAGGCGAGAAGACACAAACCGCTTTCTGGCAATTTCAGCAGCCGGTTGTTTCAGAGAAAATACCGCTGGTGCATTCACCTGGGGATAGGGATATACCATCAGTTTCACGTGAGCGCTATGTCCAACCTGCACCTCCAACGTTACCGCCGCTTACCGATGACAGGTCTATAGATGCCAACGTGCATTATATGCAGTCGGAAACCGAGCCTTTGCTGCAAAGAGAAATCAGCCCGGATACCGCTGTAGATAAAAGTGCGTTGATGGATGCCTATGCCTGGTGGTCGCCGGAGGGCCAGGAGGTGCCTAAACAGGCGCCTATGATTCCCAACGTGGAAAAGATCGTACAGCGCCAGGAGCGCGAGGCCTTAGCCGAAACATCTGCCGACCTCTGGGGCTTCGACGATTGGCGTGAGCCAGCGAGGCAAGAGCAAAAAACAGGACGCCAACCGAGAAAGGTCAATCGCCGCAGGGTGATCGCGATGCTGGCGGCGGGTGGAGCTTTACTGGGAGCGGGAGGCGTGGTTGCGGCGTGGGAAGCGGGACATCACGTGGGTAGTCCAGCACAAACGGGCACGCTTACTTTGCAGAATACACCATCAACTCCAGTCAAGATGGGGAATCAACCGCCAATAGCGACAAAACCAGCCAGCGGGCATCAGGGTGTGGTTATCGGCGCGGCTACGCAGGCCGCCAATTCCGCTGTGGCATTTATGAATCCCACCGACCAACAAGGGAGCCTTCTTGTGCACCTGGTAGATGGAAATTTTGTGGCTTATGAGCAGGCATGCACGCATGAAGGGGTGCCAGTCAATTACCATCCGCAAACGAAGACATTTATCTGTCCGGCACACGGGGCTATTTTTGATCCTGCTCACAATGGAAAGGTGTTGCAAGGGCCAGCTGCGCAGCCATTGACGCAAGTCGTCATCAAGGTAAATACTGATGGCACGATAACAGCCGTCTAGCTACGGGCAGTTGGTATTATAACCATTCGTGCCTGTATTTTCTTGCGCTTTATTTCATGCAAAAGGAATGAATCTCACTTTCCTCTCAGTGCTCTATCGAAGCTTCTTTGTAAAGGGTGATGGTAGCATTTCTTTGTTCCTTACTCTAAAAAAATCTTCAGTAGAGATAGTCTCTTTGCTTTGTCTTC
The DNA here is from genome assembly GCA_964657925.1 of uncultured Dictyobacter sp. GTDB lineage: Bacteria > Chloroflexota > Ktedonobacteria > Ktedonobacterales > Ktedonobacteraceae > Dictyobacter. The sequence continues at coordinate 15,112 of CAZZWK010000048.1, forward strand.
TTTTGAATGAAGAAGACGTTTTTGTAGAGTGGTAAGAGAATATATAAAGGATGAGAAGAAAGCGAGTTAGTGATCTATCCTGTTGTTGAGGACGTAGTATTTATGGAGAGCAAACTGATCAATGGGTGAGAAGCTCAGAGAGAAAGATAAAGAGGTGTGTCAGGTATGGCAGGAGAGGTAGAGCGAAAGAAGCAGGCAATGACATTCGATCAGCGTTTGCAGCGAGGCGCGCAGAATGCGATTCGTTGTATGGGTGTCAAAAATGACGATCGAGTGGTTATTCTTACAGACTATGCGCGTGGCAGTATTGCGCAACGTGTCGCTGACGCAGCTCTGTCAGCACATGCCGATGTTTCGGTGCATTTTCTTGAGCATTACGGTCAGCGCCCGCTGATGGCGTTTCCCGACGAGTTGCGCGCGGATTTGTTGAACGCGCATCCCACCGTGACGTATTATATCGCGACTGCGCAGCCTGGAGAGATCGCGTTTCGTATTCCTTTGCTTCCCTTCCTGGTGCAGGATTTACAGGTACGACATGGGCATATGATTGGCATCGACGAGGCGTTAATGGCGGATGGCATGTGTGCCGATTATGATGAGGTATATACGATTACTCATCAGGTCTATGAGCGAGTGCGCAACGCGCAAAAAGTGCACGTCACCTCTGAAAAAGGCAGTGACGTGACGGCTACCTTTCATGCGGACTGGAAGTGGATTCCCTGTGATGGTCGTTATGTGACGCAAGGGAAGTGGGGGAATCTGCCGGAGGGTGAAGTCTTTACCGCGCCCGCCACCGTGGATGGTGTCTTGGTGTGTGATGTACTGGGCGATTTTTTCTCGGAAAAATATGGGGTGTTGAAAAAGCCGCTGGTGCTGACGGTTAAAGATGGTTTTATTACGGAAGTGACCAGTGAAGACGAGGCGATGGCAGAGGATGTCAGGTCCTACCTGTTTTCGGTGCCCAATGGTAATCGTGCGGGTGAGTTCGCGATCGGAACCTTGACGAGTTTGACGCATCTGGTGGGGAACCTGTTGCAGGATGAAAAGTTACCGGGCCTGCATGTAGCTTTTGGCAATCCTTACCCAGAAATTACCGGTGCGGACTGGGATGCGAAGACACATGTGGATGTTATTCCAACGAATTGTACGATCGAGGTGGATGGGCAGGTGATTATGCGTGATGGACGCTTTACTTTGTAGCGATGACGAGAGGAAGGTCATTTTGTGCTGCAAAAGGTGGTACGCAAAGCGTTTATTGATAGTGTTTCTATCTGAATGGAATTTCTCCATTGTTCATTTATTATGAACAGAAGATGGTGACGGTAAGCGGGCAGCTGTAGAGAAAGAAGGAGCTATAGCGTGGCTGTAACCAGGGGACAGCATCTCATTGGGAAAACGCTTGGGTCATGTGTGTTAGAGAAATTGCTGGGTTATGGAGGGACGAGCGCAGTCTTTTTAGCCCAGCAACACACGCCTGAGCGAAAGGTTGCTGTCAAGGTGTTTTTACCGCGTACTGGTATGAGTGTACGGATGCAGCGCGATTTTTATCGTCGTTTCTTGCGTGAAGCGGAGGCGGCGAGTAAGTTGAGTCATGCGCATATATTGCCGATTTACGCGTACGGTGAACAGGATGGGTTGCCGTATATTGTCATGCCATATATGCCTGGTGGTACGTTATCGGCATATCTGAGCAAGCGTGGACCTTTATCGTTACAAGAGGCGCAGTGGTACCTGGACCAGATTGCGTCCGCACTCGATTATGCGCACGAACAGGGATGTGTGCATTGCGACGTGAAGCCCGCCAATATGCTGTTGGATCAGGATGGTCACCTGATGCTTTCGGACTTCGGCATCGCGCGCTTGGCGCGTACTACGATCGATCCGGAACAGACCGAGGCGTTGCATAATAAAGAAATCCTGGGGACGCCAGAGTATATTTCACCGGAGCAGGCGTTAGGACATCAAGTAGATGGACGTTCGGACATTTATTCATTAGGTGTCACGCTGTTTTTTATGGTCGCCAAGCGGCTGCCATTTCGCGCCGATTCGACGATCGCGCTGGCTCTGCTGCATATTCATGAATCTCCGCCCTCGCTTGCTTTGATACGAGCCGATGTGAGTCCGAAACTGGATCAGGTCGTGCAGAAGGCGCTGGCGAAAGATCCCGATGAGCGGTTTCAATCGGCGGGAGAGTTTAGTGCCGCATTCGCCAATGCTGTGGAGTCGGATACGCAAAGAGGGCAGACTTGGGGTGGAGAAGATACGCTGCTGGTCTCCTCCAATGAATCCGAGGCGGTGCCTCTTGCGCCGGTGGCGCGATCGGTTGTGCGTATCAAACCGGCGTGGACGACAAAGACGCCACGCAAACGATTGCTTGCTATCGGTCTTGCTCTTTGTTTGCTGCTGGCCCTGTTTTTGTCGTTCAGTTCTCTGTTCTGGCATTCGCCACAGACGCATGCCACGAGTCGTACGCTGACGCCAACAGTATCTGCGCAACACGTCACATCGTTGCCACTATTGCAGGACGTAGATAACTGGCCGTCGAGCAAAACCTTTTTCTTTGATAAGCAGCAAAGATATCACATTGTGAATACCTCTTCGAAAGAGGTCGCCCTGGCATCGTATGCAGGCAGTCAATTTCGGAATTTTCGTTTGATGGTGACCATGATAGAGGAAACACCCGCCGATAGTGGACCCGATTATTATGGTGTGGTGTTTCGTGCCAGCCCGGACCAGGCACATTACTATCTTTTCGAGTTTTCTCCTGATGAGGGTGGTCAGTACGAGTTCCAGCGATTCGACGATGGGCAATGGTCTTTGTTGTATCAGGGTGTTATGCCTACGATCGCAAGTAATGCGAGCCTTGGAAAAAGTAACATACTTACGATAGAATCGCGCGGAAATGCCTTTTTGTTTACCATAGATGGATCACGGATTAACTCACACAGCATCACTGATAGCAGTCGATTGCCATTGTTGAATGGTGGTGTTGGTTTGTACGTTGAAAATAAAGGCATGGAAATCATCTTTTCGCATCTTTATATCGATCCTTTAAAATGATGCTGGCATAGAGCCGTGCTGATCAGCCTGATAGCTATGCTGACCCCTTTTATGTACAAGCAAAGCGATTGACAGCGCATGCGCAACCCTCTATACTGAAATTGCCTAGAACAAGACTTCGCTGCTATATTGTTGTAAGATATAGTGGGCCAAGAGGAGGATATTTAGAACAAATGACGTATGTAATTACCCAGCCATGTATCGATGTAAAAGATGCATCATGTGTAGATGTTTGTCCTGTGGATTGCATTCATCCATCTCCCAATGAGCCGGAATTCGAGACTGTGCAGCAACTGTTTATCAATCCTGATGAGTGCATCGATTGTGGTGCGTGTGAGCCTGCGTGTCCCGTGACCGCAATTTTCGAGGAGTCGGCAGTTCCTGAGGAATGGAAAAGTTATATCAAGGTGAACGCTGATTTCTTTACCGGCAAATAAGGTTGTGAATGAGCGGAGCGGCTTTTCTCTACCGATGAGACATGGCTAGTGGACGTACAGGTATGGGCTCTTTTTTTTACGGAAAGGGTCCGTATCCTGTCTCTGTAGCTTCCTATTCTTTCGTCGTATGGTACTATACTATAGATACGACATTTCTCTTGCGTGAGTACAAAAACTGCTTTTATGGAGTAAACCCCTATGCCAATCACTAGACGAAGACGTGCTACTTCACCTGAACAGCCTGAAAACAACCACAATCACACTCCTGAACAGGTAGAATTGGCTGCTGCTGATACTCCTGAGGTGGGGCAGAATGATGTTTCGAATGCCAATGATGCACCAACGCCAGGTGCCCAGCTATCGTCAAGAGGGGAGAATACGTCAGAGCGTTATACTCCGTATGTGCCATCTTCACCGTCCACATCAGGTGAGGAGCATGGAGAAAACGGTGAGCGATCGCAACGCCTTCAGCGGGGGGAACGTCCCGAATACACACCGACGATCGAGGGTGGAAGACGCACGGCGCGTGGCGAGTTTTTCCGCCGTCCGCCCCAGCCGCCAACATCTCAACCTGTGCCATCCGTTGTGCCCTCGATGCCGTTGCAGGCACCCTCGCATGAGATCAATCTCCCGCTCGGAAATTTACTGCACCTGGCCTACAATCCCAGTTATACCGGATCGGAAGAGGCGCGCAGCGCGTTGTTGCAGAAACTCGCGAACGAAAGCAAATCTGGCGGTCGTGCGCGTTGTTGGAACTGTGGCTCGCTCGCTATCGTCTACGATCGCTGGAGTACGCGCAGTAAAACCTTTGGCGAGGTCGGTATCGCTTTTTGTGAAATCTGCGGGGTCTGGAGCGTTTTATAGCGGTCAAGAGCCAGTATGCCGAGCAAACATAAGATGCTACGGAAAAACTACTGCTGGAAGAACCATACGCCCCACATTGCTGTAACCAGGGGTAGGATGTTTGCGTATATACTTATTGTAAAATAGTGGTGTGGAATAGGGGGACGATCTGTCCTTTCATCTTCCCATGAAGAGTCTGTGGGTATATTCGCAAATTTTCAACCTTGAGGTTACCATGTATAATTATCCTGGAAACAACAATCCTTACAATAATCCCTCCAGGGGAAATGGTGCTGCCGGAGGGTACCAGTATCAGACGTCGCCGTATGGGTATCGAGAAAACGCGCAGAGCAGTGGTTTAATCGGGAAAGTAATGGGACTGCTTGCTTTCTCGTTTATCTTCGCCGCGATTGGTGCATTTGTAGGTGCGTTGATATTGGGCCCTGGCTCTTACCTGATTGTCGTCATCGCCGGTTTTGTGGTGCTGCTGGCCTTGCGCTTCCTGATTCAAAAACAGGGTATCAATCTGATTTTGTTATACTTGTTCACCTTTTTGGAAGGGATGGCGCTCGGTCCAACCATTTCATACTATGTACAGGCAAATCTGACCGGTATTCTGACAGAAGCCTTTGTGATCACTGCTTTAACATCGCTCGGTCTCGCTATCTATGCGTGGACAACAAAACGCGATTTTACACGCCTGGGCGACTACCTGTTCGCGGGTCTCATTCTTTTGCTGGTGGCAAGCATTATTGGCATATTCTTCGCCAGTAATTTGTTCTATCTGCTGATCTCGGTTGTAGCGATCGCGATCTTCGCTGGCTATGTGCTCTACTACGTGCAACGCGGCAAATACCTGGCCGATACATTACCGAACGCCATCGGGCTGACGGTCTCGTTGTTTATCACACTGTTGAACCTGTTCAGATATATCCTGCTCTTGCTGACGATTTTGCAAGGCGGTGGTCGTAGGCGGTAGGGGCAATGGATAATCCATAGCAGAAAGTGGTTCAACCTGTTGGATAGGTAGGCACCTTTTCTGGTGCATGCGAAAGATGAGGAAGACGGAATAAAATGTCCCTCTCTTCTGTTTTCGATAGTAGCCAGGGATGATTGGAAAACTAGTTGGCTTAAAGCAGGTAGAAAAAACCTGATTGGAAAGTGAGAAAGAATACGATGAGCACGCATACAAATTTGTTTCATGTTGGTGATCAGGATTTCGAGAGTGATGTGTTGAAATCGGATCTGCCCGTAGTTGTGGATTTCTGGGCAGCCTGGTGTGGCCCCTGTCGAGCAATTGCTCCTGTCTACGAGCGTCTGAGCGGAGACTACGAGGGCAAAGTCAAATTCGCGAAGATGGATATCGATGAAAATCCTAATACACCGACACAACTGGGCATTCAGGCAATCCCCACCATGATGATCTTTAAGAGTGGCAAAATGATTGGTCGCATGGTTGGTCCGAATCCCGCTCGTTTGAAGAACGAGATCGATCGGGTGCTGGCTGAGAACGGCATCGCGGTCGCATAATGCAATGAAAAAGACCTGGTAGCAACGAAATGCCAGGTCTTTTTCTCTATTTTGGAAATTTCGTGGCTCAGCCTCTCGACTCTTGCCACTTTTTGTGATATAGTCTACCCATCAAATTCTATTCTTAAAATCTGTTGTATGGACATAAGGGGAACCGTATATATGCCAATACTAGAACGATCTAATCCTTTACCACTTTACTATCAATTAAAAGAAGTTCTGAAACAACAAATTCGCGCCGGTCATCTCGCTCCGCACACCGCGATTCCTTCTGAACCTGAACTCGTCACTCAATATCATGTTAGTCGAGCAACGGTACGGCAGGCGCTGACCGAACTTGTGCATGAGGGTTTGCTGTATCGCCAGCATGGGCGTGGTACTTTTGTATGTGAGCCACGCGTGCAGCAGCAGACGGTGAGCGAATTAATGAGCCTCTCAGATGATCTGCGTAACCGGGGAAAGCGGCCTGGTGGAATTGTGTTGACGAGCGAACTGGTGCGTGGGTCGCAGGTGGTGCGAGAGCAGTTGCGTCTTACTGATGAAGAGCAAGTTGTGCGCCTGGAGCGTTTGCGCACAGCGGACGACGCGCCTATCGCGTTGGAGATCAACTATCTTCCATATCCACGAGCTGCCAATGTGTATCAGCGAGCAAAAGAATTGGGCGAAGGTTCATTGTTTTCTGTGATGGGATCGGAGGGTTTACAACCATATATCGCGGAACAGACTTTTCATGCCGGGCACGCGAGTGAGCGCGAGAGCGAACTTCTGCATGTGGCTGTCGATGCGGTTGGTCTGCGGCTTTTCTCGACCGCTTTCGATGACACGGGAGCGCCCATCGAGTATACCGAGACTTTTTTCCCTGAGGATGCGTATGAATTTCGTATCGCGCTACGCGTAGCCCGCTAGAGCGCAATAGGGGAATCGTGCTATACTACGCAAAGAAATTCTCATAAGGTCTCTAAGAAGACTTTATAAAAGATATACTGACGCGTGGTATAGCGCGAAGAGAAGGATCGGTACGTTTTATGAGTAATCTACCAGAAGAGAGCAACACGAACACACCTGCCCCTGTTCATTTTGTGAATCGAAACGAATTGGTGCGCGACGAGCAGTCCTGGACGGACCGGGGCAATACGGCAGCAGCCGAAGAGGACTACGAGACCGCGGCAGACGCATTCGCCCATGTCGTTGAACTGAGTCCTAACAACGCGCGAGCGCGTTACAATCTCGCGCTGGCCCAACAGTATCTTGGTGATGCGGAGACCGCGATTGCTGGCTATCGGCGCGCGATCGATCTTGACCCGCAGCTTATCGATGCCTATATCAATCTAGGCAATCTCTATGGAGAACTGGGCCTGTACGAGGAGTCGTTGGAAACATTTCAGCAGGCGTTGGAGTTAGACCCGCAGAATAGCGAGTTGTATACCAACGTCGGTGATTCGTACCGGACGCAGAATATGTATCAGGATGCGGTCCAATCGTATCGACAGGCATTGGTGCTGAATCCAGACAACACACAGGCAGCTGACAGTTTACGTGATGTGCGCGAACGTGTAAACGACCAGTGGCGTCGGGTGATGGAGCAAGAGCGGCATATTGATGATGCGCCGATAGAGGCCAGTCGTTACGCGGAACTCGCCAGTTTCTACCTGGACATGAGGCGCTACGATGATGCGTTGTCGACCGCGAATCAGATCCTTGTTTTTGATCCGGATGGTCGGACCGGCTACGATGTGCTGGCCGCGATCTACGAGCAGATGGGCGAGCGCGATCAGGCGGCAGAAATCTATAATCGTTTGATCGCGATCGATCCTGAGGACGCCGATTCGTGGGATCACCTGGGAACGTGGCGTTCATTGCAAAACAACAGCGCTGCCGCCATCGCTGCCTACAGTCGAGCCTTGCAAATCGATCCTCAGCGCATCACCACACGCTTTAGTCTTGCCGAGACGTATCTAGAGGCTGATCGTTACGATGAGGCTCTGGCGATCTACCAGGGTCTTGTGGAAGAGGCCAATCGCGGCGAGTTGCAGATAGATGATCAGGCAGCGGCATATGCGGGCCTGGCGGATACCTACAACTCGCTTGGACGCTACGATGAGGCGATTCAGGCGGCGCAAACACTGCTCCAGCGTTCCGAGGATGATCCCGAAGGATACTATCAGTTGGCGACGGCATATGATGCCCAGCATCGGTACGACGAGGCCATCGAGAACTATCAGAACGCGATCGAGAGCGATCCTCTGAATGCCGATTACTATAATGACCTGGCAGATACGTTGCGCGAGGTCAAGCGCTATGACGAGGCGTTAGATACTGTGCAGCAGGCTATCTCAATGGACCCCTCGGTTATTCTGGCCTATGAAACCATGGCGCAGATTTACGAGGAAACGGGCCGTTCTGAGCAGGCTGCGCAGGCGATGAGCCAGGCAAATGAGCTGCGAGCCGCAAACGAGCAGTAAGAAAAAATCGGAAGAACGCACAGAAAGAGCAGGTCCTCTATGAACCTGCTCTTTTTATATAGGTGAGGATGATCAGCCTAATTTTTGTTCCCTAACTTTTGTTCGATGATATCCGCGAACTCGCTCAGATCCGCGAGATAGTGTTGCATATAGTCGTAAAGCGCGTCATGGTTGACCTGTTCGTTACCATGCACCAGCCCATCGCGCATGGTGGTCAGAACCTCTAAACGGTAGGCCAGCGTGCGCGGAATAATCTGTTGTGAGGCGATGATGCTGAGGAACTCGTGGTAGTTTTCGGCATGGCGCAGATTGAATGCAGCGATAAGCGTGCCACACGTGGTGAGGTAAGCCTCGATCGCGACTTGCATATAGCGTTCAGCCAGCGCATAAATGTGGTAGTCCGCGACAAACTGATCATGATCGGTGGTCGCAAGCTCGCGCAAAATGGAGACTGCCGCGCGCAATTGCTGGAGCGTCCCCTGCACGATTTCTTTATCTATCGGCAGCAGATGTCCATAGAGGCGACGACCGAGCGCCTGGCTCTGGACTTCGTCGAACTTTTTGAAATCCAGATAGTCCATAACAGCGCGTGTCTCGAAGGTGACGCGCTGCTTTTCGTTGCGGCTGAACAGGATTTGTCCGTATTTGATCACCTGTAGTTTGAGCAGGAGCGATGCTTGATTGAGGATCACCACATCGATAGTATCCGATTCCAGGCGTTTCGCGAGCTCGCTGAGGAAATAAAGCTGATAGTCGAGGAATTGATCTGCGGTAATTTGTTCCATCAAAAGCACTGCGATGTCGATGTCACTGAGGTGGCCGAACGTAGTGCGATTCGTGAGTGAGCCAGCGAGATAAGCCGCATTGACCGGATTTTGAGCAAAGAACTGATTGAGACGAGACTGCTTTTCGAATAGATTCATCAACAACCTGCCTTTCTATCCTTCAACCCATGCCTCTCCATCGGTCGCGACCTCTTTTTTCCAGATGGGGACGCTTTGTTTCAGCGTATCAATGACGTAACGGCATGCCTCGAAAGCTTCCGCGCGATGAGGGCTGGCGACGACGATAATGACGCTGGTTTCACCAATCTCAAGACGACCGGTGCGGTGGGCGACCGCGAGCCGTTCGACTCCCCAGCGTTGTTGCGCTTCTGTAATAATGGAGCGTATCTGGGGGATCGCCATCTCGGTATACACTTCGTATTCGAGATAGCGAATTGTTTTATTGCGTGCATTGTTGCGCACCACACCTTCAAAAACCACGATACCGCCCATGCTCGGGTGGCTTACCGCATCAATCAGCGTCTCCCGATCGAGTTTGTCTTGCGTTATTTGAATGATGGGTTCCATGCACCACCTCCTGTCGGGGGAATGAATACCACTTCGTCGCCCTCTTGCAAGGCTGTGTCAGCGGATACGTAGCGATGGTTAACAGCGCAAGCACAACGTGGTAGGATAGACTGAATACGGGGGTAACGTGTGCCAAGCAGCGCGCGGACTGCGGAGACATGCATAGTTTCGGGCACAATAAATATTTCTTCCGTCTGCCCAACGCTTTCGCGCAGTGATGCGAAGTAACGAATGGTGATCTTCATGGCATTAGTATACCATATTGGTGCTGAAATAAAGGGAACGATCAGTAATACTGTTATCCGTTGGAGCAATGATAAATACTCTTCTTAAGCAGAGAATAAAGAGAAAGATCATAAAAAATAGAGGGATGGCTGATTGGATATGGTAATACGTCAAAGTTACGATGCGATCATCGTTGGTGCGGGACCCAATGGTCTGTCCGCCGCGATTGTACTGGCGCAGGCAGGTCGTTCTGTGTTGGTGGTGGAGGCAAAAGAGGATATCGGTGGTGGAGCGCGCACCAGGCAGGTGACACTGCCGGGTTTTCAGCACGACATCTGTTCGGCGATCCATCCACTTGCTGCTGGTTCGCCTTTCTGGCTGACTTTGCCGCTGGCGCAGTACGGGCTGGAGTGGATCTATCCAGAGGTGTCGCTGGCGCATCCGCTCGAAGATGGGAGCGCGATGTTGCTGAAGCGTTCGATTATCGAAACGAGCAAGACATTAGGACGCGATGCATACGACGCAGGGGATGCGCGGGCGTATGAACGATTATTGACCGCGTTTGTCGCGCACTGGGATACGATTGTGAACGCGTTCCTCGGTCCTTTGCGTATCGGCCCATTGCTGCATCCACAGGCCCTCACACCATTTGGTCTCGCTGCTATTCAACCAGCCTGGACCCTGGCACGTCAACTCTTTCAAGATGAACGTGCGCGTGCCTTCTTGGCCGGTCTGTGCGCGCACTCAATGTTGCCTTTGGAGCGGTGGACGAGCGCGGCACCAGGATTGATGCTGGCTATGGCCGGTCATAGGCATGGCTGGCCGATCGCGTGTGGTGGGTCGCAGCGCATCGTAGACGCGTTGGCAGCCTATCTACGTTCGCTTGGTGGCGAAATTGTCACCGGCGTGCAGGTAACGAATATCGATGATTTGCCGCAGTCACGTGTGGTGCTTTTCGATGTAACGCCACGGCAACTCTTATCTATCGCGGGCCAGCACTTGCCGGAAGGGTACAAGCGCAGTTTACGACGCTATCGCTACGGACCTGGCGTCTTCAAGATCGACTATGCGCTCGATGGCCCGATTCCCTGGCGGGCCGAGGAGTGTTTACAGGCGGGCACGGTACACCTGGGCGCGACGCTGCCGGAGATCGCCGCCGGCGAGCGTATGGTGTGGCAAGGCGAGCCACCGGCGCGACCCTATCTGCTGATCGCGCAACAGAGCCTGTTCGATGCGACGCGCGCACCTGCTGGAAAGCAGACTGCGTGGGTTTACTGTCATGTGCCCAATGGCTCGACGTTCGATATGACCAGGCGCATTGAAGATCAGATCGAACGTTTCGCGCCTGGTTTTCGTGAACGTGTTCTTGCGCGCTCCGTTATGAATCCAGCCCTGTTCGAGCAGTATAGCGCCAACTACATTGGAGGTGACATCAACGGTGGTGTGCTCGATCTGGGACAACTTTTTACCCGTCCCACTGTACGTATAGACCCATATACCACGCCCAACGAACGTATTTTGTTGTGTTCATCATCTACACCACCGGGCGGAGGGGTCCATGGCATGTGTGGCTATTTCGCCGCGCAGTCCGCTTTACGCGGTGCATTGGCCTGAAGTTACCAGCGGTAGTTCGACAGCCGATAAGTAGTGTTGGACGAGTTTATAGAGCGAGGGGATACTCTTGAATGATGCTGATCGCGTTTTATCATGAAGAGAAGAGATACTTCTGTTACAAAAAGAAAGGTTTTTTATGGATAGCCATGCGAGAGATGCGCACAGCATCGCCAACGCCAACAGCGAAAGTCTGAGTCACAATCCTTATCCTGGAAGAGGATTGATGATTGGGCGTTCTACGGTAGAAGATGCCTGGTTGATTCTTTACTGGATTATGGGCCGAAGTCCACAGAGCCGTAACCGTAAATTTGTGGTCGTTGGTGATACCTTACGCACGGAGCCAATTGACAGCAGCGCTATGCAGCATCCAGAGTTACTGATTTACGAGGCGATGCTCGAATTACCCAGTATTTATCTGGTGAGCAATGGCGATCAGACACGTACCATTTATGATACGTTGCTGGCTGGAGGGACGTTCGATAGCGCGTTAGAGCGCCGGGAACGCGAACCGGATGCTCCCCACTACACGCCGCGCATAAGTGCGATGCTTGATTTGAGCATCTATCCGGGCGCAATTACTTTGAATATATTGAAGGCGAGTAGCGTCAATCCTGCGTATACCGATCGTTTCACCTATCGTCCGGCCAGACCTTCACGTGGTTTGGGCTTCGGTCTGACGACCTACCAGGGGGATAACAATCCCCTGCCCAGTTTTCAGGGTGATCCATTGTTGCTACCGTGTGTGGGAAGTGCCGAAGATGTACTGGCGGCATATTGGAGCCTGTTGAATGCTGAAAATCGCGTTGCTATAGCAGTAAAAAGCATTGCCGCCCAGGATGGCGCGAGTCGAATTATCGTACGCAATCGTTCTAGCCACGTTTGATAGTGTAGTAATGCCTGTCAAGCCTCACTACGCGTAGTTTCCATGCTATTTTCGAGTTGGACGTGTGGTTTTGATACGAGAGAACGGTAGTATAAGATTTGGGGGGAAAGGGAAACGCGATAGTCATGATGGTTGCAAGTAGAGAATGAGATAGCATAAAATAGAACAGCAGAATGCAATGTATTTTATCGTATATTTGTTCTCGTTATGCGAGATTGGAGCCAGGTTGAAATGCATGAAAGGACTCGTATTCCATGCAAAAGTTGATGGACTTCTTCCGCAAAAAGCCATATGAAGATATGTTGGTAGAAACCTCGGATCTGGTGCCACCAATGCCGACCGCGAAGGTTGTTCGTGGCCGTCGCCAGATAGATGGAGTACCGTATGTGCTGCCCAAAGATAATATAGAAGCAGATAGACTTGATTTTCAACACTATCTGTTGCGTGATATTTTGGATGGTGACTATGTGTCCCCAATCAAACAGACAATATCAACAATACTCGATGTCGGAGTTGGCTCGGGTTGCTGGGTCTATGAAATGGCGCGTGCTTTCCCTCAGGCGCACGTCTCTGGATTCGATCTTGAGCAGGCAACGATGCAGGAGCAGTTGGAAGCGTTGCCCAACTATCACTATGTGCAAGGAAACATTTTCGCTGGCCTCCCTTTTGCTGACAATACGTTCGACTTCACGCACCAACGGTTTATGGTCCTGGCAATTCCGCTGAAACAATGGCCTTTTGTGGTCGATGAATTGCTGCGGGTTACACAACCTGGCGGCTACATCGAGTTGGTAGAAGGTGGCTATGCGTTTGAACGGATGGGACCGGTATTGCAACAATTGATATACTGGTGGAATGTCGCGGGCAAGAAAGCTGGGCTGGACTTGACGGCGGTAGCGCAGATAAACACGTTTTTGGAAAGTGCGGGTGTGCACGATGTTGTCTATAAGACGTTTCGTGTTCCGGTCGGAGCCTGGGGAGGGAAACGCGGTGAGGCAGTCAAAACCAACATTTTGTCTGGCTTGCCGGGTGCCAAAAACTTTCTCTGCGATAACGCGCCTATCTCGTCCGAGGCTTTTGACGAAGCCTTGCTCGCTTTGCCACAGGAGTGTGAGCAGTATCAAACGACATACGAATATTATCTCGCCTATGGACGCAAGTAAGCGCGAAAGCAGAAAAGAGAGCAGCAAGGAAATGAAAGATAGCCCTTGCTCCTCTCTTTTTTCTCCCTTATTGTGTTGGTGTTACTTTTGTTGAGCGCGTTGCAGCGCGAACTCTGTCAGTGTACGCACACCTACACCGGTGCCACCTTTTTCCTGATAGGATTTTTTGCTCTCGGCGTAGCTTGTACCCGCGATATCGAGATGTGCCCAGTCGGTGTCGGCAACGTAATGTTGCAGAATTTTTGCGGCTGTAACCGATGAGGCCTCGCGCCCGCCGGTTTGTTTGATATCCGCGATCTCGCTGCGAATATACTCGTTGTAGTCGTCATCAAGCGGCATCGGCCAATATTTTTCGCCAATAGCGCGACCTGCTGCCAGCAAGTCGTCGGTCAATTGACTGTTGTTGCTAAAAAGGCCCGTCATTTTTGATCCGAGCGCTACGACAATGCCACCAGTCAGTGTTGCCAGGTCGATGATGGGCGAGAGACCCTCTTGTACAGCATACGAGAGGGCATCAGCCAGTATTAAGCGTCCCTCGGCATCGGTGTTGACGATTTCGATGGTTGGGCCTTTCATGGGACGCACAATATCGCCAGGCAAGTAGGCCGATCCGCTGGGCATATTTTCGCATGTGGGCACGAGCGCGGTTACGTTGATGTTTGGTTTCAACTGCGCGATGGCTTGTAGCGCGCCGAGGACCGCGGCTGCGCCACCCATATCTCCTTTCATCTCGTCCATGCCAGCGGCGGGCTTGAGCGAGACTCCACCGGTATCGAACGTGATGCCTTTGCCGACAAAAGCGATACCTTTGTCGGTGCTGCTATCGCCCCGGTAGCGCAGGATAATGAAGCGCGGAGGTTCTTCGCTACCCTGCGAGACCGCCAGCAGACCGCCCATTCCAAGTTCTGTGATACGCTCCTTATCGAAAATTTCATATTCCAGGCCGACCTGCTGCGCCATCGTGCTGGCACGATCGGCAAGTTCCGTTGGCGTAAGCACTGCCGGTGGTTCGTTGATCAATGTGCGCGCGAAATTCGTCGCTTCAGCAAGAATTTGTGCCTTCTGAAGTACCTGTTCTAGCTCTTCCCGCTGTGAGGATGAGGAGGAAACGGTGATCTGTTCGATCGTATTCTTGTTCTCGCTATTGCTCTGGTATTTACGAAAGGTATACAGACCGAGTAAAGCACCTTCCAGTATGGCTTGTGTTTGATGCAGCGACGAGGATGTATCATCATCTGCTAGCACGATATGCTGTGCGCCCGTGTTTTGTGCGTGACGCGCGGCTGTGGCGGCAGCACGTCGCGTTGTTTGCGCGTCGCTTTGCTCGTCCAGTCCCAGACCAAAAACGATAACACGTTTGGCCTCCAGTTTTCCGAGCGCATGGATGGTGAGTAGTTCGCCTGAGTTCGCTTTGAATTCGCCGCTATTGCCGCTCTCAGTGATAAGGCCGGAGAGGAGGTCGTCGATGATCGACGCATTTTTGCCTAATTGTATGCCTGCTGTATTTTTTGTACGGCTGGCACTAACGATGAGCACGTCACAGACCAGTTGTTGAATATCCTCAGTTGAAATAGTGATGTCCATACTAATCCCTTCTATAACCACACACCACGTCTCTATGTGTTCTTATTCGCGGGGTGGTTGTGCGTCTTTATGCTATTGAACAGAGGCAATAAAGAAACAGACCGATCAAGATGCGGTCTGTTAAGTACGTTGGATTACTTGTAGTATCACATAGGCGTCAAGGGATGATGCTTGTTTACTGCCGTATGGATGTTTGATCTGGTGTGCTGTGCAAGAGGCGTTCGACGACTTCCAGCAACTGACGCGGTTTGAAGGGTTTGGTCAGGTATTCGGTGCAGCCCATCTGTTTGGCTGCCTCGCCCTCGTCGCTAAGGGCGAAGGCTGTGACCGCCACGATAGGAACATTTTCGAGACCAGGGCGCGCACGAATGAGTTGAGCCGTGCGGTAGCCATCGAGCACGGGCATAGAAAGATCGGTGAGCACGAGATCCACATGCGTATGATCGAGTATCTGCAATGCTTCGCGACCATTTGAGGCCGAGATGCACTGGTAGCCGCGCGTGGAGAGCACCCGTTCAAGTAAAATACGATTCGATATTTCATTTTCAACGATTAAAATGGTAGATGGTGCTGTTTTATGTGCGAGAGTATCCATAATTTTTGCTCTCTTTCATTTTGCATATCGTGAGTACGTGATTATTCTATATGCTAATTTTCTATGCGCGGCCTCAGTCCGGTGAGGTTGGCAGCGTAAAGGAAAATGCCGAGCCCTGGCCGGGACGACTTTCCGCCGCGATTTGCCCTCCTTGTAGTTCGATCAGCTTTTTCGCGATAGTCAGGCCAAGGCCGGTGCCGCCAAAACGTCGCGTGGTGCTGCCATCAGCCTGACGAAAGGCTTCGAAGATATAACCTAGCGCGGATGGAGAGATGCCGATACCTGTATCGATAACGGAGACCTGGAGCAGATCATGCTCTTGCAGGTAGATGCAGCGTACCGTCACACCTCCTTGTTCCGTAAACTTGAGCGCGTTGGAGACGAGATTGACGATTACCTGTTTCAGACGGTAACCGTCTGCCAGAGCCATGGGCAAGTCTGTACCGCTCTCCAGGCGCAGGTAGAGATTTCTATTGTTCGCCAGTGGTTTGAGTCCTTCGATGACCTCTTGTAGACACGCTATAAGTGCTAACGGTTCAGGATTGACCTCGATGCGATCGGCCTCGATTTTTGAGAGGTCAAGCATATCGTTCACAAGGTGTGAAAGGTCTTCCGCGCGATTGACGATAAACTGAATATGTTGTTCCTGCTCTTCAGTGAGCGGTTCATCGACGAATCCTTCCAACAAAAGGCCACCATAGCTGATGATGCTGTGTAGCGGGGTGCGCAGTTCATGGGTAACGTTGGCGAGAAATTGTGATTTGAGCATATCCGCACGTTCGAGCGCGATATTTTTCTCCTTGGCCTCAGCGAAGAGCAGCGCATTTTCGATAGACATCGATGTTTGAAATGAGGCGGCGCTCAATAAAAATCTGTCCTCGTGGTTGATAGAGTGAGGATGGTGGGTATAGAGAATAAACGCACCGATGACCTGTTCTGGCAGCAGGAGAGGAACCGCGACCGCGGCATGATATCCTTTTTCTAGCGCGAGTTGAGACCAACGTTCGTGCCGTTCCGCATAGATCGCGCTGATATTTTCCGCAAATACCATTTTTTTCTTCTGGATAGCGACATGGGCTATGCGTAGATCGAGTTCCCGCAAAGCGTGTAGCGGGATACGCGGTATTTTACGTTTTCCTGATCCTGACGTAGATGAACGTCGCGTTTTGGGATTGCGCGTCGCTGTAGATGAGGAAGTTGTCTTGCGGACGGCAGGCACGGCCACCATTTTGGAGGTCGTCGCCATGGTGATATCGCCTTCAGTATCAATATAGACATGAACAATATCGTGGGCTGCAGTGAGTGGTTGTGTGGTGACATCCTCAATAGCTCCGGACCAGTGAGCAACAGCCCAGGGGGTAGGTGTTTCACGGCTATAGAGTAGCAGCGATACATGCTGGACATGCATGATATCGCCCATTTTTGCGACAAAAGCACCAAGCAGGTGTTCAAGGTTCAATGTTGACATCAAAGCATCACTGAGCCTGAGCAAATTATTCATTTGTTTGGATAACAGTTCGCTTTCGCCCGATAATGACTCGCTCAGTACATTGAATGTCTGAGCGAGTGCGTGCAGGTCGTCATCCGTTTGTACATGGGGGTCGGCGATAGCCGTGGTATCGATGATGGTTTGCGTGGTTTTGCGCAGCCGATGCAGTGGACTGATCAGCAGGGTTTCGGTGGTAAATGTATAGATGATCAGGCCGAGGGATACTACCAGCATGCCAATAACGATGATGAGCAGCGTCCTACGGAAGTCAGGGGTGTAAAGCGTATACAGTGTCGCGGCGGTTGCGATAACGATCACTGGAGAGCTTTTAAGCTGGAGGCGTAGCGGAGTTGCTGCTCCACGGAACAAATATTGTTGATGCGAGAGTTGTACCGTCGACGTGCCAGCAGTACAGCGTAGCGTTCCAGTTGATGCAATGCTGGTGGTATCCGCGAAGAGGGAGCCACTTTTCCCAAGCAGGTCCCCGCTGAGGCAGAGGGCCACATCATCTCCCGTGGCCTGAGTGAGGCTCTGGGCGAAGTTGTTATCAAGCGGAACGGTCGCGATAAGCGCGAACAGTGTCGCGCGATAGTGGACTGCCTGTGTGATTGTGAGTACCCAAGTGGTAGCCCTCTGTGCTATATCGGTAGGAGAATAAGGGGAAGTGGGCACATTTTCTAAAGCAGTAGCGGTTGAGTCCTGTGCTATGTTGTCCACCAGCTTCAGCAGAGAAGGTGGTGGATGAAAGGTAGATGTTTCTCCCTGTGCGATAAGCTGCCTGTGTACGGAGACAACATCGAGTGATGAGAGATGGTCGGTAAATGCATAGCGCAAAAAGGTATTGTGCAGAAAGTTTTGTGCTGTTGGTGATGTTGGTTGTGCAAGAAGCGCGGAAAAGCTGGCTGTTTGTGTGATCTGTTGAACGTCGCGTGTAACTCCCGCAACGTGATTCTGGTAGGCGGTCTGTAACGATGAGAGCTGAGCGTTTGTATCTTTGCTTGCTTGGTTTTGTGAATAAAGTTTGAGAGTACCCCAGCTTAGCAACGTAAACAGGAGCATGCAGATCAGAAGAACCAGTATTGCTACCGTAATTAATTTTCCACCGAGTGAGCGTGCTATAAAAGGCATGCAACCCCTCCGACCCTTTGAAAAGCAAGGGGCAGACGGGGTGCCAGCTCGTCTGTCCCTTACCACGCGTATGCTTGTGCGCACCGCGAAACTCCGGGAGGTGCGCGTACTGACCCCATGGGGAAAAGGTCGCACGTAAAACTAAATATACATGACAAGCCGCTCGTCGAGGTGGATCTGCCTGTCCACGTATATTCCGCCATCCATCCCAGGCTTTTGTATTATAACGTATAAGTACACAAATTGTTAGTGGTTTGGAGAGCAATTTTTGTGAAATTTTGCAAAATGCGAAAATTCGCAAGGAGTAGATGATTCGAAAGGCGAAAGGGCGTTTAGTTTTTGGGTGGGGCGGCGAGAAATTCGATATACCCACGATGCAAAAGGTGCACAAGAATATACGCAACGTCCACATCGCTGCGATGAATAAGTTTCGCGATATCCTGAAGTGTGCGCTGCCCGTTGAGCAGGAGGAGCACCGCGCGATCGCGCCGTTCGAGCGTATTGAAAACCGGGGGAGTGGTTGCGGTCGGCTTAGCGCGAAAGATAGCACGAACGCCATAGCGTGCTATCTCTTCACCATTCTGGCTAGCTGCAAGTTCCTGGACTAGAAAAGATTGAGTGACTGCCATTTTCCTCTTCCTTTACTACCTGTTTATACACATACCACAAGAAATGACATAATTCACCGGCAAAACGGCTCGAAGCTCGAAAACCGCTGGATGTAATGCATTATACTGATTGCGTCAAGGCGTAAAAAAAGCGTGAAGATAAAGACGAAGCATCAAAACGGCGACGATCGATCGGGAGCATCACGCATATAGTACACGTTTGTATGTGACTATCAGCGTTTTGATGCTCCTTGTTGGCAAGCATAGCGGCGCGCGTAGCAGCTTTTCGACATACTCACGACTTAATTTGTGATCACCCCATGCTCCAACGCGCGATACTGTTCGCGGAATGATTGACGGGCCCGTGAGAGATACATTTTTACGCCACTCTCAGCGATATTGAGTGTATGCGCAATTTCATTGTAGGTGAAGCCCTCCTGCGTATAAAGGAGAAGAGCTGCCCGATATTGCTGAGGCATACGATGCAACGCGGCCCTAACGATCTCGGTTGTGCCATAGATTTCCTGCGGGTCTGCGTTCTCGGCGTCGGAAGGTTCGTGATCGAGGTCCTGCCATGGCAGCCACGCGATCAACTTGCGTCGTCGCAGCGCATCATAGGCAGTATTGGTCGCGATACGGTATAGCCATGCCGATAGCTTCAGATTAGAGTCCATTTTAGGCAGAGCTCGAAATGCTTTTAGAAAAGTATCTTGAGTTAAGTCGTCAGCTTGTTCGCGGTCTCCAACGAGATGATAGATATAATTAAAAATAGGCGTTTTATATTCGTCATAAATGTGATCAAAAGACCAGGATTCTTCCTGTATTTCCACCTGGATCATGCGCTACAATCCCTTCGATAGCTACTGTGATTTTCTTGCCCGTTCCATACAAGAGGGCACAGTAACCGATCTCCGAGAAGCGCAATCTTGCCGATTTTTTATACCTGCTCTATCAATTATAGACGGCCTGATCGCAATAGACGGAAACGAGTTTTCCTTCTGTGTAGTGGAACGGACGACCAACGCTATCAGTAACATGTATTCATGTATACTTGCGGTTGCGTGATGTATCGTCTATTATGGTAGCATACTCTTGTCTGATTACAGCCATTATAAGCCTCCCGTTTGGTACTATTGGGTAAACAGGGCACAGGTCGTGTTTTCTCTGCTATCCGATGTGGAGCGTATCGTGTCTCCTATCAGCTACAAGCAGCAAAAAAAAGTCTTAGCGCAAAGGGGATTTGTGTCTCATGGATGTTGTGCCTGCTGTCGCACGCCATGTTGAAGAGGTGATGGGGCCAGAGGGATTTCATTATGTCAGTGCGATCGTAGCAAATTGCAAGATGCTCGCATACGAGTTGGAGTCTGAGCAGACGGAAGCGACGGGACTCGACATGGAGGTGCTGGTGATCGCGGCCTATCTGCACGACATCTCTATCGCATCACAAGGCTTAGAGGATCACCAGATCCAGTCAGCCGCGATGGCTGTCGATTTTCTGCGTACGCTTTCGGTTCCACAAGAGTTAGTGCAGAGGGTGGAACAGGCCATTTTAACACACACACAGGCCGTAGCGGTTGAGCAACGTGGCAAGGAGGTTACCGAGGGCCGTATTCTCTATGATGCTACGAAACTGGGTCGGTTGGGAGGAGTCGCGGTCGTGACCTCGCTGATCGAGTTCGGTGCTCGTTATCCCAATCGAGCCATGAATGGAGAGGTGCTCGCGGCAGTCTTGCGGCATATCGAGGAACGTTTCGTTGAGCTTTATCAATCGTTGAACACGGAGCCCGCCAGGGCGATGGCGCGAGAAAAATTCAACAATACACTGGCGTTTCTCGATGGTGTAATTGAGCATCTCAGCGACGCGACGCCGGTATAGCGCTCGATGATGAGCTAATAGATGCTTTCCCGCTCGAAACGTCTGGACGCAATAAATCGCGCCCCTACCTTTCGTAACAATCTTTTAATAAAAAATGTGTAATCATAAAAACACATATATGGAGGCTTTGTTTTGCCAATACTTGTCGTCGGGTCCGTCGCTCTGGACACCGTTGAAACCCCTTTTAAATATGTCGAGACTGTGCTGGGTGGGGCGGCTTCTTATTTTTGTACCACTGCTTCCATTTATGATCAGGTGAATCTGGTAGGAATTGTGGGCAGTGATTTTCCGCAAGAGCACCTCGATTTCTGGCGTAACCGCGGCGTGAACCTGGATGGATTGCAGATTCACGAGGGGAAAACGTTTCACTGGCATGGTCGTTATCACCTGGACATGAATGCGCGTGACACGTTGGACACGCAACTGGGGGTGTTCGGCGATTTTCATCCTGTTGTCCCCACGCACTATCAGCAGAGCAAACTGATCTTTCTGGCAAATATTCAGCCGGAACTCCAACAGGAGGTGTTGCGACAAACACAGGGCGTGCATCTGAGTGTGTTGGACACGATGGAACTGTGGATTACGACTGCGCGTCCACAACTCACCGAGGTAATCAAACAGGTTGATGTACTGCTGATGAGCGAGGAGGAGGTGCGGCAGTATACCGAGCAGCCGAGCATATTGGCTGGTGTACGTCACTTTTTCGAACTGGGTGTAAAGTATATGGTCGTTAAACTGGGCAGCTATGGCGCGTTGCTGTTTGGCGCGGATGGCCTCTATTTTAGCGCACCCGCATATCCCCTGGAAGAGGTTATCGATCCCACGGGTGCAGGCGACTCTTTTGCGGGCGGCTTTCTCGGCTATCTGTCAACGGTGCAGCCCGATGAGCAGGGGCGTTACGCCCATGATGATCTCAAGCGTGCCGTGGTGCATGGCAATATCGTTGGCTCGTTCGCGTGCACCGACTTTGGCATCGACGGATTACGCGGGTTACGTTTAGAAGACATCCAGCATCGCTACCGCGAACTGGTGGAATATTCACATTTTGATCCTGATTGGAAGTCCGGTGCGCTTTCAGCAGGGCATGTTGAAGAGAGAGGTGAGCAATAATTTGTGAGTAATAGGACATTCATGATAAAATAGCCGAGTGAATACGCTGTGATTTTTTAATCGATGATTTCTTCGACTTGATATGAGATGAATCTATTCTTTTCTGGCCTGATACGGGTAGAAGAGATGGGTGATCGGAAGGATAAGCAAAAACGTATGACGATATCGACACGTGGAGATGCCAAAGACATCTCCCTGGCTCCTCGTGGCAAAGACCGCATCGAGTGGGCCGCCAAAGAAATGCCTGTGCTGCGGCTCATTCGTGAGCGTTTCGGCAAGGATCAGCCCTTGCGTGGAGTGCGCATGTCTGGCTGTTTACATATTACGACTGAGACGGCGAACCTGGCGATTACATTGAAGGCCGGTGGAGCAGATTTAGTGCTGTGCGCCTCCAATCCTCTCTCGACGCAGGATGATGTCGCTGCCGCCCTGGTTAGCGAGTACGGTATTCCGACCTTCGCGATCAAGGGCGAGGATGAGAAAACGTACTATCAGCATATCAACGCTGTGCTCGATCACCATCCGCAGATGACGATGGACGATGGTTGCGATCTCGTTTCGACCATCCACACCTCGCGCACCGATCTGATTCCAGGGATTATCGGTGGCATGGAAGAGACGACTACCGGTGTGATTCGTTTGCGCAGCATGGAGGCACAGGGCGTCTTGAAGTTCCCCGTGCTGGCGGTCAACGATTCCGATACCAAGCACCTGTTCGACAACCGCTATGGCACGGGTCAGAGCTCGATCGATGCGATCATTCGTGCCACCAACATTTTGTTAGCTGGCAAGACAATGGTCGTGTTCGGCTATGGCTGGTGCGGTCGTGGCGTCGCTTCGCGTGCGCACGGTCTGGGCGCGAACGTGGTTGTTTGCGAAGTTGACCCAACGCGCGCGCTGGAAGCAGTGATGGATGGCTATCGTGTGATGCCCGGTGTGGAGGCCGCAGCCGTTGGTGATATCTTGATCACTGTGACCGGTGATATCAATGTGATCGATCGTGCTCACCTGGAACAGCTTAAAGATGGCGCAGTTATCGCGAACTCGGGCCACTTCAACGACGAGATCAACATTCCCGCCCTGGAGCAACTGGCGACAAGCAAGCATCGCTACCGCGATTTTGTCGATGAATACACCTATGCCGATGGTCGTCATGTGCACCTGCTGGCGGAGGGTCGCCTTGTCAATCTTTCGGCTGCCGAGGGCCACCCAGCCAGCGTGATGGACATGAGTTTCGCCAATCAGGCGTTGGGTTCTGAGTATATGTTGCAGCATGCCAAAGAGATGCAGCCGCAAGTGTATACCATTCCCGCCGACATCGACAAAGAGATCGCGCGTCTCAAACTGAAGGCGATGAATATTCGCATCGATACGTTGACGCCCGAGCAGGAGAAGTACCTGAACTCCTGGGAGTCCGGAACCTGATCGCTATGCATAGCTGTCTGTAGTCCATAGTGGCTATCAGGTTATTGCCTTGATTCATCACAGAAACACGCAAGGTTTGCCCTCTGTGATGAGTCAGGGTTGTAACTGATCGACAAGAGTCGCGGCTCGTTTGTTCATTGACAAGCGATTTGTTGAAGACATATAATGAGCAGTAAGCGGCAAATTGTGACGGCTTATCTTGCTTTTTAGCACGTACGTAGACAACTGAATATTGTGAATGAGATGCTCTCATCAAGAGAGGTGGAGGGAAACGGCCCTATGAAGCCCGGCAACCCACCCTGCCAGGAGAATCGATCCTGTCAATGGGAAGGGTGCCAATTCCGGCGGTACCGACCGCGAGATGAGGGGGATGTGCAGCAACGCCAAACCCCTGAAGAGAGGGGTTTTTTTATGCCCTCAAGAGGGTGCCTCGCGCAGACCTCTTGCTTCTGAGCCTCTCCACGTTTGCTTTTTCCACTGAAGAAAGGAATTACTGTAAGTTCATGACCACTTTCATGCGCAGCCCGAAGACGTTTTTTACCAGTGAATCGGTAACCGAGGGCCATCCCGATAAGCTTTGTGACCAGATCTCAGATGCTATTTTGGACGCCATCCTCGTCCAGGACCCGCTCGCGCGCGTCGCATGCGAGACGGCGACCACCACGGGTCTTGTGCTGGTCGCGGGCGAGATCACGACCTCCGCCTGGATCGACATGCCCGCCGTTGTGCGCAAGACAATTGAGCAGGTGGGATATATCAATGCGGACTATGGTTTCGATTATCGTACCTGTGGAGTAACTACGTCGATCGGCAAGCAGTCGCCTGACATCGATATGGGAGTGAGCCGTTCGTGGGAGACCAAGGATGGCGTGCCACAGCTCACCGACGACGAACTGGAAAAAGTCGGCGCAGGTGATCAGGGTATGATGATCGGTTTCGCATGCAACGAAACACCGGAATACATGCCCATGCCTATCAGCCTGGCGCATAAATTAACGCGTCAACTTTCGCAGGTGCGTCGCAAGTCCTGGGGCGGCAATGGTCCGATGAGCTATCTGCGGCCAGATGGTAAAGCGCAGGTGACGGTGCAGTACGAGAACGGTCGTCCGGTACGGGTGGACACAGTCGTGGTCTCGACGCAGCATGCCGATTATATCGATCCGGAGCAGATCCGCAGCGATGTCTTCGAGCATATCGTGAAGCCAGTTGTGCCCGCGCATCTGCTCGATAAAAATACACAGTTGTTCGTGAATCCAACCGGACGTTTCGTGACCGGCGGTCCCATGGGCGATGCTGGTTTGACTGGACGCAAAATTATCGTCGATACCTATGGCGGCATGGCACGCCATGGTGGTGGTGCGTTCAGCGGCAAAGATCCGACCAAAGTGGACCGTTCCGCCGCTTACGCCGTGCGCCATATCGCGAAGAATATCGTCGCCGCTGGCCTGGCAGACCGCGTCGAGTTGCAGGTCGCATATGCCATTGGCGTGGCGCGTCCGCTCTCGCTGTTCGTCGAGACGTTCGGCACCGGCAAGGTGTCGGACGAAGAGATCATTCGTTTGATCAACGAGCATTTCGATCTGCGCCCCGCGGGTATCATCCAGACATTGAACCTGCGTCGACCGATCTATCAGCCAACGGCTGCCTTCGGGCATTTTGGCCGCACCGATATCGACGCGCCCTGGGAAGAACTCAACAAGGTACCCATGTTGCGTAAGGGCGTGGGCGCGCAAGGAGAGGCCAGCGCCATCGCGCAAGATGGTACCGGCACCCTTGCTTGATTGAATAACAGGTGGCCCCACAAGGGTCATGGAAAACAAAGCAAGAGCCAGAAAACGCTATGTACAGCGTTTTCTGGCTCTTGCTTTGTTTTTTATACTTATTTGCCTGTGTAGCGGTAGACATGCACCCAGTCGATGTCGTAGGAGACCGGTAGATGCGTACTACTATCGGGTTTGCCTGTAAAAGCATCTCCGGAGCCGATCGCCATGCCGAACCACATGGGGAAGTTGGGCACGTTTTTGGTAATGTGGCCTTTCTCGACGCCATCGATCTGGAAATCCAGTTTGCCAGGTGTCCATTCATAGGTGAATGTGTGAAACGTGTCGGCAAAATTGTTCGATACGACGATCTGGCTGGCATGACCGTTGCCGTGGTTGGTGAAATAGATTTTGTTTTTGTTCGTGGGCGGACTCTCGAAAAGATCGACTTCCACATCGCCGTGATTATTCGTTTGCGGCCACAGAATAGCGTACGGGTCCAGGCCCTTGCCGCGCGGCAGTTTGATACGAAACTCGTATTTACCATAGGTTTGAGAAAGGCCCATCAAACCCATTCCACCAGTCGTATATGGCTCGCCGTACGTCGTTTTTCTCTCGAACCAGATATGACCCTGACCGCCATTAACTTTGATTTCGGAAGGTAGCCACGCGTTATTGCCAATCGCGTAGGTACCGTTGTAGGTGATCCAATGCGAATTAAGATGGGTACTATTGAAATCATCGCTGTAAATAAG
>CAZZWK010000048.1:41110-46909 GCA_964657925.1 uncultured Dictyobacter sp.
AGAAAAGTACTTTTGCCCTTTGCTCTATGGATAGAGTATAATTCTATATGGATATAGTTCCAAATAGATATATGAGATCTCGGCCTTTGGTCGTCTTTCAATACGCTTAGAAAGGCAGTCAATGAGATGGACTTTACACTCACTGAAGAGCAGATGGAAATTCGTAATACGTGCAGAGAGTTCGCGGAACAGGAGATCCGGCCACGTGCTGAGGAGATGGATGCGACGGGGGCATTCCCTTATGCATTGATCGAGCAGATGGGCAAACTGGGTCTTTTGGGTTTGCCGTTTCCCGAAGCGTATGGTGGCGCGGGCGCTGATTTCTTATCGTACTGCCTGGCGATCGAAGAGATATCACGCGCTGATGTCTCGGTCGGGATTACCATGGAGGCGCACACCTCGTTGGGCGCGACACCATTTTTTCTGTTCGGTAGCCAAGAGCAGAAGGCACAGTATCTTGCCCCACTTGCGCGTGGTGAACAGCTCTGGTCGTTTGGATTGACCGAGCCTGAAGCTGGTTCTGATTCCGGTGGTACCCAGACACGGGCGGTTTTGAGGGATGGCGCGTGGCACATCAATGGTGCGAAAGAATTTATCACCAACGCAGGCACCGACATGACCGGTGGCGTGACGATCACGGCGGTTACGGGCACCCGTCCGGATGGCAAAAAAGAGATTTCGAACCTGATCGTGCCCAAGGGGACGCCAGGCTATAGCATCGGCAAAGCATACAAAAAAATGGGCTGGAAAGCTTCGGATACACGTCCGCTAGCTTTTGAGGATTGTGTCGTGCCAGAGGGGAATGTTCTGGGTCAGCCAGGGGACGGTTTCAAGCAATTCATGCATATTCTGGATGCCGGTCGTATCGCCATTGCCGCGCTATCCGTTGGTCTGGCACAGGCCTGTCTGGACGAGGCGTTAAGCTACGCGAAGGAGCGCAAGCAGTTCGGGAAATCGATCAGCAAATTTCAGGCAGTGCAGTTCAAACTGGCCGATATGGATATGGAAATTGAACTGGCGCGTTTGATGTATTACAAGGCGGCGTGGCTACATATGCAGGGGCAACCCTTCACGCGCGAGGCATCGATGGCGAAGTTGTTCGCCTCGGAGGTCGCGAAACGGGCTGCCGATCAGGCAGTACAGATTCACGGCGGCTATGGCTTTATGGACGAGTATCCCGTCTCGCGCTACTGGCGCAGCGTCAAGATCAACGAGATCGGTGAGGGCACCAGCGAGGTACAGCGCATGGTGATCGCGAAATATCTTGGCTGCTGATTTTACCCTCAACAGTAGGGGCGGCATTCATGCGCCCGCTCGCAATTTATTGCCTGATTTCTTCGCTCGCCAATTCTGGTCATGAAACCGCATGATCGGGTCTCTACATCATGTAATATATGTAAGGACCCGATTTATCGCGTCCGTCCTCATCTTGTATTTGATACCCACGATTGTCAGAAGCTAGGAGCCGCTTTTGGGGTCGGGCCATTTGAATGTGCCGAAGGTGATCGTCGTGGTGTTTGCGTTGTTCGTCTGCGTAGTGGATGGTTGTATGTACGCGGTCCAGATGGCGGTATCACCATTGATCGACATGAAGGCCGAATTTTTGGCGATGTCGCTCGGCTCTATAATTACGGGCGAAGAAGAGGTGACATCGTACATCTCGAAGTTGCCCGAGGTATTTTGCCAGACGATGTACTGGCTGCCGCTTTGCAGATCGGATACCACTGTCTTGGCATTGTTGACCGGCGATTGCTGCTGGAGCGCGCCATTGGCGGTGTAGGCAACGAGATTGCCCGCGACCGTCGCATCGATTTGCGGTGTGAGCACCGTGGGATCAATTTTTGTCGAGCCACCCAGATAGGGTGAGTTGATAGTCGTAGGCGTCGCGGTCGCACTGACCGTAGCAGTCGTGCTTGCCGGTGTTCCATTCGTGTTCGTCGTGGTTGCCGTGCTCTTTGCTGTACTGGTCGCGGTTGCGCTCGGTTGCGCATTGACTGCCAGTTTGGTAGTTGCGCTCAAGAAGAAGAGTGTGTTATCGACGACATGTGGTTGGAACGAAGTACCATCCGCGCGAAACGGGTAGGTTTCTGTTCTGGTCTGGTTCGTCCAACGTCCATTTTGTCCTGGTGTAGCCACCTCGACCTGTTGCGTCCAGATGTTGCTTTGCAGGTCGTGCTGCCCATCGAGCCATTCTTCGGACCAGAAGATGGAGTTGCCATTGCTGCTCGCGGTCGGCGATGTGAGCACATGCCCTTTGTAGGCTGTGGCGATCTCGCTCGTTTGTGAGAGTGTATCTTGTAAGAACTGGTAATCGACCAGATGAGAGGTGCCTTTGCTATCCAGGTAGGCGACCAGCAGGTGATCCTGGTAGAGCCAGGTACCCTGGACAGGAGTGTTGACCCAGCTGGGACTCTTCGCCGGTTTGAACGTATCCTGGTGAAGCACCAGTGCTTTTGTGGCGTCGGGCGTCGTGGTCGCTGTGTTTTGCGTATCGCTACCCGTGGTGGGCTGCGATCCTATATAAAGAGCGCGCAAACTCCAGGAGCCTGCCAGCGTTTTCGTAGTGCTTGTCGTCGTTGTATCAGTCGTATTTTTCGTGCTCGTTTGTGCCGCTTTATCGAGTTGCAGCCAGAACAACCAATCCTGTGAGCTACCCAGAACGAAGACAGGATTTGAGCTGGGGCCGGAGAGCAGTGGAACGCTTGCCTGCGCGCTACTATCCAGATTTGATTGTTCCAGCATCCAATTCGTTTGGTCATCTGTGTAGGATGTGGAGTAGATGTGTGTGTTATTGGCGACCGCGCTTGCGATATGGCTGTAAGCAGAGGTCGTGGTGTACTGGTTGGTGTTGACCTGTAAGGGTTTGATTACGATAGCCGCGCCACCACTAGGAATCGATGTCACGTGTTGATTGCCCTGATTCGCCAGCAGCAGCAGAGAACCGAAGCCGCCGAGCATCAGCACGAGCAGGAACGACGCGACGAGGCCGATGACAGCAATATGGCTCATCTGGCGTGGCTGACGACGTTTGGTATGTTTGGTGATATCAATAACGGGCAGTGGACCGGTATTGGCGGTCGAGAAGGCGGCCAGGCTTTCCTCAGCCGGTTTTTTGGGCGAAATATCTTTGATGTAAGGGACGAGGAAAGACGGGGTGGGCGTCGAGATAGCAGAGGTAGGTGTGTGTTGAAGAAAATGGACGTGTTCCTCCGCTAGCGCGCGCATCAAACGATCGCGTGCGCCAGGCGCTGGCGCGATCGATGGCAGTTCGTGAAGCGCGTTGACGAGCATCTGCGAATGTGCGAATTCCTGGGCACACGCGTCACAGTGATCCAGATGCTCGTTGAGTATGGCCTTTTCTTCACTATTCAGTTCGCGATATGTGGCGAGCAGAGCTCTAGCCTGGCTACAGTTCAATCTTCACCGACCTCTTTTTGATACAAATTGACAAAGCGTTCTCTTGCCCGCATCAAACGCATTTTGACGGCGGATGAGCTGATGTGCAGCACATCGGCGATTTCCGCGCAAGATAAACCATCGTTCTCGTATAACCAGAGGCAGACCGAGTATTTTTGCGGCAATTGTTTCAGGACGTGCTCGACGATTTCGCGATCGGCGACACGACTTTCGAAGCGCGCGCCATCGTATCCGTTGCGCTCATAGATCGCGCTGACCGAGGTCGAATGCGCGTCGTGCGTCGCATCATCTCCGTTGTTCAATCCATCGACCTGGGTTGTGCCCGCTTCCGATACCACACCCGCGCCGATGCCGCGATCCTCGTTGAAGAGCGAAAGCGGCAGCCACGAGATGAGGCGTCGACGACGCAAGCTATCGGTCGTCGTGTTGGCGGCGATGCGATAGAGCCAGGCGGAGAGCGCGCCCGACTGAACGACGGTGCCGCCTAAAAGCGCCTTGTATGCCTTGACAAACACATCTTGAGCAAGATCATAAGCCTGCTCCCTATTCCCAATGAGGTGGTAGATAAAGTTGGTGATAGGTGTTTGGAAGCGTACGAAAATCTGCTCGAAATCTTCCACATGCACTTGTTCAGGCTGCGAAACGGAGGAAGGGGTAGGGGCTACTGTCTCCTTTTCTTCTTCCTCTTCGGTGATCGCGTCCTCCCCATCCACATCCTCGGGTAGCGAAGTCGGGATATGACTTTGTTCATCGTTTGACGATAAACTCAATCTGCTATTCGTATTGTAGAAACGTATAGAGGTATCCATCGGTTACATAAGCCCTAACGATGCGAAAAAAATCGATGTTTTCAGTGCTCCCTTGCCGTTGCCCAGTCGTACCATGTACGCACGAAGCAGAGAACAGGGTCAGTATTACGGTAGTGTTTATACTATACCGCAAACAATTGCATGAAATAATGAAGGAGCTTTATAGGTATGACTATCGTTCTCTCTCGTGCCACTTACAACTGTGTTTTTCATAACACAACAATACTGCATGAGCCTCTAGCTACAAAGCTTCATGCCGCGCAAATCAGGAAAACCCTCTGTCTCATAGTATATCATAGTTCCGAGAGGGGGCATATAGAGGTTTTTATGCTCTGGCTTCAGCACAATTCTGGTGTGCCAGAGCATAATGCAAAAGTTAACGAGTGCATGATAGCATTAATAGCATTGTTTACTTTTTCGCCGTTGCGGTCATTGTCGCCTGAAGTTGTTTTGGCGTAAAAGGACCTGGTGCCCGCTGGGAACCAGGATTGCCAGGTGCTGGGTGTGGACCCTCCAGTCGTATATAATCCGTTTGCGAAATCACTGCTACAACCAGGGACGGATTTTGCGGATCGTTCGTGGAAGCGTCCAGACGCAGGTAGAGATGTGTAGCAGTAGCGGGAGTTTTTTGAGCAGGTTGGAGGGTGAGGGCAAGTAACGTTGTCAGCCTGTTATCAGGCGCGTTTTTGTTCACATTCAGGTCGTATCCATCGTCTACCTGCATATTTGGCAGATCGTCTGGACCATTCATACCGCTTCCTTCTCCATAGCTGATATCAGATCCTCCGAGCCGTAATGGGTGGACTTGATTCATTACCAATACTGTCCAGGGAGTTTTTTGGCCCGGGAACAAACCTTGCAACTGAATCGACTGTCCAACTCGATTGGATACCCGTGTAGAAATCACCCCTATTTCAAACTCGCCAAGTGCGCCTAACGATTGAATACGACTGCCAATAGTCATAGTGCTTCCAGGGCGTGCTGCCAACACGGAAAGGACGTGTACCTGTGGCAGCTTCTCGTGTTGCGAAGAACGAAATGCATAGATCAGGCTACATTCCTGGTTATTCAGGCAAGCAACATATTTTAAGGCAAATACATCCTGCCCATGTTGAACTGCTGGTATATCGGCTGGAAAATTCCACTGTGCGACAAATGGTTGCATTGATGGTTTCGGGTTACTCTTGGCAGAGCTTTTGATCATAATAGTATTCCAGATGCCACCTACAATAGCAATACACAGAACTGCTGCCGTTATACCCAACAACCACTGAAGATGACGCTTAGAATTTGGTTTTCGTGCTTGAAATGGTTGTAATGGTACAGGTGAAGAACTCAATTGGGTATCCTTTTGTTCCTGGGCCGTGTATGCAATATGATCAAGCACGGTATCAGCTAACGCAGAAACTCCTCGTTGGTACACGGGTATATCGCTAGGGTTGAGATTCGATCGTGTTTTTAGATTCTCGTGTGGTCCCTTGAATAACGTACGAAGGCGGGATAAATCAATGAGTATATGTTGACATTCTTGACAGGAAACAAGATGCTGTTCAACTAAGTTTTTTTCTTTTTC
>CAZZWK010000048.1:47009-48263 GCA_964657925.1 uncultured Dictyobacter sp.
TTTGTGATATTTTTGTTTTTTTCTCCTTCAACTGTTGTTCTGGATGTTTCCAATTAGGCAATGCATAATACGCTGCTGTAAACGTTTCCTGAACTACATCACGACTCCATTCCCAGTCATGAAGAATCGAGTAAACGTAGGCTAATAAAGGGCGTTCATATACCAATATAAGAGAGCCAAAGGCATGCTGATCGCCACTCAAGGTCCTCTTTATTAAATCTAACTCGCTTGCATCTAATGGCATTTACACATGTCCATTTCTACTTCTTCTTACTCTGTTATTGTCGGGAATCCTACACTGAGTAAGTAGTCTCTTATCTAGAATAACCCCTGAGCATGTCTAAAACGGACAAAATAATAGAGTGATTTTGTATGAAAATATGAGGCGTTACAAAAATCACGGTACCCTTTGCAACGTAAAGGGTACCGTGATTTACTGATTTACTGTTATTTACATTGTTAAATTGTAAATAGTAAAAATGACCTAAAGTTTACTATCTGATTGCACTTCAAGTACGATCATATAACTTCTGCTGGATCATCCGAGCCTATACATCCGATGTTATTTTGCATTTATTCCATGATTGTACTTAATTACTAATCACCTACCCATTTGTAGGAATACTCCAAACTAGCAAATTTCCAGTCTCAGCATTAAACACTTCAAATCCAAATTGTGCTGGAGGAAGGGACTTACCGTTTGGTGTCCTCACATTAGTCGTAGTAAATGGTCCTTGTACTTTGACAAAGTATACTAATTCATTATTTGGGAGTCCAATAGGTTCATCATCTAACCGTTGTGATGCAACTTCGCTCGTCACCAGATCAATGGAAATGATTTTGAATGTTGCTCCTACTACTAACGGACCGCTTGGAAATTGATGAGTGAATAGATATGTCTTTACATCATCACTTGTGATATGAGGAGACATAGTATTGTTCTTGGATTTGTTTGTAGCCACTACAGCCGACTGCCCTGAATTGTTAGTTTTAGCGACTGTATTCTTCAATTGCGGAATGCTCAAAGGTTGATGTGTGAAAACACATAAATAGATTTATATATTTTATTTTCTATTGTAAACGTAACAAATGTTTGTATTACAAGCCAATCTTAATCTGTGTTGTGCTTTCCTATTCTTTTTGCTACTATAAAGCCATGGAAGTACAGCAGAAGCCAGCGCCAGGCTGGAATATTATTGGGCATGAGCACGCCATCGATATGTTGCGCCGCACACTGATCGCGCAACAGGTGCG
>CAZZWK010000049.1:0-41798 GCA_964657925.1 uncultured Dictyobacter sp.
TGCCGAAGAGGGGACTCGAACCCCTATGCCCGTTAGAGCACAACGCCCTGAACGTTGCGTGTCTACCAATTTCACCACTTCGGCTCATTCCTTTTTGGACTCCACTATGATAGCGTATCCCTCTACTCCTGTCAATAGCTAACCTGACCCTTCTCCTACCTCCGGACACTCTGTAGGCCATATGCGGCCTCCTTACCTCCTCTTCGGCCCGTGTTATAATGACTGTGTCCCTTCCATAAAGCACAGTTTATTGGCACACCCGCCAGGTTTTGCTCAACCCTTCGCTAGAGAGCAGACCCGTACCCTACTTGCCCTCTCGTAGCCAATAGTGCTCAAGCGCTGACATTCAGTTTGGAGATTATTATGCAAGAAAAAAGCATATCACCCATATATGCCGCCATCGATATAGGCAGCAATACCATTCGTATAGTCATAGCCCACTGCCAACCTGACCATCTGCACATCCTTGCGTCCGATGAAAGTTTCGTTGGCCTGGGTGCAAGCGTCAACACCAATGGCGCCATCACACCTGCAAAACAAGATGAGGCCATCTCCGTTTTGCAACGATTCCAGTCCTTGGCACAACAGCATCACGCGCAAAAGACCCTCGTTGTCGCCACGGAAGCAATTCGCAAGGCCACCAATCGCGAGGAATTCCTTGCCCACATTCACTCTATGGCCGGTTTGACCGTCAACTGTGTCAGCGGCGAGGTCGAGGCCTTGCTGACCTTTTATGGCGTTACTCTAATGCTCACCGCTGATGCTTCCACTTCTTCGCCCATTACGGTCATGGACCTCGGTGGTGGTAGTATGGAACTCGTTTTTGCCACCGGTCAGCATATCGACCAGCATACCTCGCTTCCTATCGGCTCCGGCTGGCTAACCAACCGCTATCTCGTCTCCGATCCTCCCACGCCTGACGATATCGCGACCGCCCAGGCTTTCCTACAGACGTTTTTTACCGATTCGACCGACAAACGCGGCGTTTTACCCGTGCCCGCTCCGTCCGCTGACCTATCCCTGTTTGTGACTGGGGGTAGCGCTCAATCGCTTTTGTTTTTAGTGCAACAAGCCTTTAAACAACGTGACAACCACGCTACTCTCACTCGCGACGACCTGCTGCAATGCGAGGGCCTCTTTCAAGCCCTCTCCTCGGAGCAGCTCGCTGAGAGATACCACGTTGACGTGAAGCGCGCTCGTGTTCTGCCTGCGGGAGCATTGATCATTCGCACCGTTATGGAGCATTTTCATTTGCATACTGCCCAGGTAAGTATGAATGGCATTCGTGAGGGCCTCTTGCTCGCTTACACCCGCGATGGCGAGACATGGCTCGATCATGTCCAGCAACAGGCCCATTCCTCCAATCAGGACGAACAAAACGATACGTTCGCCTCGTCCGGTCGTGCTCTCCTGGATGATTACGCCCACAAAATGTTCTCCTGGCGTGAAGACGTGCTCAAGCACGAGGATATTGAAGCGGTCCATAAAATGCGCGTCGCGACCCGCCGTTTGCGCGCGGTGATGGATGCCTACGAGTCTATCTGCGAGCCGAAACAATTCCAGAAAGTCTATACCCAAGTGAAACATACCGCGGACATGCTCGGCCAGGCTCGCGATACCGATGTGATGATCGCAGGCCTACAACAACAACTGCAACAGACTTCGCCCGATGACCAGCCCGGCATTCACTGGCTTATCGATCGCCTCACCGCGTATCGTACACGCTATCAACACGACCTGGACACATGTCTAAAGGGACTGGACGAAAACACATTCATGCGTCAACTCGGCAGTTGTCTGCCAGAAAAAGAGGTACATCATGGCAAAAGCTAAACTGATAACGGATCTGGATGCGCAAGGCTCGTTGCTGGAAAATGCTCGCGTCATCGCCCTCACACGCCTGGACGAGTTCTACGCTTGGGAACAGTATGTGGATAGTCCTTATAGCGTGCACGAACTGCACAACCTGCGCATCGCGGCGAAACGACTGCGCTATACCCTGGAACTGTTCGCCAACTCCTTTTCCGGCGATGTGGCACCGCTCATCGCAGAAATTACACAACTGCAAGACGAGCTCGGCTCCCTCCATGACCACGATGTGATGATCGCCCTGCTGCGCCTCACCATCGGCTGCCTGGACGGTGGTCCAGGCTATATCGACGCGTTGACAAAAGTTTCGCAGCATCAGCAGAAACACGCGTTCGTGGTGGACCCGCAGCTCCTTGCAACATTGCTTGATCCTGCTACATTGCCCTCGGCCTCGCAACGCCAGGGACTTGAGGCTCTACTAAATAACCTCGGCCAGCAGCGTAGTAATCTCTATACAAGGTTTCAACAGCACTGGTATAGCTTGCGAGAAAGCGATTTCCATGGCAAAGTAATCAGTATGTTAAAATAATGTTGGGTCGGGAAAACAGTAAGCATGTGGCTGCTCTCTGTTTTATCTGTAGCGACAGCAAGAAAGCTTTCCCGGCTTTCTTTCCGCTACAGTCCACGTATGGAAAGTATATGCACAAATATCGATGCAGTAAGATGCAATAAGAGGAGGAACTTACGCATGATGATGCGACCTTTAAGCGAGGAATTGAGCCTGCTGAACAGCGATCGCCCCACGATGGAGGAGTTGCGGCTCTCCGGCGGCTTGCTCGTTGATGACTGGCCCCACGCTCGTCACGTTATGCGTCTCTCCTCCCTGCTCTTTGAGGCCACCGTTCCCCTCCATCATCTGCACAAAAAATCCTCGCGTTTGCTTGAGCGCGCTGCTCTCCTGCATAATACGGGTATGATGATCGAA
The DNA here is from genome assembly GCA_964657925.1 of uncultured Dictyobacter sp. GTDB lineage: Bacteria > Chloroflexota > Ktedonobacteria > Ktedonobacterales > Ktedonobacteraceae > Dictyobacter. The sequence continues at coordinate 2,795 of CAZZWK010000049.1, forward strand.
GTTCGTCGTCACCACAAACACACGTTCCGTTTGATCAACGAGACCCCCTTGCCCGATTTTACCAACAAAGAACGCTACGAAATCGCCTGTATCGCCCGCTATCATCGCCGTGCCCTACCCAGCCTCAGCCATGATGAGTTCGCTGTCCTCTCCAAGGCCGCTCAGAAACGCGTCTCCGCCCTTGCCGCCATCTTGCGTGTCGCCGATGCCCTCGACTACAATCATGATGGTCGCGTCCTACAAATTGCCGCCATCCCCATCGCCTGCACGAAAGATGTATGGACGTTACGCCTCTGGACTCGTCCCCTCGCCGATCTCGACCAGGAAATCGAGCATGCTAACGAAAAGGCCGACCTCTTCGAAAAAGTCTTTCACCGCAAACTCCTCTTCGAAATGGTCAAAATCTGAAAAAAATATCAAGCGATAAGAAAAGGCCCGTGTCGGATGGATATCCATCCAACACGGGCCTTTTCTTAATCGCTGATGGTTTGATTATGAACGTACCATCTCGCGTGCGCTCTGTGTGCGGTATGCAGGCAGTTTTGGCTGCTCGCCACCACCCAGATACTTGAAGCCCAACTCGCCCTTTTCCCAGATCACCAGCAGCATACTGGCGTTGAAAATGGAGGAGTAGGTTCCGCTGAAGATACCGATCAGCAGCGTCAACGTGAACGTATGAATATCGGTACCGATACCCGTGAACAGTGTCAGCGCCAGCAATGTAAAGAGCACCGTCAGCGATGTGTTCAACGAACGCGCCATCGTCTGCACCAGGCTGGCGTTCACCACTTCCTCGAAATTCTCGACCGTGCGCCTCTGCATGTTCTCACGAATGCGATCGAACACCACGATAGTGTCGTGCACCGAAAAACCGATCACCGTCAATAGACCAGTGATAAACAGCGAGTCGATCTGCACGCCCGTGAATTTGCCCAGGATCGAGAAGATACCCAGCACCACTAACACGTCGTGCAACAGGGCGATGATCGCGCACACGCCATAGCGCAGCGCCTTCGGCACCTTGCGGAACGAAAACCACACATACAGCAGAATACAGATCGAAGCCGCTATCACAGCCAGCACAGCCATCTCAGTCGTCGATGACGCGACCGAAGGACCTACCTGCGAGTTCGTGACCACGTAGAAGTATGGCCCACCGTTCTTCAAGAACGAGTCCTGAATCTGTGTCAAACTCACCTGCCCCTTCGTCACGTCGCTGCTATTCGACTTCGACACCTGCGTCAACGTCTGGATCGTGATATCCTGCGTTGTCGTACCTTGCTGCACATCGACCACTGATACCGGTGTTGTACCACTTGATGTACTTGTGGTCGGTGGCTTGCTCCCTTTCGCCGTTGTCGTAGGCGTCGGTGTTGGGCTCGACGATGAAACGGTCGAACCAGAGGAGGTTCCAGGCAGTTTGCTCAACGCGCTCTTGATCACGTTCGTCTGGTTCGCGAGGGGAATGCCGTTAATGGTAAACAGCGTCGCGGGCTTTCCATCGCTCCCCGTAATATTGACGATATCATAGTTGAGCGACGCCTGCGGATACTTCGCGTTCACCGCGTTCTCGACCGCGGTCGTGACGTTCCCATCCGCCTCGGTATTCAACTGCACCCATACCGTCTTGGAGGCCGCGAGTTGCGCATTCGTGCCCAGAATCACCTGCTGCCCTTTCAGACCGAATGGCTGAAGCAATTTGAGCATTTGGTCATCGCTCAACTGCCGTTGCGGACGAATCTCGACGTTCGCGCCACCCGCGAAGTCGATACCCACGTTCAGGCCGAACGCAATCAACGAGATGAGCCCTGGTATGATGACAATCAGCGAGATCGCCAGGAACAGGTAACGGTATTTGACGATGTTAAACATGGCTCTCTCCTCTCACCGTTGCTGCTGTACGTCGTCCTGTCCCTGTCACTACTGGTGCCGTTGGCACCGCGCTTGAAGGCAGCCCGAATAGCGCCGGATGATTGATGAAACCAGTCGGGATCAGCAGGTTCATGAACGTTCGCGTGACCACGATCGCGGTAAACAGACTGATCAGCACACCCAGGAACAGCGTGGTGGCGAAACCAACGATGATCGTGGCTCCAAAGTTACTGCCGAAAATGTACAGAATGGCGCAAGTGATGATCGTCGAACTGTTCGAGTCGCGAATTGACGGCCACGCGCGCCTCCATCCTATGTCGATCGCCGAAGCAAGTAACCTCCCCGCTCGTATCTCCTCTTTTACGCGTTCAAAAATGAGCACGTTCGCGTCCACCGCCATACCGATCGAAAGAATGAAGCCCGCGATACCCGCCAGACTCAGCGTGACGCCGATCAGCTTGTAGATCGCGAAGGTGAAAATCGCGTACAGCACCAGCGCAACGTCCGCCAGCAGTCCCGGCAGCCTATAGTACAGCAACATGTACAGGATAACGATGCCCAGACCGATCGCGCCAGCGAGCAGGCTCTTGGTGATCGCCTCTTGTCCCAGTGTCGCGCCCACCGTCTCCTCACTCACTTTATTCAACGCCACCGGCAACGCGCCATACTTCAACAGATTAACCGTCTGGCTGGCGCTGGTCTCCGTGAACTGTCCCGTGATCTGCCCATTGCCAGTGATCGCGCCCTGAATTACTGGCGAGGTGACAACTTGCCGATCAAGTGTAACTGTAAGGTAATCACCAACATGACTCGCGGTAAACGATCCAAAGCGCGCCTGCGCCCCTGACTTGAACGCGAAGTTGATCAAGTACGCGCCCGTCTGCGGATCTTGTCCTACCGATAAGCCACTTGGGTCCAGATCGTTACCGGTAAACAGTGGCTGTCCACCAGGATTGTATTGCGTATACTGCGATGGGTCGAATGCTTGCCCATCTGTCAGACCACCTTGCGTGCCCGTATCCCAGAATTCCAACGTGCCAGTCTTCAACAGCGTATCGATCGCCGTCTCCTGGTTACCGCTGAACTTGGGCAACTGCACCACGATACTTGGTGTGGTTCCGACGTTCTCCACGCGCACGTCCGGCTCTTTCACGCCCAGGCCGCTGTTCACACGCTGCTCGATCAGATTACGCGTGGTATTCATCGCGTCCTGCGTGGCCTTGCTCGGATCTTTCGGCACCAACTGAATGCTGATACCACCCTGTAAGTCAAGCCCTTCAGTAATCGTGAATGGATTGCTAACGCCGTAGGGGCCCTTCGTATTGGGCCAGAAGACGACAAATGACGCTCCCGCGGCTAACAAGATAATAAAGAAGAGGAGTACCAATGTTCCTCGCCGCATAAATATTTTCCTCTCACTTCGTAGTTGAACTGTGCAGAGCGTTCATGTCGCTCCAAATCTTCCTCATAACACACCCTTGGTCCGCGTAGGGTAAACCATGCGTTTACCAAACCACGCGTTCACCCCTCATTGCATCCCCTGATTCATCACACCACATAACGTACAGACTCGATTTATCGCGTCCGTGTCCTCGCTTGCCGACATCTCGATGTATGTGTCTATGTGTCCACCTGCATAATCACGTCCGTGCAGATCGCAATCACATCGTGATATCCGTTTGAAATCGGCGTTGCTCGCGTCCGTGCTTACCGCAATCACATCACGATATCCGCATCCTCCACATCTACCAATGAACCCTGGACAGAGCAATAATACCTGTGCAGTTTGCCTGCAATATCTATGCCGTTTGCTTATGCAGTATAACATAGTTGTCTATTGTTGCCTATCCGTTTTATCTATAAAAATTTCCTCTCCACCTCCGTATCCCTCCTCATTCACCGCCCTCCACTCTCCCCTTGGATAAGTCCACTGTATTCATTATAAGGCCCTCTATCTAGAGCATCCATCTTTTCAAACAACGTACACCCACACCAAGAAATCAATCTGTTTACCTACAACATTTACCCTCCCCTATCGTATTTATAAATGTATCGCATGTATCGTTTTTCTCACACTTAAAACCCATGTATATTTCCTATACTTGCTCGCACAACGTTTCCTTAGTGGTACATCCGGCAAACCCGCGTAGGCGCGTCCCCTTGCGGGCGCGCGCAGGAACATCGCTTCCTGTACTTCCGGATAGTTAATGGACGCACCACCTGGTACCTATTCACCATCCGTAGAAACGTCCAATGATTGATACACATGATACACACACCTTCTTAACTCGTTTTTTGATACCATGGCATGATTTACGTCCTCATTCATATCAGTTACTACAGTCTTAAAGGAGCACTCATTTTTATGGACGATACGGTCGCGTCGCAAACGACACAAACATCTTCGACATCATCCAACACGAAACGCGTGGTCATGGATGTGCAAAATATCACCAAAAGCCTTCCGCTCGGTCATGAGCGTATCGATATTCTCAAAGGCATCAGCTTCCAGATCGATAGCGGTGAGTTCGTCTCGATTGTCGGTCCCTCCGGTTCCGGCAAAAGCACCTTGCTCGGCATTATCGCGGGCCTCGATAATCCTAGCACCGGTCAGGTCCTGATCGATGGTGTCGATATTTCTCATATGTCCGAGGGCAAATTGGCTGCGGTACGCAACAACAAAATCGGTATGGTCTTCCAGGCCTTCAACCTGATCCCCACCCTGACCGCGCAGGAGAATGTAGAGCTTCCTCTCTATGTCGGCAAACACAAAGGCTCTCCGTCCGCGCGTGCCAAAGAACTGCTGGGCTTCGTTGGTCTCTCCCATCGCCTCGACCATCGTCCCAATCAACTTTCCGGTGGTGAACAGCAGCGTGTGGCAATCGCGCGCTCCCTGGCGACTAATCCCGCTATCATCATCGCCGATGAGCCTACTGGCAACCTGGATGCTCGCAATGGTGAGAATATCCTGCGCCTGATCGCCGATCTGCGCGCGCAAACTGGCAAGACGTTCATTATCGCGACCCATGATCCTGCGATTGCCTCGCACGCCGATCATGCCATTCGCATTGTCGACGGTCTCGTTGCCTCGGTTGACGACATAGGAGGCCAGATCACGCAATGAAAACGTCGATGTACTTCAACTATACCTCTCGTTCTCTCGTGCGCGGCGGCCAACGCACCGTGCTGGCGATCTTCTGCGTGGCCGTCGGTGTGATGGCAATCGTGGCCCTGCAATTGGTCGGCCTCATGATCAACAATGCCTTCAATACCAATGTGCGCGACGCCAATGGCGGCGATATCGCCGTCACTTCCCAAAACCAACCCTTCAACAATGCCGATCTCCAACATTTTGCCACCTTTAAACGCGACGGCACTATCACGGCCTATACGCCGATTATCAATGCCAGCGGCAAGACTGGCACCTCGTCCTCGTCGCGTAACTCCTTCAGCATCAAAGCGGTTGATCCTGCCACCTATCCGATCGTAACTCCGCTCTCGTTCGTCAATCCCAAAAACGCTGCAGTATCATCTCTGCTCAAAAATAATCAGGCCATTGTGACGCAATCCTTCGCCGATCAATACAAGGATAAACTTGGCTCGACGCTCGATGTCCATATCGGCTCCGATACCCAGGGCGGTCGCACCCTGCATGTGAAGATCGTTGGCATCGCCTCCGAAACGGGTATCCTGAATCAGGCCGGTAGCCTGCTGCTCGTCTCGATCCATGACTACAACGCCGCCGCTCCGAAAGTGGCTCCGCTCTACGATACGGTCGATGTCGATGCCGATTCCTCAAAAATCAATGCCGCGGTGACCGCGATCCAGAACCAGTTCCCCATCGCCTCTACCCAGACTGCCAGTGATGCGCTCAAGCAGCAGCAAACCACGATCGACAATATTCGCAAATTCCTGGAGATCGCTGGCCTGCTGGCCCTGCTCATCGGCGGCGTTGGTATCGTCAATACCATGCAGGTGCTGCTCTCGCGTCGCAAAACTGAGATCGCCATGCTGAAAACTACTGGCTACCGCCGCTTCGACCTCTACCTGCTCTTCGGACTCGAAGCCGGTCTGCTCGGCTTTATCGGAGGCATGGTCGGCGCGCTCGCCGCGGTCGGTGTCAGCTATGTCGTGCGCAATCTGGTCCAACAAACCTTCGGCCTCAATATCCCTTACGTGCTGAGTTGGTACACGATTATCGGTGGTGTAGTTGTAGGTCTGATCACGGCGCTGATCTTTGGCCTGCTCCCCATCGTCCAGGCCGCCAATATTCGCCCGCTCAACGTTATTCGTGATCTGCCCGACGGTCGTGGTGCTGGCAGCGTCGTGCTGACCATCGTGCTGCTGATCGTGCTCTCGATCCTCTTCTGCGCGCTCTCCATCGTGATCCTCAATGGCGATATAACGCTCGGCATCTTCGCGGTCTACGGTACGTTCATCTTCCTCGGCATCTTGAGCCTGGTGCTGGGACTGATCATCTTTATCCTGAGCAAACTGCCGGTGCTGGAACGCTTCAACATCTGGTACCTGTTGGTGGTGACCCTGCTGGTGGTGCTTTCGGTCGCACTCTATCTGGTCCTGCCTGCCTTCGGCATCCTGCTGCTCGTGGCCTCTCTGCTGGGCTATATAGTAGTCCTGTTGCCCCTTTCCTGGAAAGAGACGATCAAGATGGCCTTGCGCAACCTCGGTCGTCAGCGCGGACGCACGACCACGACGATGCTGGCCCTTTTCGTGGGCATCTTCACCATCGGCCTGATCCTGGCGCTGGGCCAGAACCTGCGTCAGCAGATCAATTCAGTCATCGCCAATTCGCTGGACTACAATGTGTTCACGATCACTTCCAATAACGATACAACTAAATTGCACAATAACCTGAGCGCGATTCCTGGCCTTACCGCCTATCAACAGCGCACGCTGGCCTCGACAGTGCCGGTGGCGATCAATAATGTGCCCATCGGCAAACTACTCCCCACCGGCAAAGGACAAAACGCTGGCTCCGGCACCCTCGGACGTCAGGGCGCGATCTACTACCTGAGCGGCGTGGAAGGCTACGATGTGGGCAACAACCAGATCCCCTCGACCCAATCGGCGACGTTTGTTGGCCGCAACCTCACTCTCAATGACGCGGGCACGAACAATGTGGTCGTCTCTTCTCTGCTCTCCACCCTCGGCCCATTCCATCTCAAGCTTGGCGACAAGATTACCCTGACCGGTATCGATCGTAGCAGTCTGCGCACGGTAACCGTCGTGGGCTTCTACAAGTCCTCGACCGTCGGCTCGAACATCTATCCCATCTGGGGCACGACCGATACGGTGAAAGCTCTCTCGCCTGCCGGTGTGAACCAATCGATCTTCTACATGAAAATCGATTCTAACAAACTCGGCACCGCTGTCAACGATATCGGCAATCTCGTTCCCAATGCGTTCGTGATCAATCTGGGCAATATCAGTAGTTTCATCGATCAACTGATCAACGATATCCTGTTGACCCTGACCACCATTGCCTCACTCTCACTGATCGCTGGCGTGATCATTATCGCCAATGCGGTGGCGCTCTCAATGCTGGAACGTCGTCGCGAACTCGGCATCCTCAAATCGGTCGGCTACACTAGCCGCTCGGTCCTCAGCGAGGTGCTGCTGGAAAACGGTCTGGTCGGAGGCATAGGCGCGTTAGTCGCTATGTTGATCGTGACCGCGGCCACATCCGCCCTCGGCGTCTTCTTATTCAAATCGACCTTCGGCGTCGACGCGATGACCGCTCTATCCCTGATTCTTGGCGCCGCCGCTCTGGCTATGCTCGTAGCTGCCCTCGTCGCCTGGGGAGCCGTCCGCGTGCGTCCCCTCGAAGTCCTACGCTACGAATAACCCCGAAATGGCGTAGAGCAAACCACGCGTTTGTTCTACGCCATTTCTCACAACTCCAACACCAACAGCGGAATCTCCATCTCCTCCGGCGTCAACCCGCCATGATGCCCCTGAAAATGCATCGAAAATATCCCCTCCTCGTACCACCACACGCTCTCATGCTTATATGGCAAGACGACGACATTGCCCACCCGCTCCGTGAAAACCCTCGCTGGCACCCCCGGTCCAAAAAAACCTCGTTCCAGCAAATCCTGCACGCGATAAACCTCCGCTCGGTTCTCCAGCCTCTGTCGCAGCTGGCTGATCAGCGCGTCGATCTGCTCCTCTTTGATATGCAAAAACATATCGCGCGCCGAGCCAGCGGGCGCGATAACCCTGCCACGCCGATTCAATTTCATCGCCCGCGCGACCGCCGGTATCTGCCGGTTCAAATAATATGTTTTTGCTGGATTCACCTCGACCTGCCCATGGTCGGCGCTCATCATAAACAGCGTCTTTCCAGCCTTCCCCGCGATCGCCTGGTAAAATGCTTGCTCCAGCGTGCGAAACGAGCTATCGATGATGTCCTCGAACTGTTTCGAGTTCGGTCCATAGTTGTGGCAGATGGCATCGATACGATCAAAATAGAAAAAATAATATGCTGGCCCATCAACTGGTTGTGCCAGCAGCGCGGCCATCATCGTGCACGCACCTTGCAGGTTTTGATAGGCATGCACCTGCCCACCACGAAAAACAATGTTCGAGTACGTGGAATTCGTATAGTCTTGATGCTGAATAATATGCGACTCGATACCTTGTGCCTGCAACTTCTGATAGAAGGTGTTTTGGGGAAAAAATGCCGCGGGCGGAACGCCTGAAGGTTTGAGTGTATCTCGCGTGAGCTTATCGACAGCGTACGAGAACAGCAAGGGTGAGATGACGTCATCGACGATCGGCTCGTAATACGTCCACTCATAGACGCCGCTCTGTCCCACTTCCAGACCTGTATGCATACACGTAACGTGGGCCGCGGTAGTTGAGGGGAATTGCGAGGTCAACTTGGAGACACAACCCTGCTCCAACACTCTCTTCAGAAAAGGATATTTCTCGGCGTAGCGCTCGAAAAAACGCCATCCGAAGGCGTCTATGAAGAAAAAAACGACTTTGTCGTACTTATTAGCTCCCATATTACCGAAGACATCAGTGGGCAACGCGCTCTGCCCCTGCCCGCTAAGCAGAAATTCGATCGTGGCGGGAATTTTGGAAAAGCAGTATGAGTCATAGCATGGTTGGGTGAAGCGTTGAGAGAACTTCGCATTATTGACCGCGTGCACAGAGGCCGTGTTAAGCATACATTCCCTGCTTCCCAAGATAAGCTTTTAATATAAGCTTTTAACATAGGCTTTTTGCTTCCTACACAACAGTATAACATGAAAATTTCTGCAATAGTCATGCCCCTGCACAGGAAATGATAAAAATAAGCGGAGAATTGCTCAAAAATGGAACATATTCTCCCCATTTTCAAGTCTTACTCGCCCTTTTTGTGCTGCTCCTCTTTATGCTGATTCAACACTATCCTCGCCGCCACCCCATGCTCTCCTCACCTACTGGTAGGAGACGACTTATCATGCTCAATATAAAAAATAGGTATGAGAAGATTTATCGTGCTAAAGCGATATTTATGGCGCAGTACAACGCTCTTCTCTACCACTCGTATATACAGAGAAGAAAGAAAAATCGCCAATCTCTACACGATTGACGCTTCTATACCAGCCACCCAGTCTCTCATTTTTTGTACCTATCATATATGCGCAACATGAATACAAATGGTCTTATCTGCCGCGCCTGCGGCCAACCAATCTCGGACAACTATATCATGGCCCTCGGCTCGGCCTGGCACCCCGATCACTTCGTCTGCGCCGCCTGCGGCCAACCTATCGATCTCGCCAGCTTCCGTGAGCAGGATGGCAAACCCTATCATATAGCCTGCTACGACCGCTATCTCGCGCCCCGTTGCGACTACTGCGGTCAGCCACTGACGGGTGAGTATCTCGTCAATTATTGGGGCCAGAAGTTTCATAAGCAGCACGAAGGCCACTACCAATCCTGTGCCTACTGTGGTCGCCTGATACTTCCCAATCAGCAAGATGCTCATGAAACGGTCTCTCGTTGCCCCATCTGCCACGCCAGCGCGATCGAGACCGCCGATCAGGCTCGTCCCCTTTTTTCTTCCGTCATCCAATGGTGCGGCACGCAGGACCTGCGCTATAATCAACTCCCTATCAGCCTCGATATCTGCGGACCCGCACGTCTGGCAACATTGATGCACGGACGCCACCAGGAGCACTCTCTGGGTGCCACCACCAGTTCGGCCTACGCTCAAAATGGTCAGGTCACCCGCGTACAGGTCGATGGCATCGCCGTGCTTCGCGGCCTCCCACGCACCCTTTTTCAGGGCGTGGTCGCGCACGAACTCGGCCATGTCTGGCTGGTCGTTCATGGCGTCCACAACCTACCCTCCTGGGCTGAAGAAGGTTTTTGCGAACTACTCTCCTATCGCTACTACCAATCGTTGCAATCACCGGAAAGCCAGTACTATATGCTCAACACCACGCGCAATCCCGACCCCATCTATGGCGAAGGTTTCCGCCGCCTACAAAAACTTACCGACTCCATCGGCTTCTCCAACTTGCTCGAACGCTTACAAACCACAAAAAATCTCCCTCCTCTTCCATCTGCCTGAAGCAAACTCTTGGTGAAATCCTCCCGCGCTGCCGTCCCTCCACACAAAAAAACTAGAGCCACACTTTTCTCTGGAGAGTTGCTCCTTGCACGGACCGTTACCATGTAAATCACAACTCTTACCACTCTCGCAAGAGACCAGCCATAGTGTAACATCCCCCAGCCCATCGCTCGTACAGGTAGGGGAGATGTCGATCAAGCTGGCTGGTCTGTTCGCGAGGTTCGTGCTCAAGGAAACGACCCTCAGCCAACCATCTGCTCACTGCCCTGAGATTTACACTCATGCAGTAGGAGGCTAGATAGAACCTCCTGAAGAAGAACTACTTTGCGTAAAGAATTGACCTTTGTAGTTCTCCCAGTTATCCAGGTACAGGTAGACGGTGCTCCTAGACGAGGTATTCGTGTATTTTTCCACCATCGCCTCGTGATTGCCTGAACAATTGCGTTTGCTCCCGGCTGCAATATAACAGTTAAAGGCATAGGAGGGCTTTCCTGGCGTCCATCCAGCGATATTCACTTTCCAATAGAGGATCGTGTGACTGCCAGTGACGATACTATTGTTCCAGCACCAGTTCGTCTTCATACTGATCTCGAATAGCGCCAACCCCACAATACTGTCCGTCTTACTCTGTTTGGTAGCACAATGCGTGGTGGCTGCGCTTGCCGCATGGGCTCCTCCTCCAAAATTGATGGAGAAGACCAGAACAATGGCTAAAACAGTTAAAACAAGAACCCTGCTGAGCATGGGAAGAACCCTGCGGCTCTTTTCCTTTATGGGTTGATCTGTAGTGGGTGGTGTTTGAAGCATAGATATTTTCCTTTCTTAAGAATCGAAATTTCTGAAGGCGCGAGTATCATATCTGTGCACGTTTGCATATACCGTTGAACTAATCCAGGAAATACAAGCGCCATCCCTTACCATATATGAACATTCCCGCTGAGCCACCCTATAGTCATACCATTTAGCACCTATCTGGATCGTTACGTTTTTGTGCGCGGGAATATCGACCGCATAACTAACGCCGAACGTCGTTGTTTTGGTAACGTTGAAGCCAACCTGCGATGACAGGCCGCCATCGCCTACCTGGACACTACCACTCACAGTTGCAGAGAAGGAATATGTTCCTGAACATGTGACATGACTCGGATTGGGAGAAGCCGCAGCATAGCCGCAGTCTCTCCAACTCCCTACCGAGATCCCTGTGTATGAACTGCCGGTTGTTACCCATTTCTCCCCGTAGATGACATCATTGGGGGACATCGTAGCAGCGGAAGCTGAGGGAACGAAGGCAAAGCTTGTGAAAACAGCACCACTGAGCAGGAAGACCAGTGCTACCAATGATTTCCAGCGGAGAATCCTTTGCCCGAAGCCCTTCGCCGAGGGAAGATCCATCGGATATTGCCCAGGCTCACGAGATGGTGCCTGCATAGCCTGAGGTGATTGTTTCATCTTGTACTGTACTCTCTTTCTTTTTTTCAGATAGTGAGAATGTCTTTGTGTTCAAACATGCGCAACCTTCATCTTGCCATCAATCACATGAGAAGAGAAGCGGGAGAAGCAAGAGGATAGCGAAAAGCAGGTGGCGTTTCGTTTCTCTCCTTTCCTGCGGTAAAGAATATGCTCCTTTCTCTTTTCTTTATGAAAAACCTCATCGTTGAACGTTGCAGGCGAAAAGTTCCTTCCACCTCCAGGCTCAGTTATAGGGGAAGCTTACACGTGGCCTTCCTTCGTGTTCGCACAGGGCCTGGCAAGGCACCCTTATGCGATCGACTTGTAGGAGAAGGATTGATGTACCGCTAAGCTTCACTGGAAGCATACTGGAAAACGGTCATGGCGAGAATGACAAAGTCGTCTTTGAGTCGTCTTTTTGTCGTCTTTTTATGAAAATCTCAGGGCTCTGAGTGTAAATTTTGGAATTCCGTGGGTTTGGCTCACTTTTGATACCGCTGGCGCATCCGTATGAACCCGACGATAAAGGAAGAGAGAAGCAAGAAAAGGCAGGAGAAGGATGGCTCAAAGCAGAAGATCAATATCATTCAAAGCAAAAGCGATGTGTCTAGTTCCGAAAGAGATTGCCCGTATAGCACGAGCCGCATATCCAAAAGGCACTTTGTACATACAGATGCGCGCGTGTTGGGAAGCATCTACGCCGATGAGGATTTTGTGAACCTCTTTCCTGGAGAAGGGCAACCGGTAGAGGCTCCTAACCCCTAAATATCGGCCCCCACGCCACAATATGCTCCGGCGTCAGCAAAATCACTGGATACTTCTCTAACGCCATGCTTCGGTACTGTATATACCGTTCTCTCAATAAAACCAATGCCCGCGCGTGTCGCGTATCCTCACCATACAACAACTCGGCCCGACTGGTAATCTGCACATATCCAAGCTGAGACCAGTCGTCGCTATACTGATCGATCAGCAGCGTGGCCTCGTGCCGTGCCTCGATATTGTGCACCCTCCGCAGCTGCGTTCCCGCGACCCGCTTCGGCTTCTCATCCAATGGTGTGTAAAACACGCTATCATCCAACGCGTAGCAGACGGGAACGAGCGTTGGACTCCCGTTCTCGTCCGCCGTAGCAAGCCGCCCGACGCGCTGCCTATGGATGAATGCCTTTTCTTCCTCGCTCAACGTCGCGCGTCTCACCATGGGCTTATCTCCCCGCTACCTTGATCTTTTCGACTTCCGGCACGATCTGCTGCAAGACATCGAATGGCTCCACATCATCTACATTGCGCAAGCTGAAAATCGCCTGATCGATACCCTGCTCCGCTAAATCTCCGAACAGATCGATCGCGGCATTGGGCGATAGCGACCCGTTGCGCCCATCACGCGTAATCACCAGGCTATCCAGCGTGGTCTTCTCGATCTCCTCGTATGCACGCCCCACTGTCTGGCAATGCTCGCGCAAGACCTCTAACTTATGCTTCAGTTCATCTCGTCCGATGCGTGCGAAGAGATTGCAGGCATCGCCGTATTGCGCGACCATACGCAGCGTCTTCTTCTCACCTGTTCCACCGATCAGAATCGGCGGATGCGGTTTCTGCAGCGCTTTTGGCGAATTCAATGGACGTTCCAACTGGTAATGCGCCCCGTTGAACGGCTTCTCATCCCCACTCCACATCTGGTGCGCGATCTGTAACGTCTCCTCCAATCGCTCGAAACGCTCTTTCGTCGAGGGAAACGGCACCCCCAATCCTCTATGCTCCTCGTCGTTCCACGCTGCCCCGATTCCTAAATACGCGCGTCCATGCGAGAGTACGTCCAATGTTGTCGCTGTCTTCACCAGTAGACCGGGATAGCGATACGTCACACCTGTGACCATCGTCCCCAATTTGATCCTGTTCGTGCGACCAGCTACGAATGCCAACGCGCTCCACCCTTCCAGCATCTCGTTTTCCGCCGGTCCCACCCCTCTAATCTGAAAGAAATGATCCATCACCCAAAAACTATAGAAGCCAGCACGGTCGGCACGTTCAGCAATTAATCCGAACGTATCGCCCAGTTGATCTTGGCCGTTCGCATAGGTAAAATTCGGTACCTGCAATCCTAAACGCATAACGTTAGATGCCCCTTTTTTCGTGTTCGCTTCGGGCAAACTCCTCGTTCGCTCGACTCTCTATTTGTATGGAAACTTGCCCTCTTATTAAATCACAAATTGTTTGGCACCTGCCCTCGAACAGTTGCCGCGATCCGAGCATAAGCCGTTTCATATGCGTACACCCCGCTATTGCTGCGCTTTTTGTGCAATCTGTTCGCGCTCGTTAGCCGCCCGCTCTTGCCCCTCACGTGGCAACCAGTGACGAATAAAGTTTCCACTTTGCTGCACCAGTCGTGCGACCAGTGGGCTACGCACCTGCTTCGCTAGCGGCAGTGTCCAGACAGAGGCGAGCGTGAGTACCGCGACCTGCCCATCCGTGAAGTAAGGATCTCCTCCACCATTGGTTCCGTGCGTCTCTTTTCCAAACCCTGGCCGTGTCGTCTCTTTGACAATATAACCTGTTTGTGCCAGGTCCGAGATCACGAGTGCGCGCTCCGCGTCCAGGTCCGGGGCGATCCGATGCGTGGGCAAATGGTTGGTTTTGGCAAGCTCAACTTTGCTATCTTTGGTCGCACTCCCGATCCATATAGGTCGATTATCACTGTCAGAACGTCCCGTCTGCCACAACCGAATGTGATCACGCTGCCGCACAGTATGCCCTGGTCGCTCGAATGCCAGATCCTCTTTGCGCCCATACAGATACAAATTGCTCACCGGCGCCGTTGAGTAAGCACGTCCCAGCACAGAATCAAGGCTAATGCGCGCGGAGGTGACGAGATCAATCTCATCGGCTCGATACCATGCTGCGGTCGTAAAGGCCGCTCCTACCTGCCCATCGGTTCCGGTAAATTGAATATTGATTGGATCTCCCTCTTTACCCGCATGATTGACCGTTGTCAAAGGGGTATCTGAAGATGAGATTTCCGCCGATACGTCCCTGCCCGGCTGTGTAACCTTGCGCAATCTGTAGAGAACTTTTAGCAGACGCGTCAGTATCGCGACCGCAAAAGGGAAAACAAAAACACCGAGCAACAACAAGAGCAAATTGCTCAAACGGCTCGAAAAAATAGTCCGGTTATTCATTGTTCATGCTTTCTTCTACTAGAATAAAACTGTCTGCTCATAGAACCTATCTCTCTTACTCTTACTATAAATAGAGATACCTATTTTAGGAGTTGTTGTCATACCAGTACCACCATATTACTAACTTACCAGTCACACATCGAACAAAACGACTAAAAAACAGGCTCGCACCTTCCGATGCGAGCCCTGACCTGTTCTAAATGTTGCCCTTACGAGCTGCAAACATTCAATCCTCTACAACAACCCCTGCTGTTGCAAGAACTGCTGCGCCACCTGCTTGATCGAGCCCGATGTCGCCGCGCCACCGTTCTCCGCCTTGGCAACGTTGTTCTGCAACTGAATGCTCACATCCGTGGTCAGCTTGGGTGCCAGCGGATTCAAAATGCTCGGGATGTCCGTGTACTTTTTCAACACCGCGTCACGCACGATCGGGGCTGGATTGAATGCCGGGAAACCGTTTTTGTCGTCCTGCAAGAATATGAATCCTTGCTGCGGTACCGTGGCGTCCGTCCCATAACACACGTTGAACTGCGCCTGCCCATGCTGTACGGCGGTGAAACCAATCGTATAGTCAACAGTCTGCGTCTCTTTGAAACTCTTGGTCGTGAAACCGTACGTCTTCTGCAAGTTATCCACAAAGGAGGTACCATCACTCGGTGTCTCCAACACATACTGCCCCACCTTTGGTGCCAGCTGCGAGATCGCGGTAATGCCCAACTTCTGCGACTCGTTCTTGGTCGTGCAGATCGCGTAACCATCGTTCAAGGGAGACGCGTCCAGCCACGTAATCTGATACTTCTGCTCAAATCCGTTCTTTACCGTCTGATAGTCTTTCTGCGGATTGTAGCTCGATTGTACTCCCAGCAGGTTGAGACCCGTGGCCGTGAACTCTGGATACAGATCGGTGCTCCCACTCTGGATCGCCTGAAAGTTAAACGGAGTGTTGCCGTAGGACAGTTTGAGATTCACTTTGTATCCATGCTTTTCCAGCAGCAACGCGTACATCTCCGCCAACAACTGCGATTCCGTATCCTTCTTGCTCGCCACCGTGATCGTTCCCTTCGTCTGTGACGAAGTGCTCGACCCACCGCTGCTCGTACTGGCGACACCGCTACAAGACGCTAGTACCAGCATGGTGACCGCGAAGAAAATAGCAAAAATCTTTGTTCTAAATGAACTGGTAAGGGAAGTCATGTTCTCTCCTTAAAAATTGAGGATGAAATAGCTCCATCCATAATTGCTCGTTATGCTTTAGCCGTCTCGACCGCTGATTGCACCCGCAAACCTACAGGCGTCAACGTTCGTTGCAGCCAACTCATAAACACTTCTACCACAATTGCCAGGATTGCAACTGGGATTGCACCGGCAAGGATTTCGTAATTTTTAAATGTATTGACCCCGTCAATAATGTAATCGCCATATCCTCCAGCCCCAATAATCGAGGCCAGCGTGGCCGTGGCGATAATCTGTACCGCCGAGGTGCGTATACCCGCTGCGACAATCGGCAAGACCAGCGGCACTTGAATACGTTGCACGATCTGCAATGTGGTCATACCCATACCGCGCGCTGCGTCGATCATCGCCGGGTCAATGCCGCGAAAGCCTGTATAGGTATTGAGCAGAATCGGCGGAATTCCCAAAACGATCAACGCGAGTATCGTGGGTGGATCACCTGTTCCCAATGTGGGCAAAACTGCGATCAGAAACGCAATCACCGGTATCGCACGCAGCAAACCACTCAGATTGACGGCGATAAATGATGCCACGGGCGATCGATAAACCGAGACACCCAGCACGACACCGATAATGATTGCCACGATAATCGAGATACCGCATATTCTGATATAATCGATCGAGTGACCAATGAAGTCGTTTGACGGGTCGGTAATAAATTTCAGAACACTCATCTCTCATCCCTCCTACGCTAGCGAGGCCGCGCCACGACCACGATTCAATAACGTCTGCACTCCCAGCAGGAGCACATCGGCTAGAATCGCCATCGCTCCCATCAGAATGCCGCCCGCCGTCACCGCATCGAAACGCCTTTGCTCCAGGTTGTTGAAAATCAAGTCACCCAACCCGCTCTGACCAAATAATGACGCCAGCGAGGCAACACCAATTGTGGTTACGGTAGCGATACGTACACCAGCGATAATCACCGGCAATGCCAGCGGCAAGGTAACTCGCCACAGGATCTGCCCCTGCGTCATGCCCATACCACGTGCCGCATCCAGCACCAGTGGATCAACGCCATTGATACCTGTCGCGGTGTTGCGAATCAGCACCAGTTGCGTATACAGAACGAATGGAATCAGTACGCAGGCGACATTCGTCCCTATCAGCGTGACCAGGATGCCGATAAACGCTAACCCTGGAATAGTGTATAGCAGGCCCGAAACAGTGACGATCGGTAGGTATAATCGCTTATAGCGCGCGACGAGAATCCCCAATGGAATAGCAATAACCAGCGAGATGAGCATCGTTATCCCCACCAGGTAGAGATGAATAAGAATAAGGTTTGGTATACTCCCCGGATCGCTCAGGTCGTAGTTGTAAGGACTCAACAGGTAGTTCATGCAGGCTCCTTTGTAGGTACGCTCTCAACAAATACAGCTATCGTGTTATATAGCCTTCGATCCTTCGCGTGCCGCCGATTTTGCGGCATGCGTGATCTCTGCGTTGATACTTTCGAGCGTAATGTAGCCATTCTGCTGTTGCTGTGGATTACTGACCTTTAATGCGGGGGAGGTTGTCTGGAGGAGTTTCAAGAGGGCATCAAGAAGTGTTGCATCATCTGAAATCTCCGGAACATCTCCCCAGTGTGCCGATGAAACGGCTTCCGGCCTCGTATCCATCGCATCGATCACCGGCAAGTACTCTAGCTGCCGCAGAATACTGTCCGCGCCAACCAGCCGACGCACAAAATCGTTCGCCGGTTTCGCCAGCAGATCTACTGGCGTTCCTAACTGCATCAACTTGCCATCGGTAAGCACTGCGACCTGATTTCCCAACTTGAATGCCTCTTCTATATCGTGCGAGACAAACAGAATCGTCTTGTGCACGTCGCGTTGAATACGAATCAATTCATCCTGCATGCGCTCCCTGGTGATCGCGTCCAACGCACCGAATGGCTCGTCCATCAAAAGGATCGCTGGATCGGTCGCCAGCGCACGCGCTAACCCCACCCGCTGCTGCTGACCACCGGAAAGCTGTCGTGGAAATCGTTTGCGAAACTCATTGGGTGGCAAACCCACTAGTTCCATTAGCTCATCGGCTCGCGCCGCTCGCCTCTGCTTATCCCACCCACCCGCGATCTCAGCGGTAATACCGATATTCTCAGCTACCGTCATATGCGGAAATAAGCCCGCCTGCTGAATGACATAGCCGATACGCCTGCGCAGCTCGATCGGGTTCTCTTGCAATACGTTCTTCCCATCGATGAGAATCGCTCCCGATGTCGGCTCGATCAAGCGATTGACCATACGCAGCAGGGTGGTTTTGCCTGAACCAGACGTACCCACCAGCATACAGGTGCTTCCCTCCGGCACTTCGAAGGTTACAGCATCGACCGCCGGTTTGTCGGTCCCTGCAAAGCGTTTGGTTATTTGCTGAAATGCAATTGTCGCCATGCTCTGGTAATTCCTCTCATTAGTGTAGGTATTGACAAGACAATGCCTTTCTCGATAGCCCCACACTCCTATCTCCTGGCCCCCAATACCTATCTAATAGACACTCCCTCACCAAATGAGCGCAAACTGACCCATCATAAGCATCACTATATGATACGTTACGGCTGAGCAAAATATCTCGCTTCCTTCCCAATACGATTGCATCGGGCTCATCAATCGAAACACTATACTGTACCCAACACAAACCGTGCAGTACCCTCTTCTTATTCCACACCACCTTTCCGGCAACCCCACCACGCATAGGAATCGTGTAGAGCAACCCGTCCGCGTAGGGCAAACCACGCGTTTGCCCTACGCCTGCCTTCCCTACTTCACCACAACCGTCATTTTCATACCTGTATGCACCGTACAGTAAAGTTGGAACGTCCCCGCTGTATTGAATGGCCCAATCGTAGCTGTGGCATCTCCGTTTACCTGCAGATTGTCGACTTTAGGCGCGCCCGCTTCAATCTTCGGCTCCGGCGTGTTGCCGTTCCACGTCCCATTGGCGATCACATGCACGATTGCCAGATCATTCACCAGCTCTATGCTCTGCCCCTTCTTGATCGTGATCTGCTCCGGCGTGAACGACATCGCCTGCATGTGTACCTGATTACTACTGCCTGCGCCCCCGCTCGGTGCGCTTCCACTCCCACTGACCAGCGTACAGCCGCTCATTCCAATCAACACAACACCCAAAAACAACACGCATACAATAGCCTTTTGCATCTGTGACATCGTCATTTCTATACCTATCCCTGCGTTTCTTCTTTAATATGAACTGCGTGGGCAAACCCACCAGATATCCCTTGCTCCCCATATTCACCCCTACGCTCTGGCTTATTATAAAAAATACCTCACAAAACCGCTACCTGATTTCTTTCCTACGTAGTTTACCTGACGACCTCATCCTACCCTCTTGCTCCCCGTCGTATAATAAACCCACACTACACCACTCTCTTTTTCAACCATCGTCTTGCTTTTCATATCAAGACATAAACGTTTGTATACAAACGAGAGGGGATCTCATGCTATGCGTGCTCTCGATACGTTCATCCTACGACCACTCACCACTCAGGATCACGACCTGATCGCGCGTTTCGTCGAAGACCAATGGGGCGGCCCTGTCATGGTCGCTCATGGCGTCCTCTACGATCTCACCGCCCTCCCCGCTTTCCTGGTCCTATCTCAAGACACCCTGGTCGGCCTGCTCACCTACCATATTCAGGACAACGCATGCGAGATCGTCAGCCTCGATAGTGTGCAGGAAAATCGTGGCATCGGCACCGCGCTCGTCGAAGCGGTCAAAGGGCTGGCGCGTCAACAAGGGTGCACCCACCTCTGGCTCATCACCACGAACGATAACCTCCACGCGCTTCGCTTCTATCAGAAACGCGGCTTTCTGCTGTCCGCGTTCTATCGTGATGCAGTAGCTGCTGCGCGCAAACTCAAACCTCAGATTCCTGTGCTCGGCAACGATGATATCCCTATCCGCGATGAAATAGGGTTGGAACTCCCATTGGAAAGCATGCAATAAGATTAGGAAGAGGATAGAGGATGTTTTTAGTCGAACCAACCCACCAGTACAAGGACAGTTTTCTGGCTGGCCTGCGCGAGTTTCAGCAGGAGGGCCTGCTCCTCAACTATAATCTCTCCGCCCTGGAGCACGATTTCTCACTTTTTCTGACCCAAACCCGCAACGAGCAAGATTCGACCAAAATCCCTCCCGACACGGTTCCCACCACTCGCTACTGGCTGATCGACAACGACCAGTTTATCGGTCATCTCTCCATACGCCACCACCTCAACGCCTTCCTGCTCAAAGTCGCCGGTCACATTGGCTATCAGGTGCGTCCTTCCATGCGCGGTCGCGGCTATGGCAACCTTATTCTACATCTGGGTGTACAAAAAGCGCATGCATATGGCATTTCGCCCATCCTCGTGACCTGCGACGAAACCAATCTCGCCTCTAAAAAAGTCATCGAATACAACGGCGGCCAGTTCGAAAACGCCGTCACCATCGATGGCTCACCCATCAAAAAACTGCGCTACTGGATACCCTGACCTCCTGGCTTACTCTTTGCCTAAGACACTTGTGTACCACCATCAGGGATAGTGTGCGTCGGCGTTATATCTTTTCCACCGCCTATAAATGCCCCTTTTTTATAAATCAATAGAAAGAGGAAGTAGCCGGATGCGAACAGGTTGATGTAGCCAACAGCGAAAATCATGCGCAACAGAAAATTGGGATCGTGCAAATGGAAGAATAAACCATAGCCATGGATGACTTCACCAATTGTGTTCCATAAGTAAAAAAGGAATTCTACCAGCAGGAAAGAGAACATCGTCCAATAACCAGCCGCTGTTCGTCTAAACAAAAGAAATGTGCCCATTAAAAACCAGCAGAATACAAGTAGCATAAGGACTATACCTCTTGCTTCCGCGAAAAGATTATTTGGATTGTAGTAAAGGTCGATATAATACGGTATTTGAGCGATAAAATTTGCTAGGATGAGCAAGAAAAGTACTATGGCTTGTATTTTGATAGTTCGTACTTTCATGATGATCCATTCCTTTTGCACTATTCAGCCATACATAGAAAGTCGCTTGCCTATATCTACTATCATATAAAATGAGGTGAATAATCCGTCTTTTTTGTTAGTATCACGCTCAATTTTATTTACTATCGTTACATACGCTCAGTAAACGCGTGCAGTTGTATAAAACATCACGGTAAAAATTCACAGGAAGGATCTCTAATGTCTTGACGTGTGGTGTTTACTTTCTCACCGTCGCTCAGCAATGGCACTGGGACCGTCAGCGAGAAAGCGTGCCCACTATCCCTACGATAAGCGAATAATTTGTCCCTCGTGCGCGCTCTGTTGCGCCGCCTCAATCACACGCAACGCCCCCTCGATCACTCCTGTAGGATCGACAGGCACTGGCCCTTTCCCCTGTAGCGCATCGCGCACACCTGCGTAAAACTGCTCGTATGCACCCGTCTCCGTCTCAATTGTGCCATCCACATGCACATCGCCCACATTCGTCGAGATATGTCCCCACTCATCCTTTCCTTCAACACCCCAACCCGCATTCCCCGGTCGTTTCCCTGCCTTGAGTTGATCCTCCTGTGGATCGATCCCCCACTTCTCATATGTTCCTTTGAGACCATTGATGCGAAACCTCTGACCCGCGACGCGCGTGACCTGATTCATCCACAGGTGTGCCCACACCCCGTTCGCGAATTGCAACGCGACAAAGCTATCATCATCTACGCTGACGCCCGCGCGCCTCTTCTCGATCTCCGCGTACACCCGCTCCGGCTTCCCGAATAGCACAATAGCCTGATCGATGATATGGCTCCCCAGGTCGTACAGCAATCCACCCGCGAACGCTGGATCGCCCGACTCTCGCCACACTCCCGCCTTTGGCGTTGGTCGATAACGATCGTAGCGCGACTCGAAACGCAATACCTGCCCTAGCAGGTCCTGCTTCAAAATCTTTTGTACCGTCAAAAAATCATTGTCCCAGCGCCTGTTCTGAAAAATAGTCAACAGTCGACCCCTCTCCTTGCTTACCCGAACCAACTTCTCCGCGTCCTCAACCGTCCTCGCCACCGGCTTGTCCACCACTACATGCAAACCCGCCTGCATAGCCGCGGTCCCATACTCGACATGCGTATTATTCGGCGTCGCGATAACCGCCAGATCATACTCGCCCGCGTTCCTCCACACCTCGTCTACATGCCCCAGCATCGCCGCCTGCGGATAGCGCTCGTGTGCTTCGTGCTGCCGCTCCTCGTTTCCCGTCATAATAGCGACCACCTCCATACCCTCCGTCGCGGCCACCAACGGCGCGTGAAAAATAGCACCAGCCAGTCCATATCCCACAATGGCTACCCGCATAGTCCTATCATTACCCGATTTCATGTTCTCTCTCCTCTCACTGATACATATATCCTACACACACGTGTATTATGTACGAAAAACAAGAGTGTGTCCCATTAATTGATAGTGTGCATAGCTGCTATGTATATTTTTATGCATGCTACCGCGTTCTAAGCATAACCCGCCCACATGCGGAGAGCAAATAGAAAGCTTATTATAATTTGGCAAAAAGAACACAACTGTATCTCTTTCTGATGTATAATGAAAACACTGGAAACGTTAACGGTATTGCATGCAAGCCACCTATAGCATGAGCAGCCTTTCAACCATATCCCAACATTCGCGGAATTTGCAGGCCGTGTAATATTGTTCGCTATCATATTTTTGAACGATAAAGTACGAACAGTGTCACATTATGAACGTGTACAGATCTGAGATGCATGGAAAACCTCGTTTCTTACTTGGTACGCGGCCTACTGCATGATTGAAACAGGAGTCGGAACTTTGGATGGTTCAGTGCGCATCGAACAAACACTTATGCAAGAAATACAGGCGTTGCAGGCTCGCGTCATTCATCTCGAAAGCATCATTTCGTCACATAATCAGCCTACCCAAAATCCTGATCCACACATGCATTTCGTTCAACCTCCGACCGCTGGCCTCCTACTCTCCCAGCAAGTGCATGCCCAAAATCTCACACATACATCTTCCTCACCCACAATGTTGGCCGCCCTGCCTTCGCTCTTCAAGGAGACATCCCTATGGACCCTCGACGCGGTCTTTGAAACCATTACTGATGGTCTGGTGGTGTATGATGCGCACGGCAATATTGTACACGCCAACGCGGCTTTCCGCCGCATGATTGGCATGGACGCCCTCTCGCAATCCCTGCAAAACCGCGCCACGGTAGTCGATTTACGCGATGAAAACGATGAGCCCTACGCACTTGATGCACTACCTGTGGCCCGCCTGCTCGCGGGCGAAACGATGGCCGATGATGCTGTGGCTCGTGTCGCCTTCTTGAACCCTGCTGGCCGTAAAATTAAGGCCGATGTCAGCGGCGCGCCCATCCGTGATGCCCAGGGCACCATTATCGGCGCGGTAACCGTCTTCCGCGATGTGACTGAACGCCGCAACCACGAGCAAGCTTTGCTTGAGGCCAATCAACGCATGGACGAGTTTTTGAGTATCGCTAGTCACGAGTTGCGTACGCCCCTCACAACCATCAACGGTAATATTCAACTCGCCAAACGCCGCGTCCAGTCGCTTTCTTCCCTGTTCACATCCACCCCTCAGTCCGCCGCTATTGGACACATGCAAGAAATGGTCGATAAGTTCACACTTGTCCAGGAACTCCTTAATCGTGCTGAACGCCAGGTCCATATTCAAAATCGCCTCGTCAATGAACTCCTTGACGTGTCTCGCATCCAGTCTAACCGCCTGGAACTCCATATGCTTCCTTGCGACCTCGCTTTGATTGTACACGAGGCGGTCGAGGATCAACGCGCCGCTAATCCTGACCGCACGATGACGTTCACTAACCTGCCGTCAGACGCGACAATTCCTATTTATGCCGACGCCGATCGTATCGCCCAGGTGGTCACCAATTTTCTGACTAATGCGCTCAAATATTCGACTTCCGACCAACCCGTTGAACTCTCTATTGACCTCGCTGCCTCTCAAGCTCGCGTGTCCGTTCATGATCACGGCCCCGGCATTTCGCAGGAGGAGCAGGCACGATTGTGGGAGCGTTTTTATCGCGTCCCAGGGGTAACCGTGCAAAGCGGCTCAAGTGTGGGTCTGGGACTGGGTCTGTACATCTGCCGCACCATTATCGATAGCCACAATGGTCAGATTGGCGTTCAAAGTACTCCTGGTGTCGGTTCGACGTTCTGGTTCTCTCTTCCTAATCTCTGAGTAATGCTGTAAACCTATGCACGATTTTCATCACAACCGATCATTTTCCCCTCTACCAGATGACGAACCTGAAATTATCGATCTGGACCCTCCTACCGCTTCAGGTACTGGTGGCTCCCTGTCACACACCATCTTTCGCCACCTGTTCTCCGGCCAGCGCTTTACACGTGCCGCTCGCCTGGGCTTATCCCTGCTCGTCGTGGCCTGCTTGCTCTTCTTTTTAGTGCTGATGTGGCCCTCCATCCGTTCGCTCTCGTCGACAAATCCCTCCCTTACTCCAACACCCGCTCCACTCCCGCCCACTCAGTTCACCTACAACGATATCCAGGTCACTGATCAGGTCGCTTTTGTCGATAGCATCAATCCCTACACCAGTACCAACGCTCCCGGCCACGGCACCCTCAATGTCTTTCAAGCGCAGAACGGTCATCTGCTGTGGAAAAGTAATCTCTATCCCCCACAAACAGCGCTGGCCGCCAATAATGTGCTCTACGTCCAGACCTATTCCGGAGCCGTGCGCGCGCTCGATGTCATGACCGGTCACCTCATCTGGCAAAGCTCGCCCGTCGCCATCGATGGACATCTCGACTCCATCTCCGCTGGCGTCATCTTCGATGTCGCGCCCGACTCAACCGTCTTCGCTCTCCGTATCAGCGATGGTCACTATCTCTGGAACTGGCATAGCCATCTCATCGGCATCGTCATGATCCAAACCGTCGCCAACAATGTCTACATCAGTTCGATGCAGGACAAAGTTACCTACGCGCTACAAAAAAACAACGGTCGCCTGCTCTGGCGTTACCAACTGCACGATGGTGGCTACGTCGGTGCCGCCGAACCTGATTTCGTCTACATCTTTACACAACAAGGTACGCTCGATGCTGTACACGCCAACACCGGTACCCTGCTCTGGAGCCATACGACCATCGATCCCGCTGGTATCCTCTACGATCATATCCAGAACGTCTCACACGATCTCATTATCCTGTCCTCTTCCCAGAGTAGCGCCGTGCAAGCTCTGCACGCAGCCGATGGTAGCCCCGTCTGGCACTATAAATCCCATCAATCGGGCGCGATTGCGGCTTTGGGCATCACGCTCTGGTACGGTGCAACCCACAATCGTGTCTACGACCTCTCGCCCGATGACAATAACCTCCAGGCTTTCCAGTTGACGAACGGCTCGTTCGCCTGGTCGTACAAAGCTGGCACCCCTTTCAGTTTCGTCATACAAAATGATATCATCTACCTTAGCTACGATAAGCAAGGCGTGCTTCTCGCTCTTCATGCCGACACCGGCTCACTCCTCTGGTCCTACCAGGGGCCGCGCTTTATGTACGTAACCGCCGTTGCCCATGGCATCGTCTACCTCCAATCCGAACAGGGTGGACTCGTAGATGCTATCCGTGCCAGCGACCACGCACTGCTCTGGCACCAGCAAATTCAATCATCGTAACTAGCACCCATAAAAAGGACAGACAGTGAAACGCTCCGATGATGCCTCTGACGATACGAATAATCTGCCCGACGATACCCTCGAAATCATCGATCTGGACCCTGTCTATCCTGCCCATACTCCAGGCAACATGCCTACTCGTGGACATGCCCGCAACTGGTTTTCGCAGCAACAGTTTACTCGTCATACCCGCCGCTGGCTCTCCCTCTCGCTCGTCGCCTGCCTGCTTATCTTTTTTGCCTTGCTCTTCCCCGATATCCGCACCCTTCTGCCCGCGACTATCTTCTCCCTATCCTCACCTCATGCTTCCACAGTTTCATCTGATCAAACTATCTTCCAAAATCTCCAGTTTTCGGGACCGGAGGCGTTTGTCGAAGGCTCAAGTGTCGTGCCCTCGGCCAATGGCCTGCTCACCGTCTTTCAGGCCAGCACCGGCCACATCCTCTGGAAAAGTAACATCTATCCTCCCCAAACTCCGCTCGCCTCGGATAACCAGCTATTCGTGCAAGCCAATAACGGTGCTCTATGTGCGCTCGATATCACCAATGGTTCCATCATCTGGCAAAGCTCACCTCTTCCCTCTGCTGGCATGCTCGAACTGATCAATGATGGCGTCATTTATGATCTCGCGCCCGATCACAGCATCTACGCTCTCTTCGCTGCCAGTGGCCGTATTCTCTGGCATTGGCATGGCAACCTCGCTGGCAGCGTCTCTTTGCAGGCCGCCAATGCTATCCTCTACGCTAGCTCTCAGCAGGGCAATACTGTCTATGCCCTGAGTGCCTTCGATGGACACGCCCTCTGGCAATACTCCCGCAACGGCGGTGGTGTCATCGAACAGGTACAGGACAATGTCGTCTATATCTTCTCTACCAGCAAAACGCTCGATGCCGTCGACGCAACGAACGGGCAACTCCTCTGGAGCCAGAAAATCGTCGAACCCGACGATACCGCTTACGATACGGTCGTGGGCATTACACATAACACCGTTGTGCTCGCTTCATCACCCTACAATGCTCTCAAGGCCCTCAGCACCCACAATGGTGCGACCATCTGGCAGCGCAAACTCACCACCGTTCCCAACGAAATAACCATCTTCTGGCTGGTATCTTCATCAATCTATACCTTCAGTCAGGCACCCGCCATTGCCTCCGACTTTTCACCCGGCGATAGCTCCATACGTATGCTCAACATTCTCTCCGGCACCTCCACCTGGACCTACCAACGCGTCGGCAATCCCCTCAACGTTACTATCAACGATGACATTGTCTACCTCGACGACACCAAAAGTGGACGCGTCGCCGCCCTCTCCGGCTCAAAAGGCATCACCCTCTGGACCTATACCGGCCCCAACGCCGCCACGATCGCTGGCCTCAATAACGGCATCCTCTACCTGCAATCCCTCCAGGGCAACATCATCGCTCTCCAGGCCAGCAATCACCACCCCCTCTGGCAACTCCACATCCCCTCCTGACACTCCTCCCCATCGCGCTACTCCGTCCGCGTAGGGCAAACCATGCGTTTGCCCCGCGTCCTCAACATTTATGCCTCTACCACAAAACAACCCACGCCTCTTCCAATAAATCAAAACCCTCCCCGATCGCTATCGCGCTCCGGGACATCCCCTACTCTCTCATTTGTCCCTGCATCCAGAGCCTGTTCCTCTGTACTCTCACGCCTATAACTATCGCTGGCGGTACGGCTCGTGTCCATCCGTCCTCCTGCGGGCGTCGCTCCGTCTGTAGTACCTGTCGTATTTGTGTTGTTCGCATCGGGCCGCAAGGCTGGATTGCTGGCATACGTACCCTCCATCTTGTTGGATGGATCTGTTACCGGATTGCTAGCCACGCCAGGCGCATTCGTGGGCGCTTCATTCTCCACCGTGCTCGTATGAATCACACCAGTCGGCGCAGGTCCCATCTTTCCAGTCGTATCCGTTACTCCATGCTCGTTATAAAAGTTGTGCCCACCATTCTCCCGCAGAATTCCCAGCGCATCCTCATAACGATTATCCGTTCGCACCGCGATAATCTTATGTCCCTCGCGATACTCAGTATCGTAATAGTCCGCTTCATCGTCTGTCAGCCCCATCCCCGTCAACGTGTGCTCGATATTTTCACTATCCGCAGTCACACCCGTTGTGAAAAACGCTTTGAGCGTGCCCACGAAACCTCCCGCGCCCGCATTTGGTCGCGCCGAATAATAAATCTGCTCCTCCTCGAAACCCGCCTGCCGCAATGCATCCACCGCCGCGTCTCCCGTTCCCGACTCGTCAAACACACCCACAATCGTTGGTCCGTTGTTCGCCATCATCAACTCCTTCGTATCCAAACTCACAACTCTCCCTCTATCACGCAAAACCCTACCGAAAAGTTTGTAGCCTATAGCTAATCAATTCATTATTGCACTTGTGTAAAATAATACGGGAAAAATATATGGAATAGCGTATATTATTATATACAACAAAAATATGTAGAATAGAGGCAGTTTATGGGCATATTAGAACCTGAGCGTTTCAATCATAAAGAAATGGGTGAGAGAAGTGAGGCTGTTGTCATTGGAAGATTAGTATACGCAGGATACACTGTATTGAAGCCATATGGTGAGAATCAGCGCTACGATTTAGTTATTGAGGATGCTGATAGAAGGTTTTGGCGAGTTCAATGCAAAACGGCATGGTTATCAAAGGATCAAAAAACTATTCATTTCAATACTTGTAGCAACCACTATGCCTATACATGGCAAAAAATACCATGACACGTAGACATTATCGAGGAGAAGTTGAGTACTTTGCGCTTTATAGTCCAGATACTGATAAAGTATATCTCATTCCCATTGAACACACTGGTACTAGCGAAATGACTCTACGTTTGATACCAACGACGAATAAACAGGAGAAGAATGTACACTGGGCAAAAGACTACGAGATATAAAAAACGCGCCCGGCAGGATTCGAACCTGCGGCAACCGACTTAGAAGGTCGGTGTTCTATCCACTAAACTACGGGCGCTCTTTAACGTTTTGACGTTTCCCATCATAACAATTCATCTTCCCCACTGTCAAGCTTTTCTCTTGCCACGTCAACGTTTTATCATGTTTGATACGCAATAAAAAAGGCAAATGGTTTGTTTTAAAAAGAAGATGAAAGAGCACCAATCTACCCATGGTTATTCCTCTTCATCGCTTGACAATACGCGCCTACCCGCAGTATAATACAGCTAAATCCGAGTCTCTAGGTATGGATTAAAGCAATCATCCTCCGAAAGCAATCGGCTTTCGTTAATCCTGGATAGCATCAGCCAACGAGTGGAGTAAATCATGAGTCAGGTATTTGATAGGGAACAGAGCGACTATAGCGCCGGGTTCCACGTCGCCGAAAATTATTCATTCAAATCTGAAAGAGGATTGTCTCGCAAAATCGTTGAGCAAATCTCCGAGATGAAGGGCGAGCCCAGTTGGATGCGCGAATCCCGTCTCAAAGCGCTCGACCTCTTCGAGAAGCGCCCTATGCCAACCTGGGGAGCTGATCTATCGGGCATCGATTTCGCCAACATCTTCTACTACATTAAACCAATTCCCCAACAGGGCAAAACCTGGAACGATATTCCGTCCGATATCAAAAATACCTTCGATCGCCTGGGCATCCCTCAGGCCGAGCAGAAGTATCTCGCGGGCGTGACCGCCCAGTACGAGAGTGAAGCCGTCTACCACAAGGTCCGCGAAGACCTCGAAAAACAAGGCGTGATCTTCACCGATATGGATACCGCCTTGCGCGAATATCCCGATATCATTAAAGAACACTTTGGCTCGGTCATTCCGGCCTCCGACAACAAGTTCGCCTCGCTCAATACCGCGGTATGGAGCGGCGGTAGCTTCGTCTACGTCCCTCGCAACGTGCGTGTGGAGATTCCCCTCCAGGCCTACTTCCGCATCAACGCGCAAAATATGGGCCAGTTCGAGCGCACATTGATCATCGCGGAGCCTGGCTCCTACGTCCACTATGTGGAAGGCTGCACCGCCCCCAGCTATACCAGTGATAGCCTACACAGCGCGGTCGTTGAGATCAAAGCCATGGAAGGCTCACGCGTTCGCTACACGACCATCCAGAACTGGTCGAAGAACGTCTATAATCTGGTGACCAAACGCGCCGCCGCCTATCGCGATGCGACCATGGAATGGGTCGATGGCAACCTCGGCTCGAAGGTGACCATGAAATACCCCGCCGTCCTCCTGATGGAGCCAGGCGCGCGCGGCGACGTGCTCTCCGTAGCCTTCGCCAACGACGGTATGCACCAGGACGCGGGCGCTAAAATCACCCACCTCGCCCCCTACACGACCTCGCAGATCCTGTCGAAGTCGGTCTCGAAGGGCACCGGTCGCGCCTCCTATCGCGGTCTCGTCCGCATCAATCAGGGTGCGCACCACACCAAATCCAATGTCCGCTGTGACGCGCTCCTCCTCGACGAGAACGCCCGCACCGACACCTACCCGACCATCCGCGTCGAAGAAAACCAGACCGAGGTCGGCCACGAGGCCACCGTCTCCAAAGTCGGCGATGACCAGCTCTTCTACCTGATGAGCCGCGGCCTCGACGAGTCCGAAGCCTACTCCCTCATCGTGAACGGCTTCATCGAGCCCATCACCAAAGAGCTCCCCATGGAGTACGCCGTCGAACTCAACCGCCTCATCCAACTCGAAATGTCCGGTAGCGTGGGCTAAACCCCGCTCCCACTAGATAAGCAAAAGGTCCGCGTAGGGCAAACCAAGCGTTTGCCCTACGCGGACCTTTTGCTTACTATCTCCTCGGCAATCTCACCTCCACCGTTCCCTTTGCCGCCGACATAACCATGTGCTGCACTGTAATACGCATTTTTATCATCTCATCCTCAAGCATAGCGAAACAGTCCGCGCTATCGGTCGGTAGCCCATTCTCCAACAGTCGAGTCGCGCGCTCAAATCTGCGACACGATGTCTGTTGCAACTCACCCTCAGCCACGTTACTTTGTTCCTTGCAATGTAAAGCCTGATAATCATTTGCCACCACAATTCGTCCATCTTGTGGATAACGCAGTGCTGCTCGCGTCGGTGTTCGCTCAATCACCACCATCTCACCCATCTTTATACCCGTCACAAGTAAAAGACAATCCGACGCGATCGGTGTTTCTACAAGCCGATCGACTGCCTCCTGAAAAGTACGCGCCGTTTGGAATACCGCACGCAATAAAAAGGGAATAGGAGTCGCTAACTCGAATGGCTCATTGCTTGATACTGCATTAAGCGTAATCGCGAATCTTCCCTCCGCTACTCCTGAAAAAGTACCAATAAATCCCGGCCAGGTTACAAGCTGAAATGCCCCAGCTTCGGCATTCTCACCATGCAAAATCATACTTGCTTCGGCCAAT
This sequence comes from uncultured Dictyobacter sp., assembly GCA_964657925.1. Lineage (GTDB taxonomy): Bacteria > Chloroflexota > Ktedonobacteria > Ktedonobacterales > Ktedonobacteraceae > Dictyobacter. The sequence goes on from CAZZWK010000049.1 coordinate 34,206, forward strand.
AGGTTATTCTCCGTCCACCAATCCAGGTTGCGTGCATGCAGTGGACCTTCTTCTGTATCGACCGCAAAAGCAGTACAGCCAATCACAAATTTGATCGCATCATAATAGAGATTGCCTAATGTAACACTCTCTAAATCGACATTCAACAGCTGTGCGATCGCTACAAGCTCAATCTGTTGCTCACGCGTAAGGCATTGCTCTCGATAGATTTCAATCTCATCGTGCAACTGTTCTATCCCACCAAAATCCGCAACATATTGCTCCAATAACGTCCGTGCCACCTCTTTATATTGGCGCAAAACATCCCAGCGTATCTCCGCTGCTCGACTGAAATCCACCGTCATATGTGGTATATTTATTTCTGATTTTTTCATATCTTTGCTCTTATAATGAATAGGCCCGTAGGAGGCCCTCTTTATGACCACTATACAGTATCTCACAGGCGATATCTTCACCGCCCCTGCCCAGACGATCGTCAACCCTGTCAACTGTCAGGGTGTGATGGGCAAGGGACTCGCGTTAGCATTCAAACAGCGCTACCCAGCCATGTTCCCCGTCTACCAGCAAGAGTGCAAAGCTGGCAAACTCCGCATTGGACGCCCCACCCTCTATCAAAAAAGTTCTCCCTGGATACTCAATTTCCCCACGAAAAATACCTGGAAAGCGAACTCCAAACTCGAATACCTGGAACAAGGTTTAGAATATTTCATCGCTAACTATAAAAAAGCTGGTATCACCAGCATCGCGTTCCCCAAATTAGGCGCTCAAAACGGCAAATTGTCCTGGAACGATGTCGGACCCCTCATGGCAAAATATCTCGGCCAACTGGACATAGAGGTTCACATCTACGTCACCAATGAGGATCAACAATATCAGCCTGGCTAAATTATTTCGCTTCAACCTCTTCCCTCTCCCATACGTATCACAATACAGATACCATGGTAATCTCTAAAAACAAATTCCGGTCATGCCCATAGGTACCATCATGGCACCTTATGATTCATCAAACCACGTAATGTACGGACCCGATTTATCGCGTCCGCATATAGAAAGCGAACACAAACCCATGAATCAATATCAACCATACAATCGCAGCAAACGCCGTGTCAACTGGCTCGGCCTCATCCTGCTCAACCTCTTCGTGGCCCAGTTCACCTTTATTTTGCTCAACCGTGTGAGAAACAACCCTGCGTATAGCCCGCGCGTCATCAGCAAACGCTATGTCAACCCCTGGATGCTCAAATTCGCCGGTCGTTTTAACACGCCTCAGGGTATTATCACCCATGTAGGTCGCAAATCTGGTCGTACCTATTCCACACCCATCGCCGCCACCCCCGTTCCTAATGGCTTCATCATCGCACTACCCTATGGTACCGATGTCGATTGGTGCCGTAACATCCTCGCCTCCGGTAGCTGCACCCTCCAATGGCATAACACCACCTACAATCTCGTGAAACCACAGGTGATCGATGCCGCCACTGTGGTCTCGTCGATGCCACCCGCGAATCAAGCTTTCTTCCGCCTTTTTAAAGTGAATCACGTGCTCAAACTCGAACTTTCCACCGCGCCCGCTGACTACGCGACATCCGCCCTATAAATCTATGCCTATACACAAAATTGGCGTCCTGCTCGTCCATGGATTCAACGGCAGCACCAACGATTTCGCCGAACTCACTGCGATTTTGCGTGAGCAGGGCCTGCACGCCGTAAATATGCTCCTGCCCGGTCATGGCGTCCCCATCCAGCAAATGTTCACCCTCGGCTGGCCCGAGTGGTCGGATGCCGTGACTAAAGAGCTTGTGCTTTTACAGGAGCAGTGCGAACGCGTCTTTCTGGTCGGCCATTCCATGGGCGGCGCGCTCTGCCTGCATGTCGCCGCCCATCATCAGGTCGCGGGCATGGTCATCATGTGCGCGCCTATCAGCTTGCGCTCCTGGCTCTACCTGCCCGCCGTCCGCCTCGGCAAACGTTTCGCCTCATCCATCCCCTCGCTCCCCGGCGACATCCGCGACCGCGCCAGTCGCCAGCGCTACGACCAGGGCATCCGTCGTCCCACCGCCTTCGCGCCCGTCGAAAGCCTCCTCGTCAACCTGCCCACCCTCCGCGCGGAACTCCCCCGCATCACCGCGCCCGTCCTGCTCATGAATGCCGCCCACGACCGCGTCGTCCCCCCGCGCGATACCATCACCATCTACCACCTCCTCGGCTCACCCGACAAACACCTCGTCACCATGCGCCACTCCTCACACGTCATCATGCACGACCGCGAACGCGCCGAAGTCTTCGACCGCACTCTCACCTTCATCCACTCCCATACCCTCTGAAGTGTCGATGTCGCGTAAACGATGCTTCATGTTGCGCGCTCAGAGTTCATAACTACTGCAAGCATTAAGAGCTTTGCGACACTACATCCGACAGGCCAACCAGTTCCTCGCTAATGTGCCAGACCAACTCCTGCAACGCCTCATCATAGGAAATGGGCACGGATCGCCCTGGCTTGCTACGCACAAAGTATTGCCCGTTTATACCCTCCACCTCCGATGCGGTGATAAGATGGAGCGCTGTCTGCGCCCCTTGTTGTGGCGATTGTAGAAACCATTTGATGATCTCCACAAAAGGACGCGCTATTGGCGGAGCAACATGATCAATAATGTTAGTTGCCGTTATGCCAGGATGCAAGGCATTCACGACGATCCCTGTTCCGGTGAGCCTACGTGCTAGGGCATACGTACAAAGCACCATCATGAGTTTGGCCTGACCGTAGACATCGAAGGGCACAAATGTCTTCTCGCTCTGCAGATCGTCCAGGTTGATACTACGTGTCATCGCGTTCGATGCCACGTTCACGATGCGTGCAGGGGTGCTGGCATGCATCGTGTCAAGCAGTAGATTGGTGAGCAAAAAAGCTGAGAGATGATTGATCGCCAGATTCATCTCTATCCCATCCACACTCTCCTGCCGTTGTTGAATATGCGAACCCGCGTTGTTCACGAGAACATGTAGATGGGAATAACGTTGCTGGAACTCATCTACTAGTCCACGAATGGCCTGTTGAGAGGATAGGTCCGCGACGAGTAGATCAAGTGAGGTGTTGCCTGTTGCCAACGCAATTTCGCGCCTGGCTTCCCCCCCTCTTTGGCGATCACGGGAGACCATCACAACCGTTGCACCCTGCCGCGCAAGCTCGGTGGCAATGACTTTTCCCATTCCAGCGTTCGCGCCGGTTACGAGAACGATTTTGTCTTGCATCATAATTTTTCCCTTCTTTCTGTTCAGGCTGTTAGAGCGAGAACCTGGCGTATTGACGTGGTGTCGTCAAGGTGTTGTAGCATGAAATCAGCAACGTTTGCCCGTGATATATGTGAATTGATATGCATCCGCAGATCTGCACCAATGCGATAATTACCCGTTCGTTGTCCATCAGTCAGAAATGATGGCCTTATGAGCGTCCAGTCCACATCACTGTGCTTGATAAGGTCCTCCATGCGTTCCTTGTCCAGCATTTTCTCTCTCAAGGTGGCCCAGAGCAGAAGATTGTAGACATCGTGGTGATGACTCTCCGCTGCTCCATAGGCACTGACGACGAGTAGACGATGCACCCTTGTGTGTGCCATGGCTGTCAGAATACGCTCTATGCCATCGGCGCATAACCTTACTGGACCACGCTGCTTGGTCCCTAACGCACTCAAGACAGCATCCTGTCCAGCCACAACAGCTTCAACGCAGGCTGCATCACGCACATCGCCCTGCACGAGAGCGAGATGCTCATGCTGTAAGGGGAATACCTCAGGGTTGCGCACAAGCACCCTTACAACATGTCCCTCCTCTAATGCCTGCTCAACAAGTTGCCGACCGGTTCCACCAGTCGCGCCAAAAATGGCAATGTTCATATCAAGCTCCTTTCGAAAGTATATCGATTTGATATATTATCAAAGCAATAATAAATATGGTCAAAAAAAAGAGATTCTCTCTATCCGGTAAATGGGTTAACTATGCTCCGTCAGCCTGCCTACAAGTCGGAAAAGCGCTATGTGTCCTGTAATTGGGACCAGTTAGTCTGAATTTTGAATAACAATTCAACGAGAATTAGACGTTCAGTCGCTGTAAGCGGGGCCAGCATTCCCTGCGCAACCCCATGGAGTTGTGCCGTAAAGGTACCAAGCAACTTCATTCCTTGTTCAGTAGGGGTGATAAGAAAGCTGCGCCGATCTTCCCGATTGAGCATACGAGTCGCGTAGCCCTGTTTTTCCAGGCTATCAAGAATACGCGTCAATTTACTGGCGTCCATACCAGGCAGTGCTTGAGCGATCTCCTTGACCATCAGTGGCCCACGCTTGGCAAGGAGCGCAATCACGTTCGCCTCTTCCGGAGAACACAACGTCTCCTGCTCAAAATGATGCGATGATTGACTCAGCGTATTGTTCAAGAAAAGCATAAAATCAAGTACCGCTTGTGCCTGCGATGATTCAAAATCGTGCTCCATAAAAACTCCTCCTCTGCTTGCCAGTAGTTAACATCGCTAAGCACTTCTCGCTAAATGTTTCATTGTGATATTATCATACAACGATAATTTATTTTTGTCAACACCTATTGGCCCCAAAATAGCAACGAAAACCACACCACCCCATTAGCGTGTGAGTGTTGCCTGAATTCGTTCATTTCTGCAATCAAGTCGCTTTTTGGCGCAGCGAACCCGTTCTTTCTAAAGGAGAAAAGATGTCATCCCCCATCTTCTCTCCGCCTCCATGGTTTCCACCCACTTGATGTCGTTTTCCCCTACCACCCTACCATGCATACGCCTCCGGTGTCTGTCCACCTGGCCCTGGAAAAATCTGATCCAGCCTCTGCAACTGCTCCTCGTCCAACTTCACCTCCAATGCCCGCAACGTCCCATCCAACTGTTCACTCGTGCGTGGGCCAATGATCGGTGCTGTGACCACCGGCTGCGCCAGCAACCACGCCAACGCGACATGCGCGGGATCTTTATCTATCTCCTGACAAAACTTCTCGTATGCCTCCAGTTTCTCGCGATTCTTCTCCACCATATCCTGAATCCGTTGATCCGACCTGCGACCCGTCTCCGCCTTCTGCAACGCGCCCCCCAGCAATCCACCCGACAGCGGACTCCACGGGATCAGCCCCAGCCCGAACTCTCGACACGCCGGAATCACCTCCAACTCGACCGTGCGCGCGTTCAAATTGTACAGACTCTGCTCCGATACCAGCCCCAGAAAATTCCTCTGCTTCGCGATCTCGTTGGCCTGCGCGATATTCCAGCCCGCGAAATTGCTGCTGCCCACATAAATGATCTTGCCCTCGCGCACCAGTTGCTCCATCGCCTGCCAGATCTCCTCCCACGGCGTCTCGCGATCGATGTGGTGCATCTGGTAGATATCGATATGGTCCGTCTGCAACCGCCGCAAACTATCCTCGCACGCCTTGCGTATATGGACCGCCGACAGCTTCGACTGATTCGGCCACTGCCCCATCGGCCCATACACCTTCGTCGCCAGCACAACCTTATCTCTCCGCTCCCCACCTTGCGCGAACCACCGCCCCACTATCTGCTCCGTCGCGCCAGGACCCAGCGATCCTCCATACCTGTTCGCCGTATCAAAAAAATTGATCCCCTGCTCCAACGCCCGGTCCATAATGCCAAAACTATCCTCTTCGCTCGCCTGTGGCCCAAAATTCATTGTCCCCAAACACAACCGACTCACCACCAACCCCGTTCGCCCCAGATGTGTATATTGCATAACCTTCTCTCTCTTTCACTTAATAAGTCTAGTAATGTACGAACCCGATTTATCGCGTCCGTGGTCGCTCGCGTGCATGCTCCCCAGGCATAGAGGTGTCCCCCTGGCGTCCGTGCTCGCCCCTAAATCTTCCCCACAATATCCGCGTCAAACCGTGGAAACAACAATCCCCCCGGCACCACCTGCCCAAACGTTTCATGTCCCCACTCTATATCACGTTCCCACGACCCGCTTCGTATCGACCCCAATCCCAATTGCTCCATAATCATATCCGCCGACTGCGGAATATAGGGCGACAACAAAATCGCCGCGATCCGCGTCGCCTCCGCCGCCGAGTACAACACGCGGTCCAACTTCTCCTCCATCCCCGCCTGTTTCGCCAGCTTCCACGGCTCGTTCTGCTCGATATACTGATTGATGTGCCGCACAAAACTCCACGTCACTCCCAGCGCGTTCCCGATCTCCCATCGTTCCAACGCCTCCGCGCTCCTCATCCTTGCTTCCTGGCTCGCCTGCCGCAAATCCGCATCCCCCCAATTCTCCGCGCTCTTTTGCGGTACCTGCCCCTGTCGATAGCGTTTGATCATCGAAACCACTCGATTGAGCAAATTCCCTAAATCATTCCCTAACTCGTCCTGGTACGCGCGCATCAACCCCTTGCGCGAAAAATCTCCGTCCGATCCGAACGACAGATTCCGCATCAAGTAGTACCGTACCATGTCCACCCCCACGTTATCTCGCCCCTCCTGCTCCGCGTTCAACCGATCAATCAACAGCACCGGATCGATCCCATTCCCCAGCGTCTTCGATGGCCTCTTCCCATCGATGGTCACAAAACCGTGTACCGCCACCTGTTCCGGCAACGGCAGGTCCGCCGACATCAGCATCGCAGGCCAGTACAAACAGTGAAACCGCGTAATATCCTTGCCGATCAAATGCGTGTCCGCGGGCCAATAGCGCGCGAACTTCTCCCCATCATCCGGAAAACCCACCGCCGTAATATAATTCGTCAACGCGTCGAACCATACATACATCACCTGCTGCGCATCCCCCGGCACCGGAATCCCCCACTGCTGCATCCCCGGTCGCAAGAAACGCGAAACCGAGAAGTCCCGCAAACCCTGTCGTGCTAGCGCTACCACCTCCGCCTTCCTCGACACTGGCGTAATAAAATCCGGATAGCGTTCGAAATGTTCCAGCAACCGTTCGCTATATTTCGACAGCGCGAAAAAGTAATTCTCCTCGTGCAACCACTCCGGCGAGATCGACGGATGATTCGGACAATGCCCACCAATCAGCTCATCCGCCGTATAAAACGTGTTGCAGTTCGGACAATACCACCCCGAGTACGTCCCCTTATAGATATCCCCCTTCTCCACCGCCCGCCTGAACATCTCCTGCGACGCCCTCGTGTGCCGCTCCTCCGTTGTCCGCATCCAATAGTCGTACGAGATATTCAACTTCCTCCACGCCAGCCGAAACTCGCGATCCAACTGGTCGATCCACGCGTGCGGCTCCATGTCATGCGCATTCGCCGCCGTCAGCACATGCAAACTATTCTCATCGATGCCCATACTGAAGTACGTATCATCCCCCCGCAACCGGTGATACCGCGCCACCACATCCGCCGCCACCTTCTCCAACGCGTGCCCGATATGCGGCGCCGCGTTCGGATAATCGATCGCCGTCGTCACATAATACCGCCTCCTCCCACTCTCCACAGCTTCCTCTTCCCATCGATCCCGTATCTCCGTCATATCTTCACCTCTCAAACTCATAAATCAACATCTCCGGTAGGAGCCGATTTATCGTGCTCACCCCGATTTATCGTGCCTTA
>CAZZWK010000049.1:41898-45887 GCA_964657925.1 uncultured Dictyobacter sp.
CAACATCTCCGGTAGGAGCCGATTTATCGTGCTCACCCCGATTTATCGTGCCTTATCTACCCCATCCCCACTTCTCCCCATAAACCGAACCCACCTCCACTCCCCCATCGCCATACAACCCTTCCAATCCACCTTTTCCCACACTACCACAAAAAAAGAGAGGCCCAGGTCTATCGCCTGCGCCCCTCTCTCAAATCTTTTCCGAAAAACTCAATCGCTCCAAAAAGGTTCAAAGGACAGCAGCAGACCACCGGACACCATCATCCCTGGCATCCAGCCCATACGACGCATTATCCCCAAACAAACTGTCGCGTCCATCTGCTGATCCCTTCCCGTCCGCGTAGGGCAAACCACGCGTTTGCCCCGCGTCTGCTTAATATATTTTGAACCTCTCTAGTGTACCGAGCTTACAAACTTTTGTCAACCCAAAAAATTCGTAGTAAACTGATCATTTGTATCTTGCATAAAAATAATCATCTCCTATCCTCTATCACTAAAATCTTCCTCACATTCTCCGGCAATACCGGCTCATAACTAAAATCTCGCAACTCAACCCGTTCAAGCTTCTCTAACTGCTCCAACACCGAAAAATCCCAGACATGCTCATTCCCTCGCAGCGTAAGCTTCTTCAAATTCTTCAAATATTTAAGCGGCGAGAGATCGGAGAGGGCAGGCAGATTATACAAGTTGAGGGAAGAGAGGTTTGGAAGCTGAGCGAGGAAGGAGAGATCGGAGAGGGCAGGCAGATCCCGCAAGTCGAGGGAAGAGAGGTTTGGAAGCTGAGCGAGGAAGGAGAGATCGGGGAGGGCAGGTAGGTCCCACAAGGTAAGAAAAGCCAAGTTAGGAAGCTGAAGGAGGGCGGAGAGATCAGAAAGTACTGATGCATCAAATAAAAGAAGAGAGGAGAGATGAGGAAACTGAGAAAGGAAGGAAAGATTAGACAGGGCGGGCAAATTCCAGAAGGTAAGAGAGGTGAGGTGAGGAAGCTGAGAGAGGAGGGAGAAATTGGGATGAGCAGGCAGGTCATCCAACGAAAGAGAAGTGAGATGAGGTATATATTTCAAATACCTGAACAATTTATCATCATTTGCCCGAACCTCTTCAATCTGTTCTAAAAAACGTGTGGCATAACTCTGTCTATTGCTGGCACTCTCCAGACCCATAATCATTGCATTAATAACATCCGACGTATAATCATTCCTATAAGTCTCCAACACCTCATACGCCGTCTCACTCCCAACATTTGTCAGCGCGTTGACACATGCTACCGCGACCTGTGTACTATACTGTATCCTCGCCTCAAAACACGGCACCGCCAACTCACCTACTTGCCTCAATAGCTCCACATCCTCCATATTTTGCAGCGGCACCAACGACTTCAAGCATGCCTGGAGTTGTGCTTTTGTCTCTGCATTCACCTCTTCTTGCCCGGCCTGTGCGCTGAGGGCCGCCAACGTAAACATTCGCAAGCGATACTGCCGATTTTTTCTTCGTTCGCCTTGCTTCATCAACCGTTGTACAAATTCCTCACGCGCCTTTTTCGTTAGCATGCTGGCGACCATCGGCACGATTTCCCTCCACTGATCCTCGTGCGCCTGTTGTACCAGTGCTCTACTCTCCTCTTCGTACACAATTGCCTTTGCCGTCAAATATTCCTGAAATGTGCGATGCGCGAAATCTACCGCGTCAATCATCGGTGTACGTATGATTCCCGACCGTTCGACAAACAATTGCCGCACATCAGTGCCGCTGATATGTTGTGTGTTACTACCCAGCTGCTGCAATTTACGTGTAAAGCGTCGATCAACCTCGTCTACCAGTGCTTCCGTCTGATTACTCCGTACATACCAGTAGGCTAAATCTTCCAGCAAAAAGACCTTCTGCTCGTACGATAATTCAGCCGCTGGATACTGCTCCAGTGAAATCTTTCGCTGGCTATCCCTGCGCTCGATCAACAGCTTACAGCATTCCTCGTACAACTCGATCCGGTTCGATGGCAACTGCTGATGATGTGCCCAGTTCAGCGCGCACAGCATCGCGCACAACAATGGATTCTTCGCCAGCATGCGCAGTGCGTTCGTCTTGCCAATCTCCTCCTTCAAATGCTCCGCCGCCTCCGGCAACGACATGCGCTCCTCCGCGTCCTGCATATTCTCTCGTATCGCTGTGTGCCATTGCTCCACGAACAGCTCGATATCCTCTATCTTCATTGGCAGTAGCGTGGCATTCACCAGCTCCTTCCTGCGCAACTTTCCCTCCGCGACCGCGTACGGACGTGAAGTGACAACGAAATGCGCCTTCGGAAACTGCTCCATCAGCCCCTCTATCCACTCGTACACGCTTTCGCGTCGCCCCTCCGGCACCTCGTCGATGCCATCCACCAGTACAATAGCTCGTCCGTTGCGCAGGTATTGATGCGCCCATCCCTCGTAAGGCATCTCGCCCGCGATTTCTGGTGCGACCGCTTTCACGAACGCCTCTGGCATCGGCCATGATGCCTCCGCGACATGCTGTCGCAAACGAATATAAAATGGTACCGCCGTATTCCATGCCTGCAACGATACTGGTAATGTATGCGTCGCCGCCTGTACCGCGATCCACTGCAACAGCGTCGTCTTGCCCGAGCCCGCCTCGCCAAAGATCAGCACCGATTGCGCGTCCTTCAACGCTTCATCCACTGCCTCCGTCTGCCTTACGATCTCCTCAACCTTCTCTTCCTCGTCCCCTGATTCCGCTAAGTCTATTGGGGACCGGAGTATCTTCCGACCCCTTTCAAAGGGCATCAGTTCTCGCATCACCCTCCGCTCGACCGATAGCGTGATATACGCCAGGCTCAGCGAGTATCTGCGGTTCGCCATCGACATGCCCGATCCGAAAAGTTCCAGCCTGTCCAGCTTGAGCCTGACTGTACGCAAATACTCCAGTTCGAATTGCGACCCTTTCAGCGTCGGGTCCTGCTCCGCCCGCATCCGCGCCACTTCCGCCAGAATTTTGTCCGCGATCCCCAACAACTGCCCCTCGCGACTCAAAATCTCGGCATATGTCCGTTCCGTAAACTGCGGCAGATCCTTGGCGATCTCCACAATATACATGCACGATTCTTTCACCGTGCGCTCATATAGCATCCCCTCCCCTTCCGAAAAACCACAGTCTTGTGCCGATCGCTCCTGCAATAATTGTCGTGCGATCGCCGTTGGCTCCAGATCCCGTTTCACCACCATCTCGCTCGTAATCCGGTTCAGCGTCTCCCCGACCTCCAACGCCACCGCCGTGCGCGCCCCCTCGTCCAGTCCTGCCCCTTCCCCCTCGAAAATCGGCAGTAGATCTCTCCCCACGTGTTCTCCAATCATCTCGAACTGCCTTTTTGCCCTCCTCTGCGCGAGCCTTGCATCCGCCTGCCCCTTCAATGTATCGACAACATTCCCCGTCACGTCCCCCATCAAGTCGTTTCCCCCCGTCCACTTCTTCAAAAGCGCCTTCCCGATCGAAGCACCCACCTCCAGCATCAGCGTTTCCAGCAGCGGCATAGCCAGACCCTCCCCTTAAATCAAAAGCAACATCTTACCTCCTAATTTACCACAAATCTCCACAAATCCCCATCCCCCTGCCCAACAATGCCATCTGCCTCACTATTTCACCTCTCCATACTCACTTCCACCAACAACCCCCTATCCAAAATACACAACCAACTCTATCAACAATGTCAAAAATGACCCTTCCCCTCACCAACAATTCGGTGTTACAATGCCTTTATCATATCGTTGCATAAAAATGCACCATCCAAACCTGAAAACCGATTAACAACATAGAACGCTCATCAACCCGATTCATCGTGCCACGTAAAGTATGGACCCGATTTATCGCGTCCGCGCACGGCGTCCGAGAAATCGGATGTCGAGTTCAGGAGTCCGAATCCGGCACCCCAATATCTATTTTTTAACGAAAGGCTCAACCCTCCATGGATACAACCGACACAACTCTACATCCCG
>CAZZWK010000050.1:0-25343 GCA_964657925.1 uncultured Dictyobacter sp.
TTGGTACACAGGTGCCGCTACGCTAGCTACTATGGAGCAGGTTGTTTATGGGAGGGGCTTTAGTAGTGCCTCCGATGGTTGTGGGAGGAGTTTACCGTTCTCGTTTTGTAGGCCTCCAACGAGAATTCTCGCTGTTTCTGTCGTGTCTTATAAAAATGCATTTTGTCATGCAGTGCGCTGGTCTTGTCGACAACCAGGATTGTCAGCAGGGCAGCGATGGTAACAAGCAGAAAGGCGGCGGCGATCCACTCCAGGATGAGCGAGTTGTATCCTAACAAGATGACTATCACGATCAGGAGCGCTACAAATAGGACTACAGTGACGACAAGGAACGTAGATTCCGCTGAGTTTTGCCTGTTTCTTGACAACATGACCGTCTCCCTAAACTAGAACCAGGATGGACTGTATGTACGTGGACAATCTTTTTATAGAGAGAGGGGGGATATCAAGAATATTAAGGACGCTCCAGACGGGAGTTGTACGTGTCCTGATAGCGTTTCGCCACCTGTTGTTTAGCGGCATGGAGATTTGCGGCAAAGCGTTTTTTTAGGCACACGTCAGTAGGTTTGCCATGCACATAGTTTTGCAAAGGTAAGCCTCGGTCGGCCAGTGCTTGCTGCAAGAGGGTGAGCGGACCATGCAGATCAGGCTGGCCTGGAAGGTCGTCAGCCAGTGCGGTTAACAATGTTTCTTTCTGCTGTGTGGGCAGTGACGCGATAATATCCGCTAGCCTGATCACGATCTCTTTAAAGAAGAGCACATTGACTATATTTTCGATGGGATCGTTTGGATCGAAAATGATAGACAAATTTATGCCGTGTTGATCGTCTATAGGATTGGGGGAAGGGTTAAAGTGAACAAAACGTATCTCTTTGCGCCGCAAATCTTTAAAGTAGTTGCGTGCGACAATAAGGCTAAAGCCTTTTAAAGAAGCGATAGGGGGAGCGTGACCTTGCTCGGCTTTATGGACAGAGTGAAAGACACGGGTAATGGTTTCTTGAGCGATATCGGAGGCAATATCATTTGCCTGTTCTGCCCATGTTGGCACGTCGGACGTACTGATCCAGCGCTTGACTTGAGGAATGAGCCAGTTATATAATTCTTCCCACATGTACAAATTTTCATCTAGAGTAATACAATTAACGGTAGTATGCGTAGCCATGCTGTAATTCCTTTCTGACTGCCTAAGTCGGTAACGGAATCATACAGGAAACGATGATGAACTAATCTATGATTGCTACACTCTAGATGAATAGATTATCTTGTATCTACACTAACAATATTGCCATTACTTTAAGAATAAGTCAAGATAGTAATAAGTAATTGCTCAAAGTGTTGATTAAGAAGTAGGAGGTTTAACCATTAATCTTTTTATTGTAATAGTAAATGTATACGTGAGCACCTATATGTGAGAAAGGGAAGGAGGTTTTAACAAAGGGTTTTCTTTTGGAGGAAGTTTATTGAATGAGTGATCAGCAGTCTTTACTAGTAGTGGAGAGAATATTACTAGTTGAGACTGTACTGCCCCTTGCCTTTGTATGTTGTCACAGTATAGCTGCGATTGAGCATAAGCTTTGTACGGACAGGGAGGCCCAATGAGCCAGTCAGACGAAAGAAATGAACAGGAATCGTTTTCAGTTGAGAATTATCTAGAGAGAGCAGATGCGCGTTTATTTTGGGATTATACGCTGCCGCGAGTTTTAAAACTTTCATTGCTGCTATTTTGTGAACACGCGGATAAGCCGGTAGGTCTTATCTTTCCGCTACGACGAGTATCTCTTTCATTGCTCCAACTAGATGTCAATCAGCTTGCAGTGCTTGGGGAGTCGCTTGTGGGTTGGTTGAAAGAGAACGAAACGTTTTATTCTTTTCTTACCCCGGCTCCTTTTTTTGAGTATGCGGACGATTACCGTCTAATTCCTTTCAGCATAGGGGATGAGGATGACATTTTGCTGGTTATTCCACGACGCATTCATTCATTTACACTTCCCGCGCTGCCAGAACAAACAACGGCACGGCGTGTATTGGGCTGGTTGCGTCAGCAAGCGTCGACACAATCGTTTGCATTGAATATCCGCAGAGGCAGTGTGGTTGCGCCACTGCCTGCCCATGCTCATGATTATCCGTTTCCAAACACTATTTTCAATAATCTGGCTGATATGGTCGTGCAGGTTGGCGGTGAGCTAGTACAAGATCAACCGCGTTGGCGTTTCAGTTGTATATTGCTGCCGAAGGACGAGGACGGTGTTTTGCCTCTGAACCAGCGTACATTGCTTGTGTACGCTCAGAGTACGCATTCGCCGCATCGTGTTGGTCAAACGCTGGTCGTTCCATATGATTCATCGCTAAGTGTCAGTCTGAGGGCTTTTTTGAGTGGACATGTGATTTATAGACCTGAAGTAACGGAAGACGATGAGACTATTCGTTTTCGCGAGATCGAGGGCAATGTGAAGTCGGTATTTGCTATGGCGTTGAATGATGAGCGTGGTTTGCCGCGAGCGGTATTATATATAGGTTCGGATGAAGACGAGGCTTTCTCAGTTGAGGATCAGCGTATTTTACGGCTGTTAGGGAAACTGATCGAAGAAGCGTTTGCAATCTACTATGCTTACCAACAGAGTAACACACGTTTATCCGACATCATAAGGCACCCCAATATTATTGATCCATTTTTTAAAGATTTTTTGTCTGAGAACGAATTTCTTCATGATATCAGTGCTTATCTTTCCGTGGTACGAAATGACAAGGTGCCAGCCGGAGAGGAGCAAAAAGCCGATGAGGATCAGAATGTAAGGCGTTTTTCGTTGGTGATGGTAGATTTAAACAATCAATCTATATTAACCGCCATGTATGGTTATCAAGCTATACGTAATTTAAGCCATGGCATAGGTTCACGTCTCAAGGGGCTGATAGGTGCTCATTTTAGCAGGGATATATCACTTTATCACCTCTACGGTAGCCGTTTTTGTTTTCTACTGAATGCGGGTGCACCAGAGTATGTGTTATCGAACGTGACGAACATATGGAATGAGTTACAAGAATCTTATGGTGTCAGTCTTCAGCGTTCTTTTATAGCGCAGCCCTCTGTTTCTGGCAGCATCTTACTATTGAACACCATTCAGATTCGTGCGGTTGTGGTTTCTTATAGTTATCAAGCGTTACAAACGATTTTCGCTAATCAAACTAGCGATCTTGCTTTACGGGCGAAGATGCTGCAGCAACTGGAGCGTGGGCTGACGGAGGGTGAAAGTGTCGGTGGCGATGTACTCCTATCCTGGTCCTCAGAAAACCAGCAATTTAAGGTGGTAACTTCTAGGAAGGACAAAGACAAGAAGGAGTAGAGTGGAGTAGTGTTCCTTTTCCGTTAGTCATTTACTCCACGCTATTCAAAAGAGCTTTGTATTGTCGCTTTTCCTGTGCCATAACTATCAAGAGCCTCCTGTTATGCTTTTCTCATCTTTTTCTTTCAATTGCAAACTTTTGTGAGTATGTAAAAAGGCCTAGGTGGAAGATGAGATAAGTTAATTTAAGAACAACTTTAATGGCAAATTAATTGATTTTTAGTGGCCTATATGATCAAATAAGGGAGGAAATCATGTTCATTAAGTCATAGAGTGTTCTTTTATGACCAATTCATTTTTATTTTATGGGTGTACGGCAGTCATTCAGTTTATGGTTTACTATGTCAAACATCATTTACTTTTTGAATAATAGGAGCGTTTTTCTTTTGGTTTGCAGGAGGTTAGCGTGGACGAGCGCAATTCGGTAGAAAAAAGTGTTGAAGATTACCTTCAAGAGCCTGAGACGCAGATGCGCATTCGAGAAACCATGCAGCGTGTTCGTTCTGAAACGACAGTGACTATCGGTCGTGCGGCTAACTTATTTGGTTTTACTGAAAATCAGCTGCGCGATTGGGAAGAGCGCGAACTGCTGAAGCCTACGCGGCATGCAAATGGGCAACGCCATTATTCTTATGCTGATCTCGATAAGCTCGCGATTATTCGTGCTTTAATAGATGCCCGTTATGCTCCTGGCGACATACCGCTCGATATAGAAGATCTGTGGAAAGAGATAGCTTTACCCACGCCGCAGCAGAGCCTGTTGGCTTTGAACGCGGATATTGGGAAGAAAGATAAATTTGAAAAGCGATTAGAAAACAGCCTGATTTTGAATTTTTGGCGCTATTATATTCCGCGAATTTTGCGGCTTGCTCTCAGTTTGGTCACCGAGAATAAAAATACTGTGGCTGGTATTATATTACCGTGTACTCGTCCTACGGTTTCTCTTCTTGGTCTTCAGAGCAAGGATATCTCCAAAGTTGGGCTCTCTTTGATCGGTTGGTCGGGCCAAAATGGGTATTTCTCAACATTCCTTGATCCTTTGCCTGATTTCGAGTATTACACAGATTTCAAGATTGTTAGCATTCAAGATGAGAAGATGTTGCCGGACGAGTGTACGTTAATAGTCGTGGAGAGGCAGATGCAGGCGATGAACTTGAGTTCTGAGGTTACAGCGACAATTCATCGTTTACTCGCGCCGATTTATGCCAGTTTCGATGAATGGAGCACCGCCTTTAGTCAGAGTATGTACGATGTACTGCTACCGATGCCGAATTTTCAACGTGATATTTACGCGCCCGACGTGCTTTTCAACAAATTTGCCGATACGATCGTGACGTTAGGAGGGGTCGACGCTGATGGTCAGTCGCGTTGGCACAATAGTTGTATTTTGTTGGCGAAAGATTCATTGTTGCCGCTCGATCAACGTACACTGGTCATCCGTGCGATCAGCCAAAACGTGCCTGAGAAACTGGGCGAGACCTTTTATTCAACTGAATTAAACCGTTTTTCCATCAGGGCTTTCCAGAGTAGTCATGTGCTTTATCAGCGCGGCATCTCTTATAGAGGTGATGGGCAAGGGGAAGAACATGCTCGACTTGCAATGCCGATTGGAGGAGAAGGAGGGCAGCCGCTAGGGGTATTATATGTTTCTGGCAATGTGCCCGATGCTTTCAACGAAAGCGACCTCCGTGTTTTGCGCCTGGTATCGCGTGTATTAGAAGACCTGCTCAAGGGGGACGCGACAGGGAAGGAGATTGTGCGTAATCTTGCGGAGTGCATTTCAAAACCGGAGATTATAGATCGTTCCTTCGAAGATTTTGGTTCAGAGACTGAGTTTGTCCAGGACTTCGAGAGTCTTCTTGCCGATATCAAACAGGGAAAGATAAGCGTGACTGATGATACGGTTTTAGAAGAAGGGAAAGATCCCACGCCAGGAGATGAAAAATGGGTGTCTTGTGTTGCCGTCGATGTGGATAAGTTGGGAAGCCTTGCGAATAAATATGGCGATCTGATGGTCAGGAATTTGTGCCGAGAGGTAGGAATGCGTATTCAAGGTCAGTTTCACGCGACGATACGTAAACCAGAGACCTGTAAAATCTATCATGTTTACAGAGATCGTTTTTATATCCTCATGAAAGGAGTTGGACAGGCTCAATCATTAGAGGATGCCCAGCGTTTACATGATGCATTACATCGCCCTTATCGCATTAATAGTACTCGTGTGTATGTCGAAGAAGCGACTTTGCCGGATGGCATGATCGATATGGATACGATTACTGCTCGCCTTGCCGTAACTTCTTATAAGTACGAAAAATTATTGGATATTCTCAATCGCTATCTCCAGGAAAATCCAGAGGCGCTAGCGATCAGGGAAGTACGAAAAAAGGTGGTATCCTCGTTTGATGATGTTTTGAAGATGGCAATGGACGTTGGAGGGAATACTGTCTTTGCCTGGGACCATGACCTAAAGCAATTTAAAAGGAAAGAGAAAGTGGTGCCGGATAAAGCTGAAAGTGTTGTGTGATAAACCTTGAAGTGTTGCTGAAAAAAGAATAAGTACATAGCTCACGATAATTATAACATACATAAACTTATGGGAATAAATTTATTTTAAATAGGAGAAAGCGTATATATTTGTTTTAGTATGTATAATGTAAATACCAAGAAGCATAATATAATATATAAGAAGATATAATTATAGCAAAGAAAGTGCTTCAGATTGTATCTTCTTGTTTATCACGTTTTTGCTTTTTTGTTGTAGGATAATGAAGAGTTGTATCTAACAAGTACATATATGCTACATTTAGCATGGGTCTTGCATTATCTCATAAAATTCCGCATACTTGACGTAAGTAAGGTATTTTCACTTGCGTTGAACGTACCTAAGAAGCCGAAAGAAGGGCACACCCTCAATGGTGGAGAGTGGACAGTTACAGATAAGCTTAGGAACACAAGAGATGTTCTCAGAAGAAGCATACTACGGCAGCTTCACGCTGCCGTATACTCTTTTGCTATCGAAACGGTGCCCTGTTCCACCAAGTCCTTTTTGTTCGCCCGATTTTTTTGGGATCGATCTGACCTGGCATCGAATAGCCTCTTTGGAGAGCAACCTTGTGGCGTTATCGGTTTCACAGGAAGGCATCGTCTTATGGCATAGCCAAAATCTAGTACGTCATGATGATGTGCGAGAAAAGCTTTCACAGCTGCTGCTTCCTCTGCCATTGCCAGAAGTAATAGACACTCTCATACCCTCGGCTCTCGCCAAATTTTTTCGTTCGCGTGCTCCCCTCGTTCATATTGCCAGTGAGACTTTATGGGAAGCTTTGGTCAAAGGTATTATTCGTCAGGTGATTACAGCTTTACAAGCAA
Organism: uncultured Dictyobacter sp.; assembly: GCA_964657925.1. Taxonomy (GTDB): domain Bacteria; phylum Chloroflexota; class Ktedonobacteria; order Ktedonobacterales; family Ktedonobacteraceae; genus Dictyobacter. The sequence continues at coordinate 6,711 of CAZZWK010000050.1, forward strand.
AAAAAGTACTTCACCGATTTATTACATGCTTTGGAGATAAGTTGGAGTATCATAATAGTATTTACTATGCTTTTCCAACAATAGAGGCAATTATTCAGGCATCATTTGATGATCTTCTTGCTTGCGGTCTTGGTTTCAAGGCGAAAACAATTGTCCATCTCGCCGAGGTACTTTCGGAACAAAAGGGTTTAGAGGATTTTGTGCGTGTCGCTTCTCCCGAAGAAGCCTTAAAGACTTTGATAGCGATCAAAGGAATTGGCAATTGGACAGCACGTGTAGCATATTGTGATCTTACCGTTCATTGGGATGAGCATCCATATGATCTGGCCGTTCGATATTGGGCGCGTCAATGTATTTCAAGTGTTGAATGGGAAAAGTCAGAGGTAGATTTCCAAGAACAGTTCAATAAAAAAGCTGGACCATATGTAGGGGCTATAATGGCTTACCTCCTGGTGTATGGTTCAGCTTTTTTGTCTTTTAAGGAATCTGGGTGGAAGGGCATTTGAGCGTATTTCTATCTGTAGGTATGCCTGATCAGGTTTTAAATAATGTCGTTATCGAAGGTGATTATTGAGATGAGGATTGTATTATGAGCGAGGAGAAAGGTGAGAGGCTCCTTGCAGGGATTGATTTAAGCCGAAGGATAGACGCTGTTTTCATTAATTCTCCTCTCAAGAATTATGATAGTGAGAAACGCTATAACGATTTTACCCTACCAGTTCTCGGTTTAGGTTACATTGCGACGTATGCTCAGGAGCGAGGGTTCAATGTCGCTGTGCTGGATGCTGAAGCAAATGGAGTCGGCATCTCGCGCATTGTCAATCTGGTCAATACGTATAAACCTCGCTGGGTGGGTTTGAATTTGCTGGCCCCGACATATCGTTATAGTGTACAAATTTTGCACGAACTTGATCCAAAAATACAGGTTATGCTTGGAGGACATCAGGCAAAGGCCATGCCCGAAATCATTCTGGCCGATAAAAATATACCTCGTATCGATGCTTTAATTTTAGGTGAAGCGGAATACCGTACGGCTGCTATCCTTGAGGATATTTCTCGACGGGCGGAATTGCCGAATGTGTACTGGCGTGCGGATGACAGAACAAGCAGGCAGAGTGCTTTGCCTCTTGATGCCGACAAGAAATATTGGCTCGCGCCCGATATCAATACGTTGCCGTTTATCAATCGGGATTTTCTTACGCAAGATCCTTTTAGGACACGTGATGGTGTTATTGAAGCCAATCTAGTGGGGTCACGAGGGTGTCCATATGATTGTGCGTTTTGTGGCGCTGCGCTCAGCGCCAACCGTGATATTTCTATACGCACACGTGACCCACATAATATTATTGAAGAGATGCAGCAACTCAATGACAAATATGGAGTAACGGCATTTCGCTTTGTCGATGATCTCTTTTTAGCAAGCCCTCGTTTCATGAGGGAATGGACGAGCGCATTTCGTGAATCCGGTATTGGCAATAAGTGGAGTTGGGATGCGACCGGTCGTATTAATATCCTGGCTAAAGTGGGCGATCAGATGCTAGATGAGGTGAGGGATACTGGATGTCGTGAGATCGCGCTGGGGATAGAATCTGGTAGCGAGCGTGTACTGCAATATATGGGTAAACGTATCGATACTGATATGACGATCAAAGTTGTGCGTGATCTGACAGAGCGTGGAATCAACGTCAAGGGGTATTTTATTTTTGGCTATCCTACCGAAACACGCGATGATTTAAACAAGAGTACAGAGTTGATCGAGAGGCTGTGGAAAGTATCAGACTGTAACTCAGGCACATTTCGTTGCAGTGTTTTCGAGTTCCGGCCCTATCCTGGCACGCCTGAATGGGACAGGATCATGCATTCAGGTCGCTACAAGGCGAAGGATTTGTTGCGTTACCAGTCCGTAGACCTGACTGAGGAAGGTCATCTCAACGAGATGCTGGAACGCGACGAGTTCAACTTCTCAGTCAACCTGCAATTTGGTGAGGTGCCAATTCCTGAAGTCCGTAAAGCGCTTAGCGAGATTATGATCGAGCAGAAGCAGAGGTTGTTGGCAGATAAAGAACGAGAGAATCTGCAAAAAGAAGAATTTAGTTCCGCTGCATTGGAGAAACAGGATGTTGCTAAAGAAGTTGAAATTGAGCCGGATCATGTGCAGAGGATAGGTTTAGCAGTTAGAATCTAACGAGGAATATCATCAAGTATTTTTTGCTATTATCCTTTTCAGTTGCGCTATTTTTTTTGTATCTCCACATCCAACACGCCATCCTCTCTCACTTCCACACTCAAACTCTCTAAACTAGGTATCCAGGCATCAGCTAGCCTGCAATCAGTAGAGGAGAAAGCCGGGCCGAGGGCGATGGATTGCATATGACCGGCGCGGGCGGCATGGATGCCGGGAAGTTGATCTTCGATAACGATGCATTGCTCCGGCGCGACGCCGAGAAGCTCGGCACCTTTAAGATAGCCCTCGGGATCGGGCTTGCCATGTGAGACATCGTCGGCGGAGATGAAAGTTGTGGGGATGGGGAGGTGAGCGGCTTGCAGACGTGCGGTTGCCAGAGCACGCGAGCCGGAAGTGACCACGGTCCAACTGGTTGAGGGAAGCAACGAGAGCAGTTTTGCAGCACCGGGCATGGCTGTAACGTCGGAGGTGTCGGAAATTTCCATTGCTTCAACACGATGCACCTCTTCCTGTAAGGGCAGGTGAGGCGCGATCACACGAATAGTATCCTCGGAACGACGACCATGAATAGCGGCGAGAACAGCCTGGGGATCGAGATCGTGCATAAGCGCCCACGCGCGCCAGTTGCGTTCGACGCTGGCGATCGAGCTGACAAGCACGCCATCCAGATCAAAGAGGATAGCATGACAAAGAATGTTTTTTATGTTCTGCATGTTTTAACTTCTTATAGCCTAGATATTGAATGTATGGTGGATGGCATGTTTCTATAAGGTGTTGACCATTCTTGTGGTTTGCTTGTGATGAATCTTGCTATAGCGGCAAAGTCCGCGTAGCGCTAATCAAAGTCAGCCGCCTGAGATAGGTGTTGGTGTAATGCGAAGATGCGCGTAAGTTGGGATGGGGTGATGCGAGTGTGCGATAGCGGTGGTAGATCGTCCAGGCGAAAGAAGTTGACCTCGTCAATCTCGTTGTAGCCAGGAGTGTTGCTTGCTTGATGAACAACAGGTTGTTCGTCGATAAGCACGCATTCGAAGAAGAGTTTGTAGGCATAGTAGGCATGGGGTGGGTAGTCGTGTTTCGCGCGATCGTAGAGCGCCAGAAGACGGGTGGCGCGCACGCGGTAGCCGGATTCCTCGTAGACCTCACGCACAGTGGCCTCGCTGGCGGACTCTTCGACATCCGCCCAACCTCCGGGTAGTGTCCAGCAACCGTCCGAGTGTTCTTTGACGAGCAGGATGGTGTCATCACGGAAGATGGCACCGCGTACATCGATCTTGGGTGTGGCATGGCCGCGTTCATGAGTAAAGAGTTCTTTGACGAAAGGTAGCTCGGCATCCGCTTGCAAGGCCATCATCTCGGCGGCCATGCTCTGCATGCGTTCGTAGCGCGCTTTATCGTAAGGGTCTTTGACGTAAGTCAATCCCGTCTGTGCCATGGTTTGTAGCTCTTTGGCCCACTGCAACCACTGGGGGTCCATGTATTCATCTCCAATCATCACTGTGTTATTGCCTCACCATTTACAGCATAGCCCGCGTAAACGTGCATTGTCAAGCATATTCGTGCAGTTTCAGGGCAAGAGATGCTGGGATGCTCCCAGCATCTCTTGCCCTACGCGGGTGTGATGGTGATGCCGAGATCGCGGTAGGGCTGTAATATGTCATCGCTAACGGAGCTTTCGGTGATAATCTCGGTCAACTCGGTCACGGGGCCGACGAGATAGGTTGCGGCTGTATTGAGTTTTTCGGGCGAGGCCAGCGCGATGGTTTCGGCTGAACACTCGATCATGGCGCGTTTGAGGTAGGCTTCTTCCAGATTGCTGGTGCTGATGCCGACTTCGGGATGGAGGCTACAGATGCCGAGGAAGCACAGGTCAGCGCGTATGCGGCGCAACTCCTCGATGGTGGTCGTGCCAACGGTGGCGAGCGATGATTTGAACAAGTGACCGCCGAGCAGGATAACTTCTAATGCGTTATGTTCGGCGAGTGCGGATGCTATGGGTGGATTGTTAGTGATGATGGTGGCACGTAGGTCCAGGGGGAGATTTTGCGCCACTTGCAGTGTGGTGGTGCCCGCGTCCAGGATAACCACCTGTCCGGGTCGCACCAGGCGAGCGGCGACACGCGCGATGGATGTTTTGGCTGCCGTGGCCTGCTCCTGCCTGGATGCGAAACTGGAGTTGGCGGGCGAGCAAGGCAACGCTCCTCCATGTACGCGTAAAAGCAGGCCGTCCCCGGCCAGATCGCGTAAATCTCTGCGGATGGTATCTTCCGACAGGCCCAGCTCTTCACTGAGATTTTTGGCGACGATCTTGCCGTCGCGCTGGAGAACCGTCAGGATATATTGACGGCGTTCGGCTGTTAACATAACTCTACACCTTCTTTATACTGTGCGTACAAACGCGCAGTACATACCTGCTCTTATTTGCACCTATCTTCACGAATAGGCGGAAAAACGTTGCTCAAGGATGCGTTTTTATCCTTGACATTGCACGAAATTGCTTGTATCATATAGGTAATGCAGTATACCACATAGCTAAATGACGTGGAACTGCATAGGATTGCAGGTTTTCCATTGGCCTGATGTGAACGAGCAAAGGGCTAGATGGGGCAATGCATCCGGACTTATAAACGACATCTATCATTTCGCAATCAACTCTGTTGAGAGGAGAAATTCTACTTATGTTAACCGAAATCGCAACGATTACCATCCTCGATGCGCAAGAGAACTACCTGGATGAGGCGTTTCAGCGTATTAACGAGGACCTGCGGCGTACTCCCCACTGCAAAGGCTTTTTGTTGACGCAGGAGCCGGGTCAGGCACAGCGCTATATTCTATCGAGCACGTGGGATGGAGAGCCGTGGCGTACGTTCGCCTGGCGCTACTTTAACGATGTATTCATGAGTTGGGGCATCATCTTCCATGTCGCGAGCAGCATCGAGCAAGAGACGGAGACGCAGGTGAGTCAATCGGCCTGAAGTTGCGCCTAAATTTGTAAAGCGTAACCCTATTATTGTCTGTTGTTAGCGACCATTTCGTGAATGTTGTTTCATCGACGAACCACTCTACGATCCGAGCATAACTCGCGGAGATGCGAGTTGCTATTTCCCTCCTCAAATTTCTCCTCTTTTCCTAACATCACTTAAAACCCTGAGGCAATAGAAGACCACAAGGAATTCTCCCCATCTATCTGCGTATACGTGTACGTATACATCCAAAATGTACTCACCTATTGGTGGTTATGGCTCTCTTGATGGATGAGGATAGTTATCCTTTCAAACGAAAGCCCCACTCGTGAGGTGAGGAATCCCCAGCATTCTCTGTATGGGGAAGATGTCAATTTGTCCACACGCCAGCCGGATCGCATTGGCGGATCAGGCGCAGCTCGTCATCATTGGGCGCGACGGTTTCGGCACAGCCGGGCGCGAGCCGCAGGGGCCAGCCGGTCTGTTCCTGTACCTGCTCGATAGTGGTGCCGGGATGATATGAGCGCAAGATGGCTTCACCATTGATGGGATCGAAGCCAAAGACGCCGAGCGTGGTGATCAGCGCGCATGGACCACCACGTGGCAGGCCAACGCGTTCGCGCCATTTTACACCGGCGGGACCCTGTTCGTCGGGATAGCCGTAGCCGGGGCTGGTCACGAAGTCGACGCGTTCGCGAAAACGGTGTTTGTCGTGTGGCATGATGATCGCGAGTCGATCGGCGAGGGAGGCGATGTCCGCGCCACCGCCGCTGCCGGGCAGGCGTACTCTGGGTTGTTGCCAATCGCCGATGATGCTGGTGTTGAGATTGCCGTAACGATCGATCTCCGCGCCACCGATAAAGCCTAGCTGTACCTCGCCCGCCGCCATCAGGCCGAGCACTTCGCGTGTGCCGGTGGTCCATAACGCTTCGTGGATGTTGGGAGGATCGCCCATGGTGTAGAGTAGTTCGGAGGCAGGTGTGTCGCGGATAGTGCCGGTCTCGAAGAGTCCGCTGCAATTGGGCGCGTGTGTATATTTCGCCAGGGCGAAGGCCAGCAGAGGGAGTCGCATGCCGACGAAGACGCGTTCTCCGTCCTGGATTTCGCGCGCGGCGCACACCACCATCAGTTCACGGTCGGTATATGGTGCTTGTTTTTGCATATATGCTCCGTTGAATAGAGATGATACATTCAATAACCGTAGTCGACGGGCGCGGCATAGCTATGCCGTTTGATGTGCAGCTCTTGTTGCTGCTCGTCGCCAAGTTTTGCCAGGTATGTTGCGCGATCGGGAATGGCAAGCACCCATTCTTGTAGCCATTGGTCGAAACCTTCCTGTGTGCGTGTGCGCAGGTGGTAATCATGAAAGAACTGATGGTCGCGATTGTAATAGCCCTGCACTGGTGAGGGATGCGCGCCCCATGGTTCGTGCACGACGGCGCGAACTTTGAACGCGGGTCCAAGCACACGGCTGGGATCGCTGACAATGACTTCGTGAGAAACTACTTCTTCAGTGACGATAAGTACATCTCTAGCGGCCAGCATGGCCTCTCTAGTTACACCCAGGCTGCCCCAGGCATGCGCGTTACCCTCTGCATCGCTGCGCTGCACGTGAATGATGGCGACATCAGGACGCAGCGCGGGCACAAGCACGACTGGTCTATCATCCAACGGCGAAGGCTCGACGCGAAGCGCGCTATTTTTACGCACGATATCGCTGCCGAGCAGCGAGTGCGTGGGAATGTAAGGGGCACCGAGGCTGGCCGCGAGCAAGGCGAGCGCGATGCTATAGTTGCTGTGTTCCTCGACTTCAATCGAACGTGGTAGCGCTTTTTCCACCGCGCGGCGGTAGCAATGACCCAGTCCCTCGCTGACATTGCCCACCCAGGCCGCCGCGATCTTCTCGACACAGCCCGCGCCGATCAGCTGGTCGAATAAAATGTCTGAAATGGGACCGACCAGGGTCAGGTTTCGCTTGCCCTGGCGAATGATCTCGTGGCCCGCTGCGTAGGGTATGAAGGGTTCCAGGGCCAGGCTGCACGCGATCGACGTGCCATCGGAGACGAAGCGTTCGATGGTTTCATGCATCGTGAGGACTTTGCTCATCATGCATCTCCCACCTGGAGGATGACTTTGCCCATTACCTGACGTGTGATAATAGCGTTGAGGGCATCGACCGCGCGCTCCAGGGGATAGCGAGCGGAAATTTCCGGTTGCAGCTTGCCCTCTAGATACCAGCGATAGATATCCTGTATATTTGAACGATTGTGCTCAGGCTGGCGTTGGGCGAACGATCCCCAGAAGACGCCCACGATCGAGCAACCCTTCAAGAGAGTCAGATTGAGCGGGATACGTGGGATATCGCCAGCCGCGAAGCCGATCACGAGGTAACGGCCCTGCCAGGCGATGGCTCTGAGCGCCTCCTCGCTATATTTGTCGCCTACAGGATCGAATATCACATCCGCGCCTTGCCCGTTAGTCAATTCTTTCGCGCGCTCTTTCAAGCTCTGATTGCTGTAGTTGATCACCGCGTCCGCGCCATGACGCCGACTGACAGCCAATTTTTCATCAGTAGAGGCAGCGGCGATGACACGCGCACCCATTGCTTTGCCCAGTTCGACCGCGGCGGAACCGACGCCGCCAGCCGCGCCGAGCACGAGCAACGTCTCCCCTGCTTTCAACTGGCCGCGATCCTTCAATGCGTAGTAAGAGGTACCATAGTTCAGAGTGAGCAGGGAGGCGGCGGCAAAATCCATCGCGTCGGGCAGCACGGTCAGCGCGTGCTCGTCGGCCACGACCTCTTGCGCGAAGCCGCCCCAGGAGACGAAGGCGCTCACGCGATCTCCCGCTTTGACGCTGGCGACACCCTGTCCCACCTCTTTCACGATGCCCGCGACCTCGCTACCTGGCGAGAAGGGCAGGGGTGGTTTGACTTGATATTTGCCCTGCACGATCAAAGTGTCGGGGAAGCTCACGCCGCATGCTCGTACACTGATTACTACCTGACGAGGTCCGGCGACAGGCGCGTCCACATCGGTGTAGACGAGATTTTCGGCTGGTCCAAAGGTTTGACATAATACAGCTTTCATAGCGATTATCCCTCCGAAAAAAGTGTTTTGTCATTACTATACAATTTATTGCGTGGCGTTGGAGGATCACCCGCGTAGTCGCGCCCCTTGTGGGTGCATGCGAGAGCATCCCTTGCTGATCTCCCGATACTGTGCCGCATGCACCACATCGACTCCTATCGCGGAGCAAATATACTCCTATTTTGAACAATCTGGCATCATGATTAAATGAGGAAATCAGTAGAGTTTTAGCACATCTATTTTTAAGTTTCATTCGTGTTATCAGTAATAAATGGAACATGATTTGCGGAGAAGAATAACCGGAATCATAGTGTACGCAAGGAGGAATTATCATGGCTGGTATTCTTTGGGGCATTGCAGTTGTCTTGTTCGTTTTGTGGATACTCGGTTTTCTCGTTTTCCATATTGCCGGTGGTTTGATTCACATTTTGATCGTGATCGCAGTTATTGTTATTATCTACAATATTGTAGTGGGGGCGAGAAGAAGGGTGTAATCTTTTACACGGGCGTAAGGTGTGGGTTCTGCTGGCTATGCAGATCTCTTCACCAGATTTTGAAGGTTCTATTGTAGGCATCTTTTCAAGAGTGAAAGGATGCCTATTTTGTTGTGCTCAAAATTGATATTTAGGAGAAAAATGATAAAATGGCATGCATGAATAACATGAGTAAGCGAGTGTAGCAGGTGGCAAATAGTGTGTGGGTTTCTCTATCTTGCTTTTCTTCTATTTGCGCGATTGAGGTGAATCGAGAGGATTGTAGCCGTGGATGAACAATCTGCAAACCCAAAAGTGTGGCATATCTTTTATTCTTATGCTGATGAAGATGAGGATTTAGTTCGGTCTGTGGATCGGCAATTGGCCCCATTGTGCTCGGCAAACAGAATAACAAAAGCTCCACGCTGGGAATTTTTGAGTGGGGGCGATCACCAGAGAGCAATACGGGACGATCTAGCTCGGGCTGATATGATTCTTTTGTTTGTCAGCACTGATTATATGAGTTCATCCGAGTTGCGAGCCGAGGCAGAAATAGCCATGCAGAGATCGGCATCCGACGGTGTGCGTGTCATCCCCGTTCTGCTGCGCCTCGTACATTGGGAGCAAAGTCCATTTGGACGTTTGGGTCCTCTACCACCCAATCGTAAACCGGTAACGCGATGGAGAAATCGTGAGGAGGCTTTAAAATTATGTTATCGGTGTTGCCTGGTCACGAGATCAATGTTACATCGTCTCATGTGACAAGGCAGAGATTCATGTCTGGTATAGGGAAACGCTTGCGGTAGTGGTGAAGTATGTTGCCCATGAGGCTCCTATCCGTTCGTTCGCATTATCGCCTGATGGTCGTCATGTTGCCTCGTGTAGTGAGGATCATACAGTCCACATCTGGGAGACGATGACTGGTAGGCAACAACTTATTTATCGAGGTCATCGTGATGGGGTGACCAGCGTCAGTTGGTCACCGGATGGAAAACGTGTCGCATCCGCCAGTAATGATGGATCGGTGCAGGTCTGGCGGGCTTTAGACTGATATTTTTTACCCTGTTCATGCGCTGGGCAAACGCGTGGCAGAGATGTTCCCGACATCTCTTGCCCTACACGGACGAGTTGCATCACGAGGACGCGTATGATTTTTGTACGAAGTTTAATAGCTAATTGAGGGAAAAGTTCATCATCAGGAAAACTGGTGTGAAAAAGGCTTGAAAATCGCTCAGCTATATGGTATATATTCTCTATAAGGTTTACAAATCACAACCTTACAAACCACAAACGATGGAAAAGACACACGTCTTTATCCTAACTTCAGATTTTGTATCTGGATAGAAAGAGGTGTCCGACATGGGTTGCTCAAATCCGTTTCAGCCTGGGCGCTGCTCTATCCTGATATCCCATCATCATTTCTTCTTATACGCATCACAGAGTATGCGTACCTTCAGGAAAGAAGCGCTCGACTAACAACAATGTGACGCTTTTCTGCTCATCTCTCTTTTTGTGCGCGAACAAATTTCTTTGTGTCCTTTTGAGTTGTGTGAGGTGAACGCTGTGTTTACTGCATACGACTTCACGCAAAAATGGTGCGTTTGTTCGCGTAGGGCAAATTTTGTGTTTGCTCGGTGGTGAGCTGTACCCAAAACGGCCAAAATACTCAAGACAGCCAATAAATTGGCGTGCGTTGCGGTAAACCGACTCCTACAGGATTTGTGTACTTACGAGTAAATTGCAGAGGTAGTAGATTAGTAGGATAGGACGATCTATAGATATGTAGTCCGTATGACAGAACGAAAGATGGGAAAAATCATGATGAAAGAAAAATTCACCCCTTTCACCGTTGACGCTGGCACGCGGAATGGACGCGTGGAACGCGGCTCCCATCGCTCGTACGCGATCGCATACGAGCAGCCATTGTCCGCGCAGCGGCGGTATGGCGTGCAGACCGTTGATCGTAAACAGGTTCGAACGACAGAGGGTGAAGAGATGGCTTTGAACAAGAAGATGCAGCCGGTAAAGGTGCCTGTGGAGCGGACACCGCGTTTGTGGAGGGTGGTGCCGCAGAGGAAGCGCCCGAGCAAGGCGCAGAAGTGGTTGAAGCGGAAGCAGGCCACGCAGGTGCGCAAGTTCCATCGCGGCATGATGATCTGGTCCCAGAGGTTCGATCGGTTCTAAAGTAGCGTGGAAGGGCGGGCAAAAGATCTTTTGCCTGCCCTATTGTTGTTGAATATTGGCGGTAATCAGCTTCCACTGGCCGTTTTCCTGCCCCACGATATAGTAGCCATAATAGCCTTGCACGGTGACGTTGCCGTTGCTGTCCTGCTGCTGTACGGAGAGCGTGATATTTTGTTGGATGGTGCCATCGGTATTGACCGCTGATGATTGCAGTGTAACGTCGTCGTGCAGCGTATTGGAAAAACCATTCATGAACTGCTGATAGGGATTTTTGCTCTGATAGTCGCTGCCCCACAAATTGTAAGCGCTTTGATAGTCTTTGTTGTCGATATCGGCGTAATATTTGGTGATCAGCGTTCGTGCCGCCTGTTGTGGAGTGAGAGTCGCGGTAGGCGTTGCTTGCACAGTCGGTGTGGGAACGGGTTTTGGCGCGGATGTAGGCGTGGGTTGAGGATTGAACGCGATCGGATCTATCTTGCGTAGCAGCGCGGGACCGTAAAAGATGCCGAAGCCAGCGAGCAAGATCAGGATACAGAGGGTGACGATCGCGAACAGCCAGGCCGGGGACGATTTTTTGCGCATGGGCGTGGATATAGATTGGCCTGATTGCCAGCCCTGATTACTCCCAAACGCTTGCGGGGTTGAGACCTGATTGGGAATAGCGTAATCGTAAGGTGTGCGGTAGGCCGAAGAGGTTGTCAGATGTTCTTGTTGCCGATGCCCTGGCTCCTGTACAGGTGCCGTTTGTCCGTGTGCTCCGCTGTATTGATGATTCGTGCTGGCGGGTGGTTGGAACTCGATGCCAGGAATGGTGGGGTCATATTCTGGTTGGGCTTCTTTTTTTGTTGATCTGGCGATAGCGGTCTGCTCGGGTCGCGTCTCCGCTTCGTCCACCTGGCCCGTGCGCACGGCGGGCGAGTGCACGATATTTTTCCATACCGCCGAGTGCGATTTGGTGATTGCGTCCCGATAGGCCTGGGCGAATTCTGGGGCCGAATTATAGCGATCGTCGGGATTTTTGGCGATCATTTTTTGCACGACGCTATCGACTTCGGGCGATATCTCTGGCCTGAGTTGTGTCAGAAAAGGTGGGAGTTCGTGTGTCTGCTTGAAGGCGATGGAGAACGCGGTCTCGCCCTCGAAGGGTACGCGTCCACTCAGTATCTGGAAGAGGGTGATACCGAACTCGTAGATGTCCGTGCGCGCATCCACTGGTTGCCCCTGCACCATTTCAGGTGCCATATATTCGACGGAGCCAACGAAATAGCCGGAACTGGTCAGCGTATGTTCCGCCATCTCGCCAGTTTTATTGATGATGCGCGCGATGCCGAAGTCCACCAGCACGAGCCGTCCATCGGCATGAAATAGCATGTTGGCCGGTTTGATGTCGCGGTGAACCACGTTCTGGGCGTGCGCGTATTGCAGGGCGGATGCCACCTGCTCTACGTACGGCAGAGCCTCCTCCGGCGAGAGCGTTTTGCGCCTGCGCAGCAGGTCCCGCAAACTGCCACCGGTAAGATAGGGCATCACGAGATAGGCGATCTCATCCTGTTCACCATACTCGTAGATGGGCAAGATATTGATGTGATCAAGGCGCGCGACAACATTGGCCTCGCGTCGGAAGCGTTCCAAAAACTCGCGATGTTGCTCGGAGTTCGTCGCCAGGCCGGAGGAGAGAATTTTTACCGCAACCTCGCGCGCAGGGCGCACCTGCCTGGCGCGGAAAACCATGCCCATGCCACCTACGCCAATCATGCTTTCCAGGATGCAGGTGTCCAATTGCATGCCGATGAAGCGGTCACTCCTGCTACTCATAACTTCGTACCTATCTTTAGCGCTAAAATGGGTTTTACCCTACTACTACTATGCAATAATAACGTCGCGACTCTCAAGATTTACAACTTGCGTAGGTATCACCGTACATAACGATAGAGCATGAGCGAATGTATCGAAATGTGACCATTCTATACCAAGGAGACCGACAGGGGTCGCGCACAGGCCTGTGCATGAGTTTTGCTTTTGTCCTGTCTCAACCCAGTTCACACCTTGCGCAAGTCCGTAAGTCCAACAAAGAGGATGCTGAACGCGAAGCCGAGTGCGATAAACCAGAAGAGCCAGCGCGCACCGAGTGGTTCCAGCAATAGACCGGCGATGGCGGGTCCGAAGGCTTCGATGCCGTAAGTCAGAAAGCGGAAGGCGCTGTTTACGCGGCCCTGTAGCTCGTCGGGAACGAGACGCAGGCGGTACGAAACCATCGGTATCGTGTAGAACGGCAAGAAGAACCACACGAGCGCATTGCCCAGCGCGAGCTGCCAGGCGGATTGCGCGCTGGCGAGCAGGACGAAGACCGCCGCGAGTAGGATGACTACCACAAGCGCGAGTTGCCCCAGGCGTACATATTTTTGCAGCCAGGGACTCACGAGACTACCGCACAGTCCACCGATGCCGCCCGCGCTGACGATCAGTCCAAGCGTGGCTACACTGATATGCAGCTGGTCTCGTCCGAGCAGGATGGTGATCAAGGTCAACGGACTCAAAAAAAGGTTGAATACCATCATCAGCAGGACCATTAGGCGGAGTTGCCGCTGTCGCCATAGGAAGCGCCAGCCGATGAGCATCGAGCGCCATAAGGATAGTGGCGCAGACGGTTCCTGCTGTAGTTGGAATCTGGCGCGCATGAAAAAAAGCGAGAGCGCCGAGAACAGGTAAGAGATACTATCGATCAAGTAAGCAATTGCCGCCCCGAGTACTGTCGTGCCTGCCGCATTGATGAGTAGACCGCCAAGGCCGGGTCCGAGCAGTGTGCCGAGCGAGTCAGTGACCTCGCTGAGCGCGTAGGCCCGTGGCAGGTGAACGGGGTGCACGACGTTCGAGAGCGAGGAGATCTGTGCCAGACTAAAAAGCACATACGCTGTGCCCTCGCTGAACGCCACAATATACAGTTGTGGCACGTTCAGCCAGCCGAGCAAGAAGGTCAGGGGGATCGAGCCCAGCGCCAGCCATCTCACGAGATCGCATAGGATCATCACCGTCCTGCGATTCCAGCGATCGATAAAGACGCCCGCGGGCAGGCTGAAAAACAGGTAAGGGAACAGTCGTGTGGCCGAGAGCAGCCCCGCTTGTACAGGGGAATGCGTCAGCGCGAGTATAAGCAGTGGTAGCGCCAGCGTAGAGATATTGGTACCCAGCGTCGAAACCGTCTGCCCGCTCCACAGCAAAACGAAATCGCTGTTGCGCCACAACGGTTTTATGCGCGTCGATATCTCATCGTTTATATGTGTAGAAGTCTCTGAATTATGCATGCTCCATTCCTTTTCCTATATCATATACATGTGCTCTCGCTGTATCCATGGAGCATGAGGATGGTGGAGCGCGCGCAGAACAGCCTATACCACGACGAGAGGGTGCATGGTATGGAAAAACAACGTCACCGTAGCTGACAGGTTGGCGATTCGCGTTTCAATTGGGTCAATTCGGCATGGCAAAAAACTTCTTCCTGATTATGAAATGTAAAACAACATTGGACACGCCTAATATAGCCAGGGAAAGTGTACACTATCCGGCGTGAAAAAGTCCAATGTCTACGATTGCGTCCCCGCAGGGCACGCGCGTGGCACGTCCCTACACGGATGCGAAGACAGTCTGGTCCGCGTAGGGTTACGTCATGCTACTGTCGGATGGGATCAGGCAAGGGAGCACAGCGCCTTGATGAATCCACCGAGATTGGGTGTACCCCAGCTTGTGGTCAGGTCCCAGCCAGGGGTGGCATCATAGCCTATGACATTGTTGATTGTGTTGGTGCCGACCGTGACATCATGGAATGACTCATGGTAGAGCGGACTATTGCCCAGGCGGTAAAGCGCTGGATTCAAGAAGCCCAGAGAGCGATGCGCGAACTGATCTGTAATAGCGATGATACCTGCCCACTGTGGCGCGCCTTCGCTCGTGCCCCCGACATTGTAGTAACCTGCTTTATCCGCCCCACGGAAGCTGAAATAGAGCAGTATAGAGGTGATCGCTGATGCGTTGTAGGCCACATCAGGGATACCGCGATGACCGTTCAGTTCGCTTTGTACCGTGGCAGGCAGATTTTGCAGTTGATAGTTGGGCTCGCTGTAGTGCTGGCTGATACCCCCTCCGGTGGCATAGATGCTTGGTGGTGCATCCCACACAGTTTCCGACTGATAATTGAAGTGCGTGTCGGTTTTGAGGATCGTGCCACCAACGGTGGTTATCCAGGGCGAGGAACTGGGAAACTGCACAACGGGTGACGTGTAGAAGTTGCCGTTGACATCGGGACCGGTCGGCCCAAAATCGCCGCTGATACCGAGCACGGTGACATGTTGTGCCGCGGCGCGCTTGTAAAGGGCGTCATAGTCGCCGAAAATATGCTCGTCCGTGGGATTGAAGAGTGTATTTTCGGCGGTACTCCAGCTTTGCGAGATGATGTTGCCCAGCTGATGGTCGAGCGCGTATTGCTCCAATTGGAGGAATTGGGGCAATCCCTGGATGCCCTGCGTCTCGTCGACCGGGCTGGTCAGTAGCACAATGCTGGCGGCGGGTGCGATGGCGTGTGACCACTCGACATCAATGGTTGTCTCCAAAGCCCAGCCATCCTCGTCGGCATTGCTGTCATCGAAAGGGACGCTGCCCAGTGGTGCGAGTATGCGAATTCAGCACCTTGCCCCAGGCGTACGACGCGCTATCCAGATGGATTGCGGCCAACCATTATCGTGTCAGTGGCCCCTCGCGTGAGCTTAATCTGCAATACCAGCGTGGTGGCGATCAACAGAACTTTGTGACCGAAATCCAATACCCAGTCGAAAAAGCATAATTGTTCGCGTAGGGCAAACCACGCGTTTGCCCTACGCGAACTGCAAAAATGCGCGTATTGTGCCCGTCACCAGCTTATGGTCCTCTTCCTGGGGTAGGCCGGAGACAGTGATGGTGCCGATGACGCCGGTTTCGCGCAGGATAATGGGGAATGCACCCCCATGAGCGGCGTACTCTTGCGACGAGATCAGATATTTCTCTTCAATGGTCTGGCCCGCGCTCTTGAGCGAGATGCCCACGAAATAGGAGCTATGCCCGAAGCGGTTGACTACATTGTTTTTGCGCCGAATCCACTCGCCGTTGTCGACTGCCGTGCCCTCCATCGCGTAGTGAAAGAGTTGCAGACCGTGACGGGCGATATCGATCGCGACGGGCTTGCTCGCACTGCGCGCTGCCTCCAGCAAAGCCAGGCCAAGTTGGAGCGCCGTTTCATTGGAGAACGTAGTGAATTGGAGTTCTTGTTCCTGCTGGCGCAGTTCGCCGAGTAGTTGGCTATAGTCGTCCATTGATATATCCTTTTATTAACGCATAAATGCGCTGTGGTGATGGTCCGCGTAGGGCAAAGCATGCCTTTGCTCCTACGCGCACCCTCACGAGTGGAGTCAGCGCGTTTTAGACGCTAGTAGCGAAGTACCAGGGAGCTTCTTGCTTACGCTTCTGCTCGTAGGCGACAATCTCGTCGTTCATTGACAGTGTCCAGCCCACGAGATCGAGGCCTTTGAGCAGGCGATCCTTGCGGAACGCGTCGATGTCGAAGTGCAACACTTTGCCATCCGGTAAAGTGATGGTTTGTTCTTCCAGGCTGACAGTGAGTTGATAGCCTGGCGTTGCTTGCGCCTGTGCCATCAGATCCTCGACCGTTGCCTCATCCAATGTAATAGGCAGGATGGCGTTGTTGAAGCAGTTGTTGTAGAAGATGTCGGCGAAACTGGGCGCGATCAGCGTGCGAAAGCCGTATTCTGCCAGGGCCCACGGTGCGTGTTCGCGCGAGGAGCCGCAGCCGAAATTATCGCCCGCGATCAGCATGCTCGCGCCCTGGTAGCGCGGAAAATTCAGGATGAAATCGGGATTGGGTGTTTTGCCATCTTCCTGATAGCGCCAGTTGGCGAAGAGCGCGTCATCCATGCCGATGCGAGTGACGGTGGTCAGGAAGCGCGCGGGCACGATCTCGTCGGTGTTTACGTTCACGCGTTTCAAAGGCATGACCAGGCCGGTTTGCGTTACATATGGTTCCATCGGTTCTCTCTCCCCCTGACTATAAATCTTACAGATCACGAATATCGGTGAAGTGGCCTGCGATCGCCGCCGCCGCCGCCATTGCGGGACTGACCAGGTGGGTGCGACCACCGCGTCCCTGACGACCCTCGAAATTGCGGTTGCTGGTCGAGGCGCAGCGCTCGCCCTCGCTCAAACTGTCACCGTTCATGGCGATACACATGCTACAGCCCGCCTCGCGCCACTCGAAACCGGCCTCGCGAAAGATGTCGGCCAAGCCCTCTTCCTCGGCGATGCGGCGGACATTGGTCGAGCCGGGTACCACCAGGGCGCGCACGTGTGGATCGACATGTTTGCCCTTGACATATTGTGCCGCCATACGCAGATCATCCAAACGTGAGTTGGTGCAGGAGCCGATGAAGACTGTATCTACCTTGATCTCGTTGATCTTCTGACCCGGCTGCAAGCCCATGTATTGTAATGCTCGCTCATAGCTCTGTCGTTTTTGCTCGTCTGACTCGTCGGCTGGATCGGGCACGCTGCCATTCACATCGGTGACCATGCCGGGATTTGTGCCCCACGTCACCTGTGGTCCCAGGCTCTCGATATTGATCTCGTGGACCGCGTCGTACTGCGCGCCCTCGTCGCTCGCCAGTTCGCGCCAGGCGGCAATGGCCTGCTCGAACAGATCACCCTTCGGCGCGTAGCGGCGACCCCTGATGTAGTTGAACGTCGTCTCATCCGGTGCGACCATACCAGCGCGCGCGCCCGCCTCGATCGCCATATTGCACAGCGTCATGCGCCCATCCATCGAGAGCGCACGCACCGCTGATCCACTGAACTCGATCACGTGTCCGGTTCCCACGCCTGTACCGAGTTGGCCGATGGTCGCCAGCGCGATATCCTTCGCGGTGACCCCTGGTGCGATATCGCCCTCGATGCGAATATTCATCGTCTTCGGTTTTTCTTGCCACAGGCATTGCGTGGCGAGCACATGCTCGACCTCGCTTGTGCCGATACCGAAGGCCAGCGCGCCGAACGCACCATGCGTCGAGGTGTGGGAGTCGCCGCATACGATGGTCATACCCGGCAAGGTGATGCCCAGATCGGGTCCGATGATGTGCACAATGCCCTGCCGTGCATCTTGCATATCGAAAAGGGTCAGTCCAAAATCCTGCGTGTTTTTCTCCAGCGTAGTGATCGTCGTATTGATTTTTGGATCGACGATATCCAGCTTGCGACGGCCCTGCGTGGTGGGAATATTGTGGTCCAGTACCGCGACCGTCGCGTCCGGTCGATGCACGCGGGTACCAGCTGCGCGCAGACTGGAGAACGCCTGTGGCGATGTCACCTCGTGTACGAGGTGACGATCGATGTATAAGAGCGTTGTTCCGCCTGGCTGTTCTTTCACGACATGGGTATCCCAGATCTTCTCAAAAAGGGTTCGCGGTCGCCGCTGCGCGTCCGCATCTGTATGAAACTCCGCAGTCATAAGCACCTCTCTTTATCGTATATGTCCTCTGTATCAGTATATCGGTCGCTTGTTTGTATCGCCACCTTGAAATAAAAGCGTATTGGCTATGTAGTGGAGTATACTCACCGTTGTTGAATCTGTCCAATACCTGTTCTTGCGCGAGTTGATACCTTTATGATATCATCTCTGCATACATATATATATCCGCGTAGGCGCG
>CAZZWK010000050.1:25353-42355 GCA_964657925.1 uncultured Dictyobacter sp.
CCTTGTGGGTGCGCAGCGGCTGATGGGTCAAACATTTTCCCTCATTCCCCGCGCACCCACAAGGGGCGCGCCTACGCGGAGAGCGAGAGGAGAAAAATATGGAGATTCGGCAGATTACATATTTTCTGGCGGCGGCGCAGACGCAAAATTTTCATCGCGCCGCGGAGATCTGCCTCGTGGCGCAGCCAGCGCTCAGTCGGCAGATCGCTGCGTTGGAGAATGAATTGGGTGTGTTGCTTTTCCAGCGCGTGAAGCAACGTGTGGTGCTCACGAACGAGGGCCTGGAGTTTGTTCACTACGCACGCGCGGCCCTGGATCAATTGCAGCAGGGTCAGCAAGCGCTGGCGCGTCTGCAAGATGGGCAGCCCGGCAGTATCCACATCGGCTGTGTCGAGCCGCTCACTACCGCGTTTCTGCCCACCATTTTCCCCTCCTTCCATCGTCTGTACCCCAATATTGGGCTCAAAGTCCATGTCGATCGCACCGACGAACTGCTTCACCTCATCGAGAGTCGCGCCATCGATCTCGGCCTGATCTTTCATCCCGGCATGCAGTCCGAAGTGCTGGTCGTGCAAGAATTGTTTCGCCAGCCACTACAATTGTTGGTCTCCCATACTCATCCACTGGCGCAAGAGGGGCACGCAGCGATCACGCTTGAACGCGTACAGACCTACCCGCTCTACCTGCTCAGCGAGTCCTCGCGTCTGCGTCGGGCTGTCGATCGCTTGTTTACACGCCAGCGTCTGAACCTGCGACCCGTGGTCGAGATCGAGTCGGTCGCGGGCCTCAAGCAACTGGTCAAGCAAGGCAATGGCGTGACCTTTATGTTGCAGGCGCTTTTGGAGCCTGGTGAGCCGGGTCAGCAATTCGCTTTGCTGCCGCTGGCCGATATTCACGAGGAGTTTGTCTTCGCGCTGGTTTATCATCGTTTCGGCCCTATTCCGCTGGCGGCGCGCCATTTTATCAACACCATTAGCGACATGCTCGCGCAAAATTGACAGGTTACCATCTTTTTGCCCTATTTTACCCTCACCGCCCGTTTATTGAAGCTAAAATAAATGTTCTTTCTCTCTACTATGCTCTGATATGCGACTCCTCTTTTCATAACGAAAGAAAGTAGGCGCATACGATCGTATACGTTACCTGTCAACCTTGCTTCTCACGAGAAACATGACTTATGATATGAATGTATATGTATCCCTTTTCTCATTCAAAACGTTGTAAAAGTCAAATAGTATGCTCGTTCTGAGCAGGTAGGATAGCAAGAGAGCAAATCTACATTTTCTGTAAGAGGTTTAGCAAATCGTCTTTTTTAGCCTGCAATTACCCTAAAATAAGCGATTTTTCATTAAGCACTTGAAAACCCTTTACAAAATAGACCAATAGTTATACAATATTGGTGTTATGGTATGGAACATGCCGTAGGTTACTTTTTAAATTTCAACCGTTTCATCACCGGGAGCGGTCTTCTGATAGCTCTATATTAGAAGCCGGTGAGAAACAGGCAAAAGTAGTAAGACTACTAAGGAGCAATGCACATGAGCGATCTTTTAACTGTATCAGAGGTGGCAGACATTTTACGTGTAGATGATACAACTGTACGTCGTTGGGTGAAACAAGGTGCGCTAGAGGCAATTGTTCTGCCACATGTGAATGAGCGCCAGGCCTATCGCATCAAACGCGAAACACTGCAAAAGCTGCTGGGGAGTGAAGAACTGGCTCAGGCTCAGGTCTAGCCCGTTATGTCTTCACATATCCGGGGGAGATATTCAATTGGCGACTATTTCTAACATCGATGATGATGGAAATAGCCGCCAACCATTATTTTCAGTGCTACCGCTGGTGCTGAAGCGAGGCCAAAAACATCTTTACGGATGGATAACGGTCTTTCGGCTTTTTAGCGAGTGCCTTTACAAGCACACTATTGATAGCGGGTTCCAGCCGGGGATTTAATGTTGTCGGTAGCTGTGGTTGTTTCGTGGTGTGCAGGATACGCATGACGCGTTCCGACGAGCCCTGAAAAGGTGGTCGTCCAGTGAGCAGTTCATACGTGATCGCGGCCAGCGCATACTGGTCGGATGTTTCGTCTACGATACCCTCCCAGTTTTCTGGCGCTGCATAGAGCAGGTCGCGAGTGCCTGGAAAAAACGAGCCATCCTGCACATACGAAAAATCGCTCAGCGCGACTCGCAGTTTGCGTATATCTTTTGTCTTATTCACCACTAGAATATTAGAAAACTTCAGGTTCTGGTGCAGAATCAGGTGATCGTGCGCATACTGTAGCACTTCGACAAGCTGGGTGAGCAGGGATACTATGTCGTCCAACACGAAGGCACCTGTGCGGCGATCTCGTTTCAGCCACGAGCGCAACGAGCCCTCGGTGTACAACGGCATATTTTTATAGGCGAAGGGCGATCCACTGGTATATGATTTGCCACAGTTCAATAATGGCACGATACCCTCATGTGGGATACGGCTCAGTAGCTCGGCCTCGCGCTGAAAAATGGTGATATCCTCCAACGATTTGTCCATCATTAAGAACGGGACCGCATCTATCTGTACCGCTTTCATCGTACTCTCTTGTTCGCGTAAGAGATCATACACCTGATAGACATCGCTCGACGGTCCAGCTCCCAATCTCATCCCCACCTGGAAACGACCCATTTTTTGACCGGAAAGCGTGACACGTTTTTTAAGTCCGGCCAGCGCAGGCACCTCCGGCGTGGACCGCTCGTTCTGTTCTGGCGCTGTCTGCGCTTCTGACACTGTTCCCGCGCCATTTCCATATTCATTGGAGCGTTTTTCTCTTGCTGATGTGTGCTCTTCCTTGCCTGGTATCAGTTCGCTCAACGGTTGTGTGGATTGTCGTGCGAACTCTTGCCGATATTGTTCGGGCGGCGTAGATATCGGCGATGGACTGGGCAATGGCAGCAGCGTATTCTGCCTTGGGGTTCGCTGTGCTGGCGCGCTATTCGTAACAAACGCGGAGTTGAAGTAGGGAAGCGCATCACTATCTGGCAGTGTCATTCGTGGCAAGCTTGCAGGCAAGGCTGAGATTGGCTGAGGGGGCCATGTTGTTAGTGAGTTGGAAAGCGATGTTTTTTGTACAAATTGAAAACGTACCAGCAGCAGCTCCCAGTCGTATCTCTGCTGAATTTGTTGCACCAGGCGCTGCAAAAATAGATGATTGGCTTTATCATCGCTGCCTATGACCAACGCGAATGGGATGTAGCGACCTTGTAAATAAGAGGTAAATGCGTCGAGCGTGTTGGCTGCCAGCACAATCTGGTAGCCCGCGGTGTGTAAAAAATTCGCCAATGATTGGCCGCGTGCGACTTCTCCATCAACAATTACAATGGTGCGAGCGTGGCGTACAACGGCATCTCTTGCCCCTCTGCTGTTTTGTTGTTCGCGCAACCGCCTTTGCAAAAGGAGAAGTAAAGAGTTGAAGGGAGCATCTAACCCATCAAAAGAATAGGTGATTTCATGCATAGTAGCATCCATCTATCGCATTTCCTCCTCCTGTATTTGAAAAAGAAAAGCTCTTCGAGGAGCATAGAGTATGCGGCTCTGCATTACACATTTGCTTTCCTTGCACAACATATCGCTAGTTTTGGTGAAATGTGTCAGAACCGGGTAAGACCCAGCAATTTCTAAGAAAAATCCTTACAATCAAGTAGAAAAACGAGGCTGTAAAGTATTCCAGAGTGCATTTGCACTACTATACCATATCCATTTCAATATGAGAATAGGGTTTGTATGTCGAACAATGCAAAAAGGAGAACGAACAGCGTTTTTGCGAAAAACGGGGCCTGATACTCATTTTTTGCCAGGGGAAAAGGATCATCTTTGCCAATCATGGCAAAATATGTGAGTATAGTCTACTAGTAGTCTCCCTGGAATAACCGATTTTGCCTATCAAGGCTAGTGGATGGCACTTCATATTCATTTTTAGCAGAGATATCAGGCCTGGCTCGTTTGTTAGAAATATTTTCATCTAGCTCCGGTGTAGTCTTGCGCTTCCGAGTTTTTTTGATTGGTTGTACTATCTCGGAACTCTCACTGCCAGCCGTTGCATCTGGAATTACCACACCTGTTTGTGTTTGATGACTTGCCAATGATGGACGCCAGAAATCGAGTAAATATTCAAATGTAGTGCCCATAGTAATATAATTGCTGGGCCAGCCAAAGATACCAATATTATTTACGATGTTTGTGCGGTCCCAGATGATAGTATTGCGCAGTTCGAAACCGACAGAACGCATCGCCTCTATTACTGCAACATGAATAGTTATGCGTTTATTTTCCCACCATATATCAGGAACATTAATAACACAATGGCCTTTTTTCTTTAACAGAGGCAATATACCTGCAAATATATCGGCTATAGCTACAGCATAATCATCGAGTTCAAGTGTTCCAAGATCTTCTGCCTTCTGGCTATACTGCTCTACTTTTTTATACTGCTCATTTTTTCTTTCAACACCTCTTCGACTCTTATTCAGCCGTTCTCTGTTAAGAAGATTAGCATAGGGAGGGGAGGTCACAACACATGTGATACTTTCTTCATCTAAGTATTGTCCGATATTCCTGGCATCATCAAGCACAGGGAGTTGTTGTGTACCTTCGAAGAGCGTTGGTTGCATGAGTCTATCCTGAGTTAACTTAATATAGTCAGGGTGAATATCGAAACCAACAGCATTTCTACCAGCGTCACGCGCCGCAACAAGTGTTGTTCCACTGCCCATAAAAGGATCGACGACCAACTCCCCCTGGTGAGAGAAGAGTTCAATACATTTGCGCGCTAAAGAAATAGGATAGGTAGCAGGATATTTATTTTTATCACGAATGTCCCTGCCTTCGTAAGAGAACTGCCATACTCCCAATTGAGACTTAATCCATTCTTTTGCTGTCATACAATTAATGTGAGAAGGCTCGCAAGTGCAGGTTCGCTTTACAGCGATATCTAGCTTTTGGGGTTTTGCCTCCACCGCGCGTACTCCTCTTCCATTTGTAAGAACACCGTTTCTTGATGTACTAATAGGCCGTACTACTACTTTTTCACCTATAAAGTACAATTCTTAAAGTTGTATTGAATGTGGCAATTTGATGCTAAAAAATTTAATACCCGGCATTTCCTTAAAATTACTGCTTTCATCTTGGCAATAGTTACTTGCATACAAGTAACTATTGCCAAAGTATTCTGCTTGCAATATACTTGTAGATATGAGATTGAAGGTGGACACATAATGAAGTTGCAAGAGACAAGCAAGCTGCATTATCGGGAGGCAAAAGGTCGAGATTCTTTGGTGAAAGCGCATTATGTGTAGTCAGGAGTTTTTTGTGGAGCGCATTGAGGACTGTTTGAACTTTTATCTCGGCAAGGCTTATCAACGTGTGAACCAAGTAACGAAACAAAGGTTGACAACGTATGGCATAACACCAGGACAGTACGCGCTACTCAAGGTCCTCTGGGAGCGCGACGACCAGAGTGGAGCCGAACTGGCTGAACGCCTGTCGCTGGATAGCGCCACCATGACCGGGTTGCTCGATCGCCTGGAGCATGCGGGCCTGGTCGAGCGCAAGGCGCATGAGACCGATCGTCGTATCAATCTGATCGCATTGACTGCTCGTGGACGCGACCTGCAAAGTCCGCTCGATCACGAGATAGACCAGTTGAATCAAGATTTTCTTGACATATTTTCCTCCGGAGAGCAAGAGTTGCTGCAGCATTTGCTGACGACTTTAGCTGGTCGTGCAAACGTTCAATAGTGCCTGGGTGAATAGAAGAGAGGATTATTTTTTATGCCCTTTGATACAAAAGTTGCGTTGATCATTCGCGAAAACCTGGCCGCATGGCAAAAGATGAATGTAGCGGCGTTTCTGGCAAGCGGCATTGCCGCGACCTATCCGGAAAGTATTGGTGAACCGTATGAGGATGCTTCCGGTAATCAGTATTTACGACTTCTCGGTCAACCAGTTCTGATCTACAGTGCGGACCGTGAAGGTCTGGCACGCGCGCTCGATCGCGCGCTCACACGTGGCGTGCAACCCGCTGTCTATACCGAGGAGATGTTTTCAACCGGTCACGATGCCGCGAACCGCGAGGTCGTGCGTGCAGTCGCGAGAGAAAACTTGAATTTAGTCGGGATCGCTCTCCGTGCGGAAAGAAAAATAGTCGATAAAATTGTAGATAAGCTGAAATTTCATCAGTGATGCTGCAAATGCAATATCGTATGCACCAGCTCGATAACGAGTGGCGCGACCTCTTCTGAACTTCGTGTCGGTCCGGCCAGCGTGTCGAAGGCCTCGAAACTACTTAATGTAAAGAGAACATCTACAATGTGATCGGAAGACATAGTGCTGGAAAGCATCTCTCTTTCTTGTAGCCTTTGTGTGATCACGCGCACTCCTCGTCTTCTCCGCTCGTCCCGCGCTCGTATCACCCGCTCAAAATCCGGGTCCAGTGCCGCTAACGCGCGCAAACGCCGCGTTACCAGCCGATCTGCGTCCCAGAAACGGCTGAAGACGAGCAAGTACTGATCCAATGTATCGCGTGGATCAGGTAAGCGAAAGGCTGTCGCAATCTGCTCCATCCCTCCGTTGGCCGCCAATGTATCGCATAAGGCTTCGAGCAAGCCGATTTTGGAACCGAACTGGTGATAAACGGTCATACGGGCTACATCGGCCTGGCGCGCCACTTGATCGATCGAGAAAGAAGAAAAACCATCGCTACTCATCAATAACTCACGCGTGGCATCGATGATGCGCGCTCGCGTTTGTTCGGTTGCCGCCTGGCGCTGACCCAATTTGTATGGGCGAGGACTCATAGGGACTTGACACTCCACTTATTTCATTATATAGTCTGTATATCTAATTTAATTGGATAGACTTCCTATAGAATAGGACATACCTGGCCTTGCTGTAAAGGGAAGGGTGGGTCCTGGAAAAAGGAGAATGTGCCATGTCTAAACCTTTTCGTTTTGGTCTTGTCACGGCCTCGGCTCCCTCGCGCGCTGCCTGGCTAGGGATCGCGCGTCGTGCCGAAGAGCTTGGCTACACTGTATTATTGATGCCGGATCGCACCAGCGGAGGTACGCTATCCCCCATGCCCGCGCTGGCGGTCGCAGCCTCGGTCACCACCTCTTTGCGCGTCGGTAGCTATGTCTTCGCTAATGGTTATCGACATCCCGTGATTCTTGCCAGAGAGGCGGCGACGCTCGACCTGCTCACCGATGGTCGCTTTGAACTCGGTCTGGGCACGGGTGTTTCCGCAGACGAATATGAACAGATGGGTCTACCGTTTCCCAGTGCGGGCAAGCGCGTCGACCAGTTCGAGGAAACCATCACCTTGCTGAAAAGGTTACTTACGCAGGAGACGGTCGATTTTAGCGGCACATACTATAAGATCAGCGCGTTGCGCGGCGCGATCAAAACGGTGCAACAGCCGCGTATGCCCCTGTTGATAGCCGCCTCGGGCGAGCGCACGCTCAAATTAGCTGGGAGAGAGGCTGATAGTATCGCGATCGGCGCAAGAATAGGCTCGCGCTCGGCAGAATTCGATGAGGATTTGCTTCAACAGAAGATCGCCTGGATCAAAGAGGGCGCGGGCGAACGTTTCGCGGACCTGGAACTGAGCCAGACAATCTTCGATATCGAGATCACCGATAGCGATGTACCTCTTCCGCCACAGTCAGGTGCTTGGTTTGTGCCTCGTCATCCATTAAGCACCGAGCAAGCGGTTGATCGCTTGTTGGAGCAGCGAGAGCGCTACGGCTTCTCGTATCTGCAAGTCTCGATGCAGCAGATGGAAAACTTCGCGCCAGTACTTGCGCGCCTGGTTGGCAAATAAAATGGAGGAGAGCTACAGCAGCTATCCTTGTCTGTATGCTCTCTCCCTGCTATGCTCGTTTGCGTAGCCACTCGACCGCCTGCTCATATTTTTTGATACTGTGGAACTCGCAGCAATCCCCCTGTTCGTTTTCCAGACGAAACGAATCTCCCTTGCGTCCATCGGGCAGCGTTGTCCACGAAAGTTTATACCCCAGTTCGGATGCAAGCATGTTCATTAATAAAAGCGCGAAACCTGGCCTCATCATACCCCCTCAAAAATGCAAAGCGAAAAACCTCATGATATGTTCTGTGTAGTATTATACTCTTGACGGTGTGGAGAACAAAACCCTGCGTTCTGTTCAGAACCACGCGTGCGGCACCACCCACAAGGAGAGGCAAGACAGCCCCCAGGTGCCAGGCATCGTCAATAATGATGAACACATGACGTTCTCGCAACTCCCAGCGGCCCCCATCGCCTTTTTCTCCTCTGGCCCTTATGTATAAAGTGCTTGCTTGCTCACAGTATTCGAGTGGAGTATTGTCGCTATCCCCAACGCAAGATGTCCGGTATATGGGGATAAAATGGGGTCGTTATTCCATAAGTATACCAGTAGAATTCGTAAGTGGAAACCTTTCTACTACCTGGCTTAAATATTCTAACCCTGGGTGTGACGTGTTACGGAGCGGACGCGCCCATGCCCAGCAGAAAAGGAGATGACAGACCTGCAAGAAGTTATGAACACAGATGTTTCAAGATCCGTTTCACACAAAACACGCGGCCTGGAAGCCGCAATACATCACTGGAAGCCGCAATACATCAAAGGAGTATTTTTATGCACACACGTCTGCTATCATTGTTGTCACGACGCCTCGTTGTTGCCGTGCTGCTGGTAGGCCTTGCTCTTGGTGGCGTATCGTTCGCACTGTTCCAACATGCTTTTAGCGCCCATGCTTCATCTTCCAAACCGTACTATGTGATGGTTATCGGTGGGCAGAAATATATCGCCCAATACGAGGGGGGAGCCTACAATTCTGATGTGACGGGCCATAGCATCTACACCAATTTTGGAAGCTGGGACGAATATACTGTTGATGGACATGGAACATGGCACTGGTATGGTCAGTTTTCTGGCAACGAAAATACCTATGTCAATGGACATGGACAGCTTCAAACCGGGGTGAATGTTACTGTACCTGGCGTTGGTCATATCAATACCTATGGGCATGAGACTATAATTAATCCCCCTCTCACACCTCCTCCTGCCCATTATAATGTGGGTACAGAGCAATATCTTGGAACGCGAGTGAGTATCTTTGGGGTACAGCACCAACTCATAGATTGTGAGGTTGACGCGTCCAATGTTGACACTGGTCACTTCGGGAATGGAACGAAGCAGTTTATCAATGATGGTAGTCAGCAAGCGCAAGATTGCGGAGCGGCAAATAACTATCTTGCCAGTGGAGACGCAGGTCTCAACACAGTGGTTCGGCATCTGGCGCTCTCACCACGCGCGAACGGGTCAATGCTAGCAAGTCTCCTGCAGCCACAGCTCCCGTTCCCCGTTATCCTGGGTATCGTGGGTGGTGCCGCTTTCATTGGCTCGATTGTCACTGGTAATATCTGTAACTTCACAAGCTGCGGCAATACCGCCAAAAAGATACTTATAGGTGCATCTTTTGGCCTGGGCATTCTCTCAGGAGTTCTGGGAATCTCTTCTGGAATCCTCACTGCCATGAAAGCTTTTGCTGCTCCAGCTGCTGGAGCAGCTTTAGAGGCTGCTGGAGCGGAAGCTGCTGGAGCCGCGGCAATGACTGGTGCGGTAAATGCAGGGCTGGCTTCACGAGCATCTAGCGAAGCTAGTTTTGTAAGTGCCCTTAGTCGTACTAGTAGTATTAGTGTTGCACCGTAAAGCGCGATGATCGCTCATACTATTCATTGCCCTGTATAAAGGCAGCGAGCTTCCATCTCTCGGGGATGGAAGCCCGCTGCCTTTTTCTAAAATGCATGATTGATTTTCATAACCTCTTCCTCCTGCGGTAGCCTTATGTAAGGCTACTCCTCTTGCAATGCTTCTCAAAATAAGACCATCGTACCCATCGTAAGATGTCCGGTATATGGGGATAAAATGGGGTCGTTATTCCATAAGTATACCAGTAGAATTTATACATGGAAACCTTTCTATGCTGAAAATTGATAATGAAAGTGCAGCATAGGACAGGACCAGATTAACAAGGAGGTTCTATTTATGAGATTTCGTTTGACGGCCCGTAAAGTGGGTCTGACGCTGGCGTCGCTAGCGGTCATCCTGGTCGCCTCGGGCATCCTCTTCTTGCCGCGTCAGGCCAAACCTGCCGATGCTGCAAGCACGTTCCTGCCCAGTTTTACTGAAGTTGCCGCGGGCCAACACTTCACCTGGAAGGAAGCAAGCCCCTGGTACACCTCGCCCGATCGCTACCGAGTCGATACGGGCAAATGGGTGGTCAAAGAGGGAAATTCCGCCATCGGCACGATCGAAGTAGGAATCAACGCGTTTTACGCGGACAACAAAGGGGATATCGGCTGGGCGATCGATACCACCACCTCGATCCATGGGGTCAGTCTTCAACACGAAATTGTCGAGAGTTCGTACCCCAATGAAGGTCGTATACAAAATGAGTCGCCCTGGGGTTTCGCGGACTCGTACTATGGTCCCAACAATCCTGTAACGTACTTCGAAAGCCCTACGAGTGGTCCGTTGCACTATCAGGAAGACGAGGCGACCGGCTCAAAGGCTCTGCCGGTGTTCAACAATATGCAACATCAGATCGCGATCCAGCGCGATGCGTACTACAAAATGGAAAATGTCTATAAAGCCGGTGGGCAGGGCGATATCAAGGGGGGCGTCGGCCTCGGTACTGCTGATCTCATGCATATAGCCAAACCCAACTTTGCTCTCCCCGTTGCTCTGTATATCCTGGCGGGTGCTGGCCTCTTGCTTGGTGTTGGTGGCGGAATAGTAAATCAAGTATGTAGCGCCAATCATTGTGGCGCGCATTCCAAAACGTGGGCTATGATCGGTGGTATCGCACAAGTGATTGGCACGCTGTTGACTATCGTTGGTGGGGTAAGTGTGACGGGTGAGATCATCGCGGGCCGTGCGGCGGCTGCGGCAATGACCGAAGGCGCACGTTCGGTGGCTGCTGCGGAAAGAATGGTGGAATTGGGCCAGGGCTTTGCTGCATCATCGACTGCACGAGGTATCCCTGGTGATATCGGGGCCGCGTTTGAAAGCCTTGATTTCATCGCTGTGTAAATATTGCTACTTTGTTTGTCAGAAGTGTGTGGGTTGTTTGCGACACATGGCATGATGGATGAAGGAGCAAACTAAGCAGCCAGGGTAGGAACCGGTTCTCCTACTCTGGCTGCTTAACGTCTATTTGTATCTTCTTACTTTACCTCCAGCATCACACCATCCTGGTCCTGTACCGACTCACCAATAGTGCCGATCTGCCGGAATGGCACATCGCTGGCCTCCAGTTGCAACTGTTCCCACGTCTCCGCTGTCACTGCCGCGAAGAGGCCGCCGGAGGTCTGTGGGTCCCAGCAGATAGCGCGATCGATCGCGGTCAACGCCTCATCGAAATGCACGTGCGCTTTCAGATAGCTCTCGTTGCGGCCCGCGCCACCAGGGATACAGCCCATCTCCGCGTAGTGCCGCACATCGGGCAACAAGGGGAAGCGATCCAGTTCGAAATGCACGGTTACCAGGCTTTGCAGTGCCATCTCGTAGGCATGACCCAGGATGCCGAAGCCGGTGATATCGGTTACCGCGTGTACTCCCTTACCCGCCTGCATCAGCGCCTCACTGGCACGTCGGTTGAGCCGTTTCATGGAGGTCGTGGCGGCGTCCATATCCGCGTCGCTTACCTTGCCACGTTTCTGCGCCGTGGTCAAAAAGCCCGTGCCCAGCGGTTTGCTCAAAATGAGCACATCCCCTGGCTGCGCGCCGCCTTTGGTCAGGATATGCTCGGGATGCACCATGCCGGTTACCGCGAGACCGTATTTGGGTTCGTCGTCCGCGATCGAATGACCGCCTGCGATGGCGCTACCCGCTTGTTCGACGGTATCCATACCTCCGCGCAACACTTCACGTAAAACAGCGACATCCATCGTATCCGGCCAGGCCACCAGATTGATTGCCATCAACACCTGTCCACCCATGGCATACACGTCGCTCATCGCGTTCGCCGCCGCGATCGCGCCAAAGGTATAGGCATCATCGACGACCGGCGGAAAAAAGTCCGCCGTGCTGATAATGGCCTGTTGATCATTGACGCGATAGACAGCGGCGTCATCGATCGCGCCCAGTCCAATCAGCAAATTTTCCGGCACGTTACGTTGGCGCAACGGCTGCAACACCTCGGCCAGGATGCCCGCGCCAATCTTCGCGGCGCAACCCGCGCAACTCGCCAGTTGGGTTAAGCGTACCTGTTGCTCTATGCTCATGCATATACCTTTTTTCTTTACTTATGTACAGTTTTATAATCACCCAATTGGCTTTATTGTAACACAGCGAACCTTGCGTGTGCCCTGTGCCTGTGGAACTTGCACTTTGTGCGTTCATAGCTGTACAGTATGCTTATTGGTTCACGTCTCGCAAGGATCTGGTGTTCTGGCTGAGTAAGTAGAGTGAAAGGGAATGATGAGTGACAGATAAGAAGCTGCTTATAGATTCACAGGAAGAAGCAAGCCAGGCTTCAGGAAAGCAGACTACCGTGCCGCGTTCACCCTTGATCAGCAAAAGGGTCACCGATCATCTCGCCAATCAGCGCACCTTTCTGGCCTGGGTACGCACCGGCCTGGCAACGATGACCTTCGGCTTCGTCGTAGAACGTTTTGGCCTTGTCGTGCGTGAGCTCGATCCCAAAACCCAATCGCTGTTCGTTCTCTCCTTCCATGCATCATCGCTGATCGGCGTCGCACTGACCGTTTTTGGCGTGATCGTCATCATCTTCGCCCTCATCGACTTTCTGCGCAACCGCCGCGCCATCGACGCCGAACGCTTTCACCCCTCCATCGGTTTCGCCATCGTACTCACCATCCTCGCCAGTGTCATCGGCATCCTGCTCGCCGTGTATCTGCTCTTGTCGGCTTGATCATGCGACAGATTGCTTTATGTACTTCCATCCTCCCCACCTTCATGGTAACCCAGTAGGGGCACAATTCATTGGCCCGCGCGCAATTTATTACGTGACGCAAAAGGTCACCATGTGCTTTGACAGCAGGCGCATGAAAACTGCCCCTACTGAGCCTCAAATCAATTGTTGAAGTAGTTCTCTTCGATGTCCGCAAGCAGCCCGGGATGCATAGGTCGCCATCCCAGCAGTTCCTGCGTTTGTGCACTCGACCTTGGGATGTCTCGCGCCATCACGTTGGCTAAGAAATCACCGTAGCGAACATTGGCCTCTTCACGAGAAATGCTGACCACCGGTAGATTCAGGTGACGACCGATCACATCCGCAATGTCGCGCAATAGCACGCCCTCGTCACCCACCCCGTCGAGTTGTGACTTGGCCGGAGCCTTTTCCAGCGCCAGGCGGAACAGGTGCGCCGCATCGAGGCGATGAACAGCGGACCAGCGATTGGACCCGTCACCGATATAGGCAGAAGAGCCTTTTGTGCGGGCGACGTGGATCATCCTCGGCACGAAACCATGTTTGTCTCTCTCACTGTGTACCGATGGTGCGAGAGAGACGACCACTGATCGCACGCCCGTCAATGAGAATAGCGCGTTATTCGATGCCTCCCCGTTCAAATGTGCGGTGATCACAAACGGTTTGCCAGAACCTTCAAGCGCCGCCCCCATTGTCTCGATGGCATGTAAATCAGTTGCCAGCGCGTCTGCGAAATTCGCGCTGTTATGCTCGAATGCCAGATGAATGACTCCATCAGCAGCGGCAGCCGCGCTGCGCAGGCCATCGAGATCGTTGATGGTACTATGGTACACCTCGGCCCCAGCCTCCTTCAATACCTCGGCTCCCTGCTCCGAACGTGTAAGACCAACAACCGAATGACCAGCGTTAATAAGCTCCTGAACAACAGCAGAACCAATGTAACCTGACGCTCCTGTGACAAAAACACGCATAGGAAAGTCCTCTTTCTACTAGTAAGACGAATAGTTATTGTGTTAAAATGAGGGTACCTTCTATATATTAACGGAGGGAACCTCATTTTGTCAAGAGCTGATATGTTGGGAGAGAGGAGGAGTATGCAATGAACGAGCCAGTACAAGCCAGTCGCCCGCTGCGAGCTGATGCGCAGCGCAACTACGCCAGGCTACTGAGCATGGCGCGAGTCGCGGTCTCCGAGCACGGGGCTGATATCGTCCTTGAGGATATTGCCAGATCGGCTGGGGTTGCCATCGGAACACTATATCGTCACTTCCCCACGCGTCAGGATCTGCTTGAAGCCGTATTCCTGGATGAGGCCAATGAATTGAGGGGGCACGCCGAAGAACTTGCAAGCGCCCCGGTTCCAGTCGATGCTCTGATCGACTGGCTTCGCCTTCAGATGGACTTCGGAGCTCGTGGACGCAGCATGGGAGCAACCGTCATGGCCGCCAAACACGTTCCGGGAACAAGAATCTATGCCGCGAACACAGCTATGCATGAGGCAGGTGCTGTCCTGTTGCAACGCGCCCAGGCCGCAGGACAGATCCGCACGGATGTCTATATTCTCGACGTGATACGCCTCGTCTATGGCATCGCTATGGTGAACGAGCATGCGTCCGATCCTGATGGGGCCAACCGCATGCTCGATATGGTCATAGCCGGAATTAGAACACAACCGCATCAGGACTGAACGATTTTGTGTTCGACCCACTCTGCTAGCAGTCGATTAATTCTTCGCATCCTGTCGGGGAGCGATCGTCTCACGGGTTGCCGCTGCCAGGTAGTATTATGCTGAAGGTCCTTGTGAAAGCCATTTCGCCAGCATTTGATCCATCGCCTCCACTACCTGATCCCTCAATATTGCAAGATCGTTTTTGGTTGCCATCGTAGATTCGATTCTATCGAGTCGAATCTCAACTTTATCAAGCCGGTCTTCGATTTTATCGAGTCGAACCCCGAATTCGTCGAGCCGCTCGTCGACTTCCTCGAAGTGAAGATCGAATATCTGTAGTTGTTGCTGGACGCCCACGAAAATGTCGCCCATTTGTTTGAAACCGCTATCCACGCTTATGGATATTGCTTCAATGCTGCCCGTCATTTCCAACGTGATTTCCTCTACGTGTATGTCTGTATTGATCTGGCGGCGTTCATACGCAAGTAGGCGTGCCTCCAAACGTCTAGGACGTGCCTGTGTGCTCTGCATATCTATTATATCCTCCATATGCTACCCTGTCCCTGCATAATTTACCTCAACAACATATTTCCACTATATCGCTCTTCGCCACTTCAGTCAATACGCTTTTTTTATTACAAAATTTGTACTAGTGGTACAATACCCTATTTACTCTTATTAACCTATCACCTATAGCGTTGGGAGCAAGGTCCGCGTAGGTCAAACGCATGGTTTGACCTACGCGGACCTTGCTCCCAACGCCGTCGGCTTGGATTTTTGACCTCTTAAAACTCTATTGCGCGTCTCCGAAGATGGTGTAATGCCAGCCTTTCACGACATCGCCGGTCAGGTCGAGCATGACATGTTTCACTTGCGTGTACTCCTCAAAGGAATACATCGACATATCCTTACCCACACCGCTTTGTTTATAGCCACCATGCGGCATCTCGGATGCGATCGGCAGGTGATCGTTGATCCACACGGTGCCGAATTGCAGCGTCTTGCTGGCACGCATGGCTTTGAATATGTCGCGTGTCCACACCGACGAGGCCAGGCCGTAGACCACACCATTGGCGTAGCGCAAGGCCTCTTGCTCGGTCGAGAAGCGCGACAGCGTCAGCACCGGCCCGAATACTTCTGCTTGAATAATCTCCGCGTCCTGCCGATGCTCTTCGATGATCGTGGGCTCGAAGAAAAAGCCTTTTTCCAGGCCCTCGACGCTGGCGCGTTTGCCGCCGATCAGCACGTTGGCACCATTTTGTAACGCGCGCTCGACAAAACCCTCGACGGAATCGCGCTGTTTCGCCGAGATCAACGGACCCAGATCGGTATGTTCCTGTCGCGGATCGCCGATGCGCACTTGGCGGATCTTCGTCAGTAACGCCTCTTTGAACTGGTCGTAGATGCCTGCCTGCACATAGAGACGTGTCGCCGCCGTGCAGTCCTGGCCGCCGTTGATCAGTCCACCCACGACCGCTCCCTGTGCCGCCGCTTCGATATCGGCGTCATCATAGACGATGAATGGTGCCTTGCCACCAAGCTCAAGATGGGTGTGTTTGATGGTGTCCGCGGCGGCGCGCATCACGTACTTGCCGCTGCGTGTGCTGCCGGTGATCGAGACCATATTCACAGCGGGATGGCTGACCAGATTCGGCGCGACCTCTGGCCCGTCAGTGATGATATTGAGCACGCCTGGCGGCAGACCGGCCTCGATCGCCAGTTCGCCCAGCTTCAAAGCCGTCAGCGGCGTCTCGGGCGAGGGCTTGAAGACGACGGTGTTGCCCGCCGCTAGCGCTGGCCCGATCTTCCACGCCAGCATCATGAACGGGTAGTTCCAGGGCGCGACCGATGCAACGACGCCTATCGGCTCACGACGAACGATGCTCGTATAGCCGCTGACATATTCGTTGGCGGCCAACCCCTGCAAATGGCGCGCAGCAGACGCGAAAAAATGCAGGTTATCGGCGGCGAACGGAATATCGCTATCACGCGCCATCTTGATCGTCTTGCCCGTGTCGAGCGATTCGAGTGTCGCCAAATCCTCTATATGTTCATCGACCAGGGTCGCCAGTTTCTCCAAAATGACCGAACGCCCACCCGGTGTAAGCTCAGACCAGCGACCATCATCGAAGGCGGCGCGCGCGGCGGCCACGGCGTTACGCATATCTTCCAGCGAACTCTGCGGAACTTGCGCGATCACCTCGCCAGTGGCGGGACTGCTATCGTCAACCATCTGCCCGCTTCCACTCACCAATTCACCATTGATCAAAAGCTTGTATGTCGCCATTTATTTCTCCTCTCACGGCACCATTCGCGTAGGGCAAACCACGCGTTTGCCCACGGACC
>CAZZWK010000050.1:42455-45537 GCA_964657925.1 uncultured Dictyobacter sp.
CGCGTAGGGCAAACCACGCGTTTGCCCACGGACCTTCGCGTATATCTCAGTCGATTCCCTGCACACCTTCCTCGCCCAACATGGTCTCCCGCTCGATATCCCCCGGTGTCGTTTCGGGCACGCGGCGCAGCACGGCAGGCCTGGCGATCAGTAGATAGACGAAGTAGATCAGGCCGATCGCGAACATGATGATCGAGTAGAGCCAGGGTGTGGCGAACGAAGAGTCGCGAAAGATGGAGAGTTCGAAGACCAGCCAGATGAAGGCCAGAATGATCACCGGCCACTCGAACGCGCCCAGGTTGAAGCCTTCCGCGCGTGGCAAGCGATTTTTGGTCACAAGATACAGGATGACGGTTGATAGGTAGATGATCACGGGCAACAGAGACGAGGCGCTGAACAGGTTGACCAGGGCCGTGCTCTGCTGTGCGAAGACCGCCAGCACGATCTCCATCACCAATCCGCACAGGACAGTGGCCCAGATGGGAGTATTGGTGTGTCGATCGACGTGCCTGAATATTTGGTAGCCAGGGAAACGCTCGTCACGTGACATAGCCCATGTCAGACGTGTCGCGGTAATGAAGATCACCAATCCACAGGCGAAGATCGAGAAAGTCACTACTACCAGGAAGATGTCGCCGACAACCGTGCCCAACATCTGGCGCACGATATCCGCCACCGGCGTGCCCGAGGCCGACAATTGCTGAATATTGCCCGAAGCCAGGTTCAATACAATCAGGAATATAAAACCGATGATACCGCTGAGCAGTACGGAGAACCACATCGAGAACGGCACGACGCGGTGCGCGCCCTCCGTCTCCTCCGCCAGGTTGGCCGCGGACTCGAAACCGACGATGGTGTACGCGCCAAGGATGAACGAGAAGATGAACGGTCCCACCTTGGATAGTGTGCCAAAGGTGAAATAGTTGTGTGCGGAGACCACGCCAGTGCTGAACAGATGATCAGGGTGCAGTGAGCCTCGCACCAGCCCGACGATCAATAATAAGAGCGATAATCCGATAATACCCACCACCTCAGTGCCTACGGCGATGTTGTTGATACGCGTCGACCAGCGAGTGGAGAAAAGGATCAAAAGCAGTTGGATAATAATGATCAGGCCCGCGACCAACCACTGATTCAACACGGTGGCCGTATAATTGAGCAGGCTCGGCAGCGTGGTCGAGGCGATGGCGTAATCGACGGATACAGTGACGACGATCAAAAAGGTGAATGAAACCCAGCCCAGCAGCCAGCCAATTTTGGGATTGGCGAGCCGCGACATCCACTGGTACGAATAGCCCGCGATGGGCATGCGCGTCGAGAGCATGGCGAATACCAGCGCCACCATGATCTGTCCCACGACGGATACCGGCCATGTCCAGATGCCCAGCGGCCCACCCGTGTTCAAAACAGTGCCATAGGTCGAGAAAATACCAGTGGTGATGCTGATGAAACTGAAACAGATGGCGAATGAGGCGAAACGCTTCACATCGCGGCGAAACTCCGTTTTGTACCCAAAACGTTCCAGTATCTCGTCCGCGCCGCCGGATTCATTTTCAACAACTGACATAAACAGCCCCTTTCGAATTGCCTTCTTTACGCTATAACAGTACGACAACTATGTATTTTGAATGCGATTCGTCGTTGAATCGCGGTGTGTTGTTATACCCTCAAAATCAGCCAATAAATTGGCGTGAGCCGCGGTAAACCGGCTCCTACAGTGATAATTAATGGCTATGTTCATGTTCGTGGTGGTGATCCATGTCGCACGCCTCGCTTTGTGTAGAGACGGGAAACAGACAAATATAAATAAAGAAGGAATAGTCTTTGATCAGATTCCTCACATTGTAAGAGAGAAAATTTCTCGCTGTCAATAGCGCCTCTAAGCCCATTTCGTCTGGGGCACGACGTGGTGCGCGATTGCTTCTCTGCATGTCGGCAAGTGGTTGACGGTCATCGGCTCTTATAAGTGGACCTGCCATCGGGGATTAAGTTGCTCTGTCCGCGTAGGGCAAACCACGCGTTTGCCTCTAGACATGTCCAGGGCTGAGAAATTTGTGTAAGGGCGAGAGATGGAAGGATATATACCTACGCTGAGGATATAGGCGTATCCTTCCATCTATTTCTCTGTTGTTTTCACCGCATCATTTGATTTGTATAATAAACAGCAGTTCTCCTTTTCGTTGCTGAAAAGAAGAGGAAAGAACTAATTCATCAGAAGATGAGGGGGTTTACAGACTAGCACGGCGAGCTTAAATTGATCTGACACCACTTATAGGTGCCATGGGTAAATTCGAATAAGTCCCATACTCCCGAACTTACCGACTTCCTGTAATCGTTGCCGATGCCGGAATCCACATAGTAATAATCCCAACCACTAGAGGAGTTAGCAGACTTGAGCGTTTTGTATAATGCACCCCATGTCTGCGGCCCGACGATACCATCCTGGCTCAGACCGTGTTTCCCCTGGAAACACTTTATCGCGCTCAACGTAGCTGGACCAAAATCTCCGTCGACCGCGGGCGTACCGCAGGTATGCGTCTCATAGATTGTGTTCTGAATGGCGGAAACAAAGTTCGAGATATTTCCTTCGGACACCGTGCAGTTCTTACTCCAGCTTCCTGTGGCGACTGTATTGCATCCGCTGGCGAACGCCGTGTTGGATACCTTGAGGCTGGAAGTCAACAGCAAACCAGCAAGAAGGACCATACCGATGCTTCCCAACAGCAGGAAGCGTTTAAGATAGACCATGTTATCTCCTTATTCGTGAGCCAGGAAGATAGGCACCTGGCTCACTTCCATACGCTCTCTAAAACTGCTACACCTGTATGTGAAGAATGTACCAGCTATCAAAGCCTGGTGTTTCTTTTGTGTTGGCTACTCTCATGGAAGTAGCCATAAATAAAGTTTTCTTTGATAAAGGGAAAAGAAGCTCCTTTCATATTGATCCGTTTAAAGTGTAAGATATACAATGTCCCATCCGGCGGGACATTGCCAATCATGATGAATAATTGCTCGCAAAGGAATGTGTACAATGACAATAACCCGTAGCGATCTCTTTTCTTTCGGCGCACTCCTCAAGACC
>CAZZWK010000051.1:0-45338 GCA_964657925.1 uncultured Dictyobacter sp.
TTTTGCACGCCGAAAAACGCAGAGGCGGCGGGAATGCGTTGTAAGGGGACAGAGCGGTCGCGTTTGATATCGTTGAAACGCTGCAAGATTACCTCGTAGGCGATTTTACTTTCGATACGTGAGAGCGGCGCGCCGACGCAGAAGTGAATGCCGTGGCCGAAGGCGACATGACGGTTGGGCGAGCGGCGAATATCGAAGGTATCGGGATGGGGAAATTGCGTCTCGTCGCGGTTGGCGGAGCCGAGCCAGGGCGAGACGAGATCGCCCGCTTTGATCTCCTGACCATGAAGGGTCGTATTTTGGGTCGCGACACGGATCAGGCGTTGAATCGGCGAGCGGATGCGCAGCACCTCTTCGAGTGCACCGGGGATGAGCGAAGGATCATCACGCATCTGCTGCATAGATGCTGGATATTGATCGAAGCAGATCACGGCGTTGCCGATCAGGTTAGTCGTGGTTTCATTGCCCGCGACCAGTAGCAGGCGATAAAAGTCCAATAACTCGTCCTCGCTGAGATGCTCACCATCGACCTGCGCAGCGATGAGCGCGGAGATAAGATCGTCCTGCGGCTGCTGACGGCGCTGGTCAGTGATCGCTTTCAGGTAGCTATTCATCTCTTTGATGGCTTGAATCCTCTCCTCGCCCAATCGATCAAAGCTGACAACGGTATCGGACCAGTATTTGAAAAGTGCCTGATCGGAGGTCGGCACACCGAGCAGTTCGGCGATGACGGTAACCGGTAGTGGATAGGCCAGATCCTCTATAACATCCATATGACCGCTAGCGCTGACCTTGTCGAGGTAAGTGTTTACCAGTTCTGTAATGCGTGGTGCTAGATTCGCCACCGTACGCGGTGTAAAAGCCTGGGTGACGAGCGTGCGCAGTTCACGGTGACGCGGCGGGTCCATGCCTAAAATGCTAGGGTTGCCCACCCGCTTGCGCTCTTCCTCGCTCATGGTGCGCTGACGCACCTCGGACGAGAAGGTCGCGGGATCGTTAAGGATGGTACGCACATCGTCATAGAGGAAGACATGCCACAACCTGTTTTGCTGGTCGTAAAATACCGGCTGGGTGGCGCGCATATGCTGATACCAGGGAAACGGATCAAGGCTCATCGCCTGCTCGTTGACCTGGAAGACGCGCCCTGGTTGCACATTTCCTGCCGCCGACGGTTGTGTATCTTCGTTATGTGATCGCTGGGTTGTCATTGTACATCCTTTGCCTCTAGAATCTTCTTTTCCGGTCCCTGCCAGGTCCGCGGGCAAACGCATGTTTTGCCCTACGCGGACCTGGCAGAGGCGGGATGACATGTACAAACTTGTATTATTTATACTCATATACGAACCCCAATCGATAGAAGTTCTTCACAAAAAGCAACCCTTTGGCATATGGTGCCTTATTATGGTATAATTTAGTTGTTGCTAAATCGTTGAAGTGAAGAGATCATCGATAAAGGGTATTGTAAACGATGACCAGGATAATGCGGAAAAGTAGAGCTATGGCTGTAGAATTAGAGCAGGTAGCGGCTGATACACAGAAAGATCAAGAGCGTAAGGCCGAGCGTTGCCAGGTGCAGGGCGCGGACCTGGCGCGGGTCGAGATGGGCAGGCGCGAGTTATTGGACGAGGAGACGGCCTTCGAGGTCGCGGAAATCTTTCGTGCGCTCTCGGACTCCAGCAGGGCGAAAATCATCTATAGCCTGCTGAAGCAAGAGTTGTGCACATGTGATCTCGCGGTGATCACGGGCAGCTCGGAATCGTCCGTCTCGCAACATCTACGCATCTTGCGGCAGTTGCGCATAGTGAAAAGCAGGCGTAGCGGCAAACAGGTTTTTTATAGCCTGGACGATACGCATATTCGCATTTTGCTGCTTGTCTGTCTAAACCATGTGCGCGACAACGGTGACCGACGCCAGGATCTGGGCAAAATTTTAGAGTTGTTTGAGACAAGCCAGGGTTGAATAGCGTACATAGTGTGTAAAGAAAAGATGAGTATAGCAAGCAGAAAGGGGCCAGAAAAATGTCGGCAGTAGTGCAGCAGCATGAGCATCACGATCACCATGATCACGCGCATAGTATGGCGAAACAGACGTTGCGCGCGGCCTTCTTTCTGACCTTTTTTATCCTGGCCGCCGAGTTGATTGGTGGTTTACTGGCAAACTCGCTGGCATTATTGTCCGATGCTGGTCATGTGGTCACGGACCTGTTCGCGTTGGGGTTGGCCTGGTTCGCGGTCGCGCAGACAGAGCGGCCCGCGAATGCACGCAAGACCTTCGGCTACCACCGTGTCGGTATTCTGGCGGCCCAGATCAACGCGATCGTGCTGATTCTGATCACCTTTGTCATCCTCTGGCAGGCGATCGAGCGCTTCCAGCATCCTGAGACGACGCAGCCATGGATCATGTTCGTGTCCGCCGCGATCGGCATCGCCGTCAACCTGTTCATCGGCTTTGGACTGCGTAAAGAGAGCGATAATTTAAATACCAGAGCGGCGGCCCTGCACGTTTTCGGTGATATAGGCGCGTCGGTCGGTGTTATCATTGCCGCTTTGGTGATGGTTCTGAGCGGTTGGACGTACGCGGACCCTATTCTTTCGGTGCTGATCGCGGCTCTGATCGCGGTCGGTGCCTGGCGGCTGTTGCGCGAGACGACGGATATTCTGTTGGAGAGCACGCCGAAAAATGTCGATATGGACGAGTTAATTCACGATATGCGGCAGATCAAAGGTGTGCTGGATGTACACGACCTGCACGTCTGGTGTATCACCGACAGTATGGCCGCGCTCTCGTGCCACGTGTTGATCCGCAACCAGATGACCAGCGAGAGTTCGCCCATTCTCCACAACCTGGAGACGATGCTGCATGACCAGTACCACATCGACCACGCCACCATCCAGTTCGAGAACCAGAGCGGACAACGCCAATGTTGCGAGATGCCCGGTTTGTACTGCCAGATGGAAAGCGTACGTGAGCCGCATGAGGAACATGTGCACTAACGCCAGCTTAAAAAGCATAGCGAATGTGACAATACGGCAGTTCTTTTCTGAGCAAGGCGCAGAACTGGTCTACCCAGCCGCGTTTGACATTGAGGGCGTAGCGGATATTGTGGCCGCCCGCTTGCGATACTTTCGCCTCTTGTAGCTCGGGTCGCCACAGGATGGCCTCGGCTTTGGGATGCCATTGCAGGTTGACGTTGTGCAGGTCTTCGTTGTGGGTGAGGAAAATGACCTCGGCCTGTAGCTGTTTTTTGAGCTGTGGTGAGAGCGCGGCATCGACCTGGCGAAAGAGTTGCTGGTATTCCGCGAGCCAGTTGTCGTAGTAGATGATGGGGCCGAAGTTGATGTTGACCTCGTAGCCCGCGTCGTAGAAATCGTTCATCGCCGCGATTCGCTCCACGACTGGTGCTGTGCGCACATCGGTGATACGCGCCATGTCAGCGGGCATCAGGCTGAAGCGCATACGCGTCTTGCGCTGGGGATCGTACGTCAGCATTTCACGATTGACATATTTGGTGGCGAAGGTGGCTTTGGCGTTCGGTAAGCGGCGAAAGAGGCTTACGAGGTCGCGCACATTGTTGCTGAGCGTAGCATCGACCGCACAATCGTTGTTGGTGCCGATTTCATACACCCACAGGTGTGGATCGGCCTGTGATGGCGCTGTTTTCGTGCCCTGCTTGAGCGCGTGCTTTTCGATCGACTGACAAATCTGCTCGATATTGACAAAAGTGGTGATCGGATTGGCGAAACCTTTGCGGCGAGCCACATAACAATAGACACAGGACATAGCGCAACCGTTGGCGTGGGAGGGCGCGATAAAATCGCAGCTTCTATAGAATGGGGTACATTTGACGGTCTTCTTAACGCCGAGCACGAGCACGTTGCGTTTGACCTTGTTCCAATCTTCCGCCAGTGCCTCGTTGCCGTGTAGCTCGGGGATATTCCAGTGGGACGCGACCTCGATTTTTTCGGCAGCGGGATAGTGTGAGAGTATCTGCTGGCCGCGTGGGAAGTAGGCGACGTTGGGTTCGTAGTAGATGGTTTTGACATCGAACAGGGTATTTTCCATACCCTCATTATATCTTATAATTGGTGCATCCAGGAAATCGAGAGGGACGGACGCGATAAATCGGGTCCCTACATATTTTTGATGATAAATCATGTTTTAATGTAGGGACCCGATTTATCGCGTCCACCTCCTCCAGTGCTATCCGATACTGGCGAAGAATCCGTTTTCTCCTCCAGTAGCGCTTCGATCTTCTGGAACTGCATCTGAATATGAACACGATCATGCTCTAACAGATCTTGATTCAGCGCCT
The DNA here is from genome assembly GCA_964657925.1 of uncultured Dictyobacter sp. GTDB lineage: Bacteria > Chloroflexota > Ktedonobacteria > Ktedonobacterales > Ktedonobacteraceae > Dictyobacter. Next base: position 4,314 of record CAZZWK010000051.1, read on the forward strand.
GATCAACAATATTGGTGGTGACCGTGTGAAACACTTGATTATACTCGTGTTGATGCAGCCTGGCGACAAGCGGAGAGAGATTGATAAGGGTGCGCAGGAGCGTGTTGATGACGCGTATATTGCCACCTGTATAGTGCCCAATCTCGGCGAGCATACGAACGTATTCCTGAAAGGCTGGCCGCCGCACGGTGAGTGTACTGGTTCCCTGCATGAAGTGGTATGTGGTGGGAAGTTGCGTCTGCTGTATCAGCATCTCGAAAATGGCCTGAAGATATTTGATGCACAATACTGCGGTCGTGGGATCGTTGACTGCCGGTGAGAGTGCGCGTAGGGCAATGTCGGCCAGTTGACGGACCCCAAATTTGGCGTCATAGTCTATATCACGTTCACGTTCGATGATAATATGTCGTTGTAGCGCCTGTTGTGTAACAGCAATCGTATGCGCAGGCCATACTTCGGCAATTAGTGTCTCCTCCGACACGAAATCGCCGGGGCAGACAAGAAGGCGCAGGTGAAAATATGGCTGCATAATATCGGTGACGAGGTGGGCGAGTTCGATACGTTGCACGTAGCCGATGCGATAGGCATAGATATGGCCCGATTCTCTCTGCGTCGAGATGGATTGAACCTGTCCGGTAATAGTAGGCAGGGGATGTTTAGGGATATCCTCGTTGTTCTGCTGCTTGAGCGCGCGCAATGTCTGGTCCGCGATGCGCGCGGCGATATCGGCGACTTGAATGATGCGCCCGGTATGGTGAATGAAGAGGAGGAGCAGGGCCAGGCCGAAAAAACCGAGCACGATGGCGGTCGTGGTGCTGAACTGTACGTTCAGCGAGGGATTCGAGGCGTCACGTATATTCGCGAGCACGATGAGGGCGTACGAAAAAATCGCGAAAAAGCCGCCTGCAATGATCTGCGTTACGCGATCCTGGAGAAAGCCGCGCAACGCGCGTGGCGTGTACTGGCTTGAGACCAGTTGCAGCGCGACGATGGTGACGGAAAACGCCAGGCCAGCGACCGTGATCAGTGAGCCCGCGATGGTCGAAAGCAAGGTACTGGCCGCGGACACTCCACCATGGAAGAAGTATGGTTCTTGTACCTCTCTATCAAACATACTATCGAGCGTGAGCATGGCGAAGGCAAGGATGGGACCGCAGAAGGAAATAATGGCGGGAATGAACCAGAACGTATTGGAAAGCATTCTGGTCTGTTCTTTTAACCAATGGTTCAGATGATCAAGCACCGCTACTGCTACCTCTTTTCGAAACAAGCATTCACTGGTGAGGGATGCTCAATGCTTTTGTTCATCACCATTGATTTTGAAAAAGCCAGCAAGATTTTATACAGATACTATATCACCCTTTTGTAGATCGCGCAGGATGGGAGCCTGTTTGAGGATGTAGAAACTTCTGATCCTTCATAAACGTGCACCTTTAGGGAAGGTTCCATTGTAAACGCCACTATATAATCATACACTTGAATAAAGGAGCAAAAAACATGCAAGAGCAGCAGAAAACAAGCAGCAGCAATACGACATTTAATCTGGTCAGTGTTCTCTACCATGCACTGGAGGAGGCGCAGACCACGACCGCGTACATTCAGGACGCGCAACAACAGAATCATCAGCAGCTCGTCAGCTTCTTTCAGGAGATACAACAACAGGCCAATAGTCGTGCTCAGCGCGCACACCAATTGCTCGACGAGCTAGAGGGCGCTTCACATAGCACAAAACCAGCGGGACCTGACACATCTGCGTTTGCCAATGACCCCGATGCACCCGGTGGCGCTTCCTTTTAATCATACTCACTAATTATACTCAGCAAATAGCAGGTTCCCTTAGAGGAAAACCTGTGTGCCTGTTATTCATCGGTGAAGCGATAGCCAACACCAGAAATCGTGGTCAGGAAGCGTGGATGAGCGGGATCGGGCTCGATCTTTCGTCGCAGATGACCGATATAGACGTGCAGATAGTGCGCTTTGGCCTCGCTTCCACCCCATACCTGTGTCAACAACATATGTTGTGTGACGATCTTGCCGCGATGCGCGAGAAAAACCTTCAACAGATCATATTCGATTGGTGTAAGTTTTACCTCGTGGCCTTCTAACGATGCCAGCCTTTGCATGAAATCGACCGTGAGGGGGCCGATGGTGATTACCGCATCCGTCTCAGGAGGTTTGCGCGAGGCGTGGCGCAAGGCAACGCGGATACGGGCCAACACCTCGTTGATACCGAATGGCTTTGACACGTAGTCATCCGCGCCAAGGTCCAACGCCTGCACTTTGTCACGCTCTTTATTGCGTACGGTGACAACGATAATGGGTGGAAATTCTGAGCGCGCCCGTACCCGTCGGCACACCTCCAGACCACCCATCTCCGGCAGGCCCAGGTCCAGCAAAATGAGGTCGAGCGGTTGCTGCTCAATCAACTCGACCGCCTTACGCCCATCGCCCGCCGTCACCACTTCGTAGCCATTCGCCACCAGGCTGCGCTGCAATGCGCGCACGATCTCGATTTCGTCGTCAACGACAAGAATACGCGCTTTCTGTCTACTCATCGTACACTATAGCCTCTATTCTCCTTAACGGCAGAGTGAAGCGGAAAACCGAGCCGCCATCGACGCGCGGCTCGAACCATATTCGCCCTCCATGCGCCTCAATTATGCCACGACAGATAGCCAGACCAAGACCGGAACCAGGGGTGTGCCCATATTTATGCGCATTAGCAAGCACGCGATAGAATTTGTCGAAAATATACTCATGTTCTCTACTATCGATACCGGGCCCACGATCCGCCACATCTACACATACATATCCTGCTTGCACACTGGCATTCACCTCAATGGGCGAACCAGCGGGCGTGTAGTATAATGCGTTATCGATCAGGTTGGAAATGACCTGATCGATTTGCACATAATCGAGTTCAACTGGCGGTAAATCTGTCGCGATATGCGTTTCTACCAACCTGCCGCGAAGACGCTCTTCCATGCGGCCAAGCACATCATGGATCAGTTCCTCCAGCGGATACCATACTTTTTCCACCTGCAACGCGCCAGCTTCGATACGCGACATGTCCAGCAGATTTTCCACCAGCCGGTTCAAACGATTGGTCTCACGCTCGATGGCGGAGACGAAGCTGTAACGCGCCTCCTCATCCCAATCCATCTCCTCCTCCAACAGACTGGTCGCCGATGCTTTGATGGTCGAGAGGGGCGTGCGCAGATCGTGCGAGACGGACGAGAGCAGCGCGGAACGGAGCGCATCAGTCTCCTGCAATATTTTGATGCGCATATTCTCCTGGCGCAGTCGCCCGCGCTCGATCAAAGCCACCGCTTGCTCTATAAAAGCGGAGAAAAAGACGGATTGCTCGGTCGGTTGTCCCTTGATAGGGCCAATAAATTGCGCCCCTACCCGCTTTTGTTCGGTTGCATCGATCGCCAGGCAGACGACACCGATAACCTTTTGCTCGGTTCGCAAGGGAATCATGCGCTTAAAATTTTCTATGCTCTTCGTTTGAGTATCCCCAGACACATCAACCACATTTCCCTCTTTTCCGCGCAATCCGCCACGCAGATCCACTATGCACGCGTCTCTCATGACCTGCTCGATGGCGGCCCGTTCTTCCGACGAGAAAAGTAGTGTCCGCTCTGATTGTACCGCACTGGTAAACAGAGCAGGATTTCCGTTGACATCAGGCAATATGACGATGCACGCGCGTACGCCCGAAGACGCGAAAACATGCTCAATTTCTTGAGCGAAAATGGCAAGGGCCTGGGCTACATCCTCTACAGCATTGGTAGCACGCGCGAAATCGTACAAGATACGCGCCTCTTGCTCGCGACGCAGGGCTAAATCGGCGTGAAGGCGCAAGGCGGACGCGAGGCGACTGGTGATAATCGCGGTAACAAGAAAAATAACCAGGGCCAGGATATCGACAAGTTTGGAAGCGGCCAGGCTGTAGAGGGGAGAGACGAAGAAGAAATCGAAGGAGAAAAAAGCCAGAAATGACGCCAGCAAGGCGGGATAGAAGCCGCGTAAACTCGCCAGGCCCAGAATCGCAATGATATAAACCATAAAGCTATCTGGAATAGAGGGATACGCCTTTAGCAGAAATACAATCACCGTGAGTAGCAAAATACTGCCCACCGCCCACGCTGTATCAGTCAGGTAGGATCGCCAGCGTAGCTCACCGATCTCTCGTTTTAGGGCTGTTTCCATCTCATCCAGGCTTTCTCGCATAGCAAATCTCGCTCTTCAGCAGGGGAGTCTTGCTGACCGTAGCATAAGCATAAAAGATAGGACAACCACTGTCAATAAGCTGCTATATTCTCGCATATGTTGTGTAATAAAAGACGAGTGCGGCGCTCACTTCATCGTGCTCTTCTTGGGAGAATGGCGCCGCACTACAGGAAGATCTTTATCTATGGCACATGGCAGCTAACCAAGCCATCTTACACAAACCTCATTTTCTACTGTACCATCATCTAAAAATAATGTCAATATTTTGATATAAATATAAAAATTTTCTAAAAATATCGTTGATGGTAGAATGTGGAGGCACATAAAGCAACAAGAGGTATCAACTGACGCGATCACATGGATTTGAAATTTGCGCAGTGTCCCACGGCTTCATTTGCTGAAAACCGTGGGACGGAACAGGGTTATGTGTTGTTAATCATCACCGGCATTGGAGGGTGCTGGAATAGTTGCGCTCAATTCTTCGTGATCGCGATGATTGCTATCGTTGCCGAGCGGAGTACCGACAGCAGCCAGCAAGGCGTACTCAGGATAGGCGGATGCACCATGCTCGTGCAGGTCCAGGCCCTCCAGTTCGCCCTGTGTCGAGACACGCAATACGCCGACACGTTTCAAGGCGAACATCATGATCAGCGAAACGCCCAGGGTGGCGATACAGGTCGCCATTGAGCCAAGCAGTTGCAGGCCCAACTGGTTGACACCACCACCATAGAACAGGCCAGTCACGACGGTGGTCGTATCCGCGCCAGTCGCGGTGGGTAATCCGTAAGCTCCGGTCGCGAACAGGCCGAGCGAGAGCGTGCCCCAGATGCCAGCGAACAGGTGAACCGGTACCGCTCCGATCGGGTCGTCGATGCGCAGGTACTCCAGCAGATCGAGACCACCGGTAACCACGAACGCGGCCACTACTCCGATGAAGAACGCGCCAATCGGATCGACCCAGTAGCATGGACAGGTAATGGCGACCAGACCAGCTAAGAAGCCGTTGACAGTAAGGCCGAGGTCCCATTTCTTTGTGCGCGCATAGGAGATGAACAGCGCCGCCAGACCCGCAGAGCAAGCCGCCAGGGTCGTATTGAACGAGACGCGCCCGATGCCGACGGTATCCAACGCGGAAAGCGTGCTGCCTGGATTAAAACCGTACCAGCCGAACCAGAGGATCAAACCACCGACCGCGCCGATGACCAGATCATGCGGAGGAGGTGGGCCACCGCCATCACGTTTGAAGACACGACCCAGGCGAGGTCCCAGCGCCAGCGCGCCAGCGAGGGAGATCGCACCACCGATACTGTGGACAACCGTTGAACCGGCGAAGTCGTGGAAACCGGCCAGCGCGAGCCAGCCATCAGGACCCCAGGACCAATGGCCGATAATCGGATAGATGAAACCAGTGACACCGATACTATAGATGATGTCACCCACAAATCCGCAACGCCCGATCATCGCGCCCGACGTGATGGTGGACGCGGTATCGGCGAACGCGAACTGGAAGACCCAGAAAGCGAGCAGAGGAACACCGGTCGTGCCATAGGTGGTGCCCAGGCCCTGCAAGAAAAAGCCTTGCGTGCCAATGATCGGCGTGCCCGGCTCGAACATGAACGCGAAGCCCCATGCCCAGAACAGGATGCCGCAGATGCAGGTATCGGCGATACCTTCAACCAGAATATTCACCGACTCGCGCGAACGCGCGAAGCCCGCCTCCAACATCACAAAACCGACTTGCATACAAAATACGAGGAAGGCGGCTATAAGCGTCCATACCGTGTTCACTGCATTGATGGTGGGCACGTCCGCGACAGGTGTTCCGGTAGCGGCATGCACAAACTGCGGCAAGAAAAAGTGAATGACCAGCAGCACCAACGCCAGCCCCATCAATTTGCCGCCCATGAACAGGGCCACGTTCTTTCGCACCACTGGATTACGCGAATTGGTGCGGAAACGATCCCAGGCAGAACTGAGAATGGTCGTCATCTTACGATAAGTCCTTTCAACTGAAAAACAGACTTGAGCACAATAATCGCTCAATTCGAATGGATGGCGATACTACTCGGCACTGAGCGTGATGCACAAAATAGCCAGACTATTTGTGCATCGAGAGGCGTTTTTGAGGAATCTTCGTTGATTTGCTTGAGTTTGTGAACTCTTAAACCAAGTATATAAAGGATTCTATGCTGATGATACTGGCAACCTACCAAAAATCTCGCTCTTTTATTTGTGCATTTCGCACAAATAAGCTCTTATTTTTTACTTTATTTTGATTTTTCTGCAAGCTATATTGAGTCGATCTTTAGGAAAAGGGTTACATTTTTCCAAAATATAGAGTGAACACAGAGAATTTTGTGCATTTCGTCCAGTTCGAGGTCATTTTGCTTATTGATTGAGATTAATCGTTAGCAAGAGGCTTTATCATTCGATATTGACAATTAACTAATGACAGGTATTGATTTTTGTCATTAAATAGTTTATACTATGATTATCTACTCGGCAATACTATTTCTTTGTTATAGAAAATTTTCAAGGCGGATTAAAAAAAGAGGAATTGAGAAGATGATTACACGTTCGCTGGGAACGCACGGTCCTGAAGTATCGGCCATTGGTCTGGGCTTTTCGGGTATGTCCGACGCTTATGGGCTGGCACATGAGGCTGAAAGCATTGCCACGATCCATGCCGCGCTCGATCGTGGTACCACCCTGCTTGATACCGCCGATTTCTATGGCATGGGGCATAACGAGATGCTGCTACACGAGGCTCTGCGCGGACGGGCGCGCGAGCAGGTCGTTATCAGCGACAAGTTCGGCGCGTTACGCGATCCCGATGACCGCTTTATCGGCACGGATGGCCGTCCTGCCGCGGTCAAGACCTTTCTTGCCTACAGCTTGCGTCGACTGGGTACTGATTACGTTGATATCTATCGTCCCGCGCGTCTTGATCCAGACGTGCCGATTGAAGATACTATTGGCGCTATCGAGGACATGGTCAAGGCCGGGCACGTTCGTTACATTGGCCTCTCGGAGGTCGGATCAGACACCATACGGCGCGCGCAGGCGGTGCATCCCATTTCCGATGTACAGATCGAGTACTCGCTGCTCTCGCGCGATATCGAGGCCGATATTCTCCCCACCTGTCGCGAGCTTGGCATCGGCGTTACTGCTTATGGTGTTCTGTCGCATGGTCTGCTCAGCGGACAGTGGTCGAAAGAGCGTGCACATACACCCGGTGATTTCCGCAGCGTCAGCCCACGCTTCAAGGGAGCCAATCTCGATCACAACCTCGCCCTTGTTGAGGCATTGCGCTCAATTGCGGAGGCAAAGGGTGCAACCATCTCACAAATTGCCATTGCCTGGGTGCTTACACGTGGAGAGTATGTTGTACCACTGGTCGGAGCACGGCGGCGCGAGAGCCTCAACGAGTCCTTACAGGCGCTCGACCTGACATTGAGCGCTGACGATCTGGCTCAGATCGAGCAGGCTATTCCGGCAGGAGCTGCCGCGGGCGAACGTTATCCCGCGCCATTGATGGCTCTCCTCGATAGTGAACGAGGCCAGGAACAGAAGCGATGACCGACGAACCACTCACGCGCGAACGTATTCTCGAAGTGGCGGAACAGGTGTTCCGCCGCTTCGGACCTGTCAAAACGACTGTTGTCGATGTTGCTCGCGCACTAGGTGTGAGTCATGGCAGCATCTATCGGCACTTCCCGAGCAAAGCGGCGCTACAAGATGCCGTTGCCGATCACTGGCTGGCCGGAAAGTTGATGCCGCTTAGCGCGATCGCGAACGAGGATGGGCCAGCGCCGGAGCGTCTGCGGCGCTGGCTCAATCTTTTGTGCTCCAATGCACGCGCGCATGCGCTTGACGATCCGGAGTTATTCGCGACGTACGTGGAACTGGCTGGCGAGGCAAGGGACGTAGTCAGGGCACATGTCGATCACCTCGCCGAGCAAATCGCCCATATCATTAGCGACGGAGTCGCGCGGGGTGAGTTTGCCAGTGCTGATCCTTTCGCTACCGGTCGGGCGGTGCTCAACGCCACAACCCGCTTCCACCATCCGGTCCACGCCGCCGAGTGGTCTGATCCCGACATCGATGCCGCGCTCGATGCCGTCTGGTCGCTGATTCTGGTCGGCCTCAGTCCGCGTAGCATCGCGCAAGAATGAACGAGACAATCTACCCATCAATACTTCGATCATCTACTTATTGGAGATTGACTCCTGGAAACCACAGCGTAGGACCGGATTTCCAGGATCATTAACGCTTACTGGTGCATTCGCTCAATAGGTGAGTGGATGCAAGCGAAGTTCCAGCGCGCGCCCACAAGGGGACGCGCACCGGTCGATAAATCTTCCCTCTACAACGCGGGGTGCCTGCATATTTAGCGACTGCTCCATTACGCAATTTTTGCCACAACCGCCGTGATATTGTCGGGTCCACCACGCTCGTTTGCCAGTTCTATCAAACGCTGTACGCTTTCTTCGGGTGTGTATTGGGTAGCGATAGCACGTATCTCGGCCTCACTCACCAGACCGTGCAGACCATCGGTGCATAGGACCAGGATCTCACCGGCCTTTACTGGTATGGAGGCGAGATACGGTTCAACGTCAGGGCCACTTCCGAGGGCACGAGTAATCACATTGCGGTCATGAATCTTCAAGGCCTGCTCCTCGGTCATCGTACCTTTTCTGACCTGCTCATCGACCCAGGAGTGATTTTCGGCGAGCTGACGGATGCCCTGTTCATCGATCAGGTAAGCGAGGCTATCGCCCACATTGGCGAGGTATAGAGTATGATCCTTCAATACCGCGACAACACAGGTCGCGCCCATGCCATGTTTTTCTGTCTCTTGCTGCTGCGAAGATTGTCGCTGTTGTTCCTGATAGATGGCATTATTGGCTTGCTTGAGCGCATTTTCCAGGCTAACAAGGGTATCCGTCGTCGTATCCTGATAATAAGCCTCGCGTATAGTGTTGATAGCAAGCTCACTGGCGACATCGCCTTGCGCATGCCCACCCATGCCATCGGCGACGATGAAAAGTGCTCCACGCTCATGGCGGACATCCGTATCTTGCGGTAAAATTGCTACCATTTTATCCTCGTTCAGCGCACGTACACGACCAATATCGCTCTTTTGCGCAACCGAAATTTGCAACGGGGCAACCATAGTAAACTCCTTTCCATAACGAAAACCGCGCTTGATAGCAGCTATATATTCTCCAGGAAGACTTTTGAACAGATCTACAAGTATGAAGCGCCATAGGGCTACGCCATCCCCCGCGCTCCCAGCATGCCCGGTATAAAGTTGCTGGTGATAATAATCGCGTAACAACTGCTCCATCTCATGACTATAAGAATTCCTGAACGAAACAGGGTACAGCCGCAATAACACGCGATAGCATCGAAGCGTGCAGGATAGGAAACGCTGTGCAGAAGTCATCTACGCCTCCCCTTGCAAAAGCTGTTTGGTATATGCCACACGCACCAGTTGCTCTAATCTACGTGCCTCGGCTCTGACGACGAGATTGCCCTGAGCGGTCAGACGATAGTAACGGCGACGCTCGTCGTCGAGATCAGGGTCTGGTCGTGTGCCGGACTCTTCGATCAGGCCATCCGCGATCATACGTTTAATCGAGCCGTAGAGCGTTCCTGGTCCCATATGCACCTGTTCGTCTGTGCGTCTGGCAATCTCCTGCATAATGCCGTAGCCGTGCCGTTCTCCATCGCTCAACGCCAGTAGAATGTAGAACACCGCAGGCGTCAATGGCAGAAAATCTTGAGGTTCGCGCATTGCTTTGCCGATGGTAACTATGCTCCTTTCCTTTTATATCCGTTTATGATATATCCGCTACAGATATATTAATAGAAGAAATGGAGATTGTCAAGCCTTTGCTCTATCGACTTCAAGAAGCTTCCTTGCCGCCATACACAAAGCCTGTCATGGCTAGTCAGTTAAAGCACAAAAATAGATACTGTAGGGCATCATGAGCACTATTTGCCCAATGGGTATACTAAAAACAAACAATCCTTTTCTGCCGAATGGTCTTATTTTCAACGCTGGATTACGCTATAGCCAATTTGGACTACTTTCAGGCTGTATCATTACATTCCTATACATTTCATAGTATGATAGACATGTTTCCATAGAGGCGCGATGCTGCTCTTAAAAAACATCAACTTTAACTGCACTATGTGGTTGCGGAAAAGGTGGTAGGGATAGGCAAACTCCCTCAGGTACAACGAATTTGTACGCTCGCAAAATGATATTCTGTTCTTTTTGCGCCCATCTGTGCGATTTTCCGTGTGGTGATGATAGGCGTCTGTGTATTATGGAGATGTGGATCTGTTGGTTCGGGGGGATAGCTGGAAGTTGTGAAGTAGAGAGAGGACATATTGCGAGTACATCAACGAATCTGGAATTTAGTACGACAGGACAGTAGAAAGAGGTTCAAAAGGATTGGAATCGCGGTGGTCACAGTCTTCGGACTCGTTTCCATCGGTACAACATTTGGTGCGTATGCCGCACCGGCGCAGGCAAGCAAGGTATGTGCCTCCGGCAGGGAATATACGATAACGGTGGGAGAGACACTTTCGGGCGTCGCGCTTCGTTATCATGCCAACTGGCAGCAGCTTGCCCAGACGAACGACATCGCTGATCCCGATCTCGTTCTCGCGGATCAGACTATCTGTGTTCCTACCCATACACAAAATTCCACAACGGCTTCCACGCAAAGCAGCAACACATCCAGCCAGCAACTGTCGATTGTGCAGCAAGCGAGGACCGCGCATCTGAAATTCGCCAGTCATCGGCAGACGATCGAACATAAAACGGTGCGTCGCCACAAGAAACGGCAGACTCCAGCAAAGTCTATGCCCGTTCAGCAAGTGGTGGCTCAACCTACGCAGGCACCAGTGCAGTCCACAGTGACACCAACGCCTGTGCCTGTAGTTCCTACCGCACCACCGGTCGTCCAGGCCCCAGTACAACCTACACCGACACCGGTAGTGTCCACTGGCGCATCTGGTTCAAGTATCGATGCTATGATCAGCTCGGTGTTTGGATCGTATGCGGCGGGGGCTGAGCAGGTCGCGATGTGCGAATCGGGCATGAATCCGGACGCATCGAATGGTGAGTCGATCTCCGGCAATCATGCCGCGGGCCTGTTCCAAATTCTCTATCCCAGCACGTGGGAAGGCACTTCCGAAGCGGCTGCGTCGCCCTATAATGCCGAGGCAAACATTATAGCGGCACACGAGATTTTTGTACGCGATGGCTATAGTTGGCGAGAGTGGACGTGCCAGCCTTGATGAACAAGGCTTCCGCGTAAAACCCCTATCCGCTGTGTGCGAGAGTGGATGGTAGAGCGTTTTCGCGGTGGTTTGCGAAGGATATTATAAACCGGCACATAGAGATAATGACACAACTTCCAGATTTCCCTCCTAGTAGAAGAGAGGCCCAGGTTCAACAAAGTGCGAAAACGTTGAGCCCGGGCCTCTCTTCTCATCCTTTTGGCTTTCTGCTACACTAGCATTAGTGCGAGATAGAGCGAGGATGCATCGTTCCTGTAGTGTTGTGTCAAGGTTCATGGTGAGCGTTTGAACCGTGCAATGAATTGCACGCGGGCGCATGAATGGCGCCCCTACGCGGGGATTCCCATCTTACTTAGTGGATGCAGCAATAATCGGGTTTACTTGTGTTGAGATCTAGCAAGAAAAGAATCTGCTTTTGAGTACATCAGGGTCTGTAAACAATAAGGCACTTCCTTCTACGGAGATTACGCCGGAAACATATTTTACGGTGCGCAATGCGACCGAGGCGGTGATCTCGCCCGATGGACGTTACGTGGCGTTTCTGGTGGGCGAGTGGTCACACGACGAACAGAAACAGCGCACGCGCCTGTGGCTCGCGGCGACCGAGGGCGGAGAGGCGCAGCCGCTCACCAGTGGAAAACGCAACGATAAAGATCCTTGCTGGTCACCCGATAGTCGCTTCCTGGCTTTCACCTCCAAAGTCGATTGGCAAGAGGGCATGGGCAAAGCACAGCTCTATCGCTTCGATACACACACGTTCAGTTCACAGCATGCAGCGAACGAGTCAGCGCAAGAACCGGAGCAGATCTGCACGATGCCCAACGGCATCAACACCATCTCCTGGTCGCCCGATGGCAAACGCATCGCGTTCTTTTCGCCCGACGGACAAGAGGTTACGAAAGATCCCTATGTGCAGCGCCCTGGTCTGGGTCAGTACACACGGCTGTGGACCGTACAGCTTTATCCCGCTGGCAATATGGTTGAGCCAATCACACCAGCCGGTTTCTCGCTCTGGAATTATGCATGGTCGCCCGATAGCCAGAATTTCGCGATCTATTACAATGCTGGCACGGAACTCAGCGATTGGTATCGCGGGCAGATCGGCCTGCTATCTTCGCACGGTGGCGCGATCGAGCAGGTCGGCCAACTGACGCGTCAGGCGTTCGCGCTCACATGGTCGCCCGACAACAGCAAAATCGCGTATGTTTCGGGCGAGTGGAGCGATCCTGATCGTGGCGGCGGCGATATCTTCATCTATTCTTTGCGCGATGGGCAGACGCGCAATCTCACACCGGACATCACGTGGAGTCCGGCATGGTGCCGCTGGACGCCCGCTGGCACACAACTACTATGCGTGGGCTGGGATGGCTTCGGCACACAGATCGCGCTCATCGACGAGGCCAGTGCGCACATCACGACTCTTGAGCGGGATTTTCTCATCGGTGACCACCACTGGCCGCATCTTTCGGTCACGTCCGATTTTCACAGCATCGCGGTCACCCATAGCGACAACCATCCATACGACGCCTGGACCGGCAGGCTTCAGCTAGCAGGGGAAACGCCGCGCATCGACTGGCAACGGGTAACACGACTCAATCCGATCGCGGAAGAAACGCTGGCAAGCGCGGAAACAAGCTATTTCAGCTATACTGGTGCCGACGATTGGCGCATCGAGGCCGCATTCACAGCTCCACTGCATGGTGATACACAGGTTTTGCCACCACTCGTCGTGCAGATTCATGGCGGACCTTCCGGCGTATGGGTGCGCGACTGGGATAACTATCGCTGCCAGGCCCTGGCGGCGGCGGGCTTCGCCGTCTTCCGCCCCAATATTCGCGGCGGCACGGGTCGTGGCGTGGCCTTCGCCGACGCGGTGATCGGCGATATGGGAGGGAAAGACCTGCAAGACATTGTGCGCGGCATCGACTATCTGGTCGAGCGTAAACTCGTCGATCCCGAGCGGGTCGGCATCATGGGCTGGAGCTACGGCGGCTTTATGGTCTCGTGGGCGATTACCCAGACAACGCGTTTCAAAGCAGCGGTGATGGGCGCGGGCATCAGCGACTTCCACAGTTTTCATGCGCAGACGAATATCCAGGACTGGGATATGCGTTATCTTGGCAGCGTCTCCGGCACGGTAGCCCATCCGGCCAGTCCACTAAGCGATGCCGAAATATATCGCGCGCACTCTTCCATCAGCTACGCGAAGCAGGTACAGACACCGACGCTGATCGTGCACGGCGAGCAGGATTCGTGTGTGCCCGTCAATCAGGCCCACGCGTTCTATCGCGCCCTGCAAGAGCAACAGGTGCCCGTTGAACTCGTCATATACCCACGCGAGGATCACGGTCCGGTCGAACGTCAGCATATTCTTGACTATATGCAACGCTCGATTGGCTGGTTCAAACGGTATTTGTTGAACGAAAAGTGATGAGGTGCGGGTCCGCGTAGGGCAAACCATGCGTTTGCCCTACGCGGACCCGCACCTCATCACCACCGCGCGACCACAAGGGTCGCGTCTACGCGGAATATACAGGTGACACAGGGTTTCGTGTTGCCTCGTGCTTGTCTCACACAGCCGTGGACAAATAGATTGTAGCAATGCCCTTAACAAGGGCAAGGAGCACATTTTGCAATTGACAATTTATTTCAACCCGGCTGAACTCGCGTACGTCGAGCAGTCCGCGCGCGACATCTACATCGTGATCGATGTGATGCGCGCCACTACCACAATGACCGTCATGTTCGAACATGGAGCACAGCGTGTGCTGGCCGCGAACACGATCGAGCAGGCCTTCGAAGCCGGACAACGCGTGCCTGGTCGCATCCTCTGCGGAGAACGGCACACACTCACCCCTCCCGGCTTCACCTATGGCAACTCGCCCGCGCAATTCGCGCAGATGGACCTGGCAGGGCAGGATTTCATCCTTACCACTAGCAACGGCACGCGCGCGCTCTTCGCCTGTCCTGCCAAAAGCACACGTCTTGCGGGTTGCTTTTATAACGCATCAGCGGTGGCACAAAAGGCGCTACAATTGGCGCACGAGCAAGCGAGCAATATCGCCATCGTCTGCGCCGCCGAGTACGGTTATTTCGCGCTGGAGGACGCCACTTGCGCGGGCTATCTGGCGCAAGAACTGCTGCAATCCTACCCGATCTTGCAGATATACGACAACGCTCACGCCGCTATCACACTCTACGAACAATACCCACCCGAGCGGTTGCTGCTAAAAGCGCAATCGGCGCTCGACCTGCTCGCCATCGATCACCAGCAAGACCTGGATTACTGTCTACAGAAAAATGGCAGTCGCTGTGTGCCTGTGGTGACGGGCATTGAGGAGGAGACGGGGCTGCTGGTGCTGGCCTGCGAAGGAACAAGATGAGCTAAAGAATAGTGCTGATTTATGGAGAAAGCGAGAAAAGACGAGTAGAAGACGACCAAAAGACGAGTTTGCGGTTCCCCAAAGAGGCCTGTCCTGAGTACACTTCGAGCGTACTACAGTGATGGACGAATTGGTCCAAACGATTTCTCATCTCTTTGAAGAGAAGAAAGGGTTCAAGCATGAAACGGATATTCTTCTGGTCTTTGGCTCACAGGAATCAGCGACATCTTCGCGTTAGCTGGCTGGCCGCACTTCCTCTGGCTGTGAGCTTGTTGTTCATCTCCCTCGCTTCCCCAGCTTTTGCTGCAACGCACACGGCAACGACATCGAATCTTGCTGCGACTCAGCTCAGTGGACAGGCAGTGCTCAGCGACACAATCTCCGCAATACCGAACTCGGCCAATGGGTGTGTGGGGAACTTGCCGTGGAACAATGTTCAAACGTGTTTCACCATCATAGGAAGCGGCAAGTATGTCGAGATAATGCAGGTATCAGCCTACGTCAGACACTCACCCGTCAAGCTCGCGCTGCAAATAAGAGGCCCTGGTTTTGGTGATTATTCTCGATTTGTTGAAGTTGGTCGCGGACATACAGTAGCTCTGCGTGCTCAACTAAATCGAGATATGCCAACAGGTAAGTACTGTGGCGAGAGTATCGTGATTAGCGGCGGCGGTTCGGGAACCGCATGTGAAACAGTCAGAGCCTGAAATCCCGCCGATCTGGCGTTGATCTCATGTTTTCCGTGTCACTCATAGCAGACGCTCGCCGAAACCGTGAAGTGTAGAGTGTAAATACCAGGATTCCGCGGTTCACCCGCACGTTGCGTGATAAGCAATGAGAGGAAGCAGCTAAGCCTGTCGGTAGCACTGTCGTCCTTTATACTCACGCAACGTGCGGGTAAACCTTTAATGGCTCTCCCGCACGTTGCGTGATAAACGGTGCAATAAAACGAGTATCGAAATAATGAAGTGACATCTCGACCGCTAGCTTTGCGGCTTGTCGTAGTTCATCAGCCAGGTGATACCGAACTGGTCGGTGCAGTGAGCGATGATGGCACCCCAGCCGCTGTCGGTCGGCGCAAACACCTCTTTGCCGCCGTCCACCAGTCTGGCGTAGAAATCTCGCAGCTGTTCCTCGCTGTCACAATTCAGCACCAGACTGTAAGCGTTACCGCGCTCCAATGCAGCCTGATCACTTTGGAGGTCGCTGCCCATAAAGTGGATACCGCCAGCCTGGAAGTCCAGGTGTATAACGCGTTCGCCCTCAAGCTGCACCTCGGCATCACCACCGAACGTAGCCTTGTAAAACGTGATCGCCTGCTGGCTATTATGCGCGAAATTGATGTACGGTACAATGTTTGGCATAGTCTTTCCTTCTCATTCGTTCTACCTTCTAACAGGATGGGCCACCCTTAGTGTACAGGGTTTTGGTGCTGTTTTCAAGGTTTTACCCGCAAAAGGTCAGTGCAAAAATAGGTATTTCAAGGGATATCCTGGCTGGCTCTGCAACCTGATTACTTGACCGGCACGCTAAGCGGTCCCATACTATTACAGCACATCCCCTTTGGCTCGATATAGCGTGATGCGTTCGCTTTCACTTTTTACCAGGCGGCGATGGTTCTGTGAGAGAAACCAGGTGGCGGGATGCCAATCGTCGGCATGGGCATAGTAGTTGAGGATCTCAATGTCGTATGGCTGAAACACTTTGGCGAAGATGAGGAAGGTACGCAACTGGTGAAAAGGCGAGGTGACCAGGATGATACGTTTCATGCCATGCGTTTGCAGGATGGCGAGGACATCCTCCGCGTTCTCGCGCGTATGCAAGGAGCGATCTTCCACCAGCACGGCTTGCTCCGGGACCCCGGCCTTGATCGCCTGATCACGGATATAGCAGGCACCAAGCCCAACATCCCATTTCTCTTGTGCCACCACATCTTTTGGTTGAATACGCCCTTGCTCGACCGCCAGGGTCAGTTCCTGCACTGGGATCAGTGTTGGGGTTTCCGTCACCTTGACCGAGAAACGGCCACTGCCGATGATGATGGAGGCCCATCCTTGCTGGTACAAACGAACGGCGGTGTTGATCTTGCCATTTAAGAAAGCGATATTGCCACGTGTGCCCGCCAGCACGACAATGGCATCGGCCCGCTGCAAGCGATCGCGCAAGGCAAAGGCGCGTCCACGACGGTACAGGATGAACTAATGGCTCCCAAACCACCCACGAGTATGAGCAGCAGGATGAGAAAAAAACGTAGGAGATTTTTCATATACAAAACCGTTTTACACCTAAACTTTTTTGACGAGTGCTAGAAATTGCAAGTTTGTATTGTGCAATTGAGATCTAATTTACCAATGGTTCACCAGTTCACGCATTTCATTGATTCGTGGATCTTTAGGCCAAATAATATCCATCATATCATAAATCGCCACGGCTTCATTAAAACGCTGTTCACTTTGTAGCGCAACAGCTCCTCGTATTGCTGCTTCCCAATAATGGAGGGTCTCTTCACGATCTTTTTCCTTCTTTTTGAGCGATGACAATGCCATAAAGTTAAGTGTTTCAACTTTCGACCTCCCAGGAATTTGCACCTTTGTCGTTAATTGTTCCGGATCGATAATTTGCACAAAAGCGCTCATTGCTTTTGGTTGTTCACCCGCAAAATACTCAATCATGCCTTCATTTAAAAAAAGTGCTGATTGAGTATAATCCATATAGATGTATTTGAGCGGTTCCCGTCGTAGACTTGTGACGAAAAACTGCCCTGCTAGATCGAAGGTTTTAGATGCCTTTTCGCCGTTTCGAGCCTGCATAACTGCACATGTGCTATAAACACCGCTACATAAAAGTGGGGGTAACTGAGATTCATACTGATGTATCAGAGCAAGCGCACTCATCGCTGTCTTTTCAGCTTGTTTTGAGCGATGATCGTAATAGAGTGCCCAACACAGGTAATCCATTGCTGTTATTTGTAAAGAGTACTCGTTCACTTCCTGCGCATACTTGATAGCATCCTGCGCATAGACAGATGCTTCTCGAACCCCCTGTAAATGCCATCCTAAAACAGTTTTTAGGAGATTGCATTGGGCAACAAGAAGAAGAGCTTCCTTACGATAGCGGGAAGAATTTTCAGCAATGGAAATGAGTGTTGGAATAAATTGTGATGCTGTCCCAAAGGATTTATGCAGATCTCCTTCGTAGCTGCTTTTGCTTAATTCCCAACATGCAGCAATAGAAGCGGCACATTGCGTGATGACATCTTCAGCACGTGCGTTACTGATACCAGGCCCTAAACTCGCAATAAATGGTAAGCATGCTAAACGCACTAATGCATCACGGCGATTCATTTCTTCAGGCACATCAAACATCGACATGGCGTCATACTCCTCCAAAATGGTAGTGATTCTTCTTTGAACACCATCAAAATGACTCTGTGGCACAAAAGCCACTGCTAAAAGATCCAAAGTAAGATCGCCGTTCACTGGGTGGGACGGAGATAATGTGAGAAAATTTGTGTGATCTTCTCCCAATCCTAGTGCTTCAGACGATAGGTGAAAAACAGAACAGAGTTTTTCGAGGTTATAACCATACGGTTTTTGGTTGCCTTTTTCCCACCGACTAAATGTCACCGCACTCGTTCCCACCGCTTTTGCCGCCTGATCGAGCGTCCAGCCTTTTCGTGAACGTGCCTGCGCAAGTAGTGAAGATGTGCTCACTCGAATTCAGACCTCTTCTTTCCATTGAGTAAATAGAAACAATATCTATTTGGTGGATAAAAAAACAATATCATATAACGTCGAACTTGTCGAGATATTGACTTTCGTCGAGAAGTGTATCTCACCTATACCTAGACGATAGAGGACGATAAAAATAAAATAAGAAGATATAAAAGACGATAAGAAATCATACTATATTAAACGAAGATTCATGTTATCATTTTATTAGTTTCATATGAATAACATAGCTAAATGGTGCATTCGCTACGTAGGTGAGTGAACGCAAGCGAAGTTTCAGCGCGCGCCCACAAGGGGACGCGCCTACGCGAGTTACTTGCATATTTAGCGAATACACCACTAAAAACAAAATGATGAGATGAGGCAAGAAACTAATAAATAGGGTAGAGCTACCCTATTTGGTGAAGCATTCAAAAAATTGCAGGACCATAAGCTCAAACAAGAATAGCTCCACTATGTGCTCTGTTTCTACCTGGAGAAAAAATAGGAGATCTATTATCCACATAGTGTGATTAGAACACTTGTTTTAGTTCTAAAAATAAGGGGAGGAAAGACGAGAATGGAACCAACCAACTCACCTTCTGAGCAGCTACCAGCACAAAAAGAGGTTGAAGCGCTGGTCTCTACTTACTGCGAAACCGCCGTACAATTCCAGCAAGCGATCGTGACTGCGGATATCGGGGGGGCACTGACGATCTATCAGGCCAGCGATAGCTCCTTTATGCGCCTGCTTTATACGCAGGTCAACGCCATGCTCTTTGTGCTGCGACCAGTGGCGGAGGGCGGGCAGACGCTGCGAGACCTGCTGCCGACCATCCCGCGCTCCCTGTCACAGGGTCAGCTTTGCCGCATCGTGTGGCGCGACGAGACTATCGCGCTCTCCGTCCACGAGCATCCAGCGAGCAATGAGGCGCGTGTCACGCAGGATATCGCCTACATGCAGAAATTGGCGGCGATGATCGAGTGGGCCAAGGGTCGGCATCTCTTCTCGGGCGACCTCATCCCCGGCGAGGAGATCAAGGCCATGATTCTGACCGATGCGCTGGATATGGCTCAACTCTTCGCCGCGACCGGTCTCACCCCCACCAATGAACACGAATGAATACCCAAAAGAAAGCGAGTCCTCGATGAACACGAACGATCAGCCATATGACCCTTTTCACGACCTGTTCCCTGACGAGCACGAACCTTTTCCCGCGCCACTGGATGTCGGCCCGCGTCTGGCTCCAGCGGCGCGCGATCACCGATCGCAACGTGTGCTGGACCTGCTGGAGCAGCATCGCGTCGCCGAGGCGCATCTACTGATGAGCCGACAGCCGGTGTGGGCTGCCGCGTGCTCGACGGAACTGCCAGCAGACGTGCCACTGTATGAGCCGGAGGCAGCAGCCGATGCGCGCGAACGTTTTCTGGATGCGGCATCCAGGACGCGCTGGGTAGCAGAGCAGCGGCAGGTGGTGCTGGCCCAGATCATCGGCTGGCATCCACGCGAGCAGCGCCGCCGTGTGCTTCACCAGATCAGCGCTGGTGGTTCGGGACCCGACGCCCAGGGCTATGAAGTGGAATCCCTGCTCTTCCGCTTCGTGCCGCCTGATGATCCGCTGGCCGCGACGCTGGCGGAGGTGGGAGGGACACTGGCACCCAGGTGGCAGCAGGCAGAGGTGCGGATGGCACAGTGGCATGAGCAGCCCATCGGCTTCGCCGTGTGTCAGCAGTGGAACGGGGTGCTCGACATCATGCATAGTTTCGAGAGTGTGCGCCAGCATTTTCTGCATCACGCGGCGCTGGCGACCCGTTCGGCGACCCAGGAGATGCAGTTGGTGTGGTGGAGTGCGCCCATCTCCTTCGAGCAGGTCTGTCAGGATGGCACGCGGCTAGTGACGCCACACACAGCAACAGAAAGCAGGTGAACGATGATAGACACAATAGGACAGCCCACGCCACGGACGATCGTGATCGTGGACGATTCGCCGACGATCCGCAAGCTGGTCTGCGTGGTATTGGGACGCGCGGGGTTCGCGGTGATCGGCTGCGAGGATGGCGTCGAGCTCCTGCGCTGGCTGCACCAGGCGGAGACACGCGTGCCCGATCTGATCTTGCTGGACATCGGGTTGCCCAAAATGGACGGCTATCAGGTGGCACGCGCCCTCAAGCTGCATGCTCGTGCCTGCCATTGTCCGATTGCCATCATCTCGCGGCGCAATGGGTTGTTGGACCGCTTGAAGGCACGGCTGGTGGGTGCGAGCAGCTATCTGGTGAAGCCGTTTACGACGCAGCAATTGTTGGCGCTAGTTCGCGAACGATTGAGCGCCTTGGAGACGCGGAACGCCGCGAGCATGTCCCTGGACCATTCAGTGCAGGAACAGGTGGGCTAGCATGGGATTGCTCACATTTTTGCGGCGCGCTCCCGTGGAGGAACCCACCTCGCCAGCACCATTACTGGAACAGCAACCCGCCAGTCGCAGACATCGGGAGGATGTGCCCTATGTGTTGCCCAAGGATGGCAAAGAGATCGACCGGTTAGACTTTCAGCATTATATGTTGCGTCTGGTGCTCCAGGGTAACTATCAAGCGCCCCTGGACAAGGACGAGGGTGGGGCATTGCTCGATGTCGGCTGTGGCACGGGTCGCTGGTGCCGCGAGATGGCGAGCACGTTCCCACGAGCGACGGTGGTGGGGCTGGATATCGAGTCGCAACTGCCACCCGGCGTGCCCCTGCCGCCGAACATGCGTTTTGTGCAGGGCAACGTGTTGCAGGGGTTGCCATTTGAGCAGGGGAGCTTTGCGTATGTGCATCAGCGTCTGCTGGTGGGAGCGATTCCAGCAGCGCAGTGGGCAGGGGTGTTGCACGAAATGGGGCGGGTGACGCGAAAGGGAGGATGGCTGGAACTGGTGGAGGGCACGGATCGTTACAGCAACGTGGGACCCTGTACGAGACAGTTTTTGGATTGGGGCAAACAGGCGAGCGCGAGACGAGGCATCGATCTCTCGCTGATGCTCAAACTGGCGGCGCTGATGCAGGAGAGCGGATGGCACGAGGTGCGAGAGCGGCGCATCGAGGTGCCGGTGGGAGCCTGGGGAGGCAGGCCGGGGCACCTGCTGGCTCTGGACATGCTCAACGCGTTTGTGGGGGTAAAAGATTTCTATGTGCAAACGTTATCGCTAAGCGCGACCACCTTTGATGAGCTGGTCGCGCGTTTGCCGCAAGAGTGGGAGCGGATGCACACCTCTTACACCTTCGTGATCGTGTGTGGCAGACGATAAACATCTCACACAGCCGTGGACAAATAGATTGTAGCAATGCCCTCAACAAGGGGCGTGCGAGGAAAGGTAATAAATCGATCACCTTATCATTCCTACAACCTGGCAGACATGAACAGTCCAATCATAACTTGATGAGGCAAGCCGTTTTCCATCTGGCGACCAGGCAATTTCATCAACCAAATTGGTGTGGCCGTGATAGGTCAATAGATGTTCTCCTGTTAATGCTCGCCAGATTTGAACGGTTCTATCATCCCCACCTGAAGCAATCCATTTGCCATTGGAGGACCATCTTGCGGTATATACAGTCCCGACATGACCAGAATAGGATCGGATAAGTGCTCCTGTCGTCGCATCCCAAATACTAGCTAGCGCATTAATGCCCGCGGCCACTATGAAGCGTCCATCCGGCGACCATGTAACCTCGTACACTGTTCCTATACGAGGTCCCTGATATGTAAAATTCTCTCTTTTTTTACCTGTACTTGCACTCCAAACCTGTACAGTACCATCATATCCACAAGAAGCAATCCATTGACTGTCAGGAGACCAACTTAGTCCTGTTACTTCCGCATCATGCCCATAGTAGTGCAAAACAGGTCTACCTGTCTTAGCTTGCCAAATATGGATATGCCCCATTTTATCAGCAGATGCCAGAAAATTTCCATTTGGCGACCAGATAACACACAGCACAATACTCAGATGACCAGCATAACTTAAAAGGCGGTCAGCAGTGAATGCATTCCAAATCTGTACTGTTTTATCACTACTTGCCGAGGCGATGAACTGCTCATCGGGAGACCAGGAAGCATAATTGACGTATCCTTTGTGGCCTTGATAAATGGGCCCCAA
The DNA here is from genome assembly GCA_964657925.1 of uncultured Dictyobacter sp. Lineage (GTDB taxonomy): Bacteria > Chloroflexota > Ktedonobacteria > Ktedonobacterales > Ktedonobacteraceae > Dictyobacter. Next base: position 27,094 of record CAZZWK010000051.1, read on the forward strand.
TGCGCCGTGTGCTGCGTTGAGCACCTGAACTGTTTTATCCCCATTTGCACAAACAAGTCTATCTCCATAAGGGGACCAACTCACAGTGTTGACCATCGTGTTCGAGCTAGTTTGATAGCGGTATTGCAAGATGATGGATGGGTTTATACCAGGAGACTGCCTCGATAGCGCATATTCCCACATTCCTATAGAACTACCCACAACGAGTGCAGTTCCACCTAAACCGAGCAAAACGGTACGGCGAGAAGGCCACTTATGAGGCTTGCGCGGAGATGTTTTTCCTTGAGGATCTAGAGGCCACGTTTCGTTCTTTGCTTCCTCCTGCTGCGCTATCGATGGGCGCTCTTGATTCTCCTCTAACGCAACTACGGGAACTAGAGCACGCGTATCTGCTGATTCTTGCCGCTTCTGATATTGATCCTCGCCCTCCTGTATACCTAATTCCTGCGCGCTCATTTCGAAAAGGGTCAGGAGTCTTAGACGAAAATAGGGACTCGGCCTGGCTGTACCATGTTCCCAACGTTTTACTGAAATAACCGTTGTACCAAGTTTATCGGCCAACGTTTGTTGTGACCAACCTCGCTGTAACCGTGCAGTTCGTAGTAGTTCATTGATCGCTTCTTTTTTCGAAGACGGCATATTCGAAATCCCTTTCTCATTTATTCACTTTGCTCCTGCGAAATCCCTTCTCTATTATTCTTAATAGATGAAAGACAACACTCTTTCTTCATTAAAAGAGGCATAGCACGCAAATAGATACTATCACCCATAGAATGATACCACAAGAGATACCAAATGATCCTTCTTTTTCGTCGTACTCTTCGCTATGCTGCCAATGGATCGCGAAAAGAGCAACATACTCTTCTTTGTTCCGGTCCTGAGTTTCTGTCAATTGAGAGATGTAAATGGTGTTAAACGAAAGGAATTGTGCATGAGAAAACGTTTTTTGGTCATTCTTGCAAACCTCGTAGGTGTCTTTGCATTGTCAATTCTACTGACAGCTCCCGCAAGTGCGCACGCTACGATGTCTAAACATTCTTTTGATATCGCCGGATGTCAGAGACTCGAACTTACTTTGCATGGACACAATCAGCCAACGTCGCGATGTTTGACAACTTCCAAAGGTGCTCAACCTCTGTCTACAGTACCTTGCGGAAATGACGGGAATGTATTGACACTCTACTGGAACTCGCTGCGCAATCCTCCCGCCCCTGGCAATATCCCGCCCGGAGCGATCCTGTGTATTCGAGGTCAAGGGTATGTGGATCTGAGCGGTACCGCCTGGAACGATCAAGCAAGTGCCTGGTGGGCAGGTTGTTCCTCAGGTCATTTCGATACCAACGCTGGTGTATACGCTGGTAAGCAGCAGTACTTTGGTGGGGGAAGCGGCGCAAGCGCGCCAAGTGGCAACTTTGATGGGGCAGGTAACCATCTTGCCAATGATTCGCTCACAGTTGTTACGTTGGATAGTAGTTGCTAGTGGAAGCATAATGTTCTAAAGTAGAAACGCTAGAACGAACATGCTCAACCTTTCTCAGTGCGCGTCGAGGAGAGAGGTTGAGCATTGTAGTGAATAAGCAGAATAAAATATTGTTCCTGAACATGAACATTCATGACCAAATATTGTTTTGTTAGATCAGGTTAGACGAGTTGAAAGGCGTGCAACTCGTCGGTGCTCACAAACACCATGTTGTTCGATACGCCTGGGCGGTTGATGCGTCCGTGGCCCACCGTGGTTGTGCATAAGAGGCGACCATGAAACACGTCGATCACGTAGAGTTCGCGCCCGAAGGTGCTGACGTAGGCCTGGTCGTTAACGATGACCGGGCTGGACTCGATCTCGTGATTGATGCCTACCGACCACAACTGCATGCCGGTATCGATATCGATGGCGTAGAGTTTGGTATTGGCCGAGTCGCCCAGGAAGCCGCCGTGGGCACCGACGTAGATAACGCCATTGGCGATGGTGGGCGTGCCAGAGATGTGCTTGTCCACGTGAACCGTCCAGCGCATCTGACCCGTGATCACGTCCAACGCGTACAGATCTCCGTTGATCGAGCCGATACAGACGACGCCGCTATCGGTTACAACCGCGCCATACAGCTCGCCCACATCTGTAAACTTGGTCAATTTTTCGCCCGTGGCGGCATCCAGGGCGTAACAATTGCCCAACTCCGTCGCGATATAGATCACGTCATTGGCGATAGTCGGGCGCGCGAAGATCGTCGCCTTCAAGGCCACGCTCCAATATTTCTGACCCGTGGCGGCATCCAGGGCGTAGACAGCGTGGTCCGAGTGCGCGTAGACCACTCCTCCGGTAACCATGGGCACGGCCTTCAGGTATTCATCGGTCACGAACGACCATCTCTGCTGACCCGTGGCGGCGTCCAACGCGTAGACACAGCCATGCACATTGATCTCGCCCGCGCTGACATAGACCAGGCCTTCGACCACCGCGGGCACATCAAAGATGCCGTACGCGACATCCGCGGACCACAACAGACCACCGGTGGTCATATCCAGCGCGTGCACCTGCGAACGATTGTCCGTGATGCCCTCCGCCGTGGTATAGGTGCCCGCGTAGACGGTGCCGTGCGCGGCGGCTGGCTCCGAATAGTAGGTATGATCCATGCCCGTCGGCACGTTCCATACTGGGACTAACTGCGAAGTGTAACCCTGTCCGACATATGATGGATGCGATGGGCTGTGGCGCGGTGTGATCAGGGAACGGTGTGGCAATGGCTTCGGCATCTTTTCGGGCACAGACGCATCCAACTCGATACTATTCGTTCTGGTAAGCCCTGTCTGAATATGCTCGACCAGCGGTGGGGTGGGAGTTGCGTCGGGAGCAGTCAAGGGCACATTGGCCGCCAGCTGCAACGATTGCACAAACGCGGCGACACTCTCGAAACGGTCGTCACGATCCTTCGCCAGGGCTTTCAAGATCACGTCTTCGACCGCCAGCGGCACATCTGGATTCAGGTCGCGCGGATTGATGGGCGCCTCATAAATATGTTTGTAGCCGATGGCGTAGGGATCTTCGGCGGTAAATAAAAGCTCGCCCGTCAGCATCTCGTAAATGATACAGGCCAGCGCATACTGATCGCTTTTCTTGCTCACCTGGCCCTTGAATTGTTCGGGTGCCATGTATGGCGGTGTGCCGATCTCGTCCACGCGGCGCGTCTTATGCACCTCAAGCGCGATGCCGAAGTCAGCGAGCAGAGCGTCCCCGTTCGCGTTGAAGAGGATGTTCGCGGGCTTCAAGTCGCGGTGCACGATATCGAGATCGTGCGCGTGCTGAAGCGCTGGTCCTACCTGCCCAATGACGTGCAAGACATCCAATAGCGGCATTGGTGTGCTATCAAGCTGGTCCATGATATCGCGCAGTGACCCGCCAGCGGCATATTCCGCGATAAAAAACGGCAGATCATCGTACAAATTGGCATCGATAACCGGCAAAATACCAGGATGAGAGAGCCGATCAAGAATCATCGCTTCCTGAAAAAAGCGGTCGATCTCTTCCTGTGAATTCAGCGCGGTATTTAAAACTTTTACCGCGACCAGGGGTTTGTGCTCCAGGAGAAAATGTTTTCCCAGGTAGACACTGCCGAACGCGCCCTGCCCCAGTATTTGTACGAGCTGATAGCTGCCTATCTGCTGGCCTAAGAGTTCATCAGTCACTACATCCTATCCTTCGCGAATTTGCGCTGCCATGCTGCTTGAATACTATTACTTAGATAGTATACGATTCTCAAGCCATTTACGACGAGCCATCCCGACCTTCTCACAGTATCTCTGTTTTTACAGCTGCCCTTTTCTACAGTCTATATAGAGGAGGCATTGTAGTAGTCTACCATACTCTCAGGTAAATAGAATAAGACAGATTTCCTAATTCGCCTATTTTAACGGCTAACTTCCCGTTCCGCGCTCTGTTTGCAGTACAATAGGAAAAATTGAAAGAGATGAACAGCGGGCCGCACGCGCACTCATGGTTGCATCACTCGCGCGCATGGCCCCGTAGAGCAGACTCACGTGTGCCCTCGCCATCCATCTAGAAAAGGACAAGATCATCAATACATCCGAATATAAAATAAAAACAGCGATCAAGATCACGAATTTGCGCAAGAAAAGGGCATGGTACGAGGCGGTCGCGGTGCAGGGCGACGTACAGGCAACCATCAGTATTCACCGGCTCACAGCGACAGACGCGGGCTATACACTCGAAGGTCACTACGGCAAGATCTCACCATATGGCAAACTGGGCCAGAAGCAGATCGAACGTGGCAATCTACTGCTCGAACTACTTGAACAACATGTGCAGATCGCCTTGCTGGAAGCGGGTTGGAATGTACGCGCCAACAGCCACATCGATATTTGGGAGCAGGTCGAACAAGCAAAAGAGCAAGAAAAGCCGTGAGAGGGATGGCAAGAGTGGTACCCCTATTTCTTGACAAATGGACCTGCATACATTATAGTGCGAGGGAAACTTACTTATCGTTAAGTAAGCGATGAGACATAGAATATTCCAGGTGGTAGTAGCGGCATTCGTCCCTGCCCGATACCAGCATAATCGAGTAAAGAAGAGTAGGATGGTATGTTATGCAAACCGGACACGCTCAAACCAATGATGGAAAGCCTGAAGGGAAAGATCAAGAGACACGCGAGCGCATTTTAGAGGTAGCAGAGCGTTTGTTTCTTGCCAAGGGGTTCAAGGGCGTATCAATGAAGGATATCGCCGACGAAGTTCAGGTTACGACGGCGGCTCTTTATTACCATTTTCCTGAGGGCAAACAAGACCTTTTTTTGAGCATGGTGCAGCGAACCATGAGGAAATGGGGCCAGCAGGCTTTCGATAAAGCCGAACATCTGCCGAGCCTGTATGAGCAGTTGGTCACCCTTATGCAGACCGCCATGGTCCATCCACCCGTTGTACATAATCTGATGCGTGACGTAGATGAGTTTTGTACCGATAATCCTCGCAGGCGCAATCTGATGCGACAGGAAGGTCACGAATTGCAACAACGCATTAACACGCTTTTTGAGCAGGCGGCGAAAAGGGGTGAGGTCACGAAGAAAGTGCCCGCGCCGCTTCTTGCGGGCATGTTCGGGGGCATTATGTTCAGCCTACAGATCAGTCAGCGTTTCGCTGCTCATGATGATACGACCCTGCAAGGTTCAGAAGATATGGCCTTCACATTGGTCGATACGCTTTTCAATGGTATCAGGAACCAGGAGAACGAATAATTCGTTTTCCAACTCTTGATCAGGTTTCTACGTATAGCTACTAGAGTTGTTACAATGCCAGTTTACTAATCGTTTAGTAAGTTGGACATGATGAAGTCTGTACTCTGGAAGTACATTAAGATAGTGAGAACCTTTAATGGGCAGAATTGGCAAGAGGCCAGACAATTTATAGTCGGGCGGGCTAATAAATTGTCGGCGGGCCTATACCTCGCCAGGCGCAGGCCAATAAATTGTGCCCTTACTTATTGAATGTTTAATAACTTTTTGGTATAGAAGTACACTTTTGTTCGGATATATGAAAGGAGGTAAGGCATGTCCTTCCTCTCAAGGATCAGCTTAGCCAATAAGAGCCTGATCGCGTTGATCACTATTGCGATCCTCTTGCTCGGAGGTTATCTTATCCCTTCTCTTAAAGAAGAGCTATTCCCATCTATTTCTTTTCCCACTATCTCGGTAGTTTCCGCCTACGCGGGCGCATCACCATCGAACGTGGAAAAGGACGTGACGAACCCGTTGGAACAAACAATCGAGGGTATCAACGGTATTCAAAAAATCACTTCGTACTCGGACGAGGGTGTTTCGATTATCGAGGTTTCGTACAACTACGGCACGGACCTGACGCAGGCTAGCCAGCAGTTGACGCAGCAAATCAATAAAGTCCAATCTACGCTGCCCAGCAATGTGACGCCACAGGTGCAGACGTTCAGCATCAGCGATCTACCCGTGATCCAACTCGCGGTCTCTTCCGACCAGAGCAATACGGATCTCGCGACCGCCTTGAAGCAGCAGGTGGTACCTTCGCTGGAAAAAATCGATGGTGTAGCAAATGTGACGGTTACGGGTGCGGCGACGCAGATCGTCTCCATTACCCTCGACCCAAATAAACTGAAGCAAGATGGCATCTCCGTCGCTCAAGTCGAGGGCGCGTTGGAGGCCAACAATATCTCGATTCCCGCCGGACAGGTCACGGCTAACGGCCAGACGGTGCCTATCAAAGTAGGCAATAGCTTCAACTCGCTCAACGATCTCAAAAATCTGGTCGTCGGCGTGAAATCTACTGCTACGACTGGTGCGACTGGTGGTACCGGTGCAACTGGCGGGGCGGGTGCGACCGGAGGAGCTACTGGTGGTGCAGGCGGTAGCACTGGATTTCCGGGTGCGGGTGGTGCGGGCGCATCTGGTGGTGCAACAGGAGGAACTGGCGGCGCGGGCGCGGCTGGTGGGGCCACGGGTGGGACAACTGGCGCTACAGGTGGAGCAGGAACGGGCACACAGGTTCCGACTGCCGCACCGACGCCCGTTAAGTTGCAGGATGTGGCGACCGTCAAAGAGGATTTTTCGCCCACGACTTCGTTAACACGTACTAATGGCAAACCCAGCCTTGGCGTTTCGATTGTCAAGACCGATGCGGGCAATACCGTCGCCATTTCTAACGCGGTCCACAATCAACTTGCCTCGCTACAAAATGGGCTCGGCCATAATGCCAGCATCACCGTGGTTTCGGACCAGGCACCGTCGATCACGTCATCGGTGAACGATCTGTTGCGCGAGGGTATTACCGGCGCGGTTTTCGCCATCATCGTGATCCTGCTCTTCCTGTTCTCGATTCGCTCAACGCTGGTTACCGCCATCTCGATCCCGCTCTCGATCGTGATCGCGCTGATCGGCCTCTACCTGGGCAACTACACGCTCAATATTCTGACCCTCGGCGGCCTGACCATAGCTGTGGGGCGCGTGGTCGATGACTCGATCGTGGTGCTGGAGAACATCTATCGTCACTTGCAGGAGGGCGAAGAGAAAAGTGTTGCAATTCCCTTAGCGGTACGCGAGGTCGCGGGCGCGGTAACGGCATCAACCCTGACGACGGTCTCGGTCTTCCTGCCGATCGCGTTTACTGGTGGGCTGGTGGGTCAGCTTTTCAGCTCGTTCGCGGTGGCGGTGGCTATCGCGCTGCTGGCCTCGCTGTTCGTCGCCCTGACCATTATTCCGGTGCTCGCCTCCTGGTTCTTGAAAGCTCCCAGAGCGGGTCAGCAGATCAGAGAACGCAAGCCTTCGTGGCTGGAACGTGGTTATGTGGCGATCATTAGCTGGGTCACCTATCGCTGGTGGCAGCGTACACTGGTGCTGGTGGCGGCGGTGCTGATCCTGATTGTGAGCCTGGGACTGGTACGCGGTCTGCAAACCAACCTGTTCGGCTCTTCCGGCGGCAATACGTATAGCGTAAGCCTGGCATTGCCTGCGGCCACCAGCCTGGACAAGACGAACGCTGCGGCCATGCAGGTCGAGAATACGATCAGCGGCATTCCGCATATTCAGACCTATCAGACAACCGTGGGCAGTGGCGGGCAATTCTCATCTTTAAGCGGAGGTTCCGGCACCAATAGCGCCACATTCTCGATCAGTTCGGACCCTAACGCGGACCAGACGCAGTTCCTCAATACCTTGCGTGATCGGCTGAATCCACTCAAGAGCCTGGGCACGCTGACGGTTGGTGCCAGCCAGGGCGGTCCAGGCAATTCCAATCTTGAGGTCGACGTGCAGGCGGCGGACCAGAACACGCTGCAACAGGCCTCGCAACAGGTTTTGAACGTTGTCTCCAAAACCTCTGGTCTGACCGATGTGACCAGCAATTTGAGTAGCGGCACACCGCAGATCGAGGTCAATGTCGACGCACAGAAGGCGTTGAAATATGGCATGACGGCGGCACAGGTGGCACAAAATCTGCGCCTGGTGTACTCCGGCTCAACCGTTTCCACGATTACGCTTAACGGAACGCAGCAGAATGTCGAAGTCTTCTTCGGCTCACAGGCCAATAGTGTCGCTGGTATCAAAAACCTGACCATCCCGACCACATTGAGCAATGCGAAGGTCAGCGATCTGGCGACGGTGCAGCAGGTCAATGGTCCCACGCAGATCACGCATATCGGTGGTAACCGCACGGCGTCGATCACCGGTACCATCACGGCCACCAATGTGGGCGCGGTAAGCACGAACGTGCAGAATCAGTTGAAAAAGCTGTCGCTGCCCGCTGGTGCCTCGTACTCGCTGGGTGGCATTACCTCCGACCAGTCCAGCACGTTCAGCAACCTCGGTCTGGCGGTGCTGGTGGCGATCATCCTGGTGTACTGCATCATGGTAGTGACGTTCCGCAGCCTGTTGCAGCCGTTGATTCTGCTGGTCTCGATCCCCTTCGCGGCGACCGGTTCGCTGATCCTGCTGCTGCTGACGAACACACCACTCGGCGCGTCAGCGCTGATCGGCTTCCTGATGCTGGTCGGTATCGTGGTGACTAACGCGATCGTGCTGCTGGACCTCGTGCGGCAATATCGTGATAAAGGCTTGAGCGCACGTGACGCGGTGATCGAGGGTGGTCGGCACCGCCTGCGCCCGATCCTGATGACGGCTATCGCGACGATTCTGGCGCTGACACCGCTCGTACTGGGAATTGGTGGCTCGGGCTCCGGTGGCTTCCTGTCACAACCGCTCGGCATCGTCGTCATCGGTGGTCTCGCTAGCTCGACTGTGCTGACACTGATCCTCGTACCTACGCTCTACGTGATCGTAGAAAGTGTCCGAGGTCGCTCCGGTGCCGCTCCAATCGCACCACCGCCGGTAAATGTGGTCGACGAGGATACGGTAGCGACACCCGCGTTGCAGTAGAGATACAATTCATCGGCCTCTACAGCCAGAAGAGCATTCCGTCAAAGTTGATGGAATGCTCTTTTTGTGCAGTTGGTACGCTCTTTTGCTTTTTGTTCGCTTACACTAGTCTTGCCAGGAAAGCAAGGTGTGACGTGCTTCGTCGAGCGTCGAGGCTAGAGCGAGATGTATGATCAGAGTTTGCAAGGTATGCGGATCTTCAATCAAGATTGTCTGCTGCTGAGCTAGCTCATGCAAGGTAGGAAAACGCTGGTCAACAAGGGCTATGGTCGTCTCGCGTACGGAGTCTACTGCGCCTCGTTGTTCCCCTTGATTGAAGATACGTTCTTTAATGCCTTCAAATAGAGGGTTGTCCTCAAACAAATCTTCCATCATCTCAAGCCTCCTTCTTAACCACTCGATAGTTCGGTCGTCATTACGTACTACCAAAGAGGCAAAGGTAATAGCAATCACTTCAAGGTTTTTATCTCCATGCAAACGCAACGTTTGCAGCATGTATTCTATGATCTCCTGACGGGCACCACCTTGAGTGAGCGGCAGTAGCGTCAGCAACTCCACTCTTTCCATTCCACCGCAACATGTTCATATACGAGAGGGCAAAGCAAATTGTTCTTATTTTGTCATTATATCATTTCAAATAACTTTTGTATATATATATTCATTTCTTGTACAAAGAGCGAAACAACAGGTTATTCGCTACCAAAGCCTGCTTCTCTGGCGCGAACAATGGCCTGTGATCTATCGGTCACCTGAAGTTTTGCGAGAATGCTGGAGACGTAGTTGGCGACGGTCTTGAGGCTCAGGACGAGGCGTCTGGCGATCTCGGCATTGTTGTAGCCGGAGGCGATGAGGTGCAGGATCTCGCGCTCGCGCTCGGTGAGATCCGGAAAAGAGGAAGGCGCAGCCAGTCGTTGCGCAGATGCAAAAAAGCCCAGGAAACGTTGCGCGATGGCCGGGCTAAATATCGCCTCGCCATTTCCGACAGCACGAATCGCGCGGATAATTTCTTCTTCATCGGCATCTTTGAGCACGTAGCCGCGCGCACCCACACGCAGGGCGGCGAAGACAGAGGCATCCTCCTCAAACATGGTCACAATCAGAATACGGACAAGAGGATTGTGCTGAAGAATGCGTTGTGTGGCTTTAATGCCACCACCATCGGGCATCTGTAAATCCATCAAAATTACATCCGGTTGCAGGGTGGCGGCTTGCTCAACCACTTCTTCTCCCGTTGCGGCTTCAGAGACAACTTCCATATCCGGCGTTGCTTTGAGCAAGGTGGTAATGCCATTGCGAAAGAGCGGATGATCATCGGCAACTATGATGCGTAGAGGTTTCATCATTTACTCCTTTGGCAAAGGGATGTACGCGAATACACGTGTTCCGCCTGCTTCCACTGCTTCAATGCTACAACTACCACCCAGTTCGCTCGCTCTTTCCTGCATCGAAAGCAAACCGATACCGATCTGATGTGTTTTCGGTATGCCGATGCCATCGTCAATGCATTCGATAGAAAGTATATCCGCAACGACCCAAATACGCAGTGTGCACAGATGCGCCTGCGCATGACGCACTACATTAGTCATGGCCTCGGTCGCGATGCGATAAGTCGCGACCTCAATGGCTGCGGTCAGTGGAGGAAAGTCTTCATCAACCTCGACCAGGATACGGATAGAAAGCGTTGTTGGCATGGTGTTGCTAGTGTAATTGGTAGTATAGCTGGCGGCCTGTTCTTTAATGGCACCGACGAGACCAAGTTCATCGAGCGCGGGCGGGCGTAGTTCATAGACGAGTTGGCGAATATCGGCGATAACCTCGCGTAGATGCACGCGCCACTCGCTCACCAGGGTGTTGGCGGCTTCGACATCTTGCGTCATGAGCGTGCGCAACATGCCTGCTTGCAGGTTCAGCGCCGCCAGGGTTGGCCCCAACCCATCGTGCAGGTCTCGCCGCAGACGTCGCCGCTCTTCCTCACGCGCCGTGACCAGTTGTTCACGCGACCTCTGCAAATCGGCGTTGACCTGTTTTAAATGGGCCGTCAAACGAACCGCGTGCAGGGCAACCCCGATCTGGGGAGTCAGGTCGTGCAGAAGACGTTGATCGGCGGAGGTCAGCGCTTCTCCTGGTGTGCGTGGCGATAAGAGCAATTCTCCTACGGTCTCGGTTTGATAGATCAGTGGCACGCGTATCAGCGATTTCTCTTCACTGAGCACCCCGTAAGATGCCGAAATGGGCACGAGGCTACCAGATTCTCCGCCAGAGACGATGGCGGAAGCAGGAAGCTTGAGCGCTCTGGCAATGGTCTTCACGATGGTATCGAGCAACAGATCGGGGCTGATGGTCGCTTCGAGCTGCTTGCTCAATTGCGAGAGGACGCGATAGGGCTCATCCCTATATCCAAAGAGCAGACGATTGACCAGACGTTGCAACCGCTGGCGCAAGGGTTGAAAGAGGATGGCAACCAGGCCAGTGGCGATGAGGGAGAGCAACAGGTTGTCTTGCACATGCAGCAGCGAGCCGATGCCGACCACCACCAGGCTATACACGGCGATAACGATGGCCGAGAGGATACTGTAAACGAGGATGCGATTGATAACGCGATCGATATCCCACAGACGAGAATAGAGCATGGCGATGCCAATCGAGAGCGGAATAGGTAAAAAGCAGATATTGGGAAATGTTGAAATGTCCAGAAGACGAGAAAGCCCACTTTCGCCCGTACTGCTGGAGGGCACCGCGACAATTGCCACGACGAGAGCAAAACCCAGCACGACCCATTTGGTTTGCTGTCGCTGCTCAAAAGTAGAGACTCGTATGTAGCGATAAATAAGGACCGCGAGACAACCGCCAAATGCAAACACGCTCAAAACAGCTTCAAACCAGAAATTGAGTCTTGAGATATAGAAAGGAGAACTGGCAGGCAATTTATATGTAATAAATAAGAGGGAAAAGGGCAGAAAAAGTAGCCAAATCCAGCGAGGAACAAAGCGGCCATCGGGAAAGAGCAAGAAGAAAGGAACCAGCAAAAACCAGGCGCACGGTTCGATATATTGCCAGAGTACGATCATAAATGTGTATGGATGTGCGAGACGTAGCGATTCGGAGAAGGAAGTGTTTATGATTGAAGTTCCGAAGGTGATCAGCCAGAAAGCGGTAAAGAGACAATAAGGCTGATCAAATCTGGTACCCAGCAGCAATAAGCCAACAGTCACGAAGACCAGCACACAGAAAAGGCCAAAAAGAAAACTGAATAGTACATAGGTAGAGAGAGAAAGATGCAAAGAAGCGATGACGTGGAAATCACTAGCGGAGAGCTTGCCATCGGGCGGGCAATCCGTTTCATCACCCATGCAATAGCTAGAGAGCAGGGTGTAAAAGCCAGGCAAGCTTACAAGCAGGACCACCAGATCAAAGGCAACCAAGAGTAAACAGAGAACCTGTTGCAGTCTAAGCCAGGTAAAGTGAAGACGCCGCCATGTCTGGCTCGTTTTACGGGCAGTAGAGCCATTCGCAGTATTCTGCCCAGTAGGGATAGTTTGTTGATTCATAGCGTTCCTCTTTTCCCGTCATTTGCACGCGTCTCTTCTTGCCTCATTGTATCTCTGGATTAGATATTTCTGGTTGTGGTTGTGGTTGTATAGTCCTGCTGCCTGCTTCCTTCGCTACAAGAGAGGCATCCTTTATGTGTACGTTCAAGATGCCTCTCTCATCGCAAAAGTGTGTCCTCTTATCCTCTCACCCCTGAAATGGCTGAGGAGACTGTGGCCTGCTCTTCTTTGCGGCTGCTTTGTGATAGAAGGGCGAAACCAAAGCCCGCGAAGCCAAGTTGGAAGAGCACGGAAGAGATGCCGAAATCAGGCAAGCCGATGAACTCAACGACTGTATTGAGGATGAAACCGACCAAAAGTACAATAGGTATCCAACGCGGAAAAACGGCGGCTCGGATACTGGCAATACTGAAGAGAATAACGCCGAGAATACTCGCGGCTGCTCCAATGGTAAGAAGCCCATCGGTGCCCGGTATATTGCCATCAGGGGCAATCTTTGTCAGCAATGGTGCGATGACGAGATTGATCATACCATAGGAAATGGCAAGAAGCAGACGCGAAAGCATCAAGAGCAAGAAACCCAGCAATCCTACAATACCAACCCTGCCAGCTTCACGCAGGTACACGCTAACAAAACAAATGGCAACGAATATACCGCCAGCGATAGAAAGAGTATAACCGGTGGTTGATGCAGTGCTGGTGGGACTGCTGGCAATATTTGCGAGTACATTCCCGATCGCGGCAATGATACCGCCGAGCAACAGGCCAAAACCACTGAGCCGATAGAGGGTGTTTGATGACATAGCAACCTTCTTTCTTGAGACTGCTCGTCTGCCTTCAGACGGTGTCTCTGATGTATGTTTTTCGACGTGTAGATGAGTACGACCTCTGCCAATAGCATACTGGAAGGGCATTCCCGAACGCATGGGGTTGATATCATATTCCGCCAGGAAGTTTCGTTGGGATATTTTCGGGAATACATTCTTTCATCATAAAAGGCCAGCGTCTCGCGCGAGAATAATCGCTTCCGCTCTACGCCCTGTCCCAGGCAGCGTTCATAAAGAGGTATTCATATAAGACACGATTGCGTGGTGGGCAAGTTATAGCGTATTGTCAGGGACCTTGTTTTCGCGCACCAACTTTCCAGCGCACCAGTACGTACTAAAGAAAGGCATATGTGCGCGAGAAAAGTGTGCGCATGTGATAGTATTCTATTGGTAGAAAATATACACCTCGGTCCACAGGCAAAGGCATGCTTTGCCCTACGCGGACGGGTCGATCAATCTTCCCTCTACAACGCGGACTAGCATAGATTGTGGACAGGGGAATGAATAAAGGATTTGTATTATGGCTGAACAAGAAACCTATCAACTCGTCCTTCCGCCCGACCTGGAGATCAGCCCGTCCGATATCGTCGATGCCTGGCACGCAGATACTCAGGCCAGTTCGCAGGCCGATATCCAGCTTTTGAGCGCGAATACGCGCAGCTACGATCCCGCGCTGCTCAACCAGATCATCTCGCTGACGAGCACAGTCGGTGTGGGGGTGCTCACAAGCGCGATCTACGACGTGCTCAAGGCCGCCGTGAGCAAAAAGCACGCGCAATCTTCCGATCGGCATTTCAAGGTAACGCAAGTCGATCAGCAGGATGGCGGCAAAACATTGGTCATCGAAGAGGATGAAACGCCTGCCGAGGCCGATAAACCCTGATCAATAACCCGTATTCAGCATGAATCTCTGATCTACTCTTATCTTATAACGCGCACAATGGCTAGTGGCAAATACACCCCTTGTTAAAAGGTGATGTATTGCGCCCGGCTGGCTGTTCCTGGTCCGCTGCATGCTCTTGCACGTTTCCTTGCGCATCCGTGGGATAAAAGACAAAAAGGCTTTCATGTGAGCAGGATATTCAGGACAAATATGGGTTTGCCCTACGCACATGAATGTTGACGGCAAGAGCGCGGCTTGACATAGCGCTATCCGGTTATTTACAATAATCTCTAACATCTGTTACCCCCTCGCAACGAAGCAGCGTAAAGATGCTGGCGCACGTACCGCCCTGGTACACATGATCTTCGGTTCAGGCTTTCGAAAGACGAATGCAGATGCAACACACATTCCTCTCACAACAGGATACTGACCATAGCGTTCTCAGCAGGTGGCAGGCTATCCTCTCTTCGTCCTCGATCACGACGATCTATCCCATCCAACACAGGACCGTCTCGCCGCTTGCATCATCGCGCAACCTGGCCGGTAGCGCACGTCCCCTTTTCTGCTCATCCTCGCATGCTCCACATACTTACCTCACACTCGTCTAAAACGTCGCGCGGCGTTTTCTCTTCTCACGATCTCTATCTAGCTCTATTGATGAGTATAGATGCTCTTTGCATATGTTTTTTTATGAGCAAGGAAGGCCATTATGGTGCAAGAAAACCTACCCAACGAAACGACTGCATCGATTTATGATCATTCGACCAGTAGTCGCAACCCACGAGTTGATCATAAAAATGATGTGATTGTGCTGAAAAGGATGCTCTGCCAGCTTGTCGAGACGCTGCAGACCAGCACAACATTTTCTATACAACCTTCATTCTCGTTCTCCACAACGCGTCGACCGCGTCTGCAACGCATCGTCATCTACCGGCCAGACGATTTACGCCTCTCAATGGATATCGCCTTCGTGGCCTTCGTGAGCAAGAGGCAGCACGCGCCCGATGCCGAAATTGTCAGAACGATCCACGACATCGATCGCGAACTCGTGACTACGCTGATAGACGTACCCGACCTGCTGGCCTACTTTTCATTGGAGATGCATAGTGGTCAATGGTACAATCTTGTATTGTTACGTGACGAGTCGACCAAGAAGCAGCTCACCGGCTTCTCGCTACACAGCTATGCGGCGCACGAATTGGCGCCACAGTATTATGCCTGGATACGGCTGCATCATGGCCTGATCTATGGTGGCCTTGCTCGTGGTGCCCTGGAATTGCAGAGTACCAGATACTATACATTTTCCGCGTCAAGTTATACGCTGGATACGAATGGAGCAGCACACTATCGAGCAAATACCAGCCTTTTAGCCTCTTTTCAGAACGCTGAAGGATAGACCAGTGCAAATATCTAGAAAACATTTACCAGAATACAGCTAAACACAACTAAATGGTGCATTCGCTACGCAGGTGAGTGAACGCAAGCGAAGTTCCAGCGCGCGCCCACAAGGGGACGCGCCTACGCGGGGGGCTTGTATATTGAGCGAATGCACAGCTAAAGGATTGATCTTTTATGCAACAAACAACACGGGACCTGATCATCATCGGCAGTGGTGTGATGGGCCTCTGCACGGCCTACTACGCCTCTCAATTCACCGACAATATTCTGCTGCTGGAAAAAGCCACGGTAGGCAAGGAGAATAAGGAGGCGGCATCTTTCAGCTATACGCGCTCGATCCGCAACGACTATCTCGATCCATTCTACGCCCGTCTGGCCTACGAGGCACGCACGCTCTGGCTCGACATGCAGCGCGACTCACCTGCGCCTTTGATTGTAGAGTGCGGCTGCCTCAATCTGGCGAAAGAGACGATTACGCCCGATCTGACCACCAGCTATGCGTCAGAAAGCTACGGGGTGCTCGATGCCCTACACCTCAAAACCGCTGCGTTCGATCGCGAGCAATTGCATGAGCGTTTTCCACAATTCGATGCCGACCTGGCGCGACTGGACGTGGAGGCGGGCTTCATGGATGTGCCTCAGGTGACGCGTACGCTGCTCTCGACACTGCAAACCCGCGGAGTCCATATCCTTGAACACACGCTGGTGAACGCGATCACACAGGATGACGCGGTCGTGACCATCCATACTAACCAGGGAAGCTATGCCAGCAGACAACTGGTGGTGACCGCCGGTTGGGGCACCAACGATATTCTCAGTCGCATCGAGGGATGCCGCGTACAATTCCCGCTGACGCCCGATCGACCCAGCCAGAGCAAATACTTTATCCCGCCCGCGCATAAACAGGCGCAATTTACGCCCGATGTATTGCCCGTTTTCGCCTACCTCGATGTTGGTATCTACGGCCATCCACTTTATCCCGGCAAGACACCGGGTGTGAAGATCGGCATTTACAATCCGCCCGATGTGAAGACGCTCAACACGCATATTCAAGATGTACAGGGCTTCGTGCGTACCTGCATGCCCTCGCTGCTGGATGCCGAAGTCGTGGATGTCACTGATGTGGATCAGTGCTACTACGATCTGGTCGAGGACGATAATTTCATCCTTGGCGCGTTGCCCGGCTGCTCCAATATTCACGTTGGCGTGGGCTGGCGCGGCACCGGTTATAAGTACGCGCCCTGGATTGGTCGCACCCTGATGCAACTGGCGTTACAAAGTGGCACGGTTTACGATATTCAGCGCTTTACGCCACAGCGTTTCGCGTAGGGGGGCACGGACGCGATAAATCGGGTCCGTACATTACGTGGCAGGATGAATCAAGGTAAGGGGCAATGGAGGAAGGGATGATGATGGGTCGTAAAATAATGCAATTACGGTATGATAAAGAATGAGAGAAGGAAAAGATGACAACACACACACGCTCACAAAGAGGATTTCTCGACCGACTGCGCGCTGGTAGCGTGATCGGCGCGGAAGGCTATGTTTTCGAACTTGAACGACGCGGCTATATCAAAGCTGGCCCCTATGTGCCCGAGGTCGTGCTCGATTTTCCCGACGCGGTCAAAGAACTGCATCGCGAGTTCTTGCGCGCTGGCAGCGATGTGATGGTCGCACTGACCTACTACGCGCACCGCGAGAAGCTGAAAGATGTTGGGCGCGAAAACGACCTGGAGCGCATGAATCGCCAGGCGGTGCGGCTAGCAAACGAGGTGGCGCGCGAGGGTGACGCGCTGGTGGCGGGGAACATCTGCAATACCTGGGCCTACGACCCCAATAATATCCAGGCGTCCTCACGTGTGGTGCGCGAGATGTACGAGGAGCAGCTCGGCTGGGCGGTGCAGGAAGGCATCGACTTCGTCATCTCCGAAACCAACGATTACCTGGGCGAGGCGCTGATCGCGCTCGATGTGATCAAAGGACTCGGTCTGCCCGCCATGGTGACGTTGGCCTCGGTTCAGCCGCAGCAGACACGCGATGGCTACGACTATGTCGAGGCCTGTAAAATACTCGCGGACCACGGGGCCGATATCGTGGGCATGAACTGCGATCGTGGGCCCACAACCATGCTACCCATCGTGCAAAAAGTACGTGAGTCGGTGAGTTGCTACGTTGCCGCCCAGCCCGTCCCCTACCGCACCGACGCGCAGCACCCGACGTTCGAAACGCTGCAAGATGCGCAACATGTTCAGGCCTTCCCCATCGCACTCGAACCCTTCCTCCTGACACGTTTCGAGATGGCCGATTTCGCCCGCCAGGCACAACAGCTGGGCATCAATTATATCGGCGTCTGCTGTGGTGGTGCGCCGCACTACGTGCGCGCCATCGCCGAAGCTCTCGGCAAAACGGCTCCCGCCAGCAAATATTCGCCCGCCATGGAACTCCATCCTATGTTGGGCACGCAGGTCGAGGAAAAGGACCAGGTCTTTATGACTGATTGGAAATAAGGTGTTGTCGCCGCCCTCGCTTGCTCAAGGTACACTTTGTATGTGCCCATCGGTGGGGGCGGCAACGACTTTTGACAAAATACCAGGGGATCGGTCAACACTGAACTTGTAGAGGCCCGTGCTACTCTCGTAGAAGCCGCCCGCGAACCTCTACGGTTGTTGATGCCCGCTTGCTCCT
>CAZZWK010000052.1:0-45181 GCA_964657925.1 uncultured Dictyobacter sp.
GGCGGACCCATACATACCCCTACCTCTAACCAGAGTGAGGCTGTCTGCGTGAGCCTGTCAACGCTAACGGACTTTTGGATCAGAACCAGATTTGGTGTGTCTGCTTGCTTCGAGGCAAGATGGGGTGGTAATCCACTGTAAGAGATGAGAGGGAATATCCTATGAAGCTTTGTAGAGCATACGCTTACGCAGGAGATCGAAGCCTGCCTTTCCGAACATGACTCTTTTGAGCATCTTCAATCGGTTCACCTGCCCTTCAACCACGCCTTGACTCCAAGGTAGCGAGAGTGCGGCTTCGACAGCTAAGCGATCGCGCTGAACGCCAGCAACAAAACGTTGTAGTTCGAGGATCGTACTGCTGCTCGCGTCATCAAGCCAGAGGGAGAGCTTAGGAAGATCCTGGTTTCGCACCATTTCTAGAAATCGCTGGACCAATTCATAAAGTTTGCACACTTGCTCATCTGCCTCTAGAAGACGGCTGAGCTGTTCTTGCTCTTCGGGTTTCAACTCCTCCTTTTTCCGCGAGAGTAACCAGCGGATTTCTCGTGGCGCTTGAGCTTCTCTCTTTCGTGCAGGAGTGCGCGTACGAAAACCGCGACGAACCAAATACTCACGCAATGAGGAGGCAGAGCCAGTCAATCCGCGTTCTTTTCGCTCACTGAGAAGCTGAGCTGCATTGTGTGCTCCTTCCTGCCAACGCTTGAGAAGATACTCATAATGAGCGTCCAGTTGACTTTTTCGCTGAGGACGGAGGGCACGAACGAGGATTGGTTCGATTGAATCAGCTTGGCGCACATAGCGTCGCAGCGTATTGCGTGCCAGATGGAGTTGTCTGGCAATAGCATGCAGACTTTTTCCTTGCGCATGCAGTTTCCGCACCTCTTGGTAGCGCTCTTGCCAGCGAGGGGAAGCTGGAGAGAAATCAGGCAGGTCGGCCAAGTTCGATGGAGGCTGGTCCAATACAGGCACTTGCTCCAAGGCCGTTAGCGCATCAGGGACGTTTGGAGGGATCTGGATGCGTTCACGCACGATAAACCGTTCGACTGCATCTCCGAGATTACTCATACTATGCCATCTGTCTGGCTTGTGGAGCCCCTTGCCGTGCCCCATCGGCATAGGTCCCTCCCCGATCGCGACTCACGATCTGAATGTCAGGGTGAGCGGTGAGCCAAGCATGAACTGACTCAGCCGTCCTATCGGGGAGCAGATCAATCACTTCACTTGGTGGGTGAGCAGATTGACCAGAATCGTGCCGTAACGGTGGCCCTTCTTCCAGGCAAAGTCATCGATACCAATATGGGAGACAGAAGCTACTGGAGCAAGTGGGAGCGCGTGCATGTGTCGCAGCAAGGTCGTCGGGGTCACACAAATCCCGATCTGCGGTGCGAGCCTGGCACCTGCCTTGCCACCTGTGGCACACCCGAGAGAGAGCAGGGCCTCATGGAGGCGATCGGTCATGCGGGCAAATGCTTTGAGGAAATCGGGAAAGCGTTCGGCGAAGATTTTGCGAGGACAGTCAGCCGTATGGCAATGAAATTTGCGCACGGTCAACTTGAGAACAACACGACGACCTCCACAAGGGACATCGGCAACGACGCGGCCATACTGGCTATGGATGCGCCACGCAAGCTGACCGCAAAGCGGACAAGGACTCTGGGAACATGTTGACACGACCCCAATTGTGAGCATCGTTTCGCTGGTCATGATTTCTTGCATGACCCAACCGAGAGGTAAAGGAAGGAGAGCTTCCACACTGCCACGTATCATCAGTAACTCCTCATTGAGAGATTTCAATATGAAGTTTACCAGAGAGGGAGGTGAAAGTCAGCAAGCAGGCACGCCAAATCTGGTTCTGAGCCAATTATACTTTAGCGTCTACATAACGAGCATTTGCAAAGCAATCCTGAATGAAGATAGTATATCAGCAACGTATGAAAGGAAGCATCTATGCCAACCAATCAGAGACAAAAAATCATATTAGGAGGTTGTGAGGCTGGGTCATTGAGCGAACCTTCGCGTGGACCGCTCGGTTCCGGCGCTTGGTGCGTGATGATGAGCGGCTTCCCACGACGTTGGCAGGCTTGCACATGGTCGCATTTGCTTGCTCATGCTGCATCACTGGACCACCCTTTCCCGTCCTTGAATATGAGTCTACATCGAATCACTAACACTCTCTAGTACTACAGCCGCACTTAAGTGATACAATAAGAGGGAAACAGAGCGAGGAGGAAGAGATGGAAGGGTTTCCCTCAGTCGAGGACCTGCGCAGGTGGGCAGACAGTTTAGAAGAAGTCCAAGAACGGTTAGCACCCTCTTTTGAGCGGGTCGAGCCACGCCAGCGAGCGCTAGCCTCTATCCGTGGCTTGATCAGTTCAACCAAGCGAAAAAATGGGTGGCAACTCGCAGAGCTTGCAGGAGAAGCCACACCAGATGGGATGCAACGTCTCCTCAACACGGCAAAATGGGATGCGGATCAGGTGCGCGATGATGTGCAGGAATACATCTTGACCCATCTGGCTGATCCCCAAGCCGTGTTGGTGGTTGATGAGACAGGCTTCATCAAGAAAGGGACAAAGTCAGCAGGGGTAGCTGCCCAATACAGCGGAACGGTGGGCAAGATCGCCAATAGTCAGATTGGGGTCTTCCTGGCTTACGCCAATCGGTCTGGTGCGGTTCTCCTCGATCGAGAATTGTACCTGCATGCCGACTGGGAGAAGGACCCTGAGCGCTGTGAAGAAGCAGAGATTCCCGAAGAGCGACGGAGCACGATCCCCAAACCGAAGCTTGCCAGACAGATGCTTGAGCGTGCTTTTACGCATGGAATCAGCGCACCATGGGTGGCTGGGGATACGGTGTATGGAGGAGACACCAAACTGCGCATGAGGCTGGAGGAGCGCCTGCAACCCTATGTTCTAGCTGTTCCCAAAAACCAGCGTGTCGGACTTGCCTCCCGTGCTGATGAAGTCGTAGCGAATTGGCTTCCTCGGAGATGGCAGTGTTTATCAGCAGGAGAGGGGAGTCAAGGGCCGCGTTTCTTCGACTGGGCGTGGCTGTCTCTGGATTTCCGTTGGATGGAACCTGGGTGGAACCAGTGGTTGCTGGCACGCAGAAGCCGGTCAAATCCCACCGAAATTGCCTACTACTTTGTCTTTGCTCCCGAGTCAACAGGCTTAGAATCGGTGGTGCGAGCGGCTGGCAGTCGGCGGCAGGTCGAAGAAGCTTTTGAACTGGCGAAACAGCAAGTCGGATGAAATGAATACGAGGTGCGGCATTGGCAGGGGTGGTATCGACATATCACTTTATCGATGTTTGCCCTGGCCTTTTTGACGGTGGTCAAAGTGGCAGGGCAAAAAAGGGGGCCCAATTTCAGGAATACGAAGTCGCTGAGCTTCTTCCCTTGACGGTTCCCGAGGTACGTCGCCTGCTCTGGCTGCTCGTATGGCAAGCACCTCCGACAGCGGAAGAAGTTCTGTACTGGTCCTCTTGGCGTAGGCGACATCAGGCCAGAGCCAAGCAGTCACATATCAAACGACGAGCAACGAAACGAGTTGCATAAGTGCGGCTGTAGTACTAGAGGCCTCATCCAAGTGGGTTATACAACTTCATTCTTTTTTCTATTGAGTTAAGCCACTCCTCCACGTCCCGTTGATCGGTCAGAAACCCAGTGGTGACGAGCAGCTCTCGGCTTTGCTCTCCCAGCGATCGCGCCAGCTCCACATCTCCTCGTGCTTGTGCGACGCGGCCCAAACCAAGGAGTACCATGGACACAGTCTGATAATCGTCGGAGATAAGCGTCTCACGCCCACGGGGTGTGCAACGAGTTGGAAACCATGTGAAAGAAGGAATGTACGAATGAGCATACTGTCGTTTGTAAGATTCCTGAACGACTGTCTTTCAGAGAACGCATCAGTGGCTTTTCCATCTTCTTTGTGCCTCTTCTGTCTGAGATGATTCCGATTCCACCTCCCGCAATGGCACCTCCCCTTGACACAGAGAACGCCAGTAATGAGCAAGTTCTTCCGGCGAACCCTCCCCCTCGTTCTCCAGCCACCAAGTGATCAGTGCCAAGCGGGCTCCGGCATAGAATTGAGCAATGACAGGCAGGGGGATGGTAAAACGGCGTCCATGGGTCTGAGCGTTCGCCAGCCTCACCTCGATATCCTCTGCCGTCTGGCGTCGTAACAGTGTGGAGAGCCATTGATCCTCTTTGTCCACCAGCAAGTGCCTGTAGTAATGGCGATCTGAGGAGATCTCTTCTAGAAACTGGGCGATCTCCTGTTCCCGTTCCTCTACACTCCTGACCCGACGCCGTTTTCGTTGAGCGGTTTCTTGATCGTATTTGAGGCCATAGGACAACAACTCGTATTTACTCTCAAAATGCTTATAAAAGGTCGTTCGATTGATCGTGGCCTCTTCACAGATGTCTGTGACACTGATCTGCTCGAAGGAGCGCTCCTCTAAGAGCATGCGAAGAGCTTCCCAAAGACATTTCTGGGTTCGTTTGACGCGTGGGTCTTCCGCATTGGGGGATGAGTTTCTCAACAACGTTGGCTCCTCTGTTGCTTAAGCAACAGTCTGCACGCGACTGTGACTTGACGGTCCAGCTCAGGGCTTTTACACTTGAAAAGAGACACCTGTATGGCTAGTATAGCATGTATTTCCTCACGAGTGTTCACTGCTTCCTGTCGAGAGAAAGTGTCCATTTTGATATGAAGCAGTTGGAATGGGGTGAATGATCCTGTTGAGGGATGCTCCTTTTTCGGTTTGAAAAGCTGTTTTCGGAGGCAAGGAGGTAAGAACGAGTTTAAGCCGGCAATATCATGTCAAAATAAACAATCGAGGAAATAGATAGCTGAAAGAGAGAAAGATCATGAATATGTATCTCGCTATGGAAAGAGAATTGTTAGTCGTCCGTCAACAGCAAGGGAAATGGCTGACTGAAGCGCATCTGGTTGGGATGCAGCCTACCTGCGTATCTGTTGATCCCTTGCGACCGGAGCGCGTCTATTGTGGGACATTTGGACGAGGCTTATGGTGGAGTAGCGATGCGGGCCGTAGCTGGGAATCGGTAGGAGAGGCTAGCATGAGATCATGGAAGGGAGAAGGGATTACCCATCCAGAGCTGATTGCGGTTGCCGTGAGCCTTACAGAGCGTGCGGGAGGCTATGGCGTCGTCTATGCTGGTACGTCGCCAACGGCCGTGTATCGCTCCGAAGATGGAGGCAATATCTGGCGAGAACTGAAAGAACTGCTCAAGCTTCCTTCTACCTCAACCTGGGCTTTGCCAGACCGGCCCTCCAGAAGCCGTGTACGCTTGATTACCCTTGATCCGGGTGTCGCCGGGTGCCTTTTCGTAGCAATCGAGGCTGGCGCATTGATCAGGAGCCAGGATGGCGGAATGCATTGGGAAGATCGTCAACCCGATGGGCCGCTCGATACGCATACGCTGCTGATGCATCCTCAGGTTCCCCATCGCCTTTACTCGGCAGCAGGTGATGGCTTTATATATCAAGGGCGAGGCTACAATGAGAGCTATGACGGCGGCCAGACATGGCAGCATCCCGCCGAAGGATTAGAGCACCACTACCTGTGGGGAGCCGCTGTTGATCCCGCCGATCCCGATACCATTATCGTCTCAGCAGCGCAGAGTCCCGATCTGGCACATTCCTTAGAGGGAAATGTCCAGTCGTTCATCTATCGCAAAACCTCTGGTCAGCCGTGGCGCAGGGTAACACAAGGGCTACCAGACGCACAGGGAACGCTAACGTATACTCTGGCCAGCAACAGCGAAGAGCCAGGCGTCTTCTACGCCCTGAGCAACAAAGGTTGCTACCGCTCGGCTGACGCGGGCGAAAGCTGGGAGCCGCTCCCACTTCCCTGGAAGTCAGATTATGAGCACCAGCAGCAGCAAGCCCTGGTAATGAGCAACGGATAAGCTTCAGTTGGCGCTGGTGGGTATGGCTGCCCATGAAACGGAACACGGAAAAACAGAGGAAGGCACCGCATACGTATGGAGCATTCGTGCGTACAGATTCAGATCTCCCCTAACTCACTGCCGTCAACCCCCTCGTG
Source organism: uncultured Dictyobacter sp. (assembly GCA_964657925.1). Lineage (GTDB taxonomy): Bacteria > Chloroflexota > Ktedonobacteria > Ktedonobacterales > Ktedonobacteraceae > Dictyobacter. Next base: position 6,073 of record CAZZWK010000052.1, read on the forward strand.
GTTTGGGGAAGTCGCTGCGTTTGCTCAGGTACTCACTCATACAGGTATGCTGAAAACCATCCAGGATGGGGTGCGCTTCGCCCGTGCCCGCTTTGGCACCTATGACCTCATCGATTTTGCCATCGTGCTGGTCGGCTATGTGCTCTCGGGCGAACCGATGCTGTTGGCTTTTTACGAGCGGTTAGCTCCCTGGGCTTCACCGTTCATGGCTTTGTTTGGTCGAGATCAGTTGCCTCATCGTTCAACCTTGTCCCGCTTTCTCGCTGCTCTCGATCAGCCCACAGTGGAAGCCTTGCGAACACTCTTTCAAAAGGATTTGCTTACTCGCAAGCCGTTTCCTTCTCCTGGTGGTTTGTTCGATCGGACAGGCAAGCAGTGGTTGGTGGTCGATGCGGATGGAACCAGACAAGCGGCCCGACAGCGCGCGTTGCCGCAAACGGACGCCTTGCCTGCTCCTCACCGTCGGTTTGATCAGGTGTGCGCGCCGGGATATCAAGGGAGGAAGCGAGGAGAAGTAGTTCGCACGCGTACCGTTCTTCTTCATGCCCATACTCATCAGTTTCTCGGCACATTTGGCGGACCTGGCAACGGGGATTACAGAGGCGAACTGCGGCGAGCCATTCAGGTGATCACCAGCTATACAACGCATCTTGGGCTCCCCACTTCCACCGTCCTTGTGCGATTGGATGGCCTGTATGGCGATGCGGCACCTCTCAACGATGTGCTCACGGTTGGCCTGGGTGTGCTTGCCAGAAGTCGTGCCTACCACCTATTGGATCTGGAAGGAGTCAAACAGGTCCTGGCTCGCGCCCCAGCTCAAGTCAGCACCCATCCAGAAAGCGGCATGACACGAACACTGTACGATTGCCCTACCGTCCCGTTGACCTCAACCGGACCTGAGGTGCGCATGGTGGTGGCCACCCATCCTGCCACGTCCTCTTCTCCCGCCATCGGCGTCGAGCGGGACGGAACCGTCTACGAATTGTTTGTCAGTACCCTGCCCTCCCTGGCCTTCACCGCCTCGGATGTTTTTGATCTATATCTGCATCGCGGTTCGTTTGAGGCTGTGCTCGCCGATGAAGATGATGAACAGGAATCCGATCGGTGGTATTCCCATACCCCCTGCGGCCAGGAGTTTGCCCAGATCTTCGCTCAATGGATTTGGAACCTCCGATTAGAACTGGGACAACAGCTCTCTCCAGCCGAATTGCGCACGACCGAGTTTGCTCCTGCCGGTGAACCTCAATCTGCCTCGATCGATGAGCCTGCACCTGCGGAAGCACCCACTGTTGCGGTCGTCTATGGCCCTCCGAAATTCGCGCGTCCCTCTTTTACTCATGGCTTTCCCGGCTCGGAGTTTACCCTGCAGGCCGATGGCACGCTCCGTTGCCCTGCCAACCATCCCTTGTATCCACAAGAACGGCGCCCCGAGCACAATGGTTCTCTGCGCGTGTTGTATGCCGCGCGCATCAGCCATTGTCGTCTCTGTTCCTTGCGTGCATAGTGTCAAGAAAGCTGCACCACGATCAAACCGCGGCGGGTGAGCGCGGTATTATGGCCCCTTTCTTCCTCTCACTCGGAAGTTTCTCCCACCCGAACCAGCACCAATATTCCTGAACCTCTCGCGCTGGCTCCTGTGCTCTGGCACGACTGGCCGCGCTGTAGCATTCGGCGAGGGTGGTTAAAAGTAGTTCGCAGCCAAACCGTGGGCCTGGAAAGCTTCCCCCAACCCTCGCCTGCCATTCCTTCCTCCGAGAACATCTTGACTCGGGCTCAGCGTGCGCATTGGCGTCTTTCCTGGGAGCAGCGATTAGCGCGCAATGCCCGTCCCTCTCACGCTCCCGGGCTGATCGTCACGCTCCATGGCTTGCCAGTTCCCTTTGCTCGCTCTTTTGGCTTTGATCTACTCGCCGTCGCTTAACTGCTCGTCGCAGATGGCGTTTCCCCCCTCTGCATGATCTGGCCTGCTGGCCTTTCCGCATCGATGTGCAGCAACCGCTGGGACTCTCCTCGGCCTTTGGACAATACGCCGTCACTGGCGAGTCATTTCTTTTTTCTTTACTTGAGCTTATCTCGTTGCGCAACCCGTGGGCACGCATTTCCAAGAAGTAGTGCTCGGCTCGTTCAAGATCGCCCTGCTCCAAAGCGACCAGCCCACAACGATAGAGCACGACCGAGATAATCTTACGCTGGGTGATGGATTGCATGATCTTTCTGGCCTCCGCCGCATAGCGCTCCGCCCGTGCATACTCCCGCTGGAGCAATTGAGAGAAAAGTATCGTCGCAATGGTTATCTCTGGTTGAAAGGATTTTTTGAGCCAGAAATTGTTCTGGACTTCTCTCGTTTTTTCTTTGAAACTATCTTCTCGGGCGCGAAAACCTTCTTTGAGATCATTCACTCCACATGAGAAAGGTTCTGCTTTTGGACGAACGCTCAAAAGCAGAATCTTTCTCATTCAAGAACGATTAACGCACGCCGATTTCCATAAGTTGCATACGATAATAGTTGTTATCGTTCGGATTGGGTCGCAAGTTTGTGCCAGTGATACGCACGTAGCGAGCCGTTTGGGAAGTAAATGCAAAGCCCTGTACACCCGAGGGCAGGGGGTAACCAGTCTTTGTTACAACAGTGCTCCAGGTGCTCCCATTGTTAGAAACCGCGATAGTGAAGTCAATGGGAAAACCATAGCCAGCGTTAGCTCCGTCTGAGCGAGGGTAGAGATCTACTGCGCTAAATGTTTGGGCCGAGCCAAAATCCAACTGCACCCATTCGGTATGGTTACTACCGGTATTGGTATCGCCGCTTGACCAGCCAGTCGACAATGAGCCGTCATTGGCATAGGCTAACGACCAGCCTCCACCTTCGTAGCTCGAACTGGCCGACGCGGTGGCAGTCAGCGCGAGATCGGTATGATAAACCTCCATTTCAGCGAATTGCATCCGATACTGATTACTATCGTTTGGATTGGGCCGCAGGTTTGTGCCAGTCACCCGGATATAGCGAGCCGTTTGTGTAGCAAATGTGAATGGCTGAGATCCCGCGCTCGGCAGGGGATAGCCAGTCTTCGTTACCACGGTGTTCCAGGTACTTCCATCGGTGGAAACAGCAATAGTAAAGTCGATGGGGAAGCCATAGCCAGCGTTAGGAGCATCCGTACGCGGGAAAAGGTCTACTTCGTTGAAGGACAATTGCTGCCCCAGATCCAGCTGTGCCCACTCGGTATGGTTGCTGCCTGTGTTGGCATCGCCGCTCGACCAACCCAGGGATGACACAGTGCTCTGCTCCTGTCCGTCGTTGAGATTGCTGACTGACCAGCCATTGCCCTCGTGACTCGAACTGCTTGACGCAGTGGCCAGGCGCGCGAGATTGAGATGTGTATAGCTATGGCTGCCAGTGCCGTTCAATTGATAGGTATGGCCATTGGTGGTCGCAAAGCTCACCAGATTCCCATTGGTGGTTGTGGAAACGCTTGTGCTACCACCGCCGGTAATATCCGTGACCGTCATGCTTCCAGTTGACCATGGGCTATCAACGGTGGCGGTACCTCCCTGTTTGCTGGTGATGGTCGTGCTTTGCACGATGCCACTATTCAGGCTGCTCGAAACGGTAAAGTCTCCAGTTGCCAGCATATTGGTGAACGAGGCATTCTGCGCTGAGGGCCAGTCTGGGAAAAGGCGCATGGTCCCATCATAGCTGGAGAGCACCATGCTATTGACCGTTTCCATCCCGCCAAAGGTTTCGGCACCACCGCCCCATTGGTAGACGGTCGTGTTGCCGCGCGCTCCTGGCTGCGAGGAACCGCAGCCACCGTTGAGGTAGCTGACCAGACGTGCGTAGGTATCAGGCAGACCCACCCGCGCGGCAGCCGGGAAGATCCAGGCAAACGAATTGCCCTGGCACCACACATTGAGATCTTCTATCGTATTCTGTTCGGTAATAATATCGCTGACCGACGATCCCAGACCGATATCATTGCCAGGGAAGGCCGCGTTGGCGGGGTTGGCGTCACCTCCATAGAAGCCGGGCGCGTCCTGGGTCGCTTTGAAGTCGGTATGCCCGTTCGTGGTAAAGGTTGGATAGGGAGCCAGATTGGCGATGATATCCTGCCATTTGGCGCGCCTGGACGCATCAATGTTGAGGACCTGGCTCATCTGGAGCAGCGCCGGGTACATATAGTGCAACCACGCCAGATCGCCATCCGGGTTGAGTTGATAGCTTGAGTGTTCGTTTTGGGCACTGTTCTCGATGTTGTACACGCCGTTGCTATCTTTGGTCAGGTAATTGTCCCAGAAATTCGCAACCTGAATCAGGAAGGGATAGCCAGTAGTCTGGGCCCAGGTTGCATCGTGGGTGTAGTCCCAATGACTGACAAAATTCGTTGCCAGCCAGGCGGCGTTCCCTTTCATATTGTATGCATCACCAGTGCAGTTCTGCCCACCGACCGCGCTATGATTCGGGTAGTAGACTCCCTGGAAGCCGTTCGCGGTCGCGTTCGCTTCCGCACCTGGTACGCAATCGATCACACCCCGCTCGTAGGGTTGGGTTAGTTCAACATGATTGGCCGCGTAGAGTCCCTGGTAGGGCATCTCGAAGTTATAATCATTGGTCCAGGCTAAGGCAGTCCAGTCGGGATTATCGGTTGTTTCAAAATTTTGCATGCCAGGCGCGGGAAAGCCAGCGCGATTGCTAGCCGCCATGGCATAGAGCGAGGTATACCAGTAGCGTTCGACGATGCCGCCGCCCAGATCCATGCTCGCGCCATTGAGCCAGAAATTTTTCCACCATTGCAGATGGGCGTTGTGGAGTGCATCACCATCCAGCACCGAGTTCGCGTTGCCTGCCGTAGCATTCAGTTGCGCGGCGCGAGTCTGGGCCTTGGATAGTTCGGTGCTCAGTGTGGCTGGTGAGGGCCAGGGAGAACCACTGACATTGCCCGCGCTATCGCCCAGCGCGGTGACTATCGCTACGCTCTGGCCGGGACTCAGGGTGAAGGAGCCGGAGGCGCTGGCGCTGTTATCGGTGCTGTACGTGGCCGACGAGTCGTTGAGGATACGCGTGGCCAGGGCCGCGTTGGCCAACCAGGTGCTGCTGTTCGTCGTACGCGTGGCCCACATCGTGTTGGGTCCGCTGGCGAGCAACCCGGCCGTGGTGGGCAAGCTATCCTGTGCGCCAGCGAAGGTTTTCACCGTTACGCTCGGCGAGGCTGAGGAGCTAGAGGCATTGCTCAAGATAAGGACCATTGTGTCTTCGTTGGCCGAAACCCACGAACGTTCGGTAATGGTCTCGCTGCTATTGGCGAAGGTAGAACGCACCTCGGCATTGCCAATGTCTTGCGCCTGTTGGTAGCTTGTACCCGAGGACGATAGCGCGGAAATGCTCACGGTGACACCACCTATCGTTTTAGGCACCGTGTTGTTCCAGAAATCCGTCGCATCGACGTAGTACGTCTGGGCCGCGGCTGTACCTCCGACCACAGCCATCATATGCCCATTGCCCATCAGCGGACCATCCGGCACGTGGCTGCTCGGCGTGGCAGTCGGCGGCGAGGTCGCGATAGATGTATCGCGCGCCAGAATAGCTTGCAGATTCGACCACGCGTCAGCATGCGCGGTCACAGGCTGAACAACAGAAGCGCCGATAGTCAGCCCGCTCGCGAGGAGAAGACCCAATGCGAGAAGCAGGCCAAGTCTTCTGGGTGCCCACCAGTGGGCACGTTGGTAAGACGAGGTTTTGTGGATCGACATAAATAAAGAACCTCCTTGTACAAAGGCACGCGTGGCACACGCAAATTCTTGCTTGCACCCAAACGGGGTCCGCACCAGCGCGAACCCACTTTTAACGGCGTTGTATCATTCATACAGAGTTTTTCTCCAAAGTGAAACTCTGTGCGAATTGCATGCTTATTCCTCTTCTACTAACAACCGTACTCCGCCCTCCAGACCAAAGGGTGTCACCGCGTACGAGTGGCACCACTCCGCGCTTTGTTGTTCATCAGTAATCATGCTTCTGGCCCATCCGGCTTGCTGTGGCTGAAAACTGTGGGGACCGACCAGGAGCATGGGAAGGCTCGCCCAGGCGGTCTCTCCAGCAGCGTTGTGGTGCGGACCTAGCAGGTTGCGCAAACTGTGATAGAGGATGAGTTCGATCGTATTCTCACCGGCTTGCAACAATGAACGACATTCGACACGATAGGGATGCCAGGTCAAGGCACCAGCATTTTTACCATTGATAAAGATCTCAGCAACTGGAACTGTGAGCTCGTTACACGCGAGCCAGACACGTCCGCGTGGCAAACTCGCAAGCGTTATCTTTGTGCGATAAGCGATACGACCAGCATAGAATGGGAGTCCTTGCTCAACGAGATTCCCGGTTTGTAAGACGCGTGATTCGCCGACAATCGGATGCTCTATGCCTTGTAATCGCCAGGGCTGAGCAGGCTCTAGAGGAGCAAGAGACGCTCGGGTAGGTGTATTGCGCGCTTCTACCGCAAAATCTCCGATCAGGTAGATTGCCTCGATTTCAGTACCGTAGCGGCGGCCCTGGTCTTCTACGCTGGTGGCATCTCCATAGGAAAAAGTAGCATAGGTAAGCTCTATCACGTTCTCACCCGTTCGCACATGAGTCCCAATTTCAATCGGCAACCAACGAATATCGTGCCAGTAGGGTAAACCTGCATAGGCAACGGGTTGCCCATTGATGGTAAGCATGCAGCGTTCCGGGTGCTCAAGAACAAGCTGGAACTCTTGTGGAAGATGAGCATCGGCGGCACAGGTAAAGGTGTAGCACAAGGTCAGCGGACCATCGTAGCACTCATCATTTAAGAATTGTTGCACTGCCAGCACGGGTACAGGGGAACTCCAGTGCTGTCCATCGCGTGTAAAACTCGCGTAATCCAGGGTGAGTGCGTTCTCATCCAGGCGTTCTACTTGCCATTGCATAAGCACGTATTCCATTTGAATACGACCTGGCTGCTCTTCCTGTCGCGCAAATGTCCCGCAATCATCAGAACCGGAGAGAAGAACGAGCGATTCGCCTGGAGCAAGATGGAGAGGGATACACGTAGCTTGAGTTGGCGTCTTGATCACGGCACGCAGTGTTTGTTGGACAAGATCAAGCTGTACCACAGACCCGCTGGTCTCCGCGATTTCGATCGAACCCGCGATAGCCTCCTGACGTGATAGATTGACGAGTAGCGTCACCTGCTGATCGCCTGCGCGGCGCGTCTGTTGCCAGAGCCATTCTTTGGGGCCACTGACCTCAGCCACGATCTGAGGTGGCAGCATGTCCTGGAGCACTGTGGCGATTTCATCTGGCGCAACCTCTTGCACCTGCTGCAAAAAGCGCTGCAAGCGTGGTGCCTCGTTCTCGCGTCCATCAACCAGCATGGGAAGGCTCCCTACAGCGAGCACACGGCCTCCTGCTTCAACAAAATCTTCAAGCAATCGTAGCGTGGTTGCGCGCACACTCGTTAAAGCTGGGAGAATTACCAATGGATATGCCATCGCGCCCACGCGAAGCAGGGGACACTCTCCATCGTGATCGACGCGGCCAAGCTCCGCTAAGATGGCCTCATCGCCAAAATCAAACAGGCGTTGATGAGCAAGCAGCGTGTGGCTCAGATGTTGAAACGAGTCTTCAATCGCCTCCATGCGCGTTGTATCGTCGGCATGGAAGGGAGCCCAGGCATCTCCAGCGGACGATGGAGGACGGCGCAGAGGATAGAGGCTTTCCTGTGGATGCAGAATAAGCAGTTCAGGCTGCATCCTTCCCTGAGCCATCAAAGAGCAGAGGCGCGAGATATAGTCTTCAAAGTGCTTGTTCAACGGCCACCAGGGCTGCTGGTACCATAGGTTACAGGGATAGTCGCGTTTGCGCTCACCAGCCATCGTATAAAGCAACAAATGCGGCACCAGAAAATTGACGCCCAGCACGATCTGCTGCTCAGCGATCCATTTGCGATCCGCGAAGGTGAGATGCTGTCCCGCGCAACCAAACAACTCGCTCGTCATGCGCTCTTTGCCATATTGATTGACCACACTGCGACAACCAAGCGCGGTGATCACCTCCCGGACCTGAAGTCCAAGGTGGTCGATACCAGGCCAGTCCATATACCGATAGAGAGGTAGGGTACTGCTATTCCACGCGAGACTACCTGGGAGATATCCCTCTTCCATAAAGTGACCAGTCAGAGCAATCTGATGCTCGCGACACCATGTATTGACCTGTTTCGCGAAATGATTCTCAAACAACCAGGCGCAGGTACGATAATAATCTGTGCGTGTCGCCGCGAAGGTTCCGACATCCTCAAAAAGCTCCTGGAGCCGGGGTAATAGATCGTAGCCATGCTGACTGCGAAAACGCTCCGGCAAAGCATCGGTCCAGAATAACATCCCAGCAGGAAGATTCTCAGCATACGCGGGGAGGATGGTCATGGAGGGTTCATCGGTAAAAATAGCGGGAATCAGGCCACCAAAATCGCTACCAAAGTGTTCGGCATAGGGTTCATATGCCTCTTCGATAAAGGCTTGCATGGCCTTCTCGTCCAGCAAATCTGCGTAGGTTGTACCACTAAACCAGACCAGGCCCATTGGACTCACCAGGCGGCAATAGCGCGTGCCATCATCGCCAAGCGCAAGTATAGAGACGTGCAAATCTGCGGGTAGAGCTTGTTCGGGGGGAACACGGAGCAACCATTTTGTGCGAAAGCTGGGATCACGCTTTGGCACAGCTCCCCCAGCCCAGCCGCTAGGCCAGCGATCCTCGTCGTACAGATACATCCGCAAACCCAGCGAGCGCGCCTCGTCCAGAGCCGCTGCCATAGCCGCGTAGAACGCCTCTCCGCGATACGGGGTAATCAGCCCGATACGGACATGCATAAACGCGCCGCCAAAGCCACCCTGGGCTAGCTCGCGTACTTGGCGACGAACTTCCTGCTCTTCCAGCACCTCATTCCAACTCCAGAAGGGTGCGGCACGATAAACGGCGGGAGGATTGGTCACACGTTGCAAGTCAAAGATTGCTCCCGTTGACGCCTGGGCGCGATATGGTGGTTCTTGTTCTCTCAAGGGTTGAGTATCCTTCTACTGGTTGCGACGATAATTGATTTGTGCTGAACGCCTCTTCATGGGATTGTAGAAAACACGCGACCTGTTGCTGCCCACGTGCTTTGAGCGGCAGCAGCATGGGCGTCTCTACGCGACAACGATCCATGACATAGGGACAACGGGAAGAGAACACACATCCCCGCGCAGGCACCGCTGAGGCCGCGCCCGCGCTGCCACTTTCCGCCACTTTTGGAAGCGTACCCTCGGACTTCTGCCAACGAGCTACTGGCACCGATTGCAGAAGCAACTGGGTGTAGGGATGGCGCGGCTGCTCAAAAATCTGCTCGGTTGGAGCCGTCTCAACCACTTTACCCAGGTACATCACCGCGACCTCATCGCTCAGGTAGCGCACCGCACGCAGGTCATGAGAAATAAAGAGGCAGGTGAGGTGGAACTCTTTTTGCAAATCCGCGAGTAGATTCAGAATCTGGGCTTGAATCGAGATATCCAACGCAGAAATCGGCTCGTCAGCAGCAATAAAGGTAGGATGGGTAGCGAGGGCGCGCGCGATCCCCACTCGCTGGCGTTGTCCCCCGCTAAATTCATGGGGATAGCGATTCTCAAAATCAGGATTGAGTCCAACGATAGAAAGCAGATCGCGCACCCGCTGACGGACCTGGCTTTTTTCGTACACGTGATGCAAAAGCAACGGTTCCCCTACGGTAAAGCCAATCGTTTGACGTGGATCAAGTGACGCGTACGGATCTTGAAAAATGATTTGCATGCGCCGCCTGAAGGGACGCAATTGCCGTGGGGTAAGTTGGCACATATCCTGTCCCTCAAAAAGCACTTCACCAGCGGTCGGCTTGACTAGCTGTAAAATCGAACGAGCTACCGTTGATTTACCACTCCCCGATTCCCCTACCAGACCAAGGGTCTTGCCCCGTTGAATGACCAGATCGACCCCATCAACAGCTTTCAGGACTTGCGGCTTCGGTCCAGGCAAGCCGTGCTTTTGTCCGAGAGAAAAATACGTTTTGAGTCCACGGACTCGCAGCAAAGCCTCTGGATCATCAACGGGCGAAACATGTTCATGCATGGCTATTCCTCGTTCCAGTGCCAGCAGCCAACGCCATGGCTGGGTGTTATCAAAGTAGTAGCAGGCATCTTTGCGCGGCAAATCTCCGTCGCCTTTGTGCAGCGCGGGACAAAAGGACATCCTGGCGGCAGTTTAATCAGGCTAGGCGGTAAACCGGGAATGGCCTTGAGATGCTTACTTCTATCAGCAGTTGCCCCCAGTGTAGAACCCAACAAGCCCTGAGTGTAGGGATGGCGTGGATTGGTAAAAACCTCCTCGGTCACTCCCTGTTCAACCTCGCGTCCAGCATACATCACAACCACCCGGTCACACACCTCGCTCACAACCCCTACATCGTGAGTAATCAGGATAATTCCAGCCCTGGTACTATCGCGCAGTTGGAGAAGAAGGCTCAGAATTTGCCGTTGTACCGTGACATCCAGGGCTGTGGTTGGTTCATCGGCTACGAGTAAACGCGGATGACAGGCCAGGGCCATCGCAATCATCACGCGTTGGCGCATACCACCAGAAAACTCGAAGGAATACTGTTCAAAACGCTGCTCGGGCCGAGGAATGCCCACAGTGGTCAGGAGTTCCAACGCGCGCGTTCGGGCCTGCTCTTTCGACATTCCAAGATGGAGTTGGAGAGGTTCCATGATCTGTTTCCCTACGCGCATCGTTGGATCAAGCGCAGCGAGCGCGTCCTGAAAGATCATCGCGATCTGCGAACCACGCAACTGACGCATCTCGTGCTTATTCAAAGCAACCAGATCGCGTCCATCTAGCAAGATCCTCCCTCCAGTTATCAGGCTGGTTTTGGGCAAAAGACGCATCATCGCCAACGCGGCAGTCGATTTCCCACAGCCTGACTCGCCCACGATACCCAGGATCTCCCCGGCGTCTACCTGGAAGGAGAGTCCATCGACCGCTGTCACCAGTCCATCCTGGGTGCGGAATTGCACCTGGACATTGTTCATCTGCAAAACCGGAACTGCCTCAGCTTGAACCTGTTGCATTATTGCCTCGCTTTCGGATTGAAGGCATCATTTAAGGCATCCCCCACGAAATTAAAGGCCAGCACTACCACCGCCAGCACCAGTCCAGGCATAGCCACCAGATAGGGCGCGCTGCGGTAATACTCAACACCATCCGAGATCATCTGGCCCAGGCTGGCACCAGGGGGACGAATGCCGATACCCAGAAAGCTCAACGACGCTTCAAACAACATGCTATAGCCAAAGTTGACCGAAAGCGCGACAATGACCGGTCCCAGCACATTGGGCACAATATGCTTGCGGATAATCCACCAGATCGAGGCACCCAGCGCGTGTTCGGCCTCGATAAACTCTTTTTCGCGTAAAGAGAGTACCTGACCGCGCACAATACGGCCAACACCCGGCCAGGAGACCAGACCCAGGCAGCCTACCACCACCATATAATCGAGGACCACTGTATTCTGAAACGTACTCCAGTGCGTCGTCTGATAGAGCCAGAGTGTCAAATTAGCTAGCCCTGGACGCGTGGCCACGCTGATAAACGCTGCGAACCACAGCGGCGGAATAGTCAGGAATGCGTCCATAATCCAGGTGATCACCAGATTGACCCAACCACCAAGTAAGCCAGCTAACGCGCCCAAAAGGACCCCAAAGACCACCGCGATGATCGTAATCAAGGTCGCCACTAGCACCGCTGTGCGCAAGCTCATGATAACCCGACTCAACAAATCGCGCCCCAACGCGTCAGTACCCATCAGATGGTGCGAGCTGGGAGGTTGCATAATCACGGCATAATTCTGCTGTAAATAGTTATAGGGGGCCAGAACAGGGGCAAAAATAGCTACGATAAACAGGCAAAGGACGATGACCATACCACCCATACCCGCTTTATTGCGCGAAAATGCGCGCACAGCATCCCCCCAGAGACTACGCGTCTTTTGTGTAGAAGGCTCAGCAGCGTCAAGTGGATTGACCTGCTGTTCCTGTTCATTGCCAGAAATTGCCATCGAGATGCTCCTCTTTCTTTTTGTTTTGCTCATCCTCTTGAGAGCAAGCTGGAACATTGCCTTTGGACTGGCCCCAACGCTGCTCGCTGTGCCAGAACGAGAAACGTATCATGCCTGCAATCTCACACGCGGATCAACGACACTATAAAGCACATCGGTAAGCAGATTGATCAGCATAATCAAAATAGCCGTGACCAGCACAATGCCGGTAATAGTCTGCACATCGCCTACCTGGAGAGAGGTATAAGCTAGCATGCCAAAACCTTGCAGGTTAAAGGCCACCTCAACAAAAAGCGAACCACTGATCAGGTACGAGGCAGTCAGGCCAACGACGGACAGGACCGGGAGGAGCGCGTTTTTGAAAACATGCATGATAATGACTTTCCAGCCAGCAAGCCCTTTCGCATACGCCGCGCGCACATATTCCTGCGAAAGCACCTCTAGAACTGACGCGCGCGTGAAACGCACGGTGGTCAGACCCGAACTCGCCGCCAGAATCATGACCGGGAGAATGCTGGCTGTACTGAAAAGGCCATGCCAGCCAATGCCAACCGAGGGCACAAGATGAATTTCTATCACAAAGAAGTACGTCGCCAGGGGTGCCAGTACAAAAAGCGGGATCGACGAGAGCACCGTCACAATCCCCACAATGCCATAATCAATAAACGTATTATGCCAGATAGCGGCGAAGATGCCACAGGGAATTCCAACTAGAATGACCACCACAAGCGCGGCAGCACCAAGTTCCAAAGAAATTGGTAAAGCCTGCTCGATCAAATACACCACGCTGGGCTCCCCTGTAGTAACATACGAGACGCCAAGATCCCCATGCAACGCGCTACCCAGCCACTCACCATAGCGCGCATAAATTGGCTCATTGAGATGAAGCTGTTGGCGATAATTTTGATAAACGGCAGGATCAAACTTTCCGCCATTTTGTTGCTCTGTAAGATAGGCTGCCAGATCGCCCGAACCATACTGGCCGATGATAAAAATAAATCCGGTAATCAGCAAAAGCAAAGGAATCATTGCCAGGAAGCGCCGAAGAATATAGCGTAACATAGGAATAGCCCTGCACCTTCTGTTTTGCCTGGGTCCAGGCAAAAACCATAATCTGCATGGTTCCTGCCTGGAGAAGCGTCTTGACGGAATTTAATGGGCCACCAGGTTGGTACCATCTATTCCAGGATTGAAATAGAGATCTTCCAAACCACCAACCCCATCCGCAGTATCCAGGTTTTTCACCCAGGGCGCAACCATGGTATATCCAGCATCGGTGTACAGATCAATCGTGACCGCGTTATCAACCCAGGCTTGCAAAACCTTTCCCAACACCTGACAGCGCTGCGCAATTGTGGGAGCCGCAAAAGCTTGCTGCATCAGGCTTGTCACCTGAGGAGCATAAGGTAGTGTAAACATATTGGCTGGTCCACTCGCGGGAATGGGCGTGGTCGCGATAGATGGAGCCAGGTTATTCAAGAAGCCATACAGGTCGGGATCGCGGTTGCCCTGCTCGTTTGGCCACAACTGTGTTGGATAAGGCGGCTTAGAGAAATCGTTGATCGGCTCTGGACGGATCTGGACATTGGTAAAGCCCAGCGTCGATTGCAACGCATGCTGGATAAACTGAGCCTCGATCTGGTTCTGTGCCAGATCTTCGCCAAAGAGTCCCAACTGGATATTGATCGCCATGTTTTTCACAGCTGGGCCATATTTGGACAGCGCCAACTCGGCTTTGGCGGCGGTTGGATCAAAGGGCATAGCTTTGACAGTATTCGTCACGCCAGGACAGGCGGCGGGATTAGCCACGTGGGATACTAGCGGCGTATAGAAGGAGAGGCCCGTGTTGCCATCCAAGACTTTGGTGAGCGCGACCTTATCGATAGCCATATAAATGGCGCGGCGCACATGCACATCGTCCATCGGCTTGTACGCTGAAATGTAGAGTTCCTCTACGCTATCGGTATCGCTACGCACCAACGCGCTCTTCAAATAGGGATCGGTCTGCGCGTTCTGAACATCGGCGGCGGTCAGTGTAACATCCAACCAGTCGGCTTCCTGATTCTGGAAGGCAGTAATCGCGGTCGCGTGATCTTTGATAAAGGTGACTGAGATCTTCTGAAGTTTCGCGCTGCCCCCATAATAGTGAGGATTGGGAGTCATAATCATGCCCTGATTGGGAGTATACGACGCCAGGGTCATAGGCCCGGAGAAAGCAACCCCCTTCTCAGTGGTCCAATACTGATCGTTCGTATAGTTTTTGCCCTCGCCACGCTGGATATCAGCTGGCTTGACCGCGCTGGGTGGATCAACCATCAGCCCGTAGAGGAAGCCAGGATCAGCCTTCACCAGCTTAATCTGCAAAGTTGAACTGTCCAACGCCACCACTCCCGCAACAGGAGCGGCATTGAACTCGTCTGCGGGGACATTGCCAGCAAAAACAGCAGCAGCGCCCACAACATTTGAATAATAACGGGTCGCGGTATTCCCCAGGCCCTTTGTGCCTTTGATTTTTGGATGACCGGTCATAATGTCATAGCGTAGATCAAAAGCAACATCTTGAGCAGTAATGGGCGTGCCATCCGAATATTTCGCATCAGTGCGCAAGTGGAATGTATACGTCAGTCCATCAGAGCTGATCACAGGGGTCGCAGAGAGGCCATCATTGGTAATATTCCAGTTGGCGTCATGAGCGATCAGCGGTGCCCAGAGCAAACGCGCCAGGCCAGCGTAGCCAAAATCATGTGGTGAGAGGCCAGCGGGACTCAAATAGCTGGGGTCCGCCAGTACGCGTAAATTTTGCGGCGGTGGAGTTGTGGTAGCTTGCGAACCGGAACACGCGGCCAGCACAAGCGAGAAAAGAAATAAGATAAAAAAGCTTGACGATAGTGTGCGTTGTCTACGCATTGTATTCCTCCTGATTGTGCAACTATGCAACTCTCAGATAGCATACTTACTATTTGTGCCAGCAAGGCATTTTCCCTGACACAGAAAATACAGACCTCTTGAGACAGACCCAAGATAAAATGGCCGAAAAATCGAAAGACCTGGTTTCGCTCCTTCCAATATTTGTTCTTGAAAGCAACATCGCCTTGACCCACAAACCAGAAAAAGCGATGGAAATCATCGTTGATACCTGCAATATCGCAGTCCTTTTCGCACATCGAACCGTGTACAACGAATTTCTAATACGTATTAGTTACAAGTATAAACAGAACATCGCTCTTTGTCAATCCTCTCAAGGGCAAAAAAAGAGATGAGAACGGCATAGTGCGTCTAGTCCGATAGCTTTTTCGCTAGTTATCTGTTACAATGGGTGTGATAAACCCTGGAATTGCTCGGCTTTGATCGTAATCTGATGAGCTAATACGTATTGTATCATTAGAGATGCCTGTTCTATTCCAGTTTGCCTGAGCGTTAGCCGCGCTGCTTGCCCGCGCTGGTGATAGGGAAGCGCAACGTCTAGGGAACGAGAGGGCAGCGCGGGCAAGCAGGTACCAGACAGGATGAGCACAAAAACGAGGCGATTGTAGCATTTGCAAAGATGAAGAAAAGTTCCGTCTCTACCCTTGTGCGAATGAGCCACCACTACACCCAGGGGATAAATGGCGTATAGAGCATTAGCGGTGCGGCAATAGAGATTAGCACGCAAGCCTTCATTGAGTGCTTGTACTCAAGTAGAGAAAAGGAAGGATCAGGCATGACCGGAGCAAAACGTATACGTCATCCCACCAGCTTCGATGTGGCACGCTTGGCGGGAGTCTCACAAACAACCGTCTCTTTTGTGATCAATGGCGTAACGGACGCGGGTATCGCGGAAGAAACGCGCGTGCGTGTCCTGCAAGCGGTTAATCAGCTTGATTATCATCCCCATGAGGCGGCGCGGAACCTACGTAAACGCTCATCGCATATTCTAGGTATGGCGATACCTGAAACAAATCCCCATCTCTTAGAGATAGCTATGGGGGCCGAGGACTACGCACTAAGCAAGAAATACGGACTCTTCCTCACTATCACCGATTTCCTTGCATCCAAAGAGCGACGTAGCATGGAATGGCTCCAGCAACAGCGCTACGATGCCTTAATCTTGATGTCGCGCAATAAAATCGTGCTGCAAGAAGAGATTTATGCTTTGCGCACAAAGGGCTATCTCATCACAATCCTGGGCTTTCCAGGTCCTAATATAGATAGCGTGTTAGTCAATGAGAAACAAGGGCAAGAAGAGTTATTGCGCCACTTGGCGGCGCTGGGGCATCGGCGCATTGGCTATATTTACGGCGTGGCCGATCAAACGCTATTTAGCGAACGCCTCGATAGTTGTTTAGCCATTCAACAGGCCATGGGTTTGCCAGTGATTGAGCGTTTCATCCGGCGCTGTGGACCAACAGTAAACGAGGGCTATGCCGCGACGCTGGCCCTGCTGGCTGATTGCGCTGGTACCGAGCTACCGACCGCGCTGATTGTGGTTAACGACGCCCTGGCAATTGCCACACTATCTGCGCTCTATTCTGTTGGCATCAGTGTTCCAGCACATATGAGTGTGGCTAGTTTCGACAATACTCCTAATTCGGCCTTTACCTTGCCTCCCTTAACAAGTGTTGATTGTGAAGCACGCGTAATCGGAGCAGAGGCTGCTCGCTTGACTATTGAACACCTGCTTACGCCTGATCGTCCGCCCGAGAATATCTATACACACTCGAAATTGATTATTCGCGCCTCAACAGGACCCACGCCTCGCTAGAGCAATATTCTGGACTTCTCGTATGAAGCAAAAAGACCTGCTACTGGCCCTGGAATTAGGCCGCAGAGCGGATGTACCCTGCCTTCTATCGTGCTTTCCTTAGATTACATACAACAGCTCGCTTCTCAAAGATTTTCAAGGTAGGTTTTAGTGATGACAGATGCTTCAGATATTGTGTCTTCTGCTTTCTCAAACGTGGTAAAACGTGTTACCACCTTCTTGTACCTGCTTCCTCGCGAGTCGTTTCGTGCTCTCCGCAGAGAGCACCAGAGCGCCTCACTCCACAGGCGAATTTGGGTGTTGGGTAGGTGGCTGGCGAGGTATCAATTGCTTGATCCTTTTCCATCCACCCCCCGTCAAACTGGACGTGCAACTTTCGCTGCATCCAGCTTTCCGTTCGTTCCTTCCGATGTTCTCTGTCTTGTTGGTCTTCCTGCGTGGATCGCCTGATGACAGAGACGGCAAACCACCAGGGTCTTTCTCCGGCGTGCAGCCATGAGCTTCACCCATTGTGGTCGTTCTTTTCCTTCTTTTTTGAGGTCTGCGAGTTTGTGAATGTGGTGAACTTCGACGTTCTCCTGTGATCCGCATAGCTCGCATTGGTCTGCTAGGAGCCGTTTTACTAACTCGTTACGTTCTGACCGCATGGAGATAGGGTTCTGATCGACGAGGACTGCTAGCTTTTGTCGTTTTAGTGGGATACCTCCGAACCTTGCAAGAAGCGGCTTTTTCCCTTCTCGTGGGACCTGGATTTCCAGGCAGCGGTAGTTGGTCCCATCTTCTGCCTGATAATCCGCTGCATACGTGCGCCACATCTTGATTGGTGTTGTTTGGTGCTTGTATGCAAGCGTTTTCAGGAGGGATACTTTGGCTATCCAGTGCAGTTTGCAGAACCAGGAAACATTACTGGCGAGCATATAGTAGTGGACCATCCCTCGATAGTCCTGCTGATAGTGCTCAATGATGGTGAAGTCATCGTTTTCTAGCAGCGCTGTTCGCTGGATTGGTTTGCCATTGCGTTGATACGAGGCACAGTTACTTTCTACGACATCTGGTGGGACAAGGAGTGCCAGATGCCCGTTGATACTGCGTCGTCTTCGGGTGTGCTTGGTATCGTTTTGCTGGTTTACCATGTGATAGTTGAGGAACCGCGCCGTTTGGGTACTGGCATGGGTAATCAGCGTTTTTTCCTGGGACATTTCCAGTTTGAGGGGATCTCGCAGGAATTGTCCTCGTTGCTGCTTGATTGCTTCCGCTTCAGATCGGGCACCAGCAAAACCGAACAGGGTATCGTCCGCATACCGTACATAGTAGAGCCGCCGATAGTTGTCATCATTGGGGTCGCCAGAAGGAAGCTTCTGGAATTGCTTTCGCGCCTCTTTTGCTTCCTTCAATTTCCTTTGTTGATACTTTCTTTGGGATCTCCATTTCAGTGCATTGTCTATGGTGTTACCTGCTCGTTTTTCTCCTCGTGTGTAGGCTGGAATGAGGGTCTGTTCAACATACTGATCGAGCTTGTTGAGGTAGATATTCCTGAGGATAGGAGAGATCACGCCCCCTTGCGGGCATCCGCTCAGAGTTTTATTGACCTTCCATTCCTCGAAGTACCCACTTTCAAGCAAGTGCCGGATGAGTCGAAGCAACCGTTGATCGTGGATCTTTTCGCTAAGAATAGCAAGCAGGACATCGTGGTTCATCGTGTCGAAGAACTTGGCGATGTCGCCTTCAATAAGCCAGCGAGCGCCAGTCCAGTCATTGTGGACTTCACGCAAGGCGGTATGGCATCCTCGTCCTGGTCGAAACCCATGAATGACTACGCATGTGCGGCTCGTAATATGCTTCTAAGATTGATCTCAAGACCTCTTGGAGCAGCTTGTCCGTCCAGGTAGGCAACCCCAACGGTCTTTGACCACCCTTTTTCTTAGGGATAGAGACCCATCGTACTGGCGTCTATCGGTAGCGTTCATGACGCACTTCGCCAATCAGCCGTTCGATTTTTGCTAGCGACATCCCGTCTACGGTTTCATGGGATGCTCCTTTGGTCATTGCTCCTTTGTTGGCATACAAGCGAGCATAGGCCCGTAGGTACAAATCCGGGTTGTACAGCATGCGATAGACCTCTTCCAGTGGCAGTCCGCGTTTGCCACGTTCTCGGATGATTGTTAAGACAGTTTCGGCGTCCCTCATCGCGAGTACCTCTCTGTGCTTTTCAATCTGAACTCCCTGCCGTCCTTCGCCATGTTCTTAGCTCTCCTAAGATCGGACTACTACGACAGCTCCGTTATCATAGACCTCGCGGTCCTTAGACAATCCCCTGTTCCGTTGACAATCGAGGTATCGAGCATCCTTTAGGTAGTCCATTCATCCATTGATCTTGCCCCGTTGGCAGCTCTGTCATTTCCAGAGGTGCATATGTCCTCGGCACTTACATATGCAGAGACTGATATCGGTTTCAGCCACTTTTCCGATAGGTCGGCTTCTAGACCCAGTTAGGATTGGACTTCGGGCAGTCGAGCTCTTACCATAGGATGCAGGTCTCGCCATTCTTCTTTCTTCCTGCGGCTGAGAAAGGTACGGCTTCACCAACATGCTCTTGTTCCCTTTGCTTTTCAGCGCCAGGTACGTTGGTTGACCTGAGAAACCTCCTCTGAGTTTCATGTACTCATTGTATTAGTGATAGATTGCCACGTGACATGGCGCACCCCGATGAAGCCACTCCCGCCACCTCCGCTTTTATCCGAAACGGATTGCCTCTCGTTCAATGTTAATCGCGGCATTGAAGTCACGATCAAGGGTCAACCCACACTGCTCACCCATGAATACCCGCTCACTGAGGAGGAGTGTTGGCTTGACGCATCCACACCCTGAACAGGTCTTTGATGAGGGGTACCACCGGCTCACCAATTGCACGCGTCCGCCTGCTTGTGCGGTTTTGTAGAGCAGTTGGCGCTTGACTGGCACGCGAAACTGGCATCGCTCACGGCCTGCGCCAGATGATGATTGCTCATCATCCCCTTGACGCTCACGTCTTCGAGCCCCACGAGCGCATAGGTGTGAGCAATCGTGGTCGTCATCTTGTGGAGCACGTCGGCTCGTTGGCATGCCGTATGGTCGTGCGCTTTCGCGAGCTTGTTCACGGCTTTCCACCAGTTGCGACTGCCCTCCACTTTGCGAGACATGCCTTTGCTCAAGCCCTTGATGCGTCCCAGGTTTCGGCGAGCGGGCTTTTGGTTTTCAACCACCTCGCCAGAACTAGGATTGCCAATGTTTTGAGTCCCAGGTCAATGCCCACGCTGCCACCGGTCTGCGTCGTGTGTGGCTCTTCGACTTCGACCGCCATGGAGACAAACCACCAGCCCGCTCGCTGGGAGACCACCGCACTGAGAATCTTGCCCGAAAACCGAAGTTCTTCGGTCATATTGACCGTCCCCAACTTGGGAATACGAATACTGTACCCGTCCACCGAGAACGTGTCATTATTGAGATAGAAACTCATACGGTCGCGTTTCTTGCTCTTGAAGTGCGGGAAACCCGCCTCCTCACCGTCCTTGCGCGGGTGCTTCAGTTTGGGTTGGGTCCCCTCTTTCTTCATCTACCAATAATTATCAAAGGCTTGCTTCAAGTTACTGAACTCTTGTTTCGGTGCGCACTTGGTGACCTCCGCACACCACGGGAACTGCTCGTGTTTCACCGCGTTGTATTGCTTCTTGAGGTCCGCCATCTTCACCCGTTTGCCCTGTGCTCGTGCATCCTTCCAGCGAGCAAGTGCCCAGTTGTAACAATGGCGGGCAACCCCACAGGCTTTGCGGAAGGACACTTTCTGTTCAGGTGTTGGATTGAGACGAATGACGTGCGAACGGGCAATCGTTTTATTCTTCTGTTCGCTCATATGTCTCTCCCCATTCTCCACGCAGATAGCGTTGGTAATCCTCTTGCGTGTAGTACCGCCTGTTGGTTGGTGTACGCCGTGCCGAGAAAATGCCTTTACGGTCCCACGCTTGCAGCGTTTTCAGGTGTTTGCCAATTTTCTGTGCAAATTGTGATACGGTAGAAAACTCACTCATGCACATATTTATCACATACACACACATTGTCAAGCGCTACAAACACAACAAAGGAAACATACGTATGCCTCCATTTGATGGCATTTTCCCACGTTTTTCATCACTATTGTTTTCTCCACGCTATGTCATAGAGCGAGACCGCGTAGCTCTGCAGAATCTGCTCATATTGTGCACTTTCCATGTTCCACACCTGTAGGGTGCCATCGGTACTGTTACTTAGCAATCTCTGGCTGTCAGGCGTAAAGGCGAGAGAGAACACTGTATCCGTATGTCCATGAAGTGCCATCCGGGGGGTGTTCCTCTCCACCTCCCAAAGCCAATTGTGTAGTCGAGGGCGGCACTCGCCAGGGTCTGTCCATCAGGACTCCAAGCTACTGTCTGTACCTGATCTGTATGTCCAACCAGCGTCTTGAGCACATTGCCACTAACAACATCCCAGAGCTTAATAGTTTGGTCCCAGTTCCCGTTGGCAAGCAGGCTCCCGTCAGGGGAAAAAGCCAGTCCCATTCCCCAGTTGATGGCGAGAAAGAATTTCAATTTTTTTACGATATCGTAAGAATTACTTATTATTGCGAAAATAGATATTGATTTTTTGTAATACTATTGGTTATACTATCGAGAGTTTATATATTTTGGGTTTTACGCACGGTTGTATTTCACGTAGAGGGACATCACACATGTTGCAATTACGACAAGACGCTCGCCCACGGATCGGGATTTTTGCTATTGGCCTGGCAACATACTGGCCTCAATTTGAGACATTGTACACACGTTTACAACACTATCTTTCTCAGGTTGAAGAGCGAATGGCACTATGGGCTGATATTATTTCAGCAGGCATGGTTGATTCTGCTGAGAAGGCCCGTGAGGCAGGAGACAAGTTCGCGCAGGAGCAAGTAGACCTGATTTTTGTATATGCCGCGACTTACGCCACCTCCTCCCAGGTATTACCTGCTCTTCAACAGAGGCGCGTACCAACAATTGTCTTAAATCTTCAACCGACCTCGATGTTGAATTACGAGGCCATGACAACTGAAGAATGGCTTGCCAATTGTTCAGCCTGTTGTGTGCCTGAGATAGGGGGAGCATTGACGCGTGCGCGGCTACAGTTTCGAGTGCTTTCCGGCACCTTGGAGGACAACTCTCCCGTCTGGAATGAGATTGAGGAGTGGTGTGCGGCTGCTGGGGCGACGCGTGCGTTGCGAGGAGCACACATTGGTTTTCTTGGGCACACCTATCCAGGCATGTTAGACCTCTATTCGGACTTCACCGCGATTCATGGACAGTTGAGTAGCCATGTTGAGGTGCTGGAAATCGACGACCTTGTGGCACGAGTCAAGGCTGCGACAGAGGAAGAGATACACGAGAAAACACGCGAGATTGAGAGTATCTTTGATGTGGCTTCTCCCTCTGGCGATCCGATTGCAGCACAGATGGGACCGGAGGATTTGGCATGGAGTGCTCGTGTCGCAGTTGGGCTAGATGCACTGGTAAAGGATTTCAATCTCAGTTGCCTGACCTACTATTACCGGGGATGGCAGGAAAACGAAAATGAGCGAGTGGTCGCGGGAATGATTGTGGGTGCTTCTTTGCTGACGGCGCGTGGCATTGCATGCAGTGGAGAGGGAGACCTCAAAAATGCTCTTGCAATGCTCATCATGGATCGGCTAAATGCTGGAGGAAGTTACACAGAAATTTATGCAATGGACCTGCAAGAGCAGTTTGTTTTGATGGGTCATGATGGGCCAGGCCATATTGCTATTTCGGACCAACGCCCTGTGCTGCGTAAGCTCAAGCTGTATCATGGCAAAAGTGGCTTCGGTGTCTCAGTAGAATTTAAGGTCAAACTCGGTGCCGTCTCCATTCTGGGGGTAACGCAACGAGCTGATGGCGCTTTGAAGTTGTTGATTAGCGAAGGCGAGAGTGTACCAGGACCGACCTTCCATATTGGCAATACCAACAGTCGTATTCGCTTTCAACAGAATCCCGCAACCTTTGTCTCGCGCTGGAGTGAAGAGGGACCGACACATCATGTTGCGCTGGGAGTGGGACATATTGGTACATTGCTGGAGAAAGTTGGCTATCTTTTAGATGTGCAGACCGTTCGTGTGGATGGGTGAACACACGTTGTCGTTGCTAAATAAGGAGAACACGATGAATACGCAAGCCCGACGCAAAAAGATTGAGGAAGTTTTGCATGCCGAGGGATTTTGCAATGTCACTTCGCTCGCTAAGCTTCTGGGAGCATCAGAAGTAACCATTCGCAATGATTTGAGCACGTTGGAAGACGAGGGCAAGGTTACACGCATTCATGGAGGAGCCATTCTAACGGCAGAGCGTTCGCGTGGAGAGTATTTTGAAGAGCGAACAGGTGTGAATCAGGGGAAAAAGCTGTGGATCGCACGCTGGGCCGCCGAACTTGTTGACAACTACGATAGCATCGTGCTCGATGCCAGTACCACAGCTTTTTACATGGCGGACTATTTGAAAAATCACAAGCAGCTGACAGTTTTTACGAATGGGATTGAAGTGGCCTTTCGGCTTGCAGAGAATCGCTCGAATAAAGTGATTTTGATTGGAGGGCTTTTGCGCCCAGAAACAGCCTCTTTGTCGGGTCAGTTTGGAAGCGAGATGTTGAAGAGTGTGCGGGTCAAAAAAGCCTTTGTGTCTTGTTCTGGTTGGTCGCCGACTCTTGAATTGATGGACGGCGATCTCTTTGAGGCACAACTCAAGAAAGAGATGATCGAAGCTACTGAGGCTGTCTTCCTTCTGATGGATTCAAGTAAATTCGAGAAACAGGGTGTTGCCCCTTTCGCTTCGCTTAGCCGCATGAGCATGGTCATTACGGACGATCAGGTAGACGCACTTGCTCTGTCTCAGTTAAGACAGTCGGGGATCCTCATAAATGTGTGTAGTGAACATAGTACACGAATGATTCGGGGGAGCGAGGGCGAAAAACCTTTACGCTTGGGCTTTGCAAATCAGAATGAGACAGCACCATTTCAGATGCTCGTGCGTCAAGGATTGGTGCAGGCGACAACTGAGGCGAATATCGAACTATTGTTAGCGGACAACCGTGAAGGTGGACCGACAGCACTGGCGAATGCGCAGTATTTTGCTCATGAACAGGTGAATCTGGTGGTGGAGTTTAATACGGACGCACGCTATGGTAACGTCATTATGGAATGTCTGCGCACCGCAAATATTCCTGTGATTGCCATCGATATCCCACTACCGGGTGCTACCTTTCTTGGAGTTGATAACTATAAAGCAGGATTGATGGCAGGACGACTAGCAAGTGCCTATGTCGAACAGCAATGGCATGGGCAGTTTGATATGCTGCTCTCACTGGAGCTACCCTCTTCGGGACTCACGCCTGCGGCTCGTATTCAGGGACAAATCGCAGGTCTACGCGAAACGTTGTCTTTCCCAGAGGAGTCTATCATCCATTTGGATAGTAAGAATACCTATGCTCAGACGCATCAGGCAGTAGCTGCACTGCTTCCAGCACTGAAATCTGCACAGCACGTTGTCATTCTAGGTATAAATGACGAGGTGGTGTTGGGCGCATTGATTGCTTTTGAGGAAGCTGGTCTCTCCGAGCGAGTCATTGCTATTGGGCAAGGAGCAGATCAGAAAGCTTTAGAGGAGCTAGTGCGTCCCGGAAGCCGCATGATTGGCGCAGTTACCTCATTTCCAGAATGCTATGGAATGTTGATCGTTGATACCGCTTTACAGATTTTACAGGGGAAACAGGTTCCCCCTGCCGTTTACACTCAGCATGTTCTCATTCTTGCAGAAGAAGCATTTTCCGTACTTGATCTTACAAAACTACCTTATGAAAAGTATCCAGTCTCTCGGTATAAGACGATCCCATTTCCCAGGCCATATTTGAGAGCGTAGGTGAGTTGGTGGAAGCAAGGGTGCTTAACGTAGTTCCTACTTTATCCTGATCGCGCTGTGAAAGAATGAAAAACCCCTCGGCAACATCGTGCATGAGACACTTGCTTTTGCTCGTTGGTGTGGCTATACTTGAGTAGATAATACCGTTAATCGTATGGGAGACAGAGGAACGACAAGGCGCGGCAATTGCACACTTCGACTTTTGGGTAACGGTACTGGCCTTCTTCAAAGGAGAAGCGGTTATGAGCAGTATTTTGATGGTCCCTGTGCACCTGGATGCGTTGCTGCTTACACATGATCAAATGGTTGCCGGGGCTACCAACAACTTTGCTCGCCTCCCCTACACCGATACCACACAGGATTTCAACTCGGATGTTGCTCATCTGAGCGAGGACATTGTCTTACAGCCCTTCGACGATCAAACTCTTTATCTCAGAGCTGGTATTCACCTGCACTGGTCTCTTCCCGATGCTTTGACCAGGGGCAGGCATACTGCCGCTGGAACTGATTTCCCCGCCGTCCCCAACCGCTGGCTGGTGATACGTAGCAAGCAGGCCGATGGTAACATGTCAAGCATCGAGCAGACGTGGATTGTGGAAAGCGACTACCTTTTTCCTGATGGCACTGCCCAGCAAACTGGGAGCATCGTTGTTCCCTTTACCCCCAATGTGAGCAAGGGCCAGTATACTCCATTTCGCTACCAGGGACGTGCGCTACTGCTTGCAGAATGGCAGGCGTACAACACGGGTGATGAATATGTCGAGAAGCTGACGGCTATCGGGTATGGCGAGCCCACCTTTGCCGCCTTCTATCCCAACTGCCACAGCGTTTTCGGCTTGTATGATGCTGACTATAGCAGACCGCCTGCGGGTCTATGCTATGATGTCGTTGGTTGGTAAGCTGAGAGCACACAGGATGCGCTCAGTGCTTTTCTCTCCAGTTTTATAACCAGCCGGGCGGCAAGCGGTCTGCCACCGCCTACTGCCGAGGACCTGCAAGCGGCTGTCTGTGACGCCTTTCAGTGGACACTTGTGCTCAAAGACGGTCAGGAATTTCCGCAACAGATGCTCTGTTACGCGCGCTTAACCTTCAATCCGTCAGCAGACAGTGATGATAACCAGGGTGCCAGTGTGACGCTTTCTCTTGGCAATAACGGTACGGAGGCGCTGTCGGCCTACTTGGCTGCCCGCATTGATAGCCAGCAGAAGGCAGGCATCGAGCAGGAGCTGGAGGCGCTGCAACTGGCCTATCGCCTGGAAAACCAGCGGCTCGACATCGGTTCGCAATTCGCCCAGACGCGCCACGAGAATAGCTTTGTCGCAGCTGGCGGCGGCTCATTGTGGATCGTGCAGCCGGAAACCGACACCTCGGTGCCCGCCAATGCGGCGAGCGGGCAGGAGCAGGCAGAGGTTACACTACCTGATGACCTCGCCCTGCTGCTTAACACTCTCAATAGCACTCAACAGGCCTATGACCAGGCGCGGGCGCACATCGCTGTGATGCGTAAGCAGCTCTTTTCCGACTGGTATAAGTACATGCTCTGCCTCTATCCGCCGGATGACGCCCGAGAAAATTATCCTGATAGCGATGAAGTGCGCTTCTTCATCGAGCAGCGTGACTTAGCTCCTTTGCAGCAAACCCTGGATGCTACAGGTGAGCTTGCACTGGGCTACGACAGCGTTGGCAAACTCACCGCGGCCAACGCTACTGCTGCTAACACGTTGGCCGCCAACCTGGCCCAGGCTATCAATGCTCTGCTCTTCTCCGTTCTGGCTACTTTCAATAGCGCGCATCTGACCTTGAACGCATATACGCTGAAGCAGATTCCCGCGCCTCGCTACTGGCAGCCTCGTGACCCCACGCTTCTGCTGGTGGGTGCACCGATAACGGCGAGTCAGCGACACGGGCACGATGGCGTGCTCACCTGCCAGTCCTTTGCCAACATGACGGTGCAAGAGCTGATTCCCGGCCAGCTTGCCGCCCTGCGCAATTGTATCGCCACGCTCGATGCAGGCACGCCATCTGATTTTCACGGCTTTAGCACCTGGACACAGCAGTCCTGGAATCCTCTGCTACTGGACTGGGAGGTCGAGGTTACTCCTCTGCACTCGCAGGATGTATACGGCGCCGATTTCATTACGCGCAATTATACGTTGCCCCAAAATGCGCCTGATCTCTCTTGTTTGCCTGGCAATATCGCCAGCGGCCAGGCGAACATCTATAGTGGCTCCAGCATCCTCACCCCATACGTACAGGAACAACTCCAGGGGCATTTAGAGGAGTATCTTGCCGATCCGCAGCTTGACAAGACGACGGATACCTATCAACATCTCAAAGCGGCGCACGAGCTGCTGAGCGATCCGAACTTTCATTGCCTCTCCCAGTCGCTCGGCGGCTTCACGCAGGCCCTGTTCACGCACAAGCAGACGCGTCAGCTTGAGATCAGCGACCCGCTGGCCTTCTCCGACTATGCTACCTTTACACAGAACGTGAGCCACTACGTGCAAAAGGACTATACCAGCGCGCCCGAGCCCGATTGGGACTTCTCCCCCATTCGTAGCGGCATGCTACGCATCCTGCGCCTGCGGCTGCTGGATACCTTCGGGCAGGTGCTTGATCTGCAGTGGAGCGGCCTGATTGCAACAGAACAGATGCCGGTTCCACAGACGCAGAATGCGGCGATGTTGCCGCCACGCCTGCCACAGCCCGCGCGCCTCAATCTACGCTGGCTGGCGGCAAGTAGCGATCAAATGGAGATGAACGAGCACCCCGCCACCACACCTATTTGCGGCTGGGTGTTGCCCGATAACCTGGGCGGCAGCCTGCTGATCTACGATAACCAGGGCAAGCTGCTGGGTCTTGTCACGGAGAATGCCCAGTGGAATAGCCAGTTGCCAGGTGCAGCAGGTATCGCAGTTGACGCCATTGCAAACGTGCATCTGCGCAAAATGGTTCAGTACCTGCTTGGAAGTGGCGCGGCTTTTCTCTCGAATTTTTTGACCGTGATAGATACGGGGCTGGCAAACATCGACCCGGAAAGCTTTGCGCAGCATCAAGACCTTGCCCTGCTGATGGGCAGCCCGATGGCCCTGGTGCGCGCCTCGGTCAACCTCGAACTGCGCGACCCGCCTGCCATTGCTCAGGACTGGAACGCCTTGCGCCAGGACTTACAACGCGCCAGCCGCGACAGCGAGAACTTCACAAATGTCGTCTTTCCCATTCGTTTAGGCGAGTACGAGCAGCTCAACGATGGCGTCGTTGGCTACTGGATAGAGGACGGCGATAGCTATAGCAACGACACCTTCTACACGCCGCAAAGCGATCCCGTGACTGATGCGCACATCTATACGCACGCGGACAACCCGGCACCGGTGCAGCAGACGATAGCGGACGCACCTGTATGCGTCAGTATGCTTATGGACCCGCGCGGCACAGTGCATGACACCTGTGGCGCGTTGCCTGCAAAAGAGATCAACATCCCGCCCGATCAGTACACTGCGGCGTTGCAAGCGATCGAAGTGATCTTCCTCTGCGCGCCTATTCTCACTGATGTGGGCAAAATCAACGTGCCGTTGCCCAATGAGTCAGGTTATCAATGGTCCTGGGCTGCCAGCTCGCTAAACGTCGGCAAGGTCAACCCGCAGATACTTGATCACGACCTGGGCTACGTATTGTTGCACTCGATGGTTGCGGCAAAAACAAGTATTTCTGTAGAAAAGAAATAGAAAGGAGAAAGAGGCAAGTAGCCAAAAATACCTATTTCTCGGCCTGGAAAATGGGAACGTGTTACTCTTGTCTGGACAAACCGACCTATCTGTAGGGAGAGAAAAAACATAGCGAAAAGGAGGATCGCTATGCCTTCGCGTAAGCGCCTGCGCCGAGAACGGACCCATGAGTGGCAAAAGATCCAGCAATATACCCTCTGGCCGGAGCAAGAGGTCTATGAGAGGTTGCGCCCTGTCATCTTATTTGGCGAGACGGCTGCTGAACGCGCCAAAGAAACAGGCGCGAGTGAACGGACACTGCACGACCAAGCCAAGCGGTTTGAACAAGAGGGCATGGCGAGCTTGTTTCCTCAAGAGCGTGCCCCTTCCCCTGAGACGAGTCGCAGTCTCCCGGAAGATCTGCGCCAACTGATAGTTGACCTGAAAGCTGAGTACTCAGGCTTTACTCCTCATGAGATTGCCACCATCTGTTTTCTTCGCTTTGAACGCAGACCCTCTGACCATACCGTGAAACGCGTCCTGGCAGAGGGACCACTGCCTTCCATTTCAGAGCCCACCGTACGCCCAGATGGCCGATGGATATCAAAGACGCCGCGCTATTGTCGATCTGCACGCCGAAGGGTGGTCAATCACGACAATAGCCGCCTACTTGAAAACGTCCCGCGCACGGGTGTATGAAGTGCTCAAGCGGTGGGCCCGAGAGGGTCATGCAGGGCTGCAAGATCGACCGACGAGTGCCCCACAATCCCCTGCACGCAAAGTGACGATGGACGCGATCAGTGAGGTGAGGAAGATGGTGGGAGAGAGCCCTGAACTGGGGGCATACCGCGTGCGTGCTGCTCTGGAGCAGATTGGCATCCATCTCTCACAGGCCACATGTGGAAGACTCCTTGCTCTCAATCGGAAGCTCTACGGGTTACCCGCGCCTCAAGGAGGCGAACATCCGCGCAAGGAGATGCCATTCAAGGCCCATTTTAAGCATGAGATATGGTCAGTTGATATTCGATATATTGAAGAGCATAACTTAGGATTTCCAGAGCCCGTCTATTTGATCAGCGTGCTGGAGAACTACTCCAGAGCTTGCCTGGCAAGCAAAATCAGTCCAACACAGAATCAGTATGACTATTTGGAGGTACTCTTCGACGCGCTCTCGGCCTTTGGTACTCCATCGATGCTTGTCAGTGATGGCGGTGGGCAATTTCGTAGCAATCAAGCAATGGATGTGTATACGGCTTTAGGGATTAGAAAAGAGCAAATAGAGAAACGACAGGCATGGCAAAACTACATCGAGTCTCATTTTAACATCGTCCGGCGTATGGCAGATGCGAAGTTCGCACGGGCAACGAGCTGGGAAGAGATGATCGCCACCCACCGCGCCTGGATGCATGATTACAATGTCCAGCGCCATTGGGCACATGAAAAACGTGAAGATGGCTGTCATAGCCCTTCTGCCGTCCTGGGTGAGCAGAAAGGCACCGTGTACCCAGAATCGGTGCTCAGCCGTATTCTGTTCGCGACCAGGTATGTCAGACGTTTGGATACGCATGGATTTCTGCGCTACCAGGATTGGAAGTTCTATGGAGAGCGGGGTCTGGCCAAGGCAAAGGTAACCGTCTGGATCTATGAGGGTTCACTCAGGGTTGAGAAGGAGGCTGTTACGCTTTCTCAGTACGAGATCGAACTGAAAGACGATCACAAGCACCTGAAGCATGTCAGCAATCCGCGCCTTTCAAGCACCCCGTTTCGTTCGCCTCAGTTGACCTTGATTGATCTGAACTCCCACGAGTGGCTGCTCTACTGGAAAAGCCCTGACCAAGCACCTCCACACCACAAGCACCGCGTTTCTGGAATGGTTCAATTGCCATTGTTCGAGCTATTGCCTCTGGATAGAGCCGTAGGAGCCAATACAGAGCGCGGCTCTTCGCGTCCACATGCTCATCTTCAACTGGTGGTGGAACCCGATGCCAATGCCGATACAGACTCGTAGCCCATCTTCGCCGATGAGCCTCAAAGGATATCAGGCGTAAGAACCGTATTGATGATCAGCGGCGTGCTTATGGATGATCCTTCGTCATCCAGAGTCGTCTATTCAAAATATCTTGTTCAAGCCGATCAACCTTGCGCTCATAGGAGTTCACGCGCTCTCAAGCGCCGATACTGAAGGAAGGCGACTAGCACGCCACCAAGGACTCCTGCAAGTAGGGGGTTTTTACATATCCCCCCGAAACGGTGTACTCGTTTCGGGGGGATATGTAAAAACCCCCAGATTCGGGGGACAGTCCATCTGGATAAACAGGTTACGATCCCGATTTGAGTTTGTTGCGTCTCCAGCGGGAAAATGTGGCAACATGTTGTGACCCCAATGTCAACGCCCTACGTATGGCAAGAGCGATGAGCACAACAAAAAGCGACCCGATTGGAAAGAACGCCAGCATGAGAATCCCGGTTCCCAACGCATCTGAAAAGCAAGGGCTGCAGAACTGGTCGGACTGGGACAGGTCTGGTTGAGGCGGATTATATGGGTGGATCTGAAAAGCAATGACAATGAAAACGAGATAAAAGCCGATCCATGCAAGAGAGCTTGCCCCCAGGGTACTGCGCCAGAAATGGCGAGTGCGCCCCCACGATCAGCGCGACGCTCATTCCGAGCAGGAGGGGACAAAGCAGACCCAGGTAGGGTCAAGGATTTTCTAACTGATTCCAAGCCAATGCGTTGCCCAGAGCACCGAGCAACAAGCCCGCGCCAAACGCAAGCGACATGCGCAAGAGGGCTGAACGTACAGGCTTTCTTTCCCTCTCATTTTGACGTGTGTTCATTTCTGTTCCTTATCTGTTCCTTTGGTACATGCCAAGAGTTTTCCTTTCACACGTTTCTCAGAATAAACGCAACATGCCCCCAGAACAAGGTCTTAAGGATGAGTGTGAGTGCACTCAGGGCATGTCGCGTGGATGGAAGAGACGTGCTTGCACTTCAGCATCGTGTCCCTCCGTACGAGGAGGTTTTTGATCGTTGAACACCTCCACTACTCCCCTCAGATGTGAGGCGAAAAATCCTGCCACTTGAGCGCTCTCACGTTTGCGCCTTCCTGTTGTCTCATGGTACCCTATCCTCAGACGTATTTCCGCTACGTATACAGAGGGATGAGGTTTCTCATGATGGTTGTGCAGGTCTTGAATACCAAAGGAGCAGCCGGATGACTCGGCTACTCCGAAACCTGTATTCACAAGCTGTTTGCGATTTCCAAACTGAAAGCATTGCGCATGAGAGTATCAGTGCCAAGACCTCCACTTGTTTCAACCTTTTTAGAGTGTCAGGAATGCTGTTCGGAGGCGGCTTGCGAGTCAAAGACTAAATTTGTCAGCCCGTCAGAGTGTTATGTTCTAGACGAGGAGGAGATGTATGATCTTAGTAACAGGTGCTACAGGAAACGCAGGAGGTGATGTGGCCCGTGTGTTAGTGAGTGCTGGGCAGGAAGTTCGTGGATTAATTCGTCGTGCTGATCAACAAGCTACCCTGCCAAAAGGCGTAGAAGGGGTCATTGGTGATCTCAATCAGCCAGAAACACTCTCAGCCGCCCTTGCAGGTGTACGGGGAGTCTTCCTGCTCAGCGGATACCAGGACATGCCTGGGCTCCTGGCTGAGCTTCGTCGAGCCGGGGTGGAGCGTATCGTGCTATTATCGGGCAGTTCGGCTCCCGTCGGCGACATGAGCAATGCCGTCACGCGCTACATGGTCCGCTCCGAGACTGCTGTACGGGAGTCTGGAGTGCCCTGGACGATCTTGCAGCCCAATAGCCTTATGTCCAACACGTTCAGATGGCTACCTCAGCTTCGCACGGGGAACGTCGTGCGTCTCCCATTTCCCAACGTCCGAGTGGCGGCTATCGACCCCTCCGACATTGGGGCGGTAGTGGCGCAAGTCCTGTTGTCGAAGGAGCACGAAGGCCGCAGCTACCGCTTGAGCGGTCCGCAGTCGCTTTTGCCTGCGGACCAGGTGCGAAGCCTCGCGCAGGTTCTTGGCAGAGATCTGCGCTTCGAGGGCCTCTCGGACGCTGAGGCAAGGGCGGAAATGAGCGCCGGAATGCCAACCGAATATGTTGATGCGTTCTTCAGCTTCTTTGTAGATGGCAAACTAGACGAATCTCAGGTCCTCTCAACTGTGCAGGAAATCACCGGAAAACAACCCCGCACATTTGAGCAGTGGGCGGTTGCGCATGCTGATGCCTTCTAGTAGACGGCCCTCGAGTATGAATGGACTGGATTACCACGCTAAGCGCTTAGCGTGGTAATCCAGTCCATTCATACTGGGGGTTTTTACATATCCCCCAAGTACACTCCCCAATGGGACAATGATTTTTTTCATATGTCCATGATACCAGAAAGTGTTCCATCCTCGCTGAGGTCACAGGCACCAGTTGGGCACACCCTCGGTCGTTCAATGGTCACACTTTCGACTGGATACCAACGATTCAGTCCTCGCAGCAGAGCCAGCAGTTGTCCCTTCCTCCTTCTGATTGCCATCACTTGTGCCATGCCCCATCTCACCTGTGTACACGGATGGTACGCTTGCTCCCACAGTGCAGCCTTGATCTCTTCAAGATCGGTTGATTGCATCGCAGCCTCCTGTTTGGGGGGAAGGCTCAGATAGCGGAGCAGTGAGCACAAAGAGTCGCTCAAAGGAGGCAGGCGGACAAAAGAACGTAAAAAGGTCTACCAGGATCTCTGTCGCGATCTGGAGGGCACAGGCAGCATGATAGACGGATGGTTCGGTTTCATCACTCAGGAGTAAGGGATACTCCCTCAAGGGTTTACGGCAGGAGGGGCACAGTTCGTCCAGACTGCGCACATCTGCTCGTCTGAGGTGATCATCGTTGATGATAAGCATGGTCTTTCCTTTCTCACAGTAGCACACCTGTCGGAGATACTCCGCGAGAAAAGTATACCAATCGAGTCCGCTGTTCTAGGTCGTTCAGGGGGCTTGTTTTAGCGCAACCATCGAGTGCAACAATACGTAGCCCAGGTCGTGATCAAGTATCAACCCGCAAGCCACCTTCTCGGCCTCGCAAGAGATACGCGAGGGCTGGCTGCAATTGAAGGAAAATCCACCAACAACGTCCTAGCTCCGTGGAGGTGCGCCCGATTGCGTAACCAACCACGACCCTACGCATTATTGAGGGGGAATCTATGTCAGCGATACAACTGGAATTGACGCTTGAGGAGACAAATACGGTGCTGGAGGCCTTGGGCCAGATGCCTTATGCTCGCGTCTACCTGCTTGTGCAGAAGATACAGCGGCAAGCGACCCAGCATTTGCAGGCAGAGCCAGGAGGAGGAGAGAGAGGGCACCATAATGGCAGCAAGCCTGAGAACATTGGAGGGCAGGTATGACGATATCTCCCGCCCCTGCTGCCGTGGCTTTCCGCAATAGCTACCCGCTTGACATCAACCTCTACAACGACGATCAGCAGGATGTGCTCTATATCACCGATCATCCAGCGGGCCACAAGCTGTACCTGGACATTGTCAACGCCTCAGGACAGACGATCGCGTTCAGCACAATCGGCATGCCGCCTGCCACGGTCGCCAGTACCACAAATTATCATTTTGTGGTGCGCTTCCGCCCCGCTACGCTGTCCCCCGTCTTCCAATCCTATCTGACCTACGCCATCGCCATATTGCAAGGGAGCAAGCCCGCCGCGCTCTCCGACGTGCTTGTTCCCTATGCTACCGAAACCGTCACCGCCCTGCAAGCACTGCAGCAGCAGGGGTGGAGTATCGGCTATGGGCAGGAAGCAGGTGGCACCGACGCGCTGTATTTGCTGAGCACCGGGGCGCAGACAATGGCACCTGGCGCAACGATCAGCATTATCTTTCCGCACGCCGTGGCAGCGGGGGCAAGCGGAGCGCGCAGTACACGTGTCGAACTGAACTATCAGCTCATCAGCCTTGATAACAACGGAACGCAGATCAGTGGCAGCAGGCAGAGTCAATTGAGCATTGTCAATCAGCGTGGGCAGAAGAATATTCCCCTACATGTCAGCTTTGTCGGTGCCAACGCTATACTCAACGACGGTAAATCGCTCAACATGCTGACACTACGTATCACCAATACGCAGCAAGATCAGGCAATCGCGCTCAGCCCGGCGGACACCAATGCGCCCTCCAGGTTCGTACTCTCCTTCGACGTGCAGGCAGATGGCGAGACCGCCGATTGGGCGTTAGGCACAATCAGCCAGGTGCGCGCGCTACACATGACAGGCAATGATCCCGGTCATTGGCGTGTGGAACCGGCACCTTCATCAAGCCAGGCACAAACGCCGCAATGGATACTGCTTCCACAACCGGGCAAAACCACACTGGCTCCCTACGAGGCTGTGACTGTCACGATCGACAACATTCTCTCCTCGCTGCCACCTGGTCAGACAAATCTCTACATCGGCTACCAGAATTTCCCCGGCTTCTGGGACGGGCAGATCGTCGTTCCGCTGGAAAAATTGCCGCTACTCTATCGCTATATCAGTCCGGGTGTGAGCAATGTGGGTATCGGGACAGACACGCCACAGGGCGCACTTGATATTGGGCCTGAAGTGCTCAACGAAAACGCCTGGGTGTACTTCCAGGGCAACGCCAATGGAGTACTCAACCCGTCTGCCGCGGTAAAGCAGGGTCTGATGCTGGCCTGGAACCCCTCGGGGGGCCAGGGTGAGACGCAGCTGCTCTACACAACAGGACTGGGTGGCGACCCGCGGCTCGATTTTGGGCGTTGGGACGGTAAGACGAAGGTGATCGATGTAACGTTGCAGAACGGAAAAGTAGGCATCGGGACGAATGCACCGCATAGCATCCTGGACGTACATGGTAGTGACTTTCAGATCGGCATCAGCAATGTGCAGGACCACAACTGGGGCCTGGTCAACTGGACCGATGACAAGCTGTACTTTCAGTACCGCGAGCAGGGTCAATATAAGAGTAATGCGATGTGGCTGGATAAAGAGGGGCATGTGACGCTAACGGGCCTCACTCTGGGCAACACCTCCCTGCAACAGGGTGTTAACTGGACAACCGAGCAGATCCATTACCACAGCTACCCGGATGGAGCGACCACTATTGCGCCCGTTACCTCGTCCAACGGGCTGAAAATTATGGCCGGTGATGGTGGTGTGCTAGCCGTCAATTCCGGCGATGTGCTGTGTTGGGCCTCGTATGGTGTCGTGGTGAAAGGACAATTGTGGGCCGAGAACAAGTATTTTCGCATTGAACACCCCGCAAAGCCGGATGCGTACCTTGTGCATGCCTGCCTGGAAGGGCCTGAATCAAGCGTCTACTATCGTGGTCGTGCTCAGCTTATCGATGGGTGTGCTACCATCCGCCTACCCGATTACTTCGAGCCGCTTACCAGGCCAGAAGGTCGCACAGTGCTCCTGACACCGGAGGGGCGCGAACCCTTCTTATTAAGCTATGAGTCGGTTGCTGACGGCACATTTATGGTGTACGGTACGGCACCTGGTGGGGTGTTCTCCTGGGAGGTCAAGGCGGTACGCGCTGATGTCGAGCAATTGCAACCAGAGATACGCAAGGCCAACAGGCAGGATAACAGGGAGGTATGAGTATGAATATGCAAGGGACGGGCGATGACGGCGGGCAGGGAGATGGAAATGACAGAAAGCGGAAGGCAGGTGGACAACCCGAAGATGCCCAGATAAACCGCAGGTCGCGCCGAAAAAACAACGATCAATCCTCTGATAATATATATGCCAAGCCTCGCGGCAAATCGTATGGAAGGCAGTCATCAAATCCCTATGGAAGAACAAGGGGAGCTTCCTTTGACAAGAAACAGCAGGAGTTGGCAGAAGAGAAAAAGCGGAAAGCAGACGAGCAGGCGGAATACGAAAAGAACCTCGCCGATGAGTACAAAAATCGTGTTCGTGCTCCAAAGGGCCAGCGAGGCGATGGGCAACTACATATCGTCTTTATCCAGATGGGGCAGGGTGACTGCGCCATCATTTCTACGCCCGCAGGCAAATCTATTCTAGTGGATTGTGGCTCCACCGCGACGGAGGAGATGAGCGAAATTGCCTATAAAACGAGAATACGAAATGTCCTCCTTGGTCCCAAGTTTCTGAAGGATAAGCAGAAACTGGATATGCTTTTGCTCACTCACCCTGATAAAGACCATCATGCCAAGCTCAAAACGATGCTTAAGGGTATCATCACTGAGATAGGTGTCTTCTACCATAGCTGTGAATTTAGTGAATATTCCTTAAATCAAACATCAACCTGGATCGACAAAATCCTGGCTGATAACAGGATACGTGCCAATAAACAGGTGATGTGTTGTGATGATGGCGAAGCCAACCCCAGGCAATTCAGGCGGATAAAGCCACTTGGAAAGGTTGTTTATGCGCTTCCTCATACGGAGATGCCAAACGAGCAAATTGATGCGAGAGGTGCGATTAGAATCCTCCACGAGACGGATCAGGATATAACGACGACGACCACTACCATACCCAGCAGAGCTTCTGGCAATGATACTTCGAGTATCATTCAACCTCCGGTCAATATGCTAAATACGGGTGCCAATTCCGCGACCTCCTCTATCATCAGCCCACCGCTTCCATCCGGTACCCCACCTGTTCATAGTACTTTGCCGGCTGCTACCAACACGACGCCTGTTCATAGTACCTTGCCACCTTCCGCCAACACGATAGCAGTGCCCAGTTCTACAGAGGATATACCCTTTGATATGGATATAGATCTCAATATAGAGTTAAAAGAAGAAGATTTTTTACTTTCTACCGTTGTATCTCCCCCTCCACCCACTGTGCCCCCGCCTCCACCTATCGTATCTCCCCCTCCACCCATAGTATCCTCACCACCACCAATGCATACTGCCACGCCTCAAGCTGCGACAACCTCGGTCGCTGCTACGATTTGTGATATCGCCATCCTTGCCAGCAATGTATATATGCCATCTGCGCTGGACAAAAGAGATGGTACTGACGGGAATAGACAGAGCATCGTCCTGTTGATCGAGGCCTATGGAAGAAAAATTATGATCTGTGGTGACGCCACTGGTGGCACTGAGGAGTTTATTCTGCGTGCTTACCCCGATGTCAGGGACCTGGATGTGCTTCAAGTTCCTCATCATGGCAGCGATCTCACTTCATCTACCCCGGCATTCGTGAGTCAAATGAATCCTGAAAACTGTATTATCAGTGCGCCCAAAGATGCCAGTCAGCATGGTCATCCTTGCGCTACCGTCATTAAAGCGTATCGTAAGAATCCACGCATCGGTAAAAACTTGCCTGTACATACAATCTTTTATAAAAAAAGAGATAAAGAGTATCAATCTCTGAAGTCTTCAGTTGTAGAGCAGATTACAGATGCTATTTACATTACCGGCTCCTATGGCAGTTGTTCTGTGACGGTCTCTGAAACAGGGCAACTCACTATTTCGACACTTGAGGTTGCCGCAGCAGATCAAACCACCACAACGATCACTACGCCCCAGAGCACGTCTGGCACTCATCTGGTACAAATCACCCTACCCGCATCTCAGCCACAGCCGCAGCTAATAGCCCAGACAACCATTCCTGTCATGCCCCAAACTCCATCGGTCGTGCAGGGGCCCGAGCCCATATCTATAGACACAGACAATACTAAGTCTCAGTAGCGATCTCGGATTGCTTTGCGTGGAGGAAATGATGGACTTCAAGCAGATACAGGCGATGGTCAGCATCAGCAATCAGCGCCTGGATTGCCCATTTGCAGGCCTGGTCTCGGCTCCGATCAGCCAGGAGTTACAGCCGTACTTTCCAGATGGCATGATTCACGTGCGGGAGATCACCGACAACCTTCAGACGGATACGAGCATCACTATTCACGGCACTGGCGATGCCTTTCCCTTCTTGAACATGCCAGTCATGCTCGTCTTCGGGCTGGCTGCAGTTCAGAGTCCCATCATTACCATGACCGCAACCGGACCTGCTGGCTGGACGCTCGGTCAAACTTTCCCCATTCTACAGAACTCTGTCTTCTCGTTGGCGCAGTTCGCCGCCTCACCAACGTTTTCACTCTCCTTTGTGTCAGTGACCGATCAGTCTTCTGCCACCCCACCGCAGCAAAGTACCGATAGCATGCAAACGAGCTCCCCGCCACTTCCTGCCCAGAACGCTGATGATGCCAACGAGACCACAACGGAAGATGTAACTACGACACCAGCGGTTGGTATTATGCTGGATGGAACGCTCAGCGCGCAGTCTCCACTGGCGGCGTTCAGCTTTTTGCTCGGCGAAGGTACTGCCGTCGTCAGCGGCTTTATTGGTCTGATAGAGGATGTTCCCGCTCCAAGCGTTGCGTTGCTGGGCGCGGTCGATCATAGCATCAAACTGGATTTTCTTGATATTCGCAATGTTCACTACGGGCTGTTTTGCGATCCGTTTTATAACAGTGCTTACATGAGCTGGCAAGAAGATGCTTACCTCAGTTTTGGCGCGGACCTTATCTTTCACACGCAAAATCAGGATATAACGATACCAGTGTATGCCAGTA
>CAZZWK010000053.1:0-4755 GCA_964657925.1 uncultured Dictyobacter sp.
GCGTTTGCGCAAACGCGTGGTTTGTTCTACGCGGTGACGGCGCGCTCGAACAAGGCCAGCGACAACAGCTCGCTCCACACAATCTCCTGCGCCTCCTGCATCGGCATGCACGGTCCAGCCAGCGGATGCCGTTTCAACTGCTCATGGATCGCGGTAAAACGATGCTGAAAGTCCACGTTGACATCCCACGAACACGAAAGCGAAATGGCAATAGGCATCGTGCGCCAGGTCGCCAGCCGCATCTGCGCACACGCACGCCAACGCTCTGGCACGATCTGCACCGCCTCATCAACGTGTGCCGCCAGCGCGTCATCGGCAGGCACGAAGCGGAAGAGCAACGCGTCAAGCTCGTAGCCATCGGCATCAGGACCATCGTGCATGGGGAACGTGTCGCGTACCTGGCGGTGACGCAAAAGCGGATGACGCATCAGCACCTGAGCGAGCACAACAAAACGATGACGCGCAATATGCACCGTGCGTGCGGCATCATCCAGACGAGCATCGTCCTCCTCCGGCTCATCCTCGGGAATCGTCACCACCGTCGGCGTATCCTCCTCGCCCCACGATTCATGCTCCATCAACAACATCGCATCAGAAATCCGATGCGACTCGATCAGTTCGAGAATACGGTTAGCGCGGTGATTGAGGCGAGATTCGATAAAGGTGTGGCGGGCGACGACAGCGGGACCCAGCAGCCCACGTAGGGCTGCTTCCTGCTCCTGATCGATTTGTTGTTTGGTTTGCAGATAGTTGCTTGGGTAATCATGAGTCATAAATGTATCTCTTCCTGTTCTCTTGATTTTTCTTCTGTGAATGAAGTCATGCAAAACACTTTCTTTTTGTGCTGACTTTTTCTACTGTATTTTTCATTCATAAACAGCTTACCGTATTATCAGTGAAGAAAGAAGGATGAATAGAAGACGAGTAGGAGACGGTTAGGTTTTGTGCTATACTTTTGTTAAACTGAAGTAGGAAAAACTGTTTGGTGGTGAGAAGGTAGAGAATATGCAGAATGATGCAATCGTTCTTAACATAAAACTTCGGTACCAAAGGCAAACACGAGGATGGTCACACAAAAAACTTGCGGACCTACTTGATACAAGCAAAGAATTAGTGGGCAGGTGGGAGCGAGGTATTCAGCAGCCAAGTCCATATTACCAGGAAAAATTGTGTACGCTTTTTGAGAAAACAGCAGAAGAACTGGGATTCATACAAGCACCATTAGGTCAAGACGACATCACAGGGAAAACGTATAGTAACGCTATAGGGCAACAATCTGACGAGAGTGTCGAGCCGTTTCGTATGAATGGATCGCTTGATGTGCCTCTTTCTCATAAACAGGAAATATATCATTTCATAACCGAACACTTTCCTTTAACGATGAATAGCACAGCTAGAACCTTATCAACAGAGGTTTGGGTAAACGATTTGCTCACTACCTACACGCGTGGAATTGCTGCTTGCCAGGATCTGTACTATGCTGGAAATCCATGTCAAGTCGAAGCAATTCTGCCTCTTTACATTCATCAAACAGCCTTACTGGCACAACAGACGAGCACATTACAACGATCAGCCGCTCGACTTGCGTCTCAGGCGTATCAACTGGCTTGTGAATTAACAACTGACCGCGGAGATTTCAGCACTGCACAACAAATGGGTCAAAAAGCGTTTTCCTATGCACTCTTTGCGGAAGATACCAGTTTGAAAGTAGCAGCATTGATTAGCCTCGCCAACCTAAGTTGGCATTTGAGCTTTATCCAACCATTTCTGTTACGAAGTCACAGTAAAAAGTCACTCAGTCTTTACGAGCAAACGATATCATTATTCGATGAACAAGTTACCCCCCTCCTCAAGGGGCGCACGTATGCAGGGTTTGCAGAGGTAAATGCACTACAAGGAAATTTTCAGGAAACGATGCGTGCTATGGGTCAAGCGTACGAAATCTTTCCATTGAAGCCTGTTGATGATCCTGCTTACCCTTACTTACGCGCAAGCCGTTATTCACTGTATGTGTTTGGCGATGCACAATCACGACTTTTGCTTCATCAAGCAAAGGATGCTGAAAAAGCTCTTATTACGATACAAAAAGAAACAAGCGATCCAGAAATGGAACCTATCACCAAGGTCGATCTTCTCTACTATCAGGTGGAAGCACATATTCAACAAGGTGAGTTAGAGTCAAGTACGATGATTCTGTCTGAGGCTGCGATGTTAGCAAAAAGTCTAGGCTCTCGTTTGTATTTTGATAAACTGGCGACACAATATCATCAACTAGAACAGCAATGGCCGAGAGAATCTTCTGTTGTTGCACTAGAAGAGATCTTCCAGCCTTGGCAATGAGGGAAAATATTAACAAAAGAGATATTTCCGTCTATGGCAGATCAAGCGGCAACTGTTTTCGTCACCGTCGATATCGTGATTCCACGCCTTTCTCCTTCCGGCTCTGGGTGGGAAGTCGCGTTTATCCAACGCAAAAAACAGCCGTATCAAGGGGAGTGGGCACTTCCTGGCGGCCATCTCAACACAGAGGATACCTCGTTGGAAGCAGCCGCGCAACGGGAGGTACGCGAAGAAACGGGCCTTGATATCCCTCTTCACCTGTTTCAACAGGTTGAGACATACGAAGATTTTGAAGATTCTCGTGGAAAGTATGTCTGCCTGCTCTATGTGCTCAAAACATCATTAGATCCCGAAGCCCTCATTGAAGCAGGCGATGATGCGAGCCGAGTTCAATGGTTTCCTGTCGAAAACGTGCAAAACCTTCCTCCCTTAGCCTTCAACCATATCAGACTTCTTCGTATGGCTCTGAGACAATTCTTTACCGTATCCTCCTACGGTGCAGTAGGGATGCAAGAAATTGATACGTGCCAGTGCGAACAAGAACGCGCTTCGGGTCTCCGGTGTCCAAACACCGCGTATTGGCGCTACCATGACATAGCTCTTTGTCCAAAAGATATGCTTTTGGTAGCAAAAAGAAGTGAAGGAAGGTATAGGAACACGTCTTCGTTATCCAACGTTTGGTCTAGCTCCTGAAAACGAAACGGAACTATTCGAGGTGTAAAAGCGACCAAGGTTATTTTTCATAGGAAAGAGGCTCTCCGTGGTTCCGACGCGTGTATCTCTCACGGGATTCGGTATGCCCATGAAATCACGCCGCCAGATGCTCCAAGACATCCTCAATGTTGCATATGCGGCTATCACTCTTTCTCCTTATGACCTTTTACCGAAAGAGAGTAGAGCGCGACTTGAACTCGCAAAAACGCATACCTCCTATCTAGATAATGAAGCATTAGACGACTTGGGCACCATTACCGCGACGTACTGGAGCCTCTCAAAAAATGTTTCCGTCGATGTCCTCAGCGGCATTTCAGGGCATTTTTCCAACATCGTCCAATTTTTGAACGATCCGCATCCTGATATGATTTATCAACGGCTTTGTGCACTGGCAAGTGAAAACGCACTTATTCTTGGCAAGACCTTTCATGATATCAAAGAATATGACCTGGCGTGGTCCTATTACAAATTCGCGCTCAAAGTTGCACTGGATACAGGAAATACAGACTTGTGGGCTGCTGGTATAGGACGAGTGGCATTGCTCCTCATCTACTGGGGAGAACCTCATACGGCGCTTCCATTGCTGCAAGAAGCGCAACGCACTCCATTGCACCATCAACGCATACATCCCTGGCTCTCGGCGATCGAGGCAGAAATACATGCAGACATGGGAGACACCGATACGTGTTTGCGCTTGCTCGAAAAAACGAACGAAAGCACGTTGCCCGCATCGTTAGCCGACGATGTCTACGCGACGGGTTTTAATCCGTCGCGTGCGGCTGGATACAACGGTGCTTGTTTCGTTCGTTTACATCAGCCAGAACGAGCGTTACCATCGCTAGAACAAGCATTGGCTCTCTGCGACCCAACGTCATTGCGTCGTCAATCCACCTTGATCGCCGATATTGGAACAGTGTATGCACAACTGGGTGATCCCAAACAAGCATGCCGATTATTAGGTCAGGCCTTGGAGATGACGATGCAAACAAAATCATTAGTCGTCGTCCAACGGGTTTGCAAAGCGAGACGTAAACTGAACTCCTGGGAAAAAAGTGAGGATGTCAAAAGCCTGGATGATCAGATTGGAATGACGTTCGCCTCTCTTACAAAACTGAAAGAAAAAGCGCAGATAGAAAACGGGTAACAGTATCGTCATTCGCGATCCGTGAGCCATCGAAAACGCGTATATGCTGAAAAACAGTCGCTTGTCCCATTGCTTCATTTTTCAATTCTTATTGCACATTTGACATTGTGTCATTCGACGTTTAGAGTGTAAAATCAAGTATACTTGCTGGTCAAGGTTTTTATAGGGACAGAGTACTGACCCTATCTCACACAATTGCTCGCCCACAAACAAGCATTGCTGGACCTTGCAGAAAAATAGCTATGCATGAAGGAAGGTATGATGACGACCAGACACCTTGTTGATCCTGAACTTGTTGCTCTCCTTGACCAGATTCCTGCCTCCATAATCACCTCTGAAAACCTGAGGCAGATACGCGCTATGAGTCCCCGACCATCTGTGGACGTGTCTCAGCCTTCTACTCTTTCCGTGAGCGAGCACTTCATCCCCGGCCCAGCAGGGGCACCCGCTGTACGGGTCCTGCTCTACCTGCCAACCTCCGCGCAAGGACCGTTTCCTGCCCTACTCTGGATTCACGGGGGCGGGTATGTCATGGGTTCGGCTGACGCTGAAGATCT
>CAZZWK010000053.1:4855-44978 GCA_964657925.1 uncultured Dictyobacter sp.
CAGGTGACACAGACCGCCCAGCGAGATCAATTCGCTGCCCTAAAACGCGCTTTGATGATCGTTACCGATTCTTGACACTGCTCGCGCAGTGGACACGCTCGATAATGGCCGATCCACGCAGCACAGAGCACTCGCAACGAGCCATTGCGCGAGCATGAGCCAGAACTCCTGACCCCAGGCAGTATGGGAACACCAGCGGTCCGGCAACGGCACTAAAGTGCGCCCGCATCTCTCGCC
Organism: uncultured Dictyobacter sp.; assembly: GCA_964657925.1. GTDB lineage: Bacteria > Chloroflexota > Ktedonobacteria > Ktedonobacterales > Ktedonobacteraceae > Dictyobacter. The sequence continues at coordinate 5,093 of CAZZWK010000053.1, forward strand.
GTATAATACGAAGGATAGATGGGGCGGAAGCCCAATTCATCACGGATGCGGAGGGTATCGAGGATCAATTCCCACGGATTCTTGAAGGAGGCATCTGCGTCACTCGCATCTTCTGACAGGCTATTCAAGCGCCGCAACTCTGCCAGACTGATGGGAGCGTCATCGGCCACATTGTAGATCCGGCCATCAATGCCAGCGGTGGCAACAGCGCGCAGCAATGCCTGCGAGACGTCGGCATGATGCACCGTATGTAGCCGTTTTGCTGGATGCCACTGACTTAATAGCGGCAGGGACTCGCGCATATGCGGATCTCCTTCCCCATAAACAAAACCCAGACGCAGGATACGCACTCCCAACCCTCGTGTATGATACAGTTCCAGCAGCGCCTGTTCAGCTGCAACCTTGCTTTGTGGATACGTGGCGGTTGGTTGGACGGGGTCATCTTCACGAGCGGGCCGATTAAGACCTGGACCATAGACATTGCTCGTGCTGGTGAAGACGAAACGCTCAACCCCTGCGGAAAGGGAGGCGTGCGCCAGAGCCAGAGCACCGTCCTCATTGGTCGTCCTGATGCGCTCCTGATCGGCTCCCCGGAAGAAGGCTGCCAGATGAACGACGATCTGAACTCCTGCAACAGCCGCAGCGAGGCTTTCTGGCTGACTCAGATCTCCCACGATCGCCTCAGCCCCCAACGTGTGGAAAGCCTCAGCCTGTTCCGCTCGGCGCACGAGAACACGCACGTTATCTTCATGTTGCAACAGACGAGGCACGAAGTGACTTCCAACCTTACCAGTTACACCAGTGACAAGAATGGTTTTCATGATCATTTGACTCCTTGTAAATAAAAGCTTTTCTCTCGGCTAGCGCAAGAGAGGTGTTGCCAGGTCTCTTCGCGCGTCTCGCTTGACCTGGATACCACATACTTAGTATGCTTGAGAAACATTGGGATAACCAACCTCTCGTGATCGTATGATTGCAAGTAGTAGGATAAGGAGTAAAATAGATGGAAGAGATAGAACGCCGACAGGCACTCGCGGCCTTCTTGCGCACCCGCCGCGCCCGGCTCTCTCAAGCAGAGGTAGGATTACCAGAACGCAACAGGCATCGAACGCCAGGGCTACGGCGCGAAGACGTGGCGGAATTGGCGAATATCGGGGTTTCGTGGTACACCTTGCTGGAGCAGGGAAAGGACGTTCATCCCTCAAAGCCTGTCCTGGAAAGCATTGCACAGGCGCTCAGGCTCACTCATGTAGAAGAGAAGTATCTGTTCCTGCTGGCAGGTCACACGCTGCCCGTGAAAGCACCGCCAGAGGAAGAAGAGGTCCCCCCAGAACTACGACGCGTGGTGGATGTGCTGACTCCTCATCCAGCCTTTGTGATTGGGCGGCGCTGGGACATTCTCTTCAAGAATCCAGCGGCTGATCTGGTCTTTTGCTTTGATGAACCCTTTCCACCATACTCGCTCAATATGGTCTGGCGCTCCTTTCAGATGCAAGGGCACTCGCTCGATCTTGATTGGGAGGTGCAGGCGCGCAATCTGGTGGCCCAATTTCGTACCGATTACGCTCGCTATCCAGGCGATACCTCGTTCGAGGAATTGCTCCACGATTTGCAGCATATAAGCCCATTATTTCGGGAATGGTGGGAGCAACATGATATACGAGGTTTGCCCAATGGGCCACAACTCATCATGCATCCAGCGCTCGGTCTCCTGGAATTTGACCACGTGCAAGCCTCTTTTTCTTCCAACCTCCGTGTGAAAATCTATGCCGCGTCCCCTTCAACCACTTCGAAGTTAGAACAGGCATTGTCTGCTTCCTCTTGAAGAACTACGCGCATATTCCCTTGACAAACAACAAAATATAGTATATACTCTTTCTATTGAGGTATTCTTCTATTTTTCAACGATCTCCGTTCCTCTTACAATGTTTTCTTCTTGTCTTCCCTGTACATCTTTTCCATCTAACATTAGATACGAAAGATTTACTACAATGCTTAACCTGTTGCATCACAACCTCAAAAAGCCCTTTTTCTCTTCTCCACCTTTAGTTTCTACGCAGCCTTTTCCCCCCTACCCCATCTTCATTCCCTCCCTGTCACAGTCTCCTCTGCCTCGATATCACCTGTCCCGATTCACTGTCCCCGCATCTGTCCCGAACTATTCGCTCCTTTTTTCTTATCATCACCTGTCCCGAACCATTGTCCCGAGACCTGTCCCCAGCTATTCGCTCCTTTTTTCTTGCCAACACCTGTCCCCACATAACTTGTCCCTACGTCGATTGTCCCGACCACTTGTCCCGAGACCTGTCCCTTTCCCCTTCGATCAAACAATAATCTCAAAATTGATCTCGTATACACATCACCTGTCCCCAACTCCTGTCCCAAACCTGTCACAACTCCTGTCCCCATATCACCTGTCCCAAACGTTTGTCCCTATATCTGTCCCCACATTTGTCCCAAATCTGTCGCAAAACCTGTCCTCATATCACCTGTCCCAAACTCCTGTCCCCGCGTCTGTCCCAAACCTCTCCTTCGCTCTTCTCCCTCAAAACATACACCTGTCCCGAACCGCTGTCCCCAGACCTGTCCCCACTACTGTCACTTTCCAACAAAAAGGTCCGCATAGGGCAAACCACGCATTTGCCCCACACGAACCCTTTGCATTATGTGATTCATCATGCCACGTAATGTACGGACCCGCTTTATCGCGTCCGCGCAATACTCATCTATTGTTGTGCCGCCTGCCTCTGCTGGCCCTCCTCCAACTCTTCACCCAATGGCGTATCGTTTGTCGCCACCATCCAGGTTGCATCAGCGGCAATATCCACATTCGGCGGCGGCGTATCCGTAGGCTGCACATGCACCGATACCGACAACTCGCTCTCAGCCTTCCCGCGAAACGTGCCACGCGTCGGCGGCACATCCGCGTAATCTCGCCCCACCGCCACCCGCACATGGTTCTCTCTCGCCATCACATCGTTCGTCGGATCAAACCCGATCCAGCCCAGCCCTGGCAAAAACGCTTCCGCCCATGCATGCGTCGCCGCACTCCTCGCGCTGTCCCGTGGACTATCCGCCAGACACAGATACCCGCTCACATAACGACACGGAATACCCAGTTGCCGCACCATCGTGATCATAATATGCGTGAAATCCTGGCACACCCCCTGTCGATTGCGCAAGGCATCATCGATCGGCGAATCCACCCGCGTACTGTTCTTCGTATACGCCAGCGTCTGCTTGATCCCTCGACTGATATCGTGCAAAACAGTCAATGGATCGTCCCGCCTCCGAATCTCCAACTCGCGCATCAACTCCACCAGCAAATCCGTGGGCTGGGCAAAATGACTCGGCCTCAACGTGTCCCAATAGTCGTTGCCAGCCACCACCTCGTCCAATTCTTGCCAGCTCTCCTCGCTCAACCGCTCGGGTATCTCGGCCATCCCCATCATCTCAACGATCGTTTCCGAACTGATCGCCAACGAGCTATGCTGGTTCGGAATATCGAAATGATGCACGCGATTGCCCAACTCATCTCGATACGAGAAAATCTGCGCGCGCGGCGTGGTCGAAAGGTGAAAATCCAAACATCGTTGGCTCTCCTCACTCAACGGCTGCACCCTCACCTCCATGATACTCTCGGTAATCGGGACACTGTAACGGAAACGCGTGGTATGCCGAATTCGATAATACGTTGTGCTCATCATACTCCCAGTACTTTTCACAATTGGCAGTCTCTATCTACTATGCCTACAAACATGACCACCTCAATGTGCCAGCGCTACATCTATAGGGTACGTGATATATGTCTTATAGATCGCGTTATGTATCTGCTGACATTGCCTCCGGATGTTGTCCAGGTAACTGTGCATATTGTTCCGGATATCATCCATCTGGTCATAGTCCAGCGAAGCTCGCAAACGACCCGCCAGCCGCTCCGCGTTCGACCGCCGCAAATCGGTAATCCTGCTGATCCCCTGCAAATTCGACTGGATCATCGAGGTCGCAAACCGAATCGTCCGTGGCGATTCCGCGTTGAACAACAAAAAGTCCACCACACTGTCCGCGTTCATCTTCGCCGCCGTATATTCTTTACGAAACGAATCAAAAGCGGCGCACGACCTCAACAAACCAGCCCAGTCCAGGTAACTGGCACGTTCATCAATATCCATCTCCTCCTGCCCCTCCGGCTTCTGAAAATAGCTGTCGATCAACCGCGCTGTCGCCACCGCCCGCTCCAAAAATCGCCCCACCCCAATAAAATGCCAGCCCTCCGCGTGGATCATCGTCGCATCCGTTATCCCCTGAAACAGCTGAATGCTCTCCTTCACACCCACCAGGAACGCGTGCGGCTCCCCATACCATATATCCTCGATCGTGGTATTCTTGACCTGCAAATAGTGCCGATTGATCTGCTCCCACATCTCCGAGGTGATCAGCTCACGCACTTGCCGCGCATTCTCCCGCGCCGACTCGATGTTCGCCAGTATCGAAGCCCCATTATTCGTATCAAAAGTCAACATGTTCGTGATACTGTACGCATCAGCCTCCTCCGGCACCGGCAACAACAGACTCCCGCACAGCCGTTGCCACCGCTCCTGCTCCTGTCCCGTCCCCTGGTCCAGCCTCTGATGCAAATTGACATCAAGCAAGCGAGCTATATGCTCAGCCCGCTCCAGGTCTCGACTCATCCAATACAGATTATCTGCGACGCGCGAAAGCATGCTCTCTTTCTCCTCTCAATCCATACCCTGCAATACCCACGTATCCTTGCTCCCACCCCCTTGCGACGAATTGACGACCAGCGACCCCTTTTGCAGCGCCACCCTCGTCAATCCCCCCGGCACCACCGTGACACGATCTCCATACAACACGAATGGTCGCAAATCCACGTGTCGCGGCTCGATTCCACCATCCGCGAAACAGGGCGCGCGCGAAAAGGCCAGCGTCGGCTGCGCGATATAGTTGCGTGGATTCGCCAGTATCTTCTGCCGGAAAACCTCCCGCTGCTCGCTCGTGCTGTACGGCCCGATCAACATCCCATACCCACCCGATTCACCCACCGCCTTGACCACCAGTTGCTCCAGATGCTCCAGCACATAGCCTCGCTGGCTCGCGTCATCCAGCAGATACGTCTCGACATTGGACAGTATCGGATCTTCCTTCAAATAATAGCGAATAATCTCTGGTACATACGCGTACACCGCCTTGTCATCCGCGATTCCTGTGCCGATCGAGTTCGCCAACGCCACATTCCCCGCCCGGTACGCGTTCAACAACCCCGGCACCCCCAGCGTCGAGTCCGCTCGATACGTCAACGGGTCCAGAAATGTGTCGTCTACCCTCCGGTAAATCACATCCACCCGCCTCAATCCCGCTGTCGTACGCATATACACAATATTGTTGTGCACCAGCAGATCCCGCCCCTCCACCAACTCCACCCCCATCTGCCGCGCCAGAAACGTATGCTCGAAATAGGCCGAGTTATATACCCCCGGCGTCAGCAACACCACCGTCGGCTCCGCCAACCCGCTCGGTGCCAGCGCCAGCAACGTATTGAGCAACGCCTGCGCGTAGTGATCGATCGCCCGCACATCATGACTCCCGAAAAGCGATGGGAAAATACGTTTCATCACCTCCCGGTTGGTCAACATATAGGAAACTCCGCTCGGCGAGCGCAGATTATCCTCCAATACCACAAATTCCCCATTTTGCATTCGGATCAGGTCTGTTCCCACAATCGCCACGTATGCATCCTGCGGCACATGCACCCCACGCATCGAACGCTGATAATGCCGACAGCTATAGATCAGCGACCTCGGGATCACTCCATCATTCAAAATGTGCTCGTTGTGGTAGATATCCTTGAGGAAAAGGTTGAGCGCCGTGATCCGCTGCGTCAAACCTCGCTCAATCATCGACCACTCCTTGGGCGCAATGATGCGCGGCAGCAAATCGTACGGCCAGATACGCTCCGTTCCCTCACTATTCCCATAGACCGTAAACGTAATACCCTGGTTGAGAAACGCCATATCAGCCGCCTGCTGCCTCTGCTGCAATACCTCCAACGGCATCTCCAACAAGCGATGATAAAGCTGCTGATACACCTGTCGTGGCACACCATTGCTATCGAACATCTCATCGTACGCTTCATCAAGAAAATAGTTTTTGAAGAGAGGGGGAGGAGAGTTTTCGGACAGATCGGATCGTAGCATGGGGACCATCCTCTACACGAGTATAAAAAAACCACACGCATATCTATGCATGCGGCAACATAGCCACCTCTAAATAAACTTTAGGAAGAGAGCGTCCTCTTAAAAAGCAAGCGTACCCGATTCTGCATAAGCTTGTCAAGGGAGCAGCGAAAACAGCCGCTCCCACCGTCTAATCCGGCAGTCATCTACACACTTACCATTCCATCAAAATTCGCTGCATTCTCTGCTTCATCACACCATACACAGCCCCCATCTACCGCGTCCACATCCCCTTGTAACGCAGCCTACAGAGCAACACTACGCTCCGATACGCTCCACCAGCGCCAATGGCACCATACGAAAAGAGCCGTTCTCCAAACGTAAACCCACTGCCCGTGCATATATGCCAGAGGGAAAGCTCTGCTCATGCACAAAGAAATGCTCGATACGACCAATAGCCCCAGCATCTTTCCCACCATACACCCGCACCTGCACACCAAGCGACAGCGTAGGATCAGGCAACGTCGGATGCCAATCCTGCTCCGTTTCATTTAACGGCAATGAGATCACAAGATCGGGGAAAAGCGCGTATCGCGTAGAGGTCGTTCCCGAAAGCAAAGCGATAGAACCCTGATAGCGCTGAAATAAAGCCAGGATATGCTCGGACATGCCGAACGAACCGATACCCTCCGTAAAAAGTAAGGTCATCTTCGGCAAATGAGATTGTGTACGCTCAAGCTCGTTTGTCGCAAGCAGCTGCAAATAATCGGTGCGCAAAAACCCTTCCAGGTCTCGCAACTCCATACTGCTCGCCACTACGCCTACCACACCGGAATTGATCGCTTGCCGCAACAACAAAAACGTCAAAGGACCCGGCACTACCAGAATCGCCCCCGGCGGAATCGTTTGTGGTACGAAATCCACACTGCTCCCCTGCCACAGCGTCAATACACCCGCCACTTGCGCACCCATACCGACCGCCCCCTGCACCAACGCAGCACGGCTCTCGATCACCACACCACCTCGTTGCGTAAAACTTGCAACACGCCCATGCAAGCCTGCTGGCACATTCTCCGGTCCTGCCACACCCTCGCTCGCTCTGCGTGGAGCAAGCGAAGACCACGAAGAGGCATCTGGTGCTTCCGGCAACTGCGTGCCACTCTCCAACAATGGCGCGTCTTGTTTCTCATATTGCACGTACAGCACTGGCTGATCGGGCACGACTTCCTGACCACGATACACCAGAGGAACGCCTTTACCACGATAAGCACCAGGCCAGCGTTCCCTTTTCACCGTGCACTGCTCGATCACCGACCACCCCAATGGATAGGCCATAGTGGAAACCCTCCCAACTATTAGGAATCGACCAGGAAAAACAAGTTATAAATAGCGCAGCACCCTCTATTCCAATATTCTGGCGGAACTACTCTTCATCCCTGGCAGTTAGCAATACTCATAACGATCTCCATTCAAATGATCGTCTCATAACCAGAGGCCTTGGAATACTTTCTTGCATCACTTTCAGAATACTACTCGGCCCCTAACGATTGCGACCATTGGAGCAGACGCGCCTGCCGCTCCGCATCATCAGTAGGCAAGTTGAGCGGGCGTCCACGCGCATCCACGATCAGGCCAACTAAACCACCATCTATCTCTTCGGCGGCACGTGCTCGTTCGCCCGGTCCCAACCCGACATCGACAGTCGGCGCCGGAAATAGCGTGATCAATGCCTGCTCATTAAGCTGCAATGGAATAACCTCAATCGTACCACCCATCACATCAAAGTTCAACTGCCTCCCATTGGTATATTCCACCCCCACGCGTACCGCCAACTGCCCCGGCTGAATATTGCCAAAAGGAATCACACAGGTTCCCAGGCGATGCGAGACGGCATCATTCTCATTTACCTGCACCGCCGTTACCGGCGCTACCGTCGCTACCGCGCCCAGCTGCGGAGTCAACATCGTGCTATCGAGCACAAGTGAAGTCACACCCCTCGGTTGCAACGCATCCAGCAACATCAACGCCACCTGACCATATTTTGGGGCATGCGCAAGTATACCGCCTGTGGCGAGTATCAGATCTGTATCCGGCAGGTCGATCGCATATCTGGTCGCATAATCCAGCGCCAGCATGATCGCCTCACGTGTAAAGGCTTGCAGCAGTAAAAGCTCACGCGAATCGATCGGTTGTATGTCAGGATGGAGCATATGATTGAGCGCGAACTGCCGCACCTCTTCTTCAGTAATCCCAAAAGGCAGCCAGCGCGTGATGCGCGGCAAGCCCGCGCGTTGCAACACCGTATTGATGTGCGCACCAATACCGATATCAGTATTCACCATCGGAATAAACTCACCCTGCTCACTCGCCAGCATCAGGGTCGTCGTACTCCCACCGATATCGACGGCGGCCACATTCATCGAATAGTGCTGTGCCAGAAAGCGTACAAGACTGCTGAGCGAGGTAGCAGATGCGATCGGCATCGTGTTTGACCATGACTGCAACCGCTCATAGCCCGGCAAATGTCGCAGTACATCGCGCTCGTGCAACGCTCCCACTGCTGTGCTGGTCGGTACCAGTTGTTCCGCTGAAACCATCGGGTCTACCCGTGTGACTTCCGCTACCCCCTGCACCATACGGCGCACCGCCTCGACATACTGTGGCGCGCCCGCGTACACAATGGGAAATAATCTCCCCTGCTTATTGCCTTGCTCGTCTTCAGCCGCCGTTGGAATGAGCCCATTTCGAAACGCATTGATCAGCAACTGACATGCCTCTTGTAGCGGCGTCGGCCCTGCGGGCCCATCGGCCATACCGACAATCAGCGCCGCCTGCGCATGTATCTCACCCAGATGCCCAAGCTGTCGCTCCCACTCTTGCGCCAATCGCTCTCGCGTCCACTGCTGGCCCGCCGTCGCCGTTCCAACCCCGCTGACACCACTGGCGCTCACCAGCATTGTCGCCGCGATGTAGGACGGAGAAGGCACCGATTGCGCCTGTACATACAAACCCGATAGTGCTTGCGCGACGAGGTTTTCTAAATTCTGACTTACCGCACCCAGCACAGCCAAGCGCAACGGCTCACCAGCGCTTATCGTCGCCAGAAAAGCATCAACACCATCCCCATTCGACTGCTCCGGCGAAATGATGCGCTTCTCCTCGATTAAGCGCCTGCCCGTGATAAACTCGATCATCTGGATCGCTTGTAAAATGCCCTCGGTGATATCTTCGTACGGCGGATTAATGCTCGAAGGCGCCTCTCCACGCGCCAGTAGACGATACTGGCCTTCAACGATCCCAAAAAGCGACACTTTGGTATAGACCGCTCCACAATCGGCAACAAGCAACGAATCCAAAGATCCTGCCTGGTCATCTCGTGCCTGCACCACGTCCAAACCACCCTCTGGATAGGATTGTGTGTTCATTCCTGTCTTTTTCACTCCTCATGACTAACGAGAAAGCCAGTCGAGGAATGCACCAAACAAACCCCGTTTCTTGCCTTTCTGATCTCCCGACTGATCTGCCATCTGCCCTGACGAAGGGGGAGCACCATAGTTATTCATTGCATTCGGTACATTTGCGGCATTCGTGTTCGCCACCCCTACCATCTGCGGCATTCCCCCACCCATGCCCTGTCCTCCTGCTATCGGCTGTTGCGCATTGCCATTCCAACCTGGCTGACCAGCAGCATAACCACTGCCTGCATTCGCGCTATTCAGGCTGTTTGGCATTGCGGCGTTGCCACTATACCCTTGCGGCATACCACCCATTGGAGTATTTGGCGCACCATTATTTCCAGCGTTGATACCGTTGAATGATGGGTTCCCCTGCTGATTTCCCGCAAACGCTACGTTTCCTTGCGCAACCCGATAATCCTGCCCATAATTGGATGCACCCTGCCCAGGAACAGAAGATTGCGCTGGCTGTGGCTGTGGCGTGCTCAGCTGTTGCCCCAGATAGTTAGGAGCCGCAGAAGCAACACCCAGCATAGACGCGAACACATTCGCGGCACTCTCACTGGTATCGCTAAAGCCATTTTCATTGCGAGGACGATTGGGTACGCGCACATTATCCACGTGTCGCGGCGCGATAGGAGCCTGCCGCACCTGCGACCCCATCGGTGTACCCATTGGTGATCCTATCTGCGATCCATACGCTGATCCATTTGAAGCTCCCTGTTGCTGATCCGCTGTACGCAACCAGGGCGGCAATGCATCCTCGTCAATGAAGGAAGAGGCTGGCATCCCCTGACCTTGCTGAGACGGAGAACCCATAGGCGTTTGTGGCGGCACCTGGGCAGACCAGGAGTTATCCTGCATAGGTGTATACGTGCCCGTATTACTTGCAGCAGGATAAGAAGGTGATGGCACACTTCCCCATCCATTGCCCACACCACCTGCGGCACTCTGATTGCTCTGCCTTGCATTGGAACCACTCTCATGCAACCACTGTGGCAACGCATTCTCATCCAGCAATGAAGCAGCAGAAAAACCAGCCATCTGATTTGGCATCGATTGACCAGTATTCCTCTGTGTCGTCTGCGCGGATTGCTGTCCACCCATATCCTGTGCCATACCTCGCGGCGCGGAAGCATTGCCCTGATTACCTTGCGCCTTCATCCAATCAGGCACGGCCTGAGGATCAATCAAATCATGCGCGGACATACCCGATAAGGGCTGACTTGGTGCAACCGGCTTCGGCTCTGGCCTTCTCTCGTTGCTAAAAGGTGTCGAACTTTGTGGCTGCAAGGTCTTCATCCATTCAGGTACATCTTCCTGCTCCACAAGGCTCGAAGCTTGAATCGGCTGAGCGGGCGAAGACTGTGCTGCTGCGATCTTCCCCTCACTCAACCAGGGCGGCAATGCGTTTTCATCCACTAACGATTGGGCGGTAATTCCCTGGCCGGGTTGGGCTACTGCTCCCTGACCAGGATAGGCCGAAACGACTGGGTTCGCATCCGTATTTCCACTCCCTTCGCCACGTTCTGGTCGCATCCAACTCGGCAACGAACCTTCCTCCACAAAATTTGGTGCGGAAAAGGGAGGCGTATTGTTGACAGGGGCCGCCGACCGCTCACCCGCGCGCAACGACTCCAACCACGCAGGCAACGCTACCTGATCTTGCGCCTCAGGCATTGACGAAAATCCAGTATCTACGGCGCCAGAGAGTGGCATCCCACACGACTGACATACAACTCCAGGGGGGGTCATATTTCCACAGTGGTTACACTTGATCACTTTTCTTCCTCACTTTAACATAGCGCGGATGCCCTCACATAGACGCGAAGGGTTGCTGACTATCTTTTCAGCTTGACAATAATCGATTATTTCATACACACAATGATTAATAGTAGCTAGAGAGTATCTCATTGAAGGCGTATCAGGTAAGCTCTATGTATAATACCATTCAGCCTATTCGGCCTGGAACTGCTCACAAGGCCAGGGCACGTTGATATGATACAATACAGGCGATACTATTTATCCCAAAAGTACTACTTTCACACTTCCTATCCCAGGTAGGAGACCTTTTGCTTATGACTACGCACGCTCAAGGAAATTCAAATGAGGAACCTCGCAAAACCCCACCAACGCTCCGTCTTACACTTCCACTCCCACCGAGCATCAATGAACAATACGCCACGGTAGGCAATCATCGCGTCAGCACAGCCGTCGCCCGGCGTTTTAAACGTCAGGTGCACGATGCCCTTCGTCCCCTCGACAAACAGGGCATGCTGCAACCACTGCGTACATCTCTGCAACACTACTACCTATCACTCCTCCTAGATTTTTACTTCTCCACACCGCTGAAACGAGATCTAGATGGCGGCTTAAAAATCACCCAGGATGCTCTCTGCGAAGCCTTGGGCTTGAACGACAATCGCGTGGTCAATATCCACCTGATGAAGCATATTGACCCACTTCATCCTCATCTCTATGCGGAACTAGAAGCAATTACCGATTGGCAATTCGACAAAGAGTACGTTCTGCTCTAATGAACGCGATTTCTTGCCTTTCTTCCGTACCCTCACTATCATAAAACTCATAAAAGCGATACCTTGTAACAGAAATAGGCCATTTTAGCCGCTAAATGAAGCAAGATCAGGGCAAATATGGCGAAAGGTAATCTCAATTATTCATGAATAAGAAAGCGACATCACGACAAATAGGTATACACATCCTTGTTGGACTCCTTTTCAGTACCGCAATCGGTCTCGTGGCCTATCAACGCCGCTCACTCAGTCGTAGCGGCGTCATTGGCGCTATAATAACAGGCACCACTACTTATGGATTAGGAGGATGGCCCTGGGCCGCCTCACTGATCAACTTCTTCGTCTCTTCCAGCTTGCTTTCGCACTTTAAAGAGCAGGAAAAAAACGTGAAAGCCGCCGATAAGTTCAGCAAAGGCGGCCAACGTGATATCGGCCAGGTCGCGGCCAATAGTGGCGTATCAACCTTGCTCACGATAGTCTACGCCGCTAGTAAAAATCCCACCTTACGCTCCCTGGCGGAAACAGGCCACCTGGGAGCATTAGCCACAGCCAATGCGGATACCTGGGCTACCGAACTAGGTGTGCTCAATACCCAATCACCACGGCTGATCACAACTGGTGAACGCGTATCCCCCGGCACTTCTGGAGCGATCTCGCTTCTGGGTACAGCTGCCAGTGCCGCAGGCGCCCTCGAACAGGGTATACTCTTTTCACTGCTATCCTCTACAAAAACCGTACGCCTTCCACTCATTGCCTTGTTCAGCGGACTTACGGGCAGTCTATTCGATAGCTTTCTCGGTGCGACCGTCCAGGTTGTCTATTTTTGCCCCCACTGCCAGCAGGAGACAGAACGACGTATTCATACCTGTGGTACACCTACTCAGTACCTCCGCGGCCTGCCCTGGATGGATAACGATATCGTCAACTTCTTAGCTACTCTGGCCGGTGCCCTTATTGCTTTACTCCTTCAGGGTATATTTGTTGTACCCTTTAGGAGGAACACAGTACGTCAAGAGAACAAAAAGAAGTAGAGGAACATGTTTTATGCAATCCATACAAGATAAATTACCTGCACCACTGCAAAAGGTCATCACCTCCGACTGGCGACCTGGAAAAGCTGCACTCGCGGGCATCATCGCAACCCTCGCCTACAGTATCGCGATGGAAGGCGATCAGTTCTTAATCGGCAATCGTTTCAAGGACACACGTTTTATTGAAGGACTCTACGATGGTGAAAAACAGACCACCCCTGGACTGATCCTCGCGTGGATCATCCATTTGCTCAACGGCGTAGCGCTCGCAGAGCTTTATGCCGCGGTCGCCAAACGCTTCTTGCCTGGTCCAGATTGGCTCAAAGGTTCTCTCTTCGGCGAGATATTCATTATTAGCGCCTGGAGCCTTACACCACTCGCAGATAAATATCATCCCCTGATTAAAAATGGCGAACTTCCCAAACTCGCGAGTTGGACCTCGTTCGGCCAAAACATTCTGCGTCATCTGGTCTTCGGTCTCGCGCTCGGCTTGCTTTATCGAGATAAAAAGTAGTGGTCATTAGAGGGTTGGCGCCCACCTCGGCTCTCCAACCCTTTTGCTCCTCATCATATTCCACGAATGATATCACTGATAATTGGTAAGCGATAATTAGGATGTGTATACGCCATATACATCAGCCATATCCACAATAGAAGTATCGCGAAGGAAAGAATACGGGCCAGCAGACCAAGTCCGAAAGATATAATCCAGCCTAGCACAGGAATCCAGCCCAGAAGACTGTTCAACGCATTTACGCCAAAAATCGCCAGCGACAGCGAACCAAATGTTACCAACGATTGTAATGCGTGCCTGCGCACTGTCCTATTCTTTTCGAACAGCAAAAAGAACAGACCTGAAATCCACAGTAAAGAGTATGTCAGAACACTCTCAATACGTTCATTCAGACCAAGCGTCGTTCTCTGCATTGCTTATACCTCGTCATCCATTGCAAACAATTCCTCTGTGAACAGTGCTTCATACTGTCCAAATCGTGAGCTCCATCACTATGTGCTTCACTTCACAATACGCATAGCAAAGATAGCATGTTGCAAACGTCTATTACTACGAATGCTCTTGCTTTCTCCTGATTGTATCGTAGGAGAAAAGTTTAGGCATAGAGCGATGGGAACGTTTCTCTACGATATTCGTAGTAAAATGATGAGTGTTAAGCAAGAAAAGGGAAAAATCAGTTGTGTTAACACATACATTGTGGTTCATAAAAACATCAATGGCAGTTCTCAAATAACATAGAAGCTTCCCGCTTCGTAGTTTTCCTCCTCATTTCGATAAAAAGTATGCAGAAATGATAAATGAAGGTTCTTTATGCAGTACAGAATAACTATACCGCACTTTTGGAACAGTGATAGACTACGGCCAGTCGTGCGTTATATGATCGCCATCACAACACTGCTGGTCGGTATATCCGATATGCTGTCCGCTATCTTACCCAAACTCTCAAGTATTGTCTCCAACGACTGGAATATCTTTTTTGTCAGCTGGCCTATCGCCAACCACCGTGTGCCCGCGCAAAGCTTCACAGTCGTTATCGGCTTCTTCCTTATCGTACTCTCCTACGGACTCATGCGCGGCAAAAAACATGCCCATCGCATCGCACTCGTATTGCTAATGATATCAGCAGTTCTGCACGTTCAACGTAGTGGTTCTGTACTCGCGACGTTTGTCGCGCTTCTCCTTGCCACACTCCTACTCGGCTTCAGGCACTTCTTTCAGGCCAAAAGCGACCCTCCCTCTGTCAGACGAGGCTATATCACCCTCTGTCTGGGATTGAGCATTGTTATCTTCTACCT
This sequence comes from uncultured Dictyobacter sp., assembly GCA_964657925.1. Taxonomy (GTDB): domain Bacteria; phylum Chloroflexota; class Ktedonobacteria; order Ktedonobacterales; family Ktedonobacteraceae; genus Dictyobacter. The sequence continues at coordinate 20,116 of CAZZWK010000053.1, forward strand.
CATCGGTGGCTTTATTCTGCTTTACAACGAATTCGAACCGCTCATCGACCATATGGGCGTTGAAAACTTCCTCATCCATCTCGTATACAATCAGAGGCTCTACCTCCCGCATGGCACGCGGGCGTTCTTCTTCCAACATACCTTTCCTGTGCTCTGCATCAGCGCTGTCCTCTATAGCATGATCCAGATATTCCATCCAGTCGCAGCGGTTCTTATGCCAGAAACCGAAGAGCGCGAACGCGTGCACTGGCTGGTACGCCACTATGGCAAAAATTCGATCAGTTACTTTGCCTTGGGAGAGGATAAAACCTACTTCTTCTCCCAGTCAGGAAAATCCGTCATCAGTTACGTCCTGCAAGGGAGCACCGCTGTGGTCGCAGGTGATCCAATTGGACCCACCGAAGAACTCTCGATTGTGCTCAAACAATTCATCGACTTCTGCAAGGAACAAGATTGGACCATCGTTTTCTGGCAAGTATGCGAAGATGTGGCGGAGATGTACCACGCTGCGAAGTTTCGCCTGCTCAAAATCGGCGAGGATGCTGTACTCAACCCACAAACCTTCACCTTGAAGGGGGGGGCGATGGCAAATGTTCGCTCAAGCGCTAAACGGGCGGAAAAAGACAGTCTGAGCATTCTCTTTTACCGCGGCCAGGTCACCAATACCGAGCAATTGCTGCAAATGGAACAGATTTCCGTCCATTGGCTGGCCCAAAAAGGCGGCGCGGAAATGGGTTTTAGCATGGGTAGTTTTGAAGCACAAGGCAATAGCGAGTACCTATACGCACTCGCAGTCGATGCTCAGAACAAAGTGCATGGCTTTGTCTCCTTCATCCCCATTTATGGACGCAGAGGCTGGGGCCTTGACTTAATGCGCCGTGCCGAGACATGTGCACCTGGAACTATGGAACTCCTGCTGGCACGCTCAATCGAATATATGAAAGATCAAGGCGCAACCATGGTCAGCCTCGGTCTGGCCCCTTTAAGTAATGCCAATGAAGAAGACGAAACCTTCCTGACAAATAGTATCGATTTCCTGACCAGGCGTTTCGGGAATCTCAATCAGCGGCAGTCGCTCTTCAACTTCAAGAAAAAATTCCAACCTACCTGGGAGAGTCGCTACCTCGTCTATTCCGATGCGCTCAATCTACCTAAAATCGGCTGGGCGCTCTATCATGCACATCAAAAAGATGCCTCCGTCCTCAAAACGCTGGGATACACAATCAAGGATTGGTTGAATCATCAAAAAGCAAACAAAGCACTCGCCCGTAACATCGAAACAGCGAAAGCATGAGTGGAGAAAAATTCTTATTGGCACCGAAGGAGCATCTGCCTTATAATAAAGGTGTTACAGGCACACGGGTGCGCAATCATTTCTGTTGGAGGATCATCTTACCATGACTATACCAAATTCAGGTATCATTATTGGCGATATCTTTGGCTTCCTGATCTCATTGCTGGCCGCGCCTTTTCTCGCCTTCTGGGTTAGCGCGGTCAAAAGAAAAGCGGCGGTCATTGCTGGCGCTATCATCGGCGGCATTATCGCATTTCTAATCATTTTCTTCTGGGCCGGTACGGTTAAAGACGCAAACGGCGCGTCCGTCTTTTTCGCCAGCGTCTTCTTCTGTACTATTATTGGCATGGTCGCTGGCATGCTCACTGATCTTATTGTTGCACGTATCTATAACCACGATTATCGCCGTCAGATTCCGTTGGAACAATAAAGAAAGTCGTAGCCGCTCGATCATGTTTTATCTTCTGCATGGTGAAGACGAATTTACCAATCGTGAACATCTCAAAAAGTTGCGCCAGGAGGGCGATTTTGGCTTTAGCCAGGATACCTATAGCGGAGCGGAAGCTGACATCAAAACGATTGTGATGAATAGCGAGACGCTCCCCTTTCTGAGCACACAACGACTTATTGTCGTTGACGGGTTACCGAAGAAGAAACGTGGGGAAAGCACGATGCCAGCAACCTCCCCATCGTCTTCACCAGCAGAAGAGGCAACCAAAGGAGGACGCGGTAAGAAGGGTAAGAAGTCGACCAAAGTAGGCGGACGTGCAGGCTTCGAAAAAGAACTTGCCGATCACATCGCCACTATGCCCACGACAACTCAGCTTATCCTGCTCGTCGAAGAAACGCTCGACAGTGGAAATGTCCTGCTCAAAGCGGCTGAACAGTACGGCAAAGTGATACAAAGCATGTTGCCCAAAGGCGCTGCCCTGGAACGCTGGATCGCTCAACGCGCGAAGATGAATAGCGTCAAAATTACTGCCGAAGCAACACAACTCCTCACCAACTTTATCGGCAACAATCTGCGCTTGCTGGCAAATGAAATCGATAAGTTGGCGATGTATGTGGGCACGGGAAAGACGATCGACGCAGAGGATGTACGCCGACTATCCGCACAGGTTCAGGAGGCACGCATCTTCGATCTGACCGACGCGCTTGCACAACGCAATCGAAAACAGGCCTTGAACATCCTGCATGACCTGCTCGCAGATGGCGAACCACCACTTAAAGTGATCAGTACCATCACTTCACAGGTGCGCTCGCTGCTGCTCGTTAAAGAACTGTCTCAGAAGGGTATGCGCTCGCCACAAATCGCGGCTCAACTCAATCTGGCACCGTTCATTGTCGATAAATCGTATCGGCAGGTGGGTAACTTCAGTCTCGCGCAATTAGAGCATGTTTATCATCAACTACTGGAAGCGGACGCAGCACTCAAACGTAGCCGCCTGACACCAGAAATGGCGCTGGACTTTTTGGTCGTCCAGTTCGCCTCGTAATTACTTAACCCCAACGGTGAATTTTCTGCAACACCAGCAGGCCAGAAGGTAAAAGGGATGGCTCCGTCTCCACTGCATCAACTTATTGTCGAACGTATACGTACTACCGGTCCTATTTCGTTCGCGGACTACATGCGCACCGCTCTGTACGAACCCGGTTATGGTTACTATGTTACCGGCTTCGCAAAGATGGGCTGGGAGGGCGATTACTTCACAAGCATTGACGTTTCAGACCTTTTTGCGCATTGTGTAGGCCGTCAATTACAATACCTCTGGGAACAGCTTGATACGCCTGATCACTTCGTTGTATTAGAACAGGGTTCTGGCCGAGGCAATCTAGGTACAGGTGTACGCACCTGGGCACAGCGGGAGGCGGTTTCGTTCTATCATGCCCTGGACTATCGCGTCGCAGATATAGCAAACGGGCAGGACGTAATCGGAATACCTTTGTCTCCCCTACAAGACAATAAAAATATTCCTACCGTTATTTTATCCAATGAACTTGTCGACGCGTTTCCCGTCCATGTCATCCAAAAACGCGAAAACATGCTGTACGAGGTCTGCGTCGATGAGCATGATGGGCGTTTGTACGAAGTGCTGGCGGAACCTGAAAAGCAGGCAGTCGCGAACTACCTCGATCATTACGATATCCCCTGGCGCACTTTTATGGACGATTGGCGTGCTGAAATCAATCTGAACGCGCTCACCTGGCTGCACAACGTAACAGAGCTTCTGCTGGATACTCAAATTAAGCATGCAGGGCATGTTTATCTTCTGGTTATCGATTATGGCGACCTTGCCCACAATCTCTATACAGAACAACGTCCATACGGCACTTTAACTAGCTATTTCAAGCATCAACTCACTGATCAGCCATTACTGCGTCCAGGCGAGCAAGATATTACAGCACACGTGAATTTTAGCGCCCTTATCGACGAGGGACGTAAACATGGTTTCCAGCAAGAAACGTTCACTACACAAGGCCAGTGGCTTACTGACATGGGCATTTACACGGAGATGGAACACATCCGTCAGCACGAACTTAGCGTTATGGACACAGCACGTGCGACCGATCGTGGGCAAACTGCCATGCTTGCATGGTATAATCTGCGCCAGCGCGTCTCCACGCTGACCGATCCCTCCGGCCTGGGAAACTTCAAAGTATTACTACTCAAGCACTGACTAACACTGATCAACGCTGACTATCTCTTACCCCCTCTGGCAAACACCAGTCAGAGACTTACCAACCATATGTTCCTGGTCCTCCCTTAAATGGCCCAATAATCTTGTTTGTGATCCAACCTCCATAAAAATCACCGGGTTGAGCCTGCACTCTCTCATCATTCACATAACAGGCATCCATTTTGCCAGGATAGAACGCAACATAGTTGGCAAGACCCTCATACCCTTTGCTGGGATGCGGGTAGTACCAGGCACCATCGGGCAAACTTGTGTCACCGACGCTAATTGTGTAATAACTGGCCGCACCCTTGAACTCGCAATATGTTTGTCGTGAGGTGGGCGTAAGATACTCCATTTTGATATCTTCTGCTGGAATATAGTAAACCGGAGGATGACTGGTCTCTAGCACCCGCTTCGCTTGCCGCGTTTCGACGATAGGAACGCCATTGAAGACAATTTTGATAGAATCGCTGCTATCTTCCATCCTGGGTGGTCGTGGATAGTCCCATACTGATTCTTGCCCTGGTTCTGGCGCAGGTCCTTTTCGTCTATTCATAATTGCTATCCTTTCATCTACTCTCTTCTTCCGTTATCAATTTGACGAGTAGACTTTGGACTGTGGGTAAACGTTTGCACACTCGAAACAACGGTATCTTCAATCCTCCATCTCGCGTGTTAGTAAGAGAATACCTATTTTTCTCAGAGAGAAGGAGCACATAGCCATGAATGACTTGCCTACCGCCAGTGCACCAGTCGATCAAGTACAGAATCTTATGAACGCGTTGGATGATAATACTATAGATGCTGCAAACAGCTTCCTTGACGATGATTTTCAGCTCATAGGCTGGACGCCAAGGCCACTCGATAAACGAGGATTTCTGGAGACTGTCCATGGTTTGAAAGAAGGCATACCAGGACTTGCGTTCAATCTCAACGATGTCGAGGAGCAACCACAAACAATCGTCACAGCCACCATACAGATCACCGGCAAACAGACTGATAGTTTTATTCTTACCGCGCTAGGCACACCACCCATTCCACAAATGGATGGGACGGTATCCATGCCTAGAGAACCCGTGGAATATGCCTTTAAAGGCTCGAAGATCAGCGCTATGCGTGTCAAAAAGGTTGATGGAGGAGGCATTCAGGGTCTTCTTCGGCAATTAGGGACTGATGTGATAATCGTACAGTAGCTTTTTGTCCAGCGTATAAGGCCAGGCGTGGCTGACAAAATTCATTATGCAGTAACTTCCTAAAGCGATTAGTCCTGCTAATATGAAAAATAGTTGATGAGAAACACAAAATGATGTAAAAACTAGGTGTGCCTCTCGTTCAGACTTTGCCACAAGGTCTGGGCCGTTACCACGGGAAATACGAGAGGCACATTATGTATTCAATACTGCCACAAACATAATCATAGCGGGCAGGAACTACGTTAGAATAAACGCTATCTGGGAGAGACAGGCTGTTTTTCTATCGCGCGACTATCGTGATATTGGCGTCCTCGCCAATCGACCCCTCGACCAGTCAGTACGCGCCATGTGGACTGCCCTAGAATACCTGTGAAAATGCTGCCAGCGAGCGGATGCGTGAAAACATAGTACCAGGGCACATTCATCGCACGGTTGAGCCATAAACGATACGCAAGCAATGGTCCAAGCTCAAGAGCAGCCACTGTATTTGCTTCAGCCTTCGAGATAGGAAATCCCTGGGCGTTCTTTATGAATCTTGTCAGTAGAGGGAGCACAAAAGGTGCGATTGTAATTGCGGGTAAGCCTATCAGCTGGAGCAAAACAAACGCCAGACCGCCGCGATTGCCGAGATAGGCATTTTTTCGCCACCCACGCCACGTTTCAGCGAGCGTATCATACATATGCACATGTACGAGATCACGACCATCGACGAAGTGCAAACGAAACCCCTCCTGCTTGACCGTGTGGGCAAGATCTCGATCATCGAGCAAGGTGTCGCGTAACTCAGGTCGCGCATATCCTCCGATCAATTCATACACAGAGCGGCGAATAAGAATGTACTGACCATTAGCGACCGCGACTTTGCTGTATGGATCATTGACCAGCCTGGGTGGGTAAAGCATACTGATACCCAGGTAAGCCATTGGCATCAACGTTCGATTCCAAAACGAGGGAAGTTCCTGGGTCGCACCAATAGTAAACAGGTCGACGCGCTCAGCCTGTGCCTGAGCGATCGCGGAACGTAACGCATTCGACGCATGCCAGGTATCGGCATCGGTGAACAAAAACCATGACCCACGTGCCTCCTGTGTTCCACGGTGGATGGCATGTGGTTTGCCTGCCCAACCCTTCGGCAATTCGCGCAGGCGCAAAATCCATAACTTTTTCCCTTGTGGATGCGTATATGCAAGCGCATCCAGGATAAGCGCGGTATTGTCAGTCGAGCCATCATCCACCACGATCACCTCGTAGTTGTCGTAATCCTGCGTTAGCAACGACTCTATGCAACGTTTGATATGTTGCTCTTCATTACGAGCCGGTACAATAACCGAGACAAGAGGGAAAGCAGAGGAAGCCTCATCGGCTTTTTCATAGTGTTGATGATGCACGCCAGGTGCTTTTTTTACTGGCAGTACTTGCAAACGATCGCGTTTATCTGGAAAAGTGCGTCGCCATAGAATCAGGAAAAAAGCAGCGACACTTATGGCGTGTATCCATAGGATCAAGCGTGGCAAAATTTGCCACTGGACATGTTTAGGCATATCTTTTACTCTTCTTAATCACAAACACTAGGATGAATATCATATACATTCGGCGATTTAACTACCTCGTCACTAATCGCAACCATTCTTGCTCTCTCCGGCTTCTACTTATGATTACGTATCAAAGCATAAATGAGCAAGGCATTCAACTATGCGCCCAACTATTTTCCCCTAAAGTACTTATACCAGAGGTACTATTGATACCAGGCCTCCACCAATGAAAACCCTTTCATGAGTAGCCCTATCAATTAGATTGACCACACCCATTTTCTCAGCTACAATGCACCCAAGAAAAGGTGGGAGACATCTTCTGCACGATCCTCTGGCAAAGGTCGCGCTACGATAAAAAAGGATGTATGCGACAAAAAATTCTTTTCATGCTGGGAGCAGCACTGCTGTGCAATCTACTCGTGTTTATGACCTCAGCCCTGCTCATACATCCATCAGAAGCACATGCACAGGCATATGTCATCGGCTCGGACCCTATCGATGGATCAACGATTGCCAGTGTACCTGACGCTATACATATTTTTTTTGATGCACCTATCAGTAGCTTCAGTAGTGCGAGCGTGTATTTTATTCAAGGCGGGAACTATGTGAATGTAACCGCGACGGATAGCGTACGAAGCTATGTGCAAGAACTCGTCGTACCCATCAAGACGCCAGCCCAACAATCCAAGGGTAGTTATGAGGTCACCTGGACAGCGGTCGCGAACGATGACGGACGCACGACCTACGGTCTGATCGGTTTTAATGTTGATGTCTCCAGCCTCGGCCTCCCTGGTACTCCTACGCTGGGTCCAACCAGTAGCAATAGCATCGATGATATTCGTCAACTTACCTTTACTAATACGCTATCCATTCTGTGGGAATGGCTTGTGCGTATCGCGCTTGTCTCATGGATCGCAATACTTTTCATCGAGCAAATTGTACTGGCAAAAGAGCGTGGCTCGGACTTTACCAGGCAGATACAGTTGCGCACCTACTCGCTGCAATGGCTTTGCCTGCTGGTGTTACTCTTCGGCGAATGCATTGCCCTTGTCTTACGTACAACGACGTACGCACAAGGAATCGTAGGCACGAACGCACTACTACAGCTCTCCAGCACTTACACATTCTCTCTGGGTGATCTGTTTCATCTGCTGATTGCGACATTGTACGGTCAATTATGGATCGTGCGTATACTGGCAATTATTATCGCCATGCTCCTCCTTTTTGTATCGCATCGAAGATATGAACAACTCCAGGAACACCAATCAACGAAAGCTGATTCGCTAGTTACTACGAAATCCGCGCCACAAACGCAACCAACGCGTTCCACTCAGACCATATCTGTAGGCAAGACGACTCGTCAGTTTAGCCCACGCAAAACAATTCAACTTGGCGAACCAGCGCGTTCTGACAATGCCCACACTGTTCCATATCGCCCACAATGGTTTATCCTGGCCGCCATTATCGGGTTGACCTTTGTCGCCACAAATTCGATTACAACTGCTTTGCAGCCACATTTAAGCGCTATTCTCTTCGACTTTCTCGCGCTAATCTCACTGGGTAGCTGGCTGGGTGGTTTCATGTATTTTGGCTATATACTGCTTCCCGTCCTCATCGACAAAGAACTGGATTACAACGTAGAAACCTTGATGTACCTGTTGAAACGCCTGGTACCTTTTTTTATTGCAGGCATCATTGTGCAACTCGTAAGCACGTTTTTCCTGGACGAAGCAAGTATCAGTAATACGCAACAACTCTTACAGGACCCCTACGGTCGCACACTGCTCGTGCAAGTCGCATTGCTCATTCTTGCTACGCTGATTAGTCTCTATGTGCTCTTTTATAGTCGACCGAAGATTATTCATCAGGCACTTCGACTACCAGTAGTGCAAAATGATCTTCCAACACGCCGGAGACGCCGTTCAGCACTGAACACCAGTAGCAGGCGATTGGCATTCAGCAGCAAGCTTCTCGCGGTGCTAGGGGCTGGTATTTTGCTGTGTGCGGCACTGCTCTCTTTTTTCGCTCCACCTATCCACTATCCAGCGATCGATTACAACGCTTTCTCTGAGATAACAGGTAATACGCAAGGCCAATCGAATAACACAGTGATTGTGCAGACACAAACGATAGGAACCCTGTCCGTCACCTTATTACTCACCCCAAATAAGAGCGGATACGCCCATACAGCAATCGTAGCCATCACCGATCAGGGCCAGGCAGTCAACGATGCTCAAGTCAAAATCACGACGAGCATGCAGGTCATGGATATGGGTCAGAGCAGCATCACAATCGCGGAAGGAAGCCCTGTCTATAGTGCGACCTTCGCTAAACAGGCGGCATTCAACATGGGCGGCATATGGAACGTTATCGTTAGCATTCAGAGACTAAAAGAGGCGACGGTGAGCACAACATTTCAGATCCAGATTGCATCATAGACGTGAAACCTTGTTTTCCGCCACCCCTTCAGATGCCAGTCGCAAGAGTTATGCACCCTTGTCCGATAGGGATTCAGCTATGTATTCAGAGGCTAATGCGGCATAATGCTGTGCACTGAGCATTACACCCGCGCGCTCGGTCGAGGTTAGTTCTCTCACAGGACGCGCGGGCACACCAATCGCCAGTTGACCCTCCGGAATGTGTTTTCCCTCGCTAACTAGAGCGCAAGCACCGAGCACCGTATAAGCATCGATACTGGCATGTGAAAGCACCACCGCCTGCATCCCAATGAGAATATGGTCGGCCAGGGTTGCTCCATGTACCACAGCATTATGCCCGATGGTACATGCCTCGCCAATAGTAAGAGGAGCATCCACATCAACATGGAGCGTGCAGTTATCCTGAATATTGGTATCGCGACCAATAACAATCGGCGCACTATCCGCGCGCAAGACCGCGTTATACCAGACGCTCACGCCTTCATTGAGGGTCACATCACCGATAATCATCGCACCGGGAGCGATAAAAACGCCTTTTGCGATGGTGGGCCAGACACCATTGTGAGGAAAGATGGACATAGCACCTCCTACGAAAAAGCCAGCGCTATTTAAAAGCGTTGCTGACAACAAACATCAGATTAGCCGGTCGCTCGGCCATGCGCCGCATAAGGTAGGGGTACCAGTGAGAGCCGTAGGGAACATAAACGCGCACATTGTATCCCTGTTGCACCAATTGTTCTTGTAGATCACGGCGAATTCCGTACAACATCTGAAATTCAAAAGAGGTCTTACTGATACTATACGTCTGCACAAACTCACAAGCCGCACGAATAATGGACTCGTCATGCGTCGCGATAGCTGGAAAATTTCCACGCGCCAGCAGCGTTTTCATAAGCAACGTATAGTTTTCGTCGACATCGCTTTTCTGTTGAAACGCGATATCTGCGGGTTCTTGGTAAGCACCCTTCACCAATCTCACCCGCACGTTGTGTGTGATCAGGCGCTCGATGTCTTTGACGCTCCGATACAGGTAGCCTTGAATGACGGTGCCAACAAGATCGAAACGATTTTTCGCCTCTAGCGCGATATCGACAGTTTGCTCGGTATAGGGTGATCCTTCCATGTCGATACAAACAAAGATACCTTGCTGCATACTGTACGCAAGAATGTCATAGAGATTTTCGAGACACAGATCGCGCGCAATATCAAGGCCCAGCGCAGTCAATTTTACGGAGATATTCGCGCCAATACCATTCTTTGAAATGATATGGATTGCTTTTTTATAATTTTCGGTAGATGTTTGTGCTTCGCGCACATCCGTTACATTTTCGCCCAGCAGATCAAGCGCGACCTGGATATCGCATTGATTGAGTGTTTGCGTCACCTGAACAGCATCGTCCAGGAACTCACCGGCAACGAAACGGCGGGAGATATTTCGTGTGACCCGATTCTGGGTCACGAAGTCGCGCATATGTGAGTTTTGAGCCATATACAACAGTGTATCTTTGAGCATAGTATCTATCCCTTGTCTATAAAAATGAGAAACAGGTACGGCATACCTGACTTGACCAGAACATGAAACACGCCACTACTTCTTACTTTATGCCAAAAAGATCGGTGGTATCCAGTGTAATCATAACATAGATTGAGAGGCTCCTGCCGTACAGCATGAGCGATCTATGAAAGAAAACGAGTTCTTCTGGTCAATGGACTTCCTACCAGCGCAAGGTCAGGCGAGACAGGCCATCCCACCAGGCGTCGGGCAAAAAGCGACGCAGCAGCATGAGGATGGTGGAGGAAGTGGGCACTCCATAGCGAGCATGTGGTCGCGGAGTAGTCAAAATATGTTCAATGCGCGACGCAAATAATTGGGGAGGAAAACCGTGTTTCTCCGATCGTTTCGCATACCTCTCGCCAAAAGTCAGCAAAGGGGTGTATGCTGCTCGCAACTCATGCGACTGTATATGTTGCATCGATCGTTCGAAACTGGTAGACCAGATCGAAGTGGGGCTGGAACCAGGCTCAACCAGCACTACACGTACTTTGAAGTGGGCGAGTTCTACACGCAAAGCGTCGCTCATCGCTTCAAGCGCATACTTACTCGACGAGTAGATACCTGTAAGAGGGGTAGATATGCGACCACTGATACTACTGACGTTGATAATTGTACCTTGTGCATTTTTGAGCAAAGGCAGAAAGGCTTGAATCATAGCGATTTGCGCGAAGAAGTTCAACTCAAACTGTGCTCTGATATCATCTAACGGCTGTATTTCAATTGGACCAGCGTAAGCGGTGCCAGCATTGTTGACCAGCGCGTCCAGGCGTGGAACAACTTTCTCTTCATCGTGAGACGACATCGTTTCTAATTGTGCTTTGACTTGCTGGAAAAGGGAGGTGATCTGATCGGAGTCCACGATATCACAAAGAAGTGGAGTGATGGTATCTTGACAACTGGAGCTTGCCGCCTCACTCAATAGACTGTCTCGATCTCCTTCTTTACGTACAGTCGCGAAGACATGCCAGCCTTTCCGAGCCAGTGTAAGGGCGGTGCAACGTCCGAAACCACTCGAACAACCTGTAATGAGAACTGTTTTTTGCATCATCTATCTTTCTTGGTATGATATCGTTAGTTTACTTAGCCAATACGACCCCATAAGCCTAATCGTATCAGTTCATTGCGTGCCTCAAAACCAAAAAGCTCCGGGTCCATCGTACGTCCATGACGAATGACCAGGCCGCGGAGCATTTCAATAAATTCCGCTTTGCAGGCCAGGTCTCGCTCAAAAGGGATATGCTGAGCCAATTGCTCAATTGCTTGCCGGTTGTACCACTGCTCTTGCGTCTCAGCCATAATGAGAGAAATACTCCTGAACAAAAAGGCGACTATTTTTCAATTTCAACATGATGCTCTCTCCAAAAGCATGCTCCGGAGAGGAAATTTCTCACCATAGTGCTGCGTCTTCGCACCATAAAGAAAATGTGCAGGCAAATTTATGGTAGCATCCTATCCAGCCAGGCGCAAGTGAGCAAAAAGGCAATCTCAAAAGGCTATGCTAGCTTGATAAGACAAAACAATTTACATATAGCCCTTTTGCACTAAAGTAAACGATAAGTCTTGATCATACAAGAAGATACATGCTACTATAGATGGTGTTCATATTAGTGTAGTGATATAAAACAAATCATGTCATTGAGAGCAGATGCATCATAAGGTAGGCGAGAAAAAATGATCTGTAGCTATTGTAAAAATGTGCGAATCGAAAATGAGGCAGCATGCCCACATTGTGGAGCGCCATCTCCATTGCTACAGGTATCTCAGGCGGGTCAGTGGCGCCCTGGTAACCGTGGGTCAGCAGCGTGGAGCAATGAGACAGAAGATAGCTCCAGACATACTGCTGGTTCAGGTTATCAGAGTTCTTACTGGCAGAAAGACGCATCATTCAATACAACGAGTCAGCGGGTCGGGCAGCAAGATTTCGCGCAGTCTTCATTTCGCCAGCCCAGTGGACAGCTCAACTTTCCCACGTCCACTTCATCGTTCCGCCAACCCAGTGGTCAGTTGAATTTCCCTTCCCCTTCATTTCGTCAGCCAAGTGGTCAGTTGAATTTCCCTGCGACACCGCCTGGAGAACAGGCACCCGATATATATAATCCTATGCCTTTCTGGCAAAATACCGATCAGCAGGCACCAGTGGAACAGGGACAATCTTTTTTGCCCGTCCCCTATCAAAATGGGATGGACCAGCAAGCAGAGGGACGACAGCAGACAGTTTCGCTACAACTGGTGCCAGATCAAGCGATTGAGCATCTATTACCAATGGAACAACAGCAGTCTCCAGTGGTGTATGTTCCACCTATGTATACGAAACCCCGGCCAATCATTCCACAAAAACGAGCGATCGGTGGTTTTTTCAGCGTGATTATCGTCGCGCTTTTGCTCTGTTCTGGTTTGAGCTATTACGCCAAGGCCAGCGGCTGGCTTGATCGGGCAGTAGCTTTTTACACGGGGCAACCAGGGCCCAATTTACCGGTTTCGACCGCGAATAATATCCCCAATCCGCCCAATCAGAAAACCTCGGACCTGGGGCCCGCGTACAATAATGGCACTATCCCTTCGGCAACCTTTGCTTCAAGGATCGATCAGCACAACATCGCTATTGCTCCCAGCAACATCTTCAAGCCTGGTCAGACATTTTATCTTACATTTACGGTAAACACGACCAACAAGGCGGGGAAGGTATTCACGCGCTGGTATACCAATAGTCGTTTTTTCGAAACGGTCCCACCAGCAGGGCAGGCTATTCCTGCGAAGTCGAACAAAAGCGCGAGTATTCCTATGCAGTTCAGTCAACCACTATCCGGATACGTTGAAATCTATTGGAATACTCAATTCGCGGAACGATTGTATTTCGCGGTGCGTTACTGATTGCGATGACGCATTGCGCTGCCAAATTTCATTGAGAAGGTGGTAAACCACGAGGGAGATGACCACGCCATAAGGGCGATCATCAGGCAATAAATTGTCAGCTGGCATCGGCGAATAAAGCCAGCACCGGTCAATCAATCTTCCCTCTACGAGAGTGCCCTATTGGGAGATGCAGGTGATTTTCGGCAAGCAGTGGTCAGCAGGGTGAGTTAAAAATGTGTCTTATTCACCCCGCTGACCACTTCTCCTGTAACATCGAACAAGAGTTTAATGGCACTGAGTATCGACCGAGACATCGCCGAGCACTTTCACCTGGCAAGCCAGACGAATGGCGGGATTCTTCTTAAGGTCGCCACGGAGCCAGAATTTTTCCATGAATGAAAGTTCGTTCGTGTTTGATGAAGGAGAGACCGCTACCCGGTCTGTACCACAAAAACCATTGCCATGGCAATTCCCAAACTTCCAAACACCACAATAGATAGGCACATCATTCTCCAATGCGGGATAACGAACGCTATCTCCTTCGGGCACATCTACATGAACGTTTTCACGAACATACGTAATCCTTGGCACGAATCTATCCTCCGAACAGTAATACTTGTGTGTCTTATACCTTTTTCAGAGTGTAGCACAGGCATGGAAGAGCGTCAATCAATAGTCCAGATATTGCCGCGACGAGCTATCTGAGCAAGCCTGCGTGATACAGCATCATATTTTACTGGGCAGCCGGAGAAGCTGTAGCATTTGAGCTGCCACCGGAGCTATCTGAAGCGGGCAACACAGTCACAGATACGTTGACCGTCTTCTGGGCGACAGAAGGCAGGGTAGAATCAGAGAATGTAATGGTATCGGTATAGGTATTTGCTTGTACACCTGGCTCTTCTGAAGTGATAGGCATAGTAACCGCAAGTGTTACGCTCTGACCAGCATTAAGTACACCCTGAGTTGGTGCAACCTCGATCAACGCATCTTGATCCGTCATTGCTAACCAGTGGAGTGGCGCGTTACCAGTATTGGTAATCGTGATATTTTGCGCCGCAGGATCTGTAGTCGCATCCTCGCTTGTCGAAAAAGTCAGTCCTGTTGTTTGTGTGCTGATTACAGGAGTTGGCGGCGGCGTTACTGTCAATGTGAGAGAAACTGAAACGGTATTCGTTTGTGAGGTAAACGTGAGTGTGCCCTGGTATGTTCCCACCTGTAGACTGGTCGCATCTATGCTAACGGTAACTACATCTTGCTCCTGCACAGCGAGCGTACCACCCTGGGGCGTGGCAGCGAGCCAGGGCGTTCCATCGCTGGTCGTGGAAGACAGTGACCAGTCAAGCGAAGCTGCTCCAGTATTCGTGAGGGTAAGTTGTTGTGTCGCTGGATTGCTCGCAGCTGGTGTCGTGAAAGCAAGGGTAGAAGAGGAGAGCGATAGCTGCCCTTGTGCTATTATCGCTGGTGCGGTAACCGTTAAAACGACTCCAATCTGAGCACTGACATCACCATGAAAGGTGATTGTGCCATGGTAGGTGCCTAGCGCCAGAGAGGATGCCAGGACATTCACCGAGACCGCCTGACTTGTACCAGGCTCAACTAATCCACTGAGAGCCGAAGGGGAAAGCCAGGAGCCATCATCGTCCGTTTCCACGCTGGCGGTCCAGTTCTGAGGATAGGGCACACTATTGGCAAGTGTGATCACCTGGCTTGCGGGGTCCTGCTGAAACACTGTTGCATAGGTAAGATTTGTTGTTGATAGCGAGAGAAGCGGGCCCGAAGAGGTCACAGACATATGCACCGCAACCATCACCGCGGGAGATGGTTGCTTATTTCTTTGTGTGAATGTGATCAATCCGGTGTAAGCACGAGGAGCGAGCTTGCCACGGTTGACCGTGACGCGTACATTTTCCGACGATGTGAATGTGCCAGAACGTGGAGATAGCTGTAACCATGCGCTGTTGCTACTGGATTGCCAGGAAACAGAACTTCCTCCGTTATTGAGGAGCATCACATTTTGACTGGATACCACGCCAGGGGCGGCACCGGCGAAATCGCAGTCCTTTTGTACAAGCTGAAGGGTTGGCGAGGTCGATGGCTGACGAGAGTGGGTTGCGGTTGATGTTGCTTTCATAGCAATCGCGTCCGAGTCATGTTTACCAAGTAATAGAAATGCAACGATACTCGCCATAAGTAGAGAAACAATACAGATCAGCGTCAATATTGTGGATTTTTTATGGGCGAAAAAAGGGATGCGCCAGGGCAGAAATCGCTGCTTTTTTTGGGGTTCAGCGGGTGCGCTCTTTTGTTGAGAGACCTGATGTGGCTGCTGAGCAATATGTGAACGCCAGGCATTCAGGTTTACAGACTTTGGTGAAAAAAGAGAGCGTTGAGCTTTCTGCTCATAGAAATCTTCCTCCTTGCTAGAAGAAATGTTTTGTATTGCAGCGGGTTCTTCGGTTGGTCGTCGCGCCAAGGTTGCCCGATCAGGTTCAGGTCCACGAACCCTCATACTTTTCGATAAGTACGGCTGATCCTCAGGATGTAGTCCTGAATAGTGGCCCGCGATATGGGGAGAAGCCGACGGCAGTGAGACTGAACTGGTGGTCAGATTTTCCTCGTCAGGCTCCCATTCGGGTTCCCAGGTAGAACCCGAAAAGGCATAGCCGCAACGGGAGCATACCTGTTCATCTTCTGGTCGCTGCGTCTGGCAACGAGGACAACGCCTGGTATTCATACAAACCTCACTGAGTAGGGAGCATTCTTATGCATTATCTTTTTTATACGCGTGTATAACTTTGTTCGTGAACATCTCAACAGTGTTGGAAAGGCAGAAAGAGTTTTCCATGTTCTATTCTAGAAACGCAAACAAGACCAATTTTTAAAAGATGCACTTATTTCAACACGGTACCCCACACAAGCAAACAGAGCAAAGCGCCTTTATCCTATTGTATGACATACAGGCGAATCACTCTGTTTTCTAGCTAACAGTGTAAAAAATGCACTATTCAACAAACTACTGCCGCTCTTTCTCGTTGGGAAAGAGCGGCAGGGAGTCACGAGATGAAAAGTATCTCTTTGAATCAACAGTTACTGAGTTGGAACGGGTGTAGGCGTCGCAGAAGGCACTGGGGTAGCCAAGACAATAATGGGAGCATTCGTTGAAGAGCCACCACTCGCTATATTTACCGTCTGGCTTCCTGTATACGCGATGCCCGATGCATCGGTTCCGCTTACCGCCAGGGTATAGGTGTTAGCAGCCAGATTCGTGATAGTGAAACTGCCTGTACTGTCAGCCGCGCCTTGATACACAACATTACCAGATGGATCGGTAAGCGTTAGTGCCGCATTAGGGAGAGCACTCGGTAGAAGGCAAGGGTTAGAGGAACAGACCTCAACCTCTCCATTTACAGTAGCGCCATTTACTTTAAAGGTAATAGCGATTTGTGGATTGCCTAAAACTGGCGCTCCACCGCTACCGGTTGCAGATAACGATATGGTTGCGCTATAAGTACCCGGCGTTAAATTAGTGGCATCTGCGGTCACGCTGATGCTCTCGCCGCTGCCATTATCAGAGCCAGCTGAAGGAGAGAGCGATAACCAGGTGGTCGATCCAGGACTCGCGGTCCAGGAGACAGGGTCGGCACAATTGCCTCCGACCTCGCCGAGCTGGATAGTCTGTGCACTACTACTCTGGCCCTGGCTCGCGGAGAATGAAAGGGAACTTGTCGCAGTTTGCAGCGTGCAGGGCTGTAAGACTGTCAGAGTCGAAGTCACCGTCTGCGAAGTTCCCACCGCGGCACCAGTAAAGTCACTGGTCGTGACCGTGATCGGCACCGAATACACGCCAGGAACCTGACCTGCGATCGTCGGTGTAACAGTAATTGTTGCTGATTGACCGCTTGTGCTCAGCGAGCCTGAAGATGGCGAGAAGTTGAGCCAGGTTGCGGACGTGTTTGCGGCAGCATTCCACTTCAACGGCCAGTTACAATTGCCTGAAGCGGTAAAGGAGACCTGGCTGGGCGATGGATTATTGCCGCCTTGTACCGCGCTGAAAGACAACGTGTTGGAGGAAAGAGTCGATATAGTGCAGGGCATAGCGACAGTGAAAGTAACATTGATGGTTTGTGGACTATCACTCGCCGTTGCCCCTGCCTGGTTCTTACCGATAATGACAAGTTGTGCGCTATATACTCCTGGTGTCAAACCATTTGTACTCACGTTGACGACGGTATTGCCCACTTGCTGAGGAGCGACAGTACCGCTGGTAGGGGAAGTTGTCAGCCAGGAAGCACCTGTACTATTGCTTACTGCGGTACTCCAGACAAGCGTACTGGGGCCGGTATTTGCCACCGAGACGGTCTGCGCTGGAGCACCGGATTGACCTAATGTCGTGCTGAAATTAAGGTTTAGCGGCGATACTTTCATCACTGGTGCTGAAGGTGGTGGAGGCGACTGCACTGTCAACTGCACCATCAACGATTGCGTGTTTTGTGCCACGGAGACCAGTAGTATGCCATTGTACACACCAGATTTCATGCTGGCGGAACTGACCCCAATCGAAGTCACCGCGGGTGTAGCCCCTTGCACCTGTCCATTGGTAGGAGTAGCCGTCAACCAGGAAGCAGAGGAAACTGTCGACCAGGAGGTAACGGAAGGGCAACTTGCCGTTGTTGTCAGGCTTAATGCCTGATTACTGGGGGACACTTGTCCTGCAACGGTCGTAAATGACATCGTGCTGGAGCTTAAGGTAACGCCACAGCTTGGCTGTACAATGAGCGCAACGCTCACTTCCTGTGGACTATTCAGAGCAGACGTGCCCGAGCTAGCGGAAATGACGAGATTGCTGATATAAGTACCCGGCAATAAGGTTTTACTGTCGATATTGATGGGCACGGTACTCGATGTACCTGGTATGACAGTGCCTGAACTCTGCCCTGGATTCAACCAGGATGTAATTAACTCTGTCGTGGTTAGATAAGCAGGGCCGTTGCTCAGATTGGCAGGTTCGACACTGCTGATAGAGTAGCTCAAGGGTTTTTTGCCAGGGTTCGACACCGTTAGAGATTGGCTGGCTGGATTGCCCATGCCATCGGTCGCAGTAAAGTTGAGCACGGCGGGAGTGACATCCAACACCGCGCCAACACCAGGAGGCAACGGCAATATTGTCATTTGCACGGGTATAATAATAGGATTGCTTACATTTGAAGTGAATTTCAGATTCCCGTGATAGACACCTGCTTTGAGACTGGTACGATCACCCGCGACCTGAATACCCTGGTCTTCGCTAAAGGTGCCATGGTTCGGTGAAAGCATAAGCCAGGGCTGATTACTACTTGCCGACCAGGTGATATCACCACCACCACCATTACTAAGGTGCAACGCTCTCAATGTATTAGCGCCTATATAGCCGGAGCCGAGGTTGATCGTTGTTGTGCCTAGCAGCAGATGCGCGGGTCGCGTCGGCCCTTCATCGAGTCGCAATGTCGCGCTGGCAGTGTAATGAGAATGGACATCTTCGGCCTCAATAGTATGTTGACCGGGCTGCCAATCGTTCCCCACAATCATCATGAGATCTCTTGCACCGTTAGCGTCCAATTTGACGAAGGGAGACGATTGAGTGGTAAGATCGACAGGCTCCTGGATATCGCGCGATAAAACTACCGAAGCATTCGGAGTAAAATTACGCAAGCGAATGGTGACGTGTTGACCATACTCAACAAAGCTGGTCGAGAGCATCAATGCTGGTGGCAAATTCGACGCAGTGCCTGGAAGATGATGCTGCCAGAAGGCGACCAACAGGCCATCAAATACAATGGCTATCAAGGCCAAAACGATAAGCACGATAAAGAGCACGCGAGTTCGACGTTTGAGCCAGCGTTGCAAATGAGAAAAGAACGGATGTACCCGCCTCTTACTTGTCTGAGATGGCTGCGCTGTAACGTCATTTTTGAGTGTGTCGGCATCTACTTCCGAACGCTTTGGCATATGGCGTAGACCGAGAGGATCATGTTGTGACTCTTCCTGCCAGGGATCATAATCGTCGAAATCGAATTCTGAATCTGGGAACAATGGGGAGTCGTCAGTGAGCGCATTGCGCTCACCTGGCTCAGTGCTGTACGCGTTTTTAGGAAGAGGAGGTTCCTGTGTCTGTGGATACTTATACTGGAATTCAGGCAGTGACGCGGGTAATGGAGTACTTGCGCGTTCGACATTGACAGAAATGTGGCGTATAGGTGCAAGGCGAGGTACATGTGGCGCGCGCGCGTTAGCTGGATTTTCGGAGTCTGCGGCAATGTGTTGTGCAGCTTCATTCAAGCGATTAAAAGATTGGTCAACGCTATTAGCAGAGACCGCAAAAATATTTTTGCTATCGTCGCGCGGCTCCTCTGGAAAGAAACCAGCAGCATCGATTTCTTGAAACATCTGCTGATCAAAGGGTGACATACCATGCTCTGAATGACCGGCAAATAAAGGGTATGGTGGTGCGGCAGTCAAGGAGGGGGTGGTAGCTGATTCGCGTCGTGCGAAGTCGTCCTGGTGATTGGTAGACGAAGAGAAAGAAGACAAACCATTATGCGGCGATAGTCTATTCTCCTGGGCGTCATCCGCTTGAAACGAGAGGCGGCACTGCTCACAAAAAAAAGCCGGTGCTGCGCATTGCTTTTTGCAACGCAAACATTGCCTCATCTCACGATTATGAGAAAAATCAAATCCTTGCATATATGCCTATACTCCAATTATAGCCAAAACGCAGTATACCACAGCATCCCCAGAAGGTCCCTCTGCCTCTACATTTCTGCATATCTCTATAGATAGAACCCCAATGTGCATAATCTCCCATTAGTGGAAACGTAGAACAAGGCTGCTTGTCACATAAGAAAGAACAAGTACTACCATATATAAAAAGAGCGTTTCAAAAAAGGCAGTAGGGGTATTCATTTTCTCCCATGGCGGGTAAAGTACAAGAAAGCAGGAGGGAGAAAACTCTTCATAAGAAAGTCAGGTACCCTATTGCTAATAAACGTTCTGACCACGTTATTTTACATACTTTAGCTTTCTTTTTGGCGGACCTATTACCGGAAGTAATAGGCTCGTCAGAATTAGGGGTGCACCAATTAGGGGTTAACGAGGATCTAGCGTAATATCGCCCCGAAATCTTCGTGAAGCACCTTGATGATGCGTTCCTGGAGCGCATTGGCCTCGGCATCCTTCAAGGTGCGGTCCTGAGCCTGGTAGATCAGGGAGTAGGTGAGATTTTTTTTGCCCGCTGGAATAGGATCGCCGGTATAGACATCGAACAGTTCGACGGCACGCAGCAGATCACCGCCATGGCGCAGGATATCATCGCGCACCGCCTGAGCGGAAACATTTTGATTGATCACTAATGCCAGGTCGCGGGTCAATTCCTGGTGGCGCGAGATCGGCTGATACACGATCTGGGCGGGAACCGCACGATAAAGTTGCGCCAAGTCGATCTCGCCGAGATACGCGCGGTGCGGGAGATCGTAACGTTGCTGTACCAGCGGATGCACTTCACCCAGTACGCCTGCGGAGATGTACGCTTCAGATCCGTCCTCGGTGCGTACCAACAACTCGATCAACGCGCAACGACCGGGATGGAATGTTGGATGTTGTATCGGCGTGAAGCGATAACGCATGATTTTCAACGCTTGTAGCAACGTCTCTACAACCCCTTTGAGATCATAGAAATCGGCAGGACGAGCCAGTTCTGGCAGCCATGAAATGGTAGCAGGGCCACTTAAGGCAACGCCGATGGTGCGCCGCTCATCGGGCAAATCCTGTTCGCTGGCGGCAGGCAGATAGCGGCGACCAAGCTCGAAGAAGCGCAGACCGACCTGATTATGTTTACTATTGGACTGCAACGTCTCCATGAGACCGCTCATAAGCGTCAGGCGCAAGATGTCGAGATCGCTATTAAGCGCGTTCGCCAGTGCCACGGCGGGCAGCGACTGTGGGTCGAACGTCTCCGCTAATAGAGCGATGTTGTCGGACTCCAGGTCAGCCTCCGCCTGAGTAGCGGCCAGGTAGGGTGATTGGAGAAAGACTTGCGCGGAAGATGCATTGGTATTTGCCAGCAGATCCAGCGTGCGCGCCCGGCTGGTCAGCGAGTACGAGATAATCTCATTCAGGCCAGCACCGGCAAGCAAGTCACGTACAACCTTTTCGCGCTCGAACCAGTAATCGTTCATCGGCTCCGGCAATGGTCCGCTGGGAATCGTACTGGGAATACGGTCATAACCCAGGACACGGATCACCTCTTCCACCAGATCTGCATCCTCTTCGATATCGGAGCGGTATGTTGGAATCGTCACCTGTATGGTAGTATCCACAGTACTCGTTTGTACTTCGAAATGGAGGGCGTGCAGCGTATCCGCCACTTCACGTGGCGTAACATGCACGGAGGTGAGCCATTCTACCGCAGAAGGGGAGAAAGAGAGTGTACGGGCTTGCGCGGGATGCGGGTAGACATCAACGGTACCAGGATGCACGGTAGCGCCAGCCAGTTCACTCATGAGTTGTACGGCCCGGTTCGCAGCCATGATGGTCAGTTCGGCATCCAATGCTTTTTCGAAATGGCTGGAGGCATCGGTACGTAAGCCAAGCGCGGTCGAGGTACGACGCACACTGCTACCTTTGAAGTTCGCGGACTCCAACAGGACAGTGGTTGTTTGCGCATCTACCTCACTTTTCGCGCCGCCCATGACGCCCGCGATGGCCGTAGGACCGGTGGGATCAGCGATCAATAGCATTTCTGGTGTCAATGTTCGTTTGACATCATCCAGGGTGGTGATAGTCTCGTCCTGACGCGCATGTCGCACGATGATGTGGTGCTCGGGCACCTTGTCGTAATCGAAGCCATGCAACGGTTGACCGAATTCCAGCATCACATAATTCGTGATATCGACGATATTATTGATCGGTCGCAGACCGGCGGCCAGGAGACGCTGACCCATCCATGCTGGCGAAGGCGCGATTTTGACAGCACTGACCACGCGCGCGGTGTAGCGTGGACACAGTTCATTATCTTCAACCGTCACCTGCATCAGCACGCTGGTGGGCTGACCTTGCTCCTGGAAAGTGGGCTGAGGGATGCGCAACGGTTGTCTGGTCAGAGCGGCCACTTCGCGCGCGATCCCGATAATCGAGGTCAGGTCGCCGCGATGCGCTTTGATGGCGAAGTCCAGCACGGCATCGCCCAGCAAGTCCACCAATTTGACGCCAAGCGGAGTGTCGGCGGCGAGGATGTAGATGCCAGAGTGATCGTAGCCGATGCCCAATTCACGTGGCGAGCAGAGCATGCCCTGTGAGACATAGCCGAATTTTTTTGTCTCGCCGATTACAACGTCGCCCAGCTGCGCGCCTGGCAAGGCCAGAGGCACTTTATCGCCTTGCTTGATATTGGGTGCACCACAGATGACATTAAGCTGCTGGGTGCCCGTATTGATATGGGTATAGTTGAGGTGATCGGACCCCGCGACCTTTTCCAGATGTGTGATTTCGGCGGTAACGACCTTGTCGCCCCACTCTTTGCCGATATATTCGATGGTCTCGACCTCTAAACCGGCCATGGTCAAGATATGGGCCAGTTCTTCAGCCGTCATCCCTATGTCAACATAGTCCTTGAGCCAACTTAAAGGAACTCGCATAGTATTTCCTACCTTTCTCTTCTCTTCAAACTCATTACAACGCTCGTTTTCATAACTGCCGCAAGAAACGTAGATCGTTGCTGGAGAAGAGACGAATTTCGCCGATATCGTATTTGAGCATGGTGATGCGCTCGACTCCCATACCGAAAGCGAAGCCGCGATACTTTTGTGGATCGTAGCCAACCTCGCGCAGTACTTTGGGGTGGACCATGCCGGAGCCAAGAATTTCGAGCCAGCCGCTGTATTTACAGGAGCGACAGCCCTTGCCGCCGCAAAGGCCACAACTGATGTCTACTTCCGCGCTCGGTTCCGTGAAGGGGAAGTAGCTGCTGCGGAAGCGCAGGCGGCGCTCTGGTCCGAACATCTCGTGCACGAAACGCTCCAGGCAGCCTTTGAGATCGGCCATAGTGCAGGTTTCATCCACCAGCAAGCCCTCGATCTGGTGGAATGCGGCCTCGTGCGTGGCGTCGATATCCTCGTTGCGATAGACGCGACCGGGCACCACCACGCGTACGGGAGGCTGTGTCTGTTGCATGGTGCGTATCTGCATGGGTGAGGTCTGGGTACGCAACAGGATTTGACCAGGGACGATCCAGAATGTGTCCTGCATGTCGCGCGCGGGATGATCGGTGGGCATATTCAGGGCCTGGAAATTGTGGTAATCCGTCTCCACCTCGAAGCCCTGTAGAATTCCGAAGCCCATACGCTCGAAGATTGCGGTTACCTCCAGAATGGTGCGCGAGAGAGGATGAATTTTACCCGCTGGCAGCGCGCGACCTGGCAACGTTACATCGATGCGTTCGCGTTCCAGGGTCAACATCAGCTCGCGCTGTTTCAACTGCTCGCGTTTCTGTGCCAGGTGATGCTCTAGCCCAGACTTCACGGCATTCATTTTTTGGCCGACCTGGGGGCGTTCTTCTTTAGATAATTTGGGCATGACGGACGAAAGATTTTTCAGTTCGCCGCGATTGCGTCCGAGGAAGCGGGTATCCCATTCTTCCAGGTCCACGGTTGTATTGATGGGCTCCAGTTCTGCGAGAGCCCGTGTTTGGAGCGAATCGAGTTGCTGCATAAGCTGCGCCAGTTGATCTAACATAAGACCTCCGAACAAACAAAAAACCGACACTCGTCACAGGGACGAAGTCGTCGGTTGAGAAAGCTCCGTGGTACCACCCATATTGAAGATGACAGTGTATGCCCGGCTTTTACAGAGGCAACCATAGCACACAACCAAGTCATCGTTCCACTTGGTTCGCCTGGTAACGGGAGCTAACCGGGGCTATCTACTCGTTGAGAGGAACGTGTATGATACTCGTGTGCGTTCCCGTCCATTCAATAGCCAGCTCTGAGGTGAACTTCGGTGTAGCGTGATGCGAAAAGGCTCGCAGTCGGTGGCCTTTTCTCCCTAAGCACTAGAACTACACGTACTCTCCTCATCCCTGCTTTTCTGATTCGATATATTCCTACTACCCGTGAGTTTAGCAGATCAGGGCATGAAAGTCCAGAGGGAATTTTCGCGAAAAATGCTTGACTCCTCATCCCTTTTCTGCTACAATACGCAATGTTCTCAAACATAGCGGGGTGTAGCGCAGCCCGGTAGCGCACTACAATGGGGTTGTAGTGGTCGGAGGTTCAAATCCTCTCACCCCGAC
>CAZZWK010000054.1:0-29001 GCA_964657925.1 uncultured Dictyobacter sp.
CGGGCAGTGTCCCGAGCGTGCTGTCCCCGGGCAGTGTCCCGAGCAAAGCGAGCCAACTTTCCCCGGAAATAATCCCCGCTTCCCTGTCACCCGTTGTTGTCCCCAACCACCTGTCCCTGCTCTCATCTCCCCACCCTCTGCAGAAAAGCATACCATTCCCGAAGGGCAGCCCATCCATCAATCCGAAAATGGCCCACATCACAGCACAACTCGCCTGACGTGGGCCAACATCCTGTGAAAACAATCGTATTCAAATCATCCGGAATCCTATCATTTAGGAACATCGAACCGAAACGTCATTGTATAAAGCACTTTGCCTGGCTGCTTCATGCTGCTGAAGAGCAGATGTACTGTCCATGGACCCGGCTTATTAATCAGGTCAGCCGGAATCAAGATAGAGAACATGCTACCATCAGCATTATCTGGCCTTCCGTACATCAAGTAGTGGTGCGTATCATTGCTGACCGTCAGATAGGAAACGCCTGGAACGTTCTTGCTGGTTGACATCGTTAAGGAGAAACCGACACCATTGCGCCAATGAGTGGAATGGGTGTAGATCCGTACCTCAGAAGGTGACACGCGTACTTTATCCAGTGTAATCGTTCCGTCTCGGCTGCTCTGGCTCTGCCCTACAGTGAAAGTTTTTCCTGTATGGAACGGAACGCTAAGTGCAAAAGTGAAAGGCCCCTGCACGAAATGCTGAACATTTGTCTGGTTTATGAACTGCGTGTATTCTATACTTTTGATAACATATTTTAAGTGGAGCGTAGCAGGATTTCCTTCAATACACGAAGTATCAAACGAGGTAACCATTCCGTATGCTGGCGCATCAGGTGAATATGGTCCTACCCCACCCAGAACCGTAAGCGGTAGAAATTGTCCATCGGGCTGCTGGTAGTACATAACATCTTGATAGAAAGAAGAGAAGCTAAGGTCTTTTATGTCCTTGGGGTTTTGAATGATATAAGCTATGATCACGCGGTTATTATCAGCATAGGCTTTTTGCATAGTGATAGTAAAGCCGTGTAGGGTCTGCGTGCCGTTGGTCGAGACCAGCTGATTCGACTGTTGAAGTTGGCTGGCGCCTGGATCAAGATTGATAATGTCTTGCAGCAGGCCGTTTATCTGTGCATAAACTGTGCCGATAGTCAAAAGCACGACGAGTAATACGATGACGACAATGCTCAAGCGCAAGGAAATTCTGTGTACGGGTCGGAACAGACTATGAGGGAATGCCGCCTGTTTTTCACCTTGCGACTGATTATAACGAGCCTTGAGCATTGACCAGGAGACGGTCGCCCCTCGTTTGTGCGCAGTGTAGATATGATCCAGACTGGCGATGACCTCTTTGCTGGTAACATCGTCCTGCTCATTGAGCAAATCTGCATACCGTTGCGCAAGTGTGTGTTGATCTCTATCTTTCATGAGTTTGCTCCTTAACGTACCTTCTGCGCCTGCATTTTGAGTATTTGCATGATGCGTGTCAGTTGTTTTTTGACGGATGACTGACTTCTGCCGACTGCTTGCGCGATTTCTGCTGTGCTGAGTCCAGCTGCGAAGCGCAGGGCCAGTAGTTCGCGTTTATATGGATCAAGTTTTTGTATAGAGGCCCCTACAAGCGCGTACATCTCCGCACGTAGCAAGTGCGTTTCGGGGTCCTGGCTGCCGAGTTCCTGTGGCATGTCCGGCAAAAGATTCCAGGAGATCGTGTTTTTGGCGCGCCGGTAGCGATCGGTCGCTAGATGACGTGCAATGCGAAAAAGCCACGCCGCGAAAGGCACTCCGCGTATACGATATCTAGGTAAAGCTCGCATCGCCTGGAGAAAAACCTGCTGTGTAAGGTCTGCCGCGTCTTCATCGCTCTCAGTACGTGTGCACATATAGCGATAGACGCGGTCGACATAGCGCTGGTAAAGTATTTCAAACGTGTTGATATCGCTCTTAGCGGCCTCCACGATGCTACTTTCATCATCTTCCGCCTGAGATTGACCCTGACCCTGCATCTGCAAGATCACTGGATGTTCCATACTATTTTTGTCCTATCGTGAGCATAGTTTCGTATGTTTGACTGTGAAAAACATATGTCCATCATGATGACAATAGTAGGAACGCGAGCAATGAGAGATGGGGACAACGAGTTTTACGTTAAAAAATTCCAAAACAGATCGAAGAGCAGCGAGATCCCCACGAAGATGAGGATCTCGCTGGCGATGTACAAAGGGAAGGTGGTAGAGCGGCGTAGGAACGTGCTGGCATGCTCTACGAGCAGCGCCACCAACAACTGGACTAGCATAGCCAGAAGAGGCGTCGCCCGTTGGTCGTCACTGCTCTTCGAGCTTGGCGAGCTCCTCGCGCACGACCATCAGCCCGTTTGAGGCGCGTGGGTAGCCAGCATAGACGCCGAGGAGCGTCGCGAGTGCCTCAAGCTGCGAGCGCGTGCAGCCATGTTGGATGGCCCAGCGGGTATGCGCACGGAGCTGTTGCTCGGCACCACCCTGAGTGATCAGTGCTGCGACGACGACGAGGCTGCGATCCCTAAGGCTCAGTTCGTCATCGACCCACGCACCGGCTCCCGAGAGGATTGCTTCCTCACCGAAGCGCTCGCCAACGTGTTCGGCGAACCACGCAGCGACCTCTTCACGCGGAATCTGGAACTGGCTCGCGTAGACCTCCAATCCTCGTTCGTACCGTCGATCGGTCACCACCGTCTCGCCTGTGGACTGAGAGGAATGGTCATCCAGGCGTGAGTCGTGGTTTTCTGCCAGTCTGGGCCTATTTGAATCCACTGGCAGATGATTTTCCTGGGTATTGGGCGTATCGTGTGAACTCATTATGGTTCCTTTTCCTCTTGTTCCTTTCTCGTACTACTAAAAGAGAGCTGGCAATTGCAGTGGTGTTCCTGTCAGTTCCGCATATGCGTTACGGATTTCAAAAGGAATCCACAGGTCGTTCCCCCAATCTTGGTAACGCTCCTTGATAGTCCGAGCTGCTTCCTGATCAATCACATCAAGCGTCTGTCCCCCCTTAATACGGCGGTTCACTTCCTCGCGCACAAAGACCAGCAGGTCTTGAAACTCCTGCAGCAGTTCGACTTTTCCTGGCTCCCCATGCCCTGGCACCACTGTTGCCGGAGAAAGCTGCATCAGATAGGCAAGTTCCTCGATCCAGCGATTGATACTCGCATCCTGATCAGAGAAAATTGGGAATGAGTGGTTCTCCACGAGGTCGCCTGTAAAAAGCACCCCCTCGTGTGGGAGAAAAATCATCTGGTCACCACGGGTATGACCACCGGTCAGTTCGTGTAACACCACCTGCTTACCACCCAGGTCAATAGTTTTTTCGCCTTGATACGTTTCATCTGGCATCACCAATTCCACCCCTTCGAGTGCCTTGTGGGCATCGGGACCCAGACCACGAAACATGTTTAGGAAAATGGCTCCTTTTTCCCGCAGTTCGTCTGCCTGCGTGTTATTGGTCAGGATGCTGGCGTGACCTTTGAAGGCTTGCGTGCCAAAGGCATGTTCGGGATGAAAGTGGGTCGTGGTAAGCAATAACGGCTTCGATCCTGCTATCTCCCTCGCTTTGTGGAGTACCCGTTGACCATTTTCTTTCCCCAGGCCGCTCTCAATAACGAGCACGGCATCTGTGCCGATCACGATTCCAACATTGGGTACCAGATTAATGTACTGGTCAGGAATCACCATGACCCCCGGAACAATTTCGCGGGCCAATGCTGGTTGAATTATGGGGGGACGATTGCTATATTGAGTCATCACTTCTTCTCCAATCGTAACTGTAGGTGTAAAACACCCCTCAATGAGACGAAAGCACCCTTTGTCGGTTGAGTTCGCACCTCGCAACCCTTCTTTCAATTGCCGCTCTCCGACAAAGAAGAGCACTTCGTTTTTGGTCTGCTGGCACAAGGAGCCAAGAATGTTGTTGAATAACTCCTTGTTGGATACAATACTACTAGATGATCCTATCCAAACATTGGACAAAGAGGGGCTTGTGTTGGTTAGACGACACATGAAGCAAATTGTTGAACACAGACTAAGGAGCATATGGAACAGAGAAAGATCAATGAGAGAGAAGACCCACGCGTACTACGTACCCGGCAACTTTTGCTGCAAGCCTTTTCTGACCTCTTCTCAGAAAAGGGCTTTCACGCACTGACGGTGCAGGATATTACGGAGCGGGCAAGAGTCAATCGAGGCACCTTTTACTCTCATTTTGAGGACAAGTACGCAATCCTGGAATGTTGGCTACGTGAGCAATTTCAGCAGCGTGTCGCGAGTACTGTGCTCATCTCAGATCCCTGGAACCTCGATACCTTCCGTGTGCTCATTCAGAGCGTCGTCCAATGGTTCACGCAGTTACACCCGTTGACCAGATCAGCTGATCGGTCGCTGATCCCTCTAGTGGTGACAACCCTGCAAGAAGCCCTCTTTGAACTGCTCTTGCAAGGCTTCAGGACAGTTATCAGCTCTGGACAGGATCAGCAGGTGGATTTGGAAACTGTTGCCCTGGTCACAAGTTGGGCGATTTTTGGGACCGGCTTCCAATGTTTCCGTCAATGGGACGAGCAGATAATGGACTTGCCAGCAGAAGAGCTGGCAAGTCAGGCAACACGCGTGCTGATGAATGGCTTAGCCCAGGCACTGCCTGCTTTTTCACTGGAGTGAGTGTATCTCTCTCTTGAGCTTCAGAAGGCAGCATGATTTCTCGACCGCTTCTCTGTGTCACATACCGTGGGAAGTTGCTATAATACAAATTGTTTGAGGGATAGCTCTCGTGAGTGCACATAGATGCATGCTCGTGGAAAGAGGTTTACCGTTATGCAGCAGCCAATGCCGATCATGGGTCAGAAGAAAAGATCGAGGTTCAACCGTTTTCTGCATCGTTTCGCGGATGGATTGGAGGGCGCGATCGCCAAACATGCCTTTACCGCGTTCGCCATCTTTTTTGGCGTGCTGATCTTGCTCTCTTTCGCCGATCCCGTGCTTTCCTATTTTGGGCTGGATAGCGTCGCCAAGCCACTTTTCAACTGGATGCATATCTTTTGCGCGCAAACACCATCACATTCTTTCTACATCTTCGGACACCAGACATGCCTGTGCGAACGCTGCACCGCCATCTATAGCTCGATGTTCCTGGTAAGCTGCCTCTTTCTGCTGACCAAAAAGAAACTGAAGGGTATTCCCTGGTGGGGATTCGCACTATTGTGTATCCCGATGGCGCTTGATGGTTTCACACAGATGTTCGGCTTGCGCGAGAGCAACTGGGAGCTACGACTACTCACCGGCGCGCTGTTCGGTTTTGGCGCGATCCTTTTCACCTTTCCGGCTATGCAGCGCTCGATCGAGTCCGAGCATAATACTGCTTACTACCAGATGCAACGGGCGACGCGCTAGTATCAGTAAAGGAATGAGCAATGAATGTACGTAAATTGGACCACGTGGCGTTTTTTGTGCGCGATGTCGAGCGTTCACGCGCGTTTTACAGGGATGTTTTTGGCTTACCGGAGGTGCCGCGCCCCGCAAGCTTCGATTTCCCCGGCGCGTGGTTGCAGGGCGAGGATTTTCAGATTCACCTGATCGGTGATGAGAGCAAAGAACGTGTGGAGCGCGAGGGCTATGTGAATCCCTACACTGCCACAGAACGGGCACGCGGCTCCGGCGCACACGCCGCCTTCGAGGTCAGTGATCTGGATGAGGCGATGCAGCACTTGAAGACTATCAACGTCGAAATTGCCGGAGGTCCGCGCCCGCGTGGTGATGGCGTCACGCAAATCTTTATCTGCGATCCCGATGGCTACATCATCGAGTTTTTCTCCCGTCCCCACCTCGCGTAGGCGCGTCCCCTTGCGGGCGCGTCCAGTACACGCAAAGGCGCGTCCAGCTTTTCGCGCCATTTTGTCCCCTTTTTCTTCACTCACCACGCAACCAATACACCAATTATGAACTTAGGCAAGCTCCTATGTTACAATGGTGGTAACCCTGAGAGATAGGAGCAACCATGATTCACCGCATTCGCTGGACGCTACAAAAGATTACGCAACGCCTGGACTTGATCACCCCTCTTGTTTATCGAAAACACCACTATCTGCCTCCTTTTCGCTATATGACACTGGCCGATGCTCTGCAAGCACCGCCAGTCGCCAATAATGTCGCTGATCACGACTGGACGACGATTGAGCCCGATAGCTATTGGGGCACCGAACAGACGAATTTTGTTATGCGCACACGTTTTCGCGTGCCGACGCAATGGGGGCAAGACGAGCCAATCGCTCTGCATCTGTCCATCGGAGAAAGCACGGCGCATGATTTTGTGCATCCCGAAGCCCTGGTGTATATCGATGGCCTGCCCCACGCGACCTGCGATCGCTATCATCAGGAGATTCGTCTGCAGCCGCAGTGGTGCGATGGTCAGGAGCACCACCTCGCCTTGCACGGCTGGACGGGTAGCGGACGCTGGCAGCCAGGAACACAGTTGTTGATGCATCGCTGCTCAGTGGTTTCTATCGATCAGCCATTGCGCGATTTTGTCGCGCTAGCACGGGTCGCGGTCGAAACGGCGCGTGTGCTCGATGAGCAGGTGCCCGCGCGCGGCAAGCTCCTGACCGTGCTCAACGACGCCTTTACTCTATTGGACACACGTGAGCCATTAGGGGAAGCGTTTTACGCGAGTATAACCGCCGCAACATCTGTTTTGCGCCAGGGTATCGAGCACGCGGGCGTGCCATTGGACGTAGATATTGTGGCGACCGGCCACGCGCATATCGATGTCGCCTGGCTCTGGCCCCTGGCGCAGACGCGGCAGAAGGCCTCGCGCACCTTTCATACCGTGCAGCGTTTGATGGAGCAGTTCCCAGACTACCACTTCACGCAGAGTCAGCCGCAACTGTACGAATTTGTGCGCCAGGATTATCCCGCCCTGTTCGAGCAGATTCAGCAACGCGTGGCGCAGGGACGTTGGGAAGCCATCGGTGGCATGTGGGTCGAGGCGGACTGCAATATCAGCGGACCAGAATCGCTGGCGCGTCAGTTCTTGCTCGGGCGCTCGTTTTACGCCGAGCATTTTGGCGCGGGCGTGGCCTCGCATGTCTTGTGGTTACCCGATGTCTTCGGCTACTCGTGGGCCATTCCACAGTTAATGCAGGAAGCGAACATTCCCTATTTTTTTACAATAAAATTGAGCTGGAACCAGTATAATCGCATCCCCTACGATAGCTTCTGGTGGCAAGGATTGGATGGTACACGCGTATTGACCCATTTCAGCCCTACGCCGCCAGAGGGATCAAATGCGCTCGGCACTACCTATAACGGCCTGGCGAACCCCTACGAAATACTGCATAGCTGGGAACACACCAACCAGAAAGATACTATCGGACACGACGAGCGCACACTGCCCATGCTCACCGCTTTTGGCTATGGCGACGGCGGCGGCGGCCCCACGCGCGAGATGCTGGAGAACTTGCGCATCATGCAGGAGTTTCCGGCGCTCCCACGCGTACGACAGGCCAGCGTGCAGGAATTCTTTCAGGATCTTGAGCAAACGGCAGGCGACACACTGCCGACGTGGAATGGCGAACTGTACTTTGAATTGCATCGCGGTACCTACACCTCGCAGAGCCGCAACAAACGCGCCAATCGCAAAAGCGAGTTCGCGTTGCACGATGCTGAATTTTTGGCCGTGCAGGCCTCGCTGTTAGACCATGACTACCTCTATCCCTTCGCGGACCTGCAAACCGCCTGGCAACTCGTCTGCCTCAACCAGTTCCACGATATCATCCCCGGCAGCAGCATTCACGAAGTGTATGTAGACTCGCAGCGCGACTATCGACGCATCGCCCAGATCGCCTCCGCAGTGCGTGAGCAAGCCCTGGCCGTGATCACGGTGCACAGCGCTGGCGATCTGTTATTGGTAAATACCACCTCCAGCGCGCGCGAAGACCTGGCGTTCTGGTCCCAGCCATTGGCGGCGCGGCAACAGTTGCGCGATCGCGGCACGGGCGAAATTGTACCAGTGCAGCGCAGCGACACAGGTACATGGATTGCAGCTGGCTCACTACCACAAACAAGCACCAGCATGTTTGATCTGGTTGAAGCGGATGATACCGAAATAACGACAGCGTTAGAGGTGACGCCACGTAAACTAGAAAATCGCTTTGTGCGCGTCGAACTGAATGAGGACGGAGATATTACCAGCATTTACGACAAACTGACCGCGCGCGAAGTGTTACCCGCGGGCAAGGTCGCGAACCAGTTTCAAGCCTTCGAGGATCGCCCCATCAACTGGGACGCCTGGGATATCGACATTTTTTATGATGACAAGCAATGGCTGGCCGAGCCCGCTCACTCCATCACAGTCAAAGAGCAAGGGCCCTTACGCGCCGAGATCGAGATTCGTCGGCGCGTATTGAGTAGCGAATATACGCAAAACATCGCGCTGAGTTTCAATAGCGCGCGCGTGGATATTACGACGAACATCGATTGGCGCGAGCGGCACATATTGCTCAAGGCCGCGTTTCCCGTGGAGATTCTCAGTCCAGTTGCGACCTACGAAATTCAGTGGGGCAATGTGCAACGTCCGATACACCGCAATACCAGTTGGGACTGGGCGCGTTTCGAGACGTGCGCGCAGAAATGGGTTGATCTAAGCGAGGGCGATTACGGTGTGAGCTTGCTCAACGATTGCAAGTATGGTTACGACATTCACGACAATGTCATACGCATCAGCCTGCTGCGCAGCCCGACCATGCCCGATCCCGAGGCGGACCAGGGCCAGCACACCTTTACCTATAGCGTCCTGCCGCACCAGGGCGGTTGGGGAGAAAAAACCATCCACGCCGCCTACCAGTTGAACGATCCTATTGTTGTGGCCCCGATTGTCCAAAAAAGCCAGCGAACAGCGACAGCAACGCGAGCGTTGCCGCCTCTGTTCTCGCTGGATGTGCCCAATATCATCATCGAGACGGTGAAGCAGGCGGAAGATAATAATGGTATTATCGTTCGTCTGTACGAGTGCCAGCGCAGACGCGGCAAGGTCACGCTCACAACTGGTTTTGATGTGAAGCAGGCGTGGCGCGTGAACATTCTTGAAGAGCCCAAACACGAGCTAGTATGCGAGGCGAGGCAAGTAACATTTTCGGTCCATCCATACGAGATCGTCACCTTGCGCGTATTGCCTGCATAATCCGGTCGGCGTAGGTCAAACCACGCGTTTGACCTACGCCGACTGCTGCGGCAGAATGACCAGCGGAATCTGACGGCTTGTCCTCGCTTGGTGTTCGGCCAGGTCTGGATAGCCCTTTAAGAACTCCGACCACAGCCGTTCGCGCTCCTCGCCTTGCGCGACGCTCGCGGTCGTATCGAACGTTTCGCTGCCGAGCTCGACGGTGACTTCAGGATGCGCCACCAGATTGTGATACCAGGCGGGATTTTTGGGCGCACCAAGGACGGAGGCGGCGACGACCAGGCGATTTCCATCGCGCAAGAAGCCGAGTGGTGTGGTACGTCGTTGACCACTCTTCGCTCCGGTTGTGGTCAGCAGGAGTAGCGGTGCGCCCGCGTAGCGTCCACCCAATTTGCCGCCATTAGCGCGAAACTCTTCGATAACTTTCGTATTCCAGTCGTTTACGTTGTTCATGGTTGTTATGTCCTTTTCTCTCTATGCAAGCGATTTCTCGCTATTGCTGCATCATTGCCTGTCCAAAGTATATCACGCAAAAGGCTGAACCCGTTTTTCACCGCTGACCGCTGCGAACTAGGTTTATTAACCTTCGCGTATGCTATGATCTGAGCATGAAAAAGCACCTTTTTCGATATCTATTGCCCCTGTTCGCATGCCTGTGTCTGCTCACAGGTTGCGAGACATCTCAAACGCCCGCGCAACAAAGGGCTGCGGATACCTGTACTTCGCCAGGCAAGACGACGATAATTCATAGTTCTTCCCAGCCTTCCACGCTAGGGGATTGGCCCTTGTTCCACGCCAACGATCAGCGCGATGGTGCCGCTGCGGCGGGCGCAGGCAGTAAACTCACGTTGGCCTGGTCGTATTGCACGCGCGCGCCCATTTTCTCCTCGCCCATTGTGCAGAATGGCGTGGTCTATACCGCTTCCAACGATGGCACCTTGACCGCGCTCACTATAAATACTGGCAAACGGCTGTGGCAACTTACCACCAGAAGCGCCTTTTTCAGCACTCCCATTGTGCAGAGCGACACTATCTACGCGGGCACGGTCGATGGAACCTTCTACGCCATCAATAGGCGCAATGGGGCTGTGCGTTGGCAACGGCTGATCGATCCCGCAGGCGCGAAGATATGGTCATCACCGATCGTCGCGGGCGGTCTTGTCATCTTTGGCACAGCCTCCCAACTCAGTGAGAACCCAAAACTACCGGGCCAGATTTTGGCCCTGGACGCGGCAACGGGCAAGATGCGCTGGCGCACTCCGATAGAGCCAGGGGGTGCGCCGGGCGGAGGTGTATGGAGTTCGCCCGCCGTCGACGGCAAGACCGTCTATGTCGCGACGGGCGATCCCGATGATGGCGTGCAGGCGTTCTCTCTGCAAGATGGACATCTCCTATGGCACTGGCGCTCGGTCGTACGCGACGTTTCGGATACGGATATCGGTGGTGGCCCAACCCTGTATCACGATGCACAAAACAAACTTCGTGTAGCCGTGGGTGGCAAGGATGGCAAGATTTACAGCCTCGACGCTACAACTGGTCGTGTTTTATGGAGCGTCATCGTCGGTGCTCAGGTCTATAGCTCGCCCGCGTTCGCCAATGGCCTGCTTTATGTCGCTGCTGTGCGCGGACAGAGCGCTAGCTCCTGGTCGCTTTCCGCCGATACCGGTGTTTCTCACTGGCAACATGCTATTCCGGTGATCGTCTATGCCTCGCCCGCGATCGCCGGGCAAACGCTCTACCAGGATATCGGCAATGGCTTCGTGACTGGCGATGGCGGCGTCGAAGTGATAGATGCTGCTCACGGGACTCTGCTGCAATATGTCGATCTGCATAGCGCGGTCAGTTCTTCCGCCGCTGTGCTGCCCTCCTGGGTGTTCGTGGGCGCGCACAACGGAAATCTGTACGCGTTTACCAGATAGATATAATTGATAGTTGATATAGTAAAGGGGTGTTTATTTATGTGATCGAATTGCGCCCTACGCGGAAAGAGAACTGGAGGGATATATTCGGCAGGGTACAAAATAAAGCAACTATACTGTACACTTAGAGAGTGAGTATTCCCAATTGGAGCAGTCGATGTAGCGTGATCCCCGTAATTGTGTCCATTGAGGTCTGTTTCGCAGATGAAAGGGAAAGACCATGTACGACTATGTTGTCGTTGGCGCGGGTTCAGCTGGCAATGTGCTGGCGGAGCGTTTGACGGAAGACCCCGAAACCTCTGTACTGTTGCTGGAAGCGGGTGGAGCGGACGAGGCGCAAGAGATTCATATTCCGGTGACGTTCTCCAAATTGTTCAAAACCCC
This sequence comes from uncultured Dictyobacter sp., assembly GCA_964657925.1. Classification (GTDB taxonomy): domain Bacteria; phylum Chloroflexota; class Ktedonobacteria; order Ktedonobacterales; family Ktedonobacteraceae; genus Dictyobacter. The sequence continues at coordinate 11,499 of CAZZWK010000054.1, forward strand.
TGTCGACTGGGCCTATTATACCGAGGAAGAGCCGTTTCTGAATAATCGTAAGTTGTACTGGCCGCGTGGTAAAGTATTGGGCGGCTCCAGTTCGTTGAATGCCATGATCTATATCCGTGGCAATCGCTACGATTACGATCACTGGCGCGAACTGGGCAACGAGGGTTGGGGCTACACGGACGTGCTGCCGTATTTCAAGAAGGCCGAAAATCAGGAGCGCGGCGCTTCGGACTATCATGGCACGGGCGGACCGCTCAACGTGATGGACCGACCCTACAACAGTCCACTCTCGGATGCCTTCATCGAAGCGGGCGTTGAACTCGGCTGGCCGCGCAACGACGACTTTAATGCTGCGCAACAGGATGGTTTTGGCCGTTATCAGGTCACGCAGCGACAGGGCCGACGCCATAGCACCGCCGTCGGTTACCTACATCCGTCCCTCTCGCGTCCCAACTTGACGCTGTCCACGCATTCGCTGATCACGCGTATCCTGTTCGAGGGTACGCGAGCGGTAGGGGTTGCCTACTTCAAAGATGGCGTTGAGCAGCAGGTGCGCGTCAATAAAGAGGTCATTCTGAGTGGTGGCGCTGTCAACTCCCCACAACTGCTGCTGCTTTCGGGCATCGGACCTGCCGATGATCTGCGCAAGCTCGGTATCGATGTCGTCGTGGACCTGCCAGGTGTGGGCGGCAACTTGCAGGATCACCCGTTCGTCAGTGTATGTTATGCCAGCACGCAGGCCGTCTCGCTTTTCAACATCGAGACCGCCGAGAATTTGCAGGAGTACATGGATCACCAGGCCGGACCGTTCACCTCGAACGTCGCGGAATCCGGCGCGTTTATCAAGACGCATCCGGATCTGCCCGAGCCGAATATTCAGTATCACTTCGCGCCCGTCGCGTACGTCAACCATGGTTTCACGCCCGTCGAAAGCCATGGATACACCATTGGCCCGACGCTGGTTAGCCCGCAGAGTCGTGGTCACATCAGCTTGCGTTCCAGCGACCCGACCGAGTATCCCGCCATCTACGCTAACTACCTGGCGGTCGAGGCAGATTTGAACGCGTTGATCGAGGGCATCAAGATCGCGCGCCGGTTAGGACAGGCCAGAGCCTTCGTGCCATTCCACGACGTAGAAACGTTGCCCGGCGCGCGTACCACCAATGACGAGAAACTGGTAGAGTACATCCGCAACGGCGCGGAAACCTTGTACCATCCCGTCGGCACCTGCAAAATGGGAAATGATGAACTGGCTGTCGTCGATAATCAAGCGCGTGTGCGCGGTGTGGAGGGCCTACGTGTGGTCGATGCTTCGATCATGCCTACCGTCACCAACGGCAACACCAATGCCCCAACCATTATGATCGCCGAAAAAATCGCCGACGTGTTGCGTGGGCGACCCACGTTGAGCGAGCAGAAGGAGTTGCAAACCTCAAGCGGCCAATAGTTCATTTTCAGTCTTCACAAGATTGGTTTCGTACGCGTAGTGCACACTTTGCATGTACACTACGCCTCAAACCGTAGGGGCACAATTTATTGGCCCGCCCGACAATTCATTGTCTGGTACCGGTCGATAAATCTTCCCTCTACATCTTGCTCGTTAAATTTCATCATTGTCCACTTCCCCTCCGTTTGTGAACCTATCAAATTAAACCTTGACCGCGCACTAGGCAGAACACAGCAAATAAGCTATACTCATAGAGAACCGCGTTCTAAGCATGGAAAAGATGCCTCATATCTGTAGTCTCGACCATTTGTAGTATGAACGCTCGATGTAGGCTACTATGAGAGCTAAGGAGTCCATTTTTTGATACACCTCGATGAGAGAGATAAAGCCATCATCCAGGCCCTACAGGAGAATGGTCAGCGTTCGTTGCGCCAGCTTGCCAAGATTGTCAATATGTCGGCACCAGCCGTGGGGGAAAGGTTACGCCGCCTGAAAGAGCAAAAGGTGATCACCGGCTACACTATCCTCGTCGACCAGAATCTTTTCCCTCCTCTCATTACTTCTTACATCACACTGAACCTGCGCGAATCAAGCGACCACGATGCGCTACTCGAATTTGTCGATGAGCATGAGGAGATACGCGAGTGCCACCGCCTGGCCGGGGGAGATTTTTATTTGATGAAGGTCGAGATCCCCAATCAGGATGTCCTCAATAGCCTGCTCAGCAAGCTCCTGCTCTACGGCTACTATCGCCATACGCTCGTCGTTGCCTCGGTGATCAAAGATAGATCCGGTGGCGTTCAGGCACAGTAACGAAATTTCAGAACGTTGAAAGGTGAACGGTGCGCTGCCTCGGCCCATCCAACTCCACCAGCACGATACGCTGCCATGTGCCTAGTAATAATCGCCGGTTCGTATAAGGAATAACAAGCGATGGGCCGATAATCGAGGATAAGATGTGGTCCGGAGCATGTTCTGGATTGTGCGGATGACGATAGTGGATGTGGGGCAGGATGCGCCGCAACGCATCCAGAAAATCCAGGTCGGTGCCTGGATCGAGATCGGCAGTGGTGAGCGCGCACGTCGTGTGCGCGACAAAAAGCATGCACATGCCGCTCTCTTCCTTCATATCTCGAATGGAATCCAGGACGGTATCGGTAAGATCCACGATCTCATCCTTTTCTTTTGTGCGTACATTCAGCGTCTTCATGTTCGTTTCCCACACCCTCCTATGAATTTCTTATAGACGAAGAACAATAGCCAGCGATTTTCCCCTATCATACAGATTATACAATCTGCCGAGGAGGACTTTTGAAAGGCTCAAGGCGATTTAAAAACTTGCCTGCAAGTGGTATGATAGAGGCAGAGAAATTTAAAAATCGTACGGATCGACCCGATCTTAGAAGAACGAAAATCCATACGAAAGGAGCTGGTAAAATTGTACAGGTTCAGTGAACGTACCAAATTGATCTTATTGGGCTTGGCGTTGTTGATCATGCTTACGATTATCGTTTTTACGAGCGTAAGTACGGTGCAGGCTACGCGTAGCTTTCAGCATCAGTATATCGCGGTGAAAACCGAAAATGTGAATGCCATCCATCCCTGGATGACCGTGCATGTGATCTCGAATATCTATCATGTACCTGAAACATATCTGTGTAGTTCTTTGCAATCCGGCACGCCGAAAACGCTGCGTCACACAACCCTGTATGAGATTGCCAGTCGTAAACGGCAACCGGTCAACAAAGTCGTGCATACGGTGCAGACCGCTATCCTGACATATCGTAAGCAGCATCCATCCCCCGCCAAACCGACGCCTGGCCCGCAAAGTGTTATCGCGCCTTTGTCTATCGAGTCCTTGGAGCACTAACTATTGAACGCCGTCTTTCTGAATGACTTGCAGCACTTCGGTTATCCAGCCCTCTGGTTGATCGTGTTCGTTGCGGCTGTTGGTGTTCCGGTTTCCGGCTCTTTGCTCATGTTCGCCGCGGGTGCCTTCGCTGCATTCGGTGATTTCAACATGTTTATCTTGTTTCCCGTCGCGCTCAGTGCCGCCGTGATGGGCGATAATCTCGGTTATGGCATTGGACGCTGGGTCGGTATCGCGCTCATAGGTTGGATCGAGCGGCAGAAGCGTTTTCGCTGGATGTCGCCCGAAGCGATCGAAAAGGGGCGCGATTATTTCAGACAACGGACGGGTTGGGCTGTTTTCCTCACCCGCTTTTTGATTGTGGCACTCGGTGGCCCCATCAATATCCTCGCGGGCCTGGAGCACTATTCGTATCGCCGTTTTTTATTTTGGGACATCAGCGGCCAGGCTCTTTGCGCGTTGATCACGTTGGGCCTGGGTTTTATTTTCGCCGAAAGCTGGCTGGAAGTCGCCACTATTTTTGGCACCTTCTCCAGTCTGTTCCTCGCCTTAATGGTCACCGCGATTCTTTTTATTGTTATCTTGCGCAGGATACGACGCAATCGTGCCACCAAATCCGCTGAGCATGAGCGCCAGGAGCTACAACAAACGAGTGAGGATAATTCAGATTCAGGTCATGCACCCGACCAGAACGACCACATAGCAATGAAATCCACTTCTAGCAACGCCCCCTCGTCCGGTCCCCTTCAGGTCGAAGAAGTAGCGCCACTGATTGCGTTAGAGCAGATTGAAAAGCATGTTGAATCCCCCCTCCCCGACTAGTGTTGTCCTCTCACGAACAACACCATTGTGCCTCCCCCACCATGTTGCGTCGTCCAACCTTCTCTCGCATCGCGCTACCCCTCCGTCTATAGTAGGGAAGACCCTTGTGGTCTTCCGGCCACGAATGATCTTCCGCCTTTATGCTCTTCCGAAGGAGTAGATATATACGTATGCCGAAACCGAGAATTTTGATCTTGACAACCCATGCGGGCGGCGGCCATCTCAACCTGGCCCAATCATTGCAGGGGATACTCCAACCACATTATGAGGTCATCATCAATAATCCGCAAAGCACATTCGATGCTCTTTTCTACACCTATACGAGCAGATATTTTACCCATTTCTTGAACTGGCAATATACGTTGACCGACAGCAAACTCGCCTCTCGCGGCCTGCACGCTATTTTGACGCTGCTCACTCGCAAGCATATTCAGAAGATGATCGAGCATACGCACCCTCAACTCATTGTCGTGACCCATGCTTTCCTTTCCTATGCCACGGCGCGTGCGCGCGATCGTTTGCCACAACCGGTTCCGCTGGTATTTCAACTGACCGATCTTGGCCGTTTGCATATGTCCTGGTTTACTGAGAAAGGGGCCGACGCCTATCTCACGCCCACACGCGAGATTTTCGCGCAGAGCGTACAGGCAGGCATCGATCGCAAGCGTCTTTTTCTCACCGGCAGGCCCATTCGGCAACAATTTATCGAGGTAGAGCCGCAAAAGCGGGCTGAGATACTCGCGCGTCTGCACCTTGATCCCATGCGCATCACCTTGTTCTTACAGGGGGGCGCGCAAGGATCAGCTGCCGTCGATCACACCGTCGAAGCCCTGCTACATGCCGCCCTTCCCGTGCAAATCATCCTGGCGGTCGGCAATAACCAGGGCATCGCGAGTCATTATGCACATACGTCTGGCGTACACGTGCTTCCGTTCACCAGCGATATCGCGCCATACATGGCGATTGCCGATATCATCGCGGGCAAGGCGGGCGCGAGTTTTATCAGCGAGGCGTTCATGCTGGAAAAACCATTTCTGGCGACGAACTTTATTCCTGGTCAGGAATCGGCCAACCTCGACTTTATTCAACAACACAACCTGGGTTGGGTCTGTCTGAAGCCGGAGACACAACTGGCGCTCCTGACCGATATCATCGCCAATCCGCAACTCCTGACGGAAAAATTGCAAAGTATTCGCGATTACAAAAAATGGAATATGCTGGCGAACCAGCATATTCTCACCGTAATCGATGGACTTCTCCCCACTGGAATCACGCGAAATCAGGAATTGGTTTGAGTCAACTCGTTTTTGGTCGAGCGCCAGTTGACGGTGGGAGAGATTAAAGCGGGGTCGATCAGTGCTCGCTGTTTGGTGGCAAGCTCTATCAGCGAATCGAGCATGTGACCGTTCAGCAGGTGTGGCTCCAGTCCTAGCTCGATCAGTCGTGTGTGTTTGACGTTGTAATAGTGCTGCTCCGACTCCACGCGTGGATTCGGCAAGTGCTCGATGCGCACATTCAGTCCGAAATGTTTGCCCTGTTCTGCGACCATCTCGGCAAGGTCCAGCAAGGAAAATTGTTCAGTGATCTGGTTGAATACGCGATACTCACCCGCGCTCGCTGGTGAAATCACCGCCAGTTCGATGCAACGCACCGTGTCCATGATGTTGATGTACCCGCGTGTCTGCCGCCCATTGCCGTACACACTCAAGGGGTAGCCAATGGCGGCCTGGATACAGAAGCGATTCAGCGCCGTTCCATAGATCTGATCATAATCGAAACGCGTTGCCAGCCGTGGGTCCAGCACGGTCTCATCTGTCTCGACCCCGTAGACCACGCCTTGATTCAGGTCGGTCGCGCGCAATCCCCAGATTTTGCAGCAGAACATGATATTGTGGCTGTCGTGGACCTTCGAAAGGTGATAGAAACTGCTTGGCTGTTTCGGAAAAGGGAGTACGTCGGAACGCCCATTGTGGTGAATCTCGATAAAGCCCTCTTCAATATCGATGTTCGGCGTACCGTATTCGCCCATCGTGCCCAGTTTCACCAGATGACAATCCGGGGCGAACTCTTTGATCGCGTAGAGCACGTTGAGGTTGCCTATCACGTTGTTATACTGCGTATAGACCGCATGCTTGCGATCGATCATCGAGTAGGGCGCGGAGCGCTGCTCCGCGAAATGCACCACTGCCTCCGGCTCTACCTCGCGAAAAACCGTGGATAGAGCCTCGTAATCGAGCAGATCGCCGATGTGGATGCCGATCTCGCGACCAGAAACTTCTCGCCAGGCCGCGACCCGCTGATGCAAAGTCTGAATGTTCGTCAGACTATTGAAGCCATGCTCAAGATCGAAGTGCCTGCGCGTCAGGTTATCGAAGATAGTGACATCATGCCCTTTACTCGAAAGGTAGAGGGATTGCGGCCAGCCGAGGTAGCCATCGCCTCCCAGGATCAGAATGCGCATAGTTTCTCCATTATCGTTGTCTAAATATGATCAGATCTCTACTACGAGTGGACAGAACATCTCCTTTGGCTCTGCCTCTCGTTGTAGAAGGTGCCACAATCAAACCTTAGCATATTTGTATGCGCTTCGTCACGGGTAGAGGATACCTTGAGGGAGAAATGGCTTGACGACTTATCCCGTTACGTAGGGCAAGAGATGAAAGGATACTTCCAGCATTCGTGTCCGTATCCGCGCCCATTGGTCTCTACTAGGGCCTGACTCTATTGCCAACGTAGCGTTTCATTTATAAAGGGACCTGGCCGCAGCTGATATAAATAGAGAAATAGCTCTGGTTGCTTTCCCATTCCTGCTGCATCATCAGTGATAAGCGATGGTATTCTTTGGGGGGAATATGCAGTTCACTCGTGATTTTAGGACCTATGGCGCGATTGAATGCTTGCAGGTCGGTTGCGGCCAGCACTCCCAGTCGCCCACCCCAACTACCGATGGGTAGATCAACGCGGTACGTCTGTACATTGACCATGCGGATATTTTGCATAAACGTTCCCATATGGCTGCATACCAGTGGATCGATGCCGTGCGCATGACTCATCGCGTACCCCCACTCGCTCAACTGCTTTATGGCGGGACCAGGATTGTGCATATAGGTGTCTGTGTTCGACACTTCGACCCAGCCGCCAGGTCGAGTGACACGCGCCAGTTCGGCGATAGTGTGAGGCCAGCTTTTGCTGGGAATCGCCATATGCAGAAACCGTTGATGCACATAATCAAAGGTCTTATCGGGAAACGGGAGTTCCGCGAGCACGTTTCCCTGCACAAACCGATAATTGGTGGGCAGCGTATCCACTGGCGCGAGACTGTCCGTGATGATATCGAGGCCGAACACCTTCGCACGTGGAAAACTCTGCGCCATCTCATGTGCCCAGCGACCTGTGCCACAGCCGACATCCAGAATCCCTCTTGGATCATTGATTGGCGCGACATAGTTGCGTTGCAGGGCGTAGCGCATCATGTAGTGCTGGAAGTCGAGACGGTTCACCTCTTCCAGGTCCTTGGGCATGACGTAAGGCACCGCATTGACATGCCTGCGTCCATCGATCCAGGAAAACTCCTCAACTGGTTGCTCTTGTTGGTCTTGCGCTGACTTGTTACTACTATTCGCGCTACGTCCATCGGCACGTCGTATGCGAAACCAGGAAAGTATGCTCACGACAATTTGTCCTTTTTCATCCCAAAAAGTTTTTTTCAGAAGAGTGAGCGGGATCTACTCATCCCCTTCTATGTGTGGAGAGCAAACTCCCCAATGCTGGGCGAAACATCTGCTCTTTCTCGAAAATATTCACTCTATACCCTGTGTTATACTCAATGATAGTAGCAACGGAAGGAGTTACATGTCAACAAAATGCAAAGAATTCTCTACCGTTGTAGTAAAAAAGAAACGGTAGGATCGTACTAGCATTCTTTTTCAATATATAAGAAGGCATCTCAAGCAATTAAACTCTTCGTTCTACCCTGAAAAATACCACTATCTATTCGGAGGATCTATGATTCGACGACTGCTCGCGGCGAGTCGTTTTTTTATCGCCATCGCTATCCTGGGTGCGTTCTTGGCGGCGGTCGCCGTTACCCTCAATGGCCTGGTGACCGTTATCACTATCATTATAGAGCATGTGCAGCACCTCTCGTTCACCTTTGAAGCCTCGAAGGTATTGGCCGTCGAATGTATCGAGCTGATCGATCAGTTCTTGCTCGGCGCGGTTCTCTTCATCGTGGCCCTCGGCCTCTACGACCTCTTCATCGATGACCGCCTGCCCATGCCACACTGGCTGGAGATCCACACCCTCGACGATCTGAAACAAAAACTGGTCGATGTCGTGGCTGTGCTGCTCGTGGTCTCCTTCCTCGGCTACGTTGTCGAGTGGGATGGCAATAGCTCGATCCTCTTCCTAGGACTGGCTATCGGCGCGGTGCTCCTGCCTATCGGCCTCTTCTTTCGACACAACTCCAAACATAACGACCCTCCCTCTAACTGAATTTATTTCGCTATCATCCCCCTTACCGCCCTCACCAGGCTCGCGTTATCCTCCGCCACCTGTCCATCCGGTAACGTCAGCGTATCCTCCAAGCCAATACGCACATCGTAGCCGCGTTCGAGCGCGATGGTAAGCAGCGGCCACGCCGTTTTTTCGTAGCCATGCAGCAATCGCGGCGTCTGTATGCCCGCGTCTCCCAGCAGGTACGCGATCTGCTGCGCGGTGGCCCAAGCCTCGTCAATGTTCTGCTCGTCCGGTTCGATCAGCAGGCGCAGGCAGTGTTCGGCGATGCCCAGCCGAACCAGCAATCGCGCCTCCTCAATACTTCCAAGGCCCGCCTCGATGCCGATACCTTTGACCATCAGCAGCGTGCATATATCCTCGACCCCCTCCTCTGAAAAATTGACCGAGGCGTAGTCAGGTAAAACTGTCCACGCCTCGATCGATCGCAGTCGCTTCACATTGTCCGGCTCAATCTCCACCGCAGTGCTTACGCCAACCGGGTATCCTGGACATACCTCGCGCATCGCTGTGAGTACCTTGCCACAATGTTCTGCCGCCAGTGTTTGTTCTCCCCGCTCATCACGTACATGAATATGAAACATTGCCGCACCTGCCTCTACAGAAAGTCGCGCGGCCTCGGCTAACTCAGCGGGTGTGATCGGCAATTGTGGATGCTCGCCCGCTTTCCTCCAGCTTCCATTCAGACACCCCTGTATTCGCATATGGTCGTTCCCGTCCTTTCCTACAAATCCTATAATCAAATCCTATGATCAAATCTTACAAGCGCGCATTTTTGAACCTGTGCCACAATCCTTCCGCGATGCTGCGTCCATCGCGTTGCAGCCCGTACCTGGCGACATAGTGGCAAACGTTCTCGATATCGCGTGTCAACAAGGCCAGCGCGTTCGGATTGAAGCGCGCGTCCACCGCCTGTGGAAAATCGATGATCGTCGCCTTGTCTTGCCAGTACAGAATATTATACGCCGAAAGGTCGCCATGAATGTAGTTGTGCGCCAACAACAACTCGATGTTATTCAGCAAGCGTTCAAAGACCGGTACGACCCTGTAGCCTGGCAAGTCCACGGATTGCAATGCCGGTGCCGCCTGCTCGCGATCGCCCTGGTACTCCATCAGGATCGCGTGTTCCGTGCGTGCGAACGGTTTAGGGATATCTGCGCCAGCTTTGTAGAGCGTCTGCAATGCCTCGTACTCGTAGTTGACCCACATCGAGAACTGCACCTCGCGTCCGAAGCGCGATTTGTTCTGCACCGCTCGTCGCACGTGTCCCTCGGTAATCACTCGCCCCTCCTGATAGATGGCGTCGTTTTTGAAGCCGCGATTATTGCGCGATCGATATATTTTCGCCGCCACCAGATCCACTCCCAGCGCGGGATTAGCCTGGCAGCAGTAGACCGTGGCCTCTTTCCCACTTTTCACTGTGTATAAAATCTCATTGATCAAGCCATCGGCAAAAAAAGCATCCAGCGTGGTTTGTACCGGGTCCTGTGTCGCTAAAATCTGCTGCTCTTCTAACTCGTCCTGCTCGCGAAACTTTCTCTTTTTCGACATGTGCTTTCGTCACTCCTGCGTATTGTTTTTAATCTGTTTGTGTGTGTAAAAAATGAAGAAAATGGGAAAAATGAAAAGACAGTCATCGTACACCTGCTCTTTCTCGCCATCTGTGGCGCGCTCACGAATACAAAAAGGCCGTGGGACATTGTCTACGTTCATGCCCACGGCCCCTCAATACTCGATTGGACCCTAAAAAGGTCCAACAAAAAAGGCCATCCCACTCGGGACGACCTGTTGCGCACGCGATCCTCTTGTACTACAGTTTGCTCACCTGGAATCGCTTGACACTATTCGACCCTGCTGGAGACATGATGCGACTGGGAAAAGTATTTCGTTGCGCATAAAACATGCTCCTTTCTTCTTCCAAGAGAAGAAATCATTCTCAGCAAGGTCATTGCCTGCTTAGAGTATAACCGCAGAGGTGTGCCCCTGTCAATAAAAATCTCACTCTTCGCAGGTGATCCAGCATGCCCTGCGAGTGCTTCAACGTCCGGTGACAGGAAAACTTCCAACCGTGGGAATCAGTTCAGTGGCGAGTAGATCAAAGATCACAGGGTCGTTGGGATTGTTAATCATAACTTCATCGATACCAAGCTCGGCTAAGGCCCTGATGTATGCCAGCGCCGTTGGGTCCAGGTGACCATTATGCGCAACAGGAGCCACAAAGAGCGTCGTTTTCTCGATATGCTCGTACGGACGGTTCAGTTCCTGACAATACGTGCGCAATGCCTCCAGTTTCGTGCGCAAGTCGTCGAGGTTTTGACCAAAGCCAATACTGACTGTATCTGCGTATTGAGCCATCAGGCGTATCATCTTGTTGCCGCTGCCTGCGATCAAAATGGGAGGATGTGGCTGCTGAATAAACAGTGGAGTTCCGACAGTACTTGTGAGCTGGTAATAGGTGCCCTCAAACGGTTTATCCTCGCCCGACCAGAATTGTAGCGCCATCTGCACAACCTCTTCCAGACGTGCCACTCGCTCACCGGCAGGCGGAAACGGCAGGCCCATCCGTAGGTGCTCATCGGCTCCAAAGTCTGGACTTGCCCCCAATCCTAAATACGCGCGACCGCTCGAAAGCGCATCCAGGGTGTCCGCCGTTTTTATCAAAACTGCCGGGTAGCGCATGGTGATTCCGGAAACCATAGTAAGCCTGATGCGACTGGTACGAGCTGCGATAAAGGCCAGCACACTCCACGCCTCAAAGAAATCGGTGACGACCGGAATGGGAGCGTTCTCATCTCCTTTCACCCACGGTGTACTCTCTGGCCGAACTGAGAAATGGTCTGGTACCATCAACGTTGCAAAGCCTGCCTGCTCGGCCTGCGTGGCAATGTGTATGATAGAGTCGCCTGGGGATTTCTGTTGTGTATTCGTAAACCTTACCTGCAATCCTATACGCATAGCTCTCTCCTCAAGAAAAGCAGAATCGTCGTTCACTACGATACATCGCTAATGTGCTTGGAGCGTGCTGTAAGATGAACAACGAATAAACGAGTTTTCATACTAGACAGTCTAGTATAATAATGAAGATACCATACTGTCTAGTATGAGGTCAAGCTGTAGTGTCGTCAATCACAAATAGAGGTAGTGAACAACTGGTGATTATCGGTCTAGTGCTCAGGGTCGTCGATGACCTGTCTTCCCTGGGCTGTGCACTCTAAGTAGTTAGCCAGCCCTGTGCGCGCGGACGAACAAGTCGACGCAACGTTCTGCGATCGCGCGTCGGTCCTGATCGCTGAGAGGCCGTACGCCGTAGACAGATTTATTCAGTCCTTCTGCGCTGATGAGCGTGATGAACTGCCGAGCGTTAGGCTCCGGGTCTTCGACTGCCAGCAGTGCAGCGGTATTGGCTGCAGTCAGGTAATCGCGTAGAGCGATCGCCGCGTCCTCGGGAGCTCCATCCGACCAGGTGCGTCTCAGTTCGACCCGTTGTGTTAGCTCGCCGATGATCAAGCGACGAAGGGAGGCAACCTCGGGCACAAGAAGAACCTTGAGTAGATCGATCCCGAATGTTGTCAGCTCGGCACGTACGTCTGCTGCATGGCTCGGCAGTGCCAGTGCTCGATTGGCACCGGCCTCGGAGCGAAGTGAGGCGACGACCGCCGCGAAGAGCGTGTCCTTATCGGCGAAGTGCGAGTACACTGTTTGCTTCGACACGCCTGCTCGTGCGGCGATCGAGTCCATACTCGTTCGCGTATACCCGTCAGACAAGAACAACTCCTTTGCTGAGCCGAGAATTGCATCGGTCTTCCCCGCAGAGCGTGCGTGTCCTCTTGACGTGGGCAGTTCTGGCGCATCAGAGAGCGGTGCTGGGCTATCGGCCCATGGCTCGTCACAGATGCGCCGGATGCGATCTAGCGCATGCTCCGCCGCACGCCGTTTCTGGTCCTGCTCATCTCGCGCGGCGATGAGCACAGCCCTGGTCTCGGTCAACACGTCCACCATTTCGTCAGGGTGCGCCGTGAGATAGGCCACCATTGGGGCGATGCTTTCCCTGTTTTGCGCGGATGCAATGAAACGGTCAATGGCGTAGCCGCGACAATCGCAGTCGGTTTGCTGCGTCGCCAGTTCGCGCTTACAGAATGCGCAGGAAAACGTCGCCATGTTGCTTTACTCCTTTTCTGTGTAAAATATCTGCGGTTATTCTTTTGAGTGGCTATGCGGTGCGTCAGAGATAGGATCGCTGGTCCTCTGCTGATCTTTTGCATTTGCCAGCACATCCTCAACCAGATTCGTCACGTGGAATTGACGCGCGCCCAGCACTTCCCAGGCCCGTGAGACGCCAAAGATATACACAATGATCAGCAGTATGTTCAATGCCTGCATCGCGCCTGCGTCTCCTGGCCCATAAAAGAGTCTGATGCCTATCACTATCTCATAAATATAGAGCACAAAACCTCCGATGATGAAGGCTAATTTACGGATTGAGTTGCTTGTGGCATCCTTCTGCTGTAGCAGGTAGGCACTTATAACTATATTCGTCAAAAGATCGAGGATACCCAGGATCAGAGTAACGTACCCGATATTGTCACGTGGAATAAGCGCGAACAGCGAAATGATCAATGGATTTAAGAGCGCGGTAAACGAACTGGCGACTTTGGTTTGCCGGTCTAGTGGCGCCTTGGCCTCTATCGTCGTCTCAGGAAAAATAGAGATAGCGATAAAAATAAGGCCCACCAATGTGCCTCCGACGGTTGCCATGGTGGAGAAATAGCTTGTTAAATCGTTTGGTACCATAAACTCTCTTGCCTCTTTATACTTTTTTCCCCTAGAGTATATCATCTCTCTAGCTATCGAGCCTGTTGGCTTCCAAACTTTTATCACGATTTATGATAGACTTGATTGAGAGATGATTTTCAAATGATTTCATAAACGAGGGGAACGTTCATGCAGTCCAATCCGTATGATTTACGTATCCAATTTGATCAACGCGTGCCTATGCGCGATGGTATTACCCTGTCTGCCGATATTTATTTTTCCGCGACCGGTTCTCAACAGGGCAAGCATCCTGTAATCCTCTTACGCACACCATATTTGAAGACCGATATCAACCTGGACATGGCGAAATATTTTGTGAGACGCGGCTACTTTGTGGTCGCGATGGATGTGCGCGGACGCGGCGATTCCGATGGCGAGTTCGTGCCGTATTTTAATGAGGGCCGGGATGGCTATGATTCCATCGAGTGGTGCGCCTCTCAATCGTGGTGCGATGGCAATGTGGGCACCTGGGGCGCCTCCTATGGTGGACGTTGCCAGTGGTTGGCGGCGCTCGAACAGCCTCCACACCTGCGAGCCATGGTCGTGATGGTTACACCGTCTGATCCCTTTGTGGAAACACCGACAGGCACACCCAGCCCGATGCACCTCTGCTGGCTACATCTGGTGAGCGGGCGTGTGCCGCAATCTGTCGAGTCTATCGATTGGTTTCATGTCTACGAACATCTACCACTTCTGACCATGGACGAATCAGTGGGGCACCCGATCCCTAAATGGCGTACAGAGTTCGTGCATACCCAACTCGATGACTACTGGCTGCCGCTCTGTTACCAGACGCACTTCGATAGGCTAACCGTGCCGACCTTTCATATCTCCGGTTGGTATGACGATGAACAGATCGGCACACCGCTCAATTACATTGGGATGACCACCCAGGCCGCGACGCCCGCAGCCCGAGCCAGCCAACGTCTGCTTATGGGACCATGGTCGCATGCGGTCAACCGATCAATGACATTAGGCACGATCGATTTCGGCTCGCACGCGCTCATCGATCTCTACAGCGAACAGACGCGCTGGTATGATCGCTGGCTCAAACACAGTGAGCAACCACCTGAAGCACGAGAAGCACCGGTACGCCTGTTCATCATGGGCACGAACGAGTGGCGCGATGAGCGGGAATGGCCTTTGGCCCGCACGCAATGGACGCCCTTCTATCTGCACAGTTCCGGCCACGCCAACAGTCGCGCGGGCGATGGATCGCTTTCGACCGAGAAGCCTGCGCCAGGAGGGATATTTGACGTGTATGACTCCTATGAGTACGATCCTGCGCAGCCATTCCCCTTCATCACTGATGCTACCTCCGCGCAAATTGGAGGGCCGGACGATTATGCTGTGGTGCAATTGCGCGAAGATGTGCTGGTCTACACTACCACGCCATGCTTGGAAAATGTTGAGGTAACGGGTCCGATCAGACTCGATCTGTACGCAGCCTCGTCCGCGCCCGATACCGATTTTATGGCAATGTTGCTCGATGTCTGGCCGAACGGCTTTCGCCAACGCCTGTGCGATGGTATGGTGCGTGCTCGCTTCCGCGAAGGCATGGCTCACCCCTCGTTCATCGAGCCGAACAAAATTTATCACTACTCCATCGATTGCTGGAATACGTCTCAGGTGTTCAAAACCGGTCATCGCATCTGCCTGCAACTCTCTTCGAGCGCGTTCCCCAAATACGATCGTAACCAGAACATCGTGGCCCCTCTCGGTCAGAGCTCAGATTTCGTCGTAGCCCACCAGCGTATTTATCACGATCGTGACCATCCCTCGGCGCTCGTGCTACCAATCATTCCCGCATCGCGTGCATAAACAACCTAAACGTGTAGGACAAGAGATGCGGGGATGTCCCCAGCATCTCTGCCACGCGTTTGCCCTACACGGACCTGCATGTAATGAAAATTCCTTCCACCCACCTTCTTACGCGGGTGTAATATCGATATATGTGCTCTGGTGACCACCGGACATCTGTGAGCGTACCGCGTTGTACTGCTCTTTATATTTGCGTGCGAGTACAGCATTCACACGCTCGTATTCACTGGCTGGGACCTCTTGTGCCCTGGCCTCAACTGTGTCACCATGCACATTGCCCACGCGATCGCTGGGCGCGAGTTGCACTCGACCATTGTTGCGAATACGTTTGATCTTACCGGCTGTACTCCCCGTAGTTACGTAGATATGCCCGTTCTCATTGGCGAACCATACCGTTGTCGGCATGGGCGTCCCATCCTTGCGGTAACTGGTGAGCACCATAAATTCTTCGGGATAAAGATAAGCAAATGGATCAGAAATAGCTGACTCTGTCATCGTTACAAACTCCTCGTTTTTCATGTTAGTGCTATTGAGGCTATCCTTTCCTTTTGAAGAGCGCACCGATTTCCACCACCAGGATAGCGACTCGCTAGATCAATAGAGTTGATCACCCTACAAAGCACACTATACCGCATGCAGTGCCTCGTCATCTGAAACAAAGCAGGCAAACAACATTATTCCTATTACAATGCCTGCTAACAAGTTCAGTCCATTTTATTGGCCTAATCCCTTCAGCAATCGACCAGAATTTGCTGTCACCATTCTTGCTCATCCATCCGTTTAATCTAATATAATGCTTTTTCTCTTCTATTCAATCAGGCAGGTAGGCAGTGCTTTAAGGGAGGACCAGATTATGCAAGATTCAGCACAAACATCTCCCCTCGACTGGGAGCATCTTCGACGTGAACGATTACAATTGCAAAGAACAGGCAAACGCATACCCTATATTTCTTTCATCCTCATTCATGTAGCGATCGCGCTTTTTCTCATCGCCGTCTTCCTGGTCGATCACTTCACTACTGATGGAGTTACGCGACTCCTCTTGCGCGTGGCCTTTGTGATACTGGCAATTGTTCTGCTTGCGTGCGCGTGGGTTTATGCCGTTTCTTTAAGCCATCGTTTCAAGCATATCGTGCAACGCTGGTCACAGATGGAGGTCGCGTACGCGCAACAGGAGCAGGTCAATCGACTCAAAGATCAATTTCTCTCGCACGTCAGCCACGAACTACGCACCCCCTTGACCATCCTTGATGGCTATCTGGAAATGCTTAGCTTGCCCGATAGTACTCTGGATGAATCGACGCGCCTGACTTTCTTGAAAAATGCGAAACAGGGATGCGACGAACTCATCGAGCTAGTATCGAAAATCCTGGAAACAACCTATATCAGGAGCGCGCTCGATATCGCGCATGGATCGATCATTCCTTTAGCTGTCTTCGTGCGCGATACCCTGACCTCATTTTTTCCACAAGAAGATGCCCGCTTTACCATCGCTATCGAAGTTGCGCAAGAACTCGCTGTCTGGTCCAACAAGCAAGCGTTACGGCAAATTTTGCGCAACCTGCTCTCGAACGCCTTTCGCTATTGTCCACCTGGCACCGCTATTACTATTTCCGCCATTCCCTTTCAGCAGCTTCAGGCCAATGCCGCGATGCCACAGGTTTGTTTATGTGTATGCGATACGGGTCCTGGCATTCTTCCTGCCGACCAGTCCTTGATTTTTCAGCAGTTCGTGCGTTTACAGCGTGACCTTGCCGGTCCAGTGCGCGGTGCTGGCCTGGGATTGTACATCAGCAAGCAACTGGTCGAGGCTATGGGCGGTCGTATCTGGGTCGAGAGTTCCGGTGTGGCAGGTGAGGGAAGCCGTTTCTGTTTCCTGCTGCCCGATGTATCCGCCCATGTCGATGCTTCGCTACCTCTATTTAGCAGGTAAAATCTAGAAATCTCTCGTTTTTTGATCGGTCGAAGTGGCATGTCAGCACTTCTATTGCGATGAGGAGTTTTGCGGACGAATTATGCTGACTAATTGATTGAATGCATCGAGGATACGAGTCTCCATATTGTTCAATTCTTCTTTAGTCGCCATACCCTTGATATCCGCTTTAGTAGCCATGGTAGACTCGATAGTAGTAATATCCTCCTTGGTAGCCATACCTTTGATATCCTCTTTAGTTGCCATAGTAGACTCGATAGTATCGAGACGATGCTCGACTATT
>CAZZWK010000054.1:29101-44411 GCA_964657925.1 uncultured Dictyobacter sp.
ATCCTCTTTAGTTGCCATAGTAGACTCGATAGTATCGAGACGATGCTCGACTATTGTAAGATCCTCTTTAGTTGCCATAGTGGACTCGATAGTATCGAGACGATGCTCGACGGTCGTAAGATCCTCTTTAGTCGCCATGCCTTTGAGATCATCCTTGGTAGCCATAGTGGACTCGATAGTAACCAGGGCAGGTTCGATAATATTGAGACGACTTTCAATTTGCATGAAGTACTCTGTTATCTGCCCGAAGCTAGCTGACATGTCATTGTAGAGATGTTTGTGTTTAGCTTCCAGGTCCTGAGCTATTTCTTCGACCCGTGTTTCCAGGTTGATTTGTCGGCGTTCCAGGGCGCTTAGTCTCGGCTGTGCATTCATCGCGGCTTCCCCCTCTATCTTCATCAGTACTCGCTGTTGTTTTAACTTTACAGTGCTTTCTGTCCCCTGTCAATGGAGATTATTAAGGATTTTGTGGGCAGACAAAAATATATTTTACAATAGATAAATTAGCATATAGGCATAAGATTGTGTATATATAAAAAGCTAAAGGGGTAAAGTTATGGCGGCAACACGCCTGAGAGATCTGGGTATTACGCTTGGCACGCTACCAACTGGTCCATTCAACGCGATCACCGATGTGCCTGATGTACTGGTGGGACAGGCAACGCTTATCTTCGACACACCACGTATCGCGCGTACGGGTGTGACGGTAATCGTACCGCGTGCGGGCGCTATCTGGGGTGAGCACGCGTTCGCGGGTTATTTCAGTTTCAACGGCTGCGGAGAAATGACAGGTCTGCCCTGGGTCGAGGAGTCGGGCACCATCCATACACCGCTTGCTATTACAAATACCGATTCCGTCGGCGTAGTGAGGGACGCGGTCGCGGCCTATCCCGTCGAAGGCGCGCATACAGGCGTCGGATCGGCTTCGATATCGGCCTCATGGCTTGGCTCCTTGCCCGTTGTGGCCGAGACCTGGGATGGCTGGCTCAACGATATCAACGCGCACCATGTCACGAAGGAACATGTCTTCGCGGCCCTCAACGCCGCTACCACCGGGCCTGTGCTGGAGGGTAATGTGGGTGGTGGCACTGGCATGATCTGCCATGAGTTCAAAGGCGGTATCGGTACCTCCTCGCGTCTTGTCTCCTGCCTGGGGCAGACATACACTGTTGGTGTGCTCGTGCAATGCAACTATGGCGAACGCAGCCTGTTCCGTGTCGATGGTGTGCCTGTGGGACGCGAACTCGACTACAGCAAAGTGCCCAATCCCTGGAATGAGTCGCCTAAAGGTGGTTCGATCATCATTATCGTGGCGACCGATGCACCTCTTTTACCCATGCAATGCACACGCCTGGCGAAACGCGCCACAGTCGGCCTGGCGCGCACTGGCGGCACCGGCCACAACGGGAGCGGCGACATTTTCCTGGCCTTCTCGACTGGCAATCATATCTCAACCAGCCTGGACGCGCCCGTCGATCTCAAGATGATTCCCAACGATCTACTCAATCCCTTCTTCAACGCGGTCGCGGAAGCGACGGAAGAATCCATCGTAAACGCCCTGGTCGCCGCAACGACCATGACCGGTTGGCAGGGTCACACGGCCTACGCGCTTCCACTCGATGATCTGCAAAGGATCATGCACAGGTATCGGCCCACTTGATTGAAACGATGCTAGTCGTGAAATCCGAGCGCGACCTCTCTCACAACATTAGCACGCAAGGCAAATGTATCTTTTGCCTTGCGTGTTTGTGCGCCTTCTTTGCTCTGTTGAAGACAACGCGTATCAGAAACAGGTAATATTGTTAGGGCTACCGAGACCTGTCTGATAGGCGTATGTGGTCGCGCTGTTCGTCGGCACATTGTTGATGCAGCCGACGCCCGCGTTCTTGTACTCCCACAATAGTTGTACCACGTTATCAGTCGAACTGGCGTTGCCCGCGAGTCCATAGACACCCGCGATAATCGGCGCGGACGCGCTGGTGCCACCCATCTGATACCAACCGCCAGCGTTGTAGGTGTCGAAAACATAAACGCCGGTATACGGATCAGCCACGGCGGAGATATCAGCCACGGCACGATAGGGGCAACCAGTATTGACATAGCTTTGCCACGTGGGTTTCGCGATATAGCCCGTGCTACAACCACCACCGGAGGCACTCCACGCTGTTTCTGTGCCGTTGCTTTGTAAACTGGTGCCACCGACTGCGATGACCCCAGGGCAGACCGCGGGTGCCTGCACCCCTGGTCCACCATCGCCCGTGCTGGCGGTGATCGCTACACGTGGATGGTTGTAGTAGGTGTTGCAGAAATAGGACTCATCACTGAATTCTGTGCCGGAGCCATAGCTATTGCTGACCACGTTCGCGCCCAGGTTCACGGCTGTATTGACCGCTGGTCCCAGATCGCTGAGGTTGTCCGAATTGCCCTCGACCAGGATGATATGACAGTTATTGCAGATGGCGCTGACCATATCCAGGTCCAGCGAGATCTCTTGCGCCCATGACGCATTCGCGCTCGGCAACGGCGATGTACTACCATATTCGTTGACTTTGCGGAAACAGCCAGTGGAAGATGTACACGTAGGAATACCGAAGGTCGCACGATAATAGTTCATATCAGCCTCGGCATTGGGATCATCGTAGGCATCGACGATCGCTACCGTCTGCTGACTGTAACCATTGTAGGGCAAATTGTAAGCGGTATGCAGGTTTGCCGGGGTGTATGGCACACTACCGCCAGGAGCCGCAAGTGCTGCTGTACTTTTTGAGAGAAAACTGTAAATAGGTTTGGGCGAGGCCACCAGCCCCATCACCATTACATTACACAGACCCATTCTCTGCTTTTTGGTGCTGGGACAGGCGCGATGCGGTACAACGGGCTTTGGATGATGTTGTTGCGCGGCGAATGAGATGGTGCCCGGCAAAAATCCTTGCGCGACCAGCGCGAGCAGGATACCCAGGCAAAGCCTTAAAACTTTGCGCGTCATATTTTTTTGTAAAACCTTTCTTTACTGAAAATCAGAGCACCAGTGAGAATGCATAAAGCGACATGAGCGTATTGTAAAAGGAACAGAGGAACGAAACAGGTACTAAAGATGAAATCGACTTTCATTAAGGAGAAATTGAATGAAAAAATGCATATATATCGATTTTGGCTTCATTTGTGCAAATTCTAAATCATCTCTGGGTATCCTTGACTAATCGTTCCAAAATGGAGTATAGTATGAAGAAAAGAAAGAAAGGATAGTTCAGATGGCTGGCAAGAAAGCATTTCTACCGGAGCAGGCGTTGGAAGCGGCCATGAATCTGTTTTGGAAGCAGGGCTATGAAGCGTCTTCTATTGAGGATGTTGTGCAATCTACCGGCCTTGGTCGTGGCAGTCTCTATGATACCTTCGGTGACAAACACGCACTGTATGTGGCGGCCCTTAAGTGTTACCTGACAAAGATTCCTGCGGAGATCACATCTCATGAGCAGCCACAAGGATCTCTTACGGAAACCCTTGAGCGCTATTTTCAGCATTGGATCGAAGTTTTGCTTGCGGACCCAGACCGTCGCGGATGCTTTCTCGTGAATGCGACCATGGAAATGGCACCACACGATACAGAGATCAATCACATCACGCAATCCGCATTACAGACGTTAGAGGAAAATTTCTATCGTCTCCTGATCAATGCTCAGGTACGCGGTGAATTGCCCTGGACCTATGATCCTCATCAAGGGGCACACTTTTTGTTGGGTATCCTGATTAGTATCCGTGTGCTGGCAAGAGCCAAGCAGGATCGAAGCGTATTACAAGATGTGGTGAAGACCGCCCTATCGGTCTTTCGTTAATTTT
The DNA here is from genome assembly GCA_964657925.1 of uncultured Dictyobacter sp. Lineage (GTDB taxonomy): Bacteria > Chloroflexota > Ktedonobacteria > Ktedonobacterales > Ktedonobacteraceae > Dictyobacter. Next base: position 32,939 of record CAZZWK010000054.1, read on the forward strand.
TTTGTTTTTATCTTTGAACGTTTATTCAAAGATAGCTGTCTCAATCTTTCAAGATTGTAAAGAAAAGGATGACATTTATGCACATTCAAAATTCAGTGGTCCTGGTTACTGGTGGCAATCGTGGACTGGGAAAATCGTTGATTCAAGCATTTCTGGATGCGGGCGCAAGGAAAGTCTATGTGGGTAGTCGAACGCCTATTGAGACTTCTGATCCTCGCCTACAGCCTGTCAAACTGGACATCACCAACGCACACGACATTGCTGCCACTGTGGAACAATGCCAGGATATCACCATTCTTGTCAATAACGCAGGTGTTGGCCCTGTTACCACCTTCCTCTCGGCACCATCATTGGATGAAACACGTAATACCATGGAAACGAACTACTTTGGTACCTTAGCGATGGTGCGCGCATTTGCCCCCATCCTGAAGCGCAACGGTGGAGGAGTATTGGTCAACGTACTTTCCGTCTTAAGCTGGTTTGCCTCTCTCAACCTCGGACCCTATAGCGCGTCCAAATTCGCTGAACTGGCTTTGACGGAAGCCATCCGCATCGAACTGCATGCCCAGGGAACATTGGTAGTCGGTGTTCATGTAGGCTACATGGATACCGATATGGCGGCTCCAATCAATTCCGCCAAAGTGAACCCTGCTGACGTTGCTGCCAGCATTCTTGACGGTATTCGCAATGATCAAGAGGAAGTTCTGGCAGATCAGACAAGTCGTGACATCAAAGCCGTGCTTGCCAGTAATCGACAAGTCTTTTATCAGAACCTGCTAAGAAACTGAAATACAGTAAAGAAAAGATGTGGCTGCGGCCCGCGGGGCGCAAACGCATGGTTTGCGCCCCGCGGGCCGCAGCCACATGTGCAGGTGCAAGTATTAGCCTTTATAAGGATAATGCAGCTTCTTATCGCCTTCCCAACTCTCGCGAATGCCAGGTGCGGACAGGTCCCAATCGGGTCGCGCCTCGCGCGAGATCTCACGCAGATCCTGCCATAGATCAGCGGTCGAGGGTCGGCCCCAGAACCAGTAGCCATTATAGATTTTGTAGATTACCAGTCCTGGTCGCAGCACCAGCGTATGTGGGATCATCGGGTTATGGTGTGGGTCGGTATATTCCTGAATATCCAACTCTTGCTGAATCTTGCGACCGGAATCCGACAGAAATGTCCACTGGGCACCGACCGCCGCACGAAACTCGTTGGTCTCCAAAATATTATCGGTCGAAATAGTCACAATCTGCGTGTAAGCCACCGCTATCTTAGAGTAAAACGCCGCCAGGTCGAGATGCTGCTGGTGATCTTTCGGACAGTAATGGCCGCGCGAAAGGATCAAAATCATTGGATCGATCCCCTGCAACTCGCTGAGTTTGCGACGCGTACGCGTATGATCGGTCAACTCATAATCGGGAAATTTCGCCCCCGGCACGATATCTGCACGCATAAGGTTCCTCCATTGTTAAAATTACCTTTCAGGACAAGACCAATGTGGTCAAGTCGTACGCAAGCGATAACAGTGTTAGACATGCTTGCTATTCCTCTTTGAATGAGCAACCTACTATCCGCATAGGGCAAACTAGGGATTGTTCCATACGCGGATGGTGGGTGTTGCAGGTTGCATATCGGAGTTTATAATAATGTAAAATGTAATATGTAGGAGAGCAAGGACAAGAAGAAAACCATGTAAATGATTCAGGAAAGGAGCGATTGTACAATGAGTATTGAAGTGTACGATGTCGCCATCGTTGGCGCTGGCCCAGCAGGATCGGCTGCGGCCTACGCACTAGCGAAAATGGGCCGTACCGTCTTATTGCTCGATCGTTACCATTTTCCAAGAGACAAAGCCTGTGGTGATGCGGTCATGCCTCCCGCGCTCGAAGAACTGCAACGCATAGGATTATATTCGCAGATCGAGCGATATCAGACGGTAACTATGGTAGCATCCGGCATCGTCGGTCTACCACTCCACGAGGAGCGCATACAAGGGAGCGAAACGATATACAGAGGAGGGTACGTTATCCCACGTGTGGAATTCGATATGCTACTGTTGAAGCATGCGATGGACGCGGGTGCAAACTTTCGAGCGGGTATTTTTATCGAGCGTATCGAAAGAGCGCACGAAGATTACGCGCTGGTTGTAGCATATGACCAGCTACGCAACGCCATACATATAAAAACAAAGGTGGTGCTGATTGCCAACGGATCGACTTCGCGTCTGAACATTGCTTTGCGTGAGGAAGTGATGCGAATGAGCACAGAGCGAACCACTGTACGCGATATTTCACTGGTAGAGGAGGCAACGGATCGGAGCCGCTTAGTTTCTCGTCGTACCTATGTACCCACTACACAACCAGTAGAACGACTGGAATTCTATTTCGATATGCTGGGCCAATATCAATACACCTGGATCTTTCCGATCGATACTGGCAGGGCAAACGTGGGCATTCTCTCGACGAGAGGACAGACGCAAGGAAAAAGCAAACAGTTTATACAGCTATTGGAAGAATTTATAAAGAACGACGAATCCGTCAGCAATAGTATGGCTCGTGTGCCAGTAGAACGTGCCTATCGCTCTGCCCCCATCAATACCGGTTTACGCGGGACCGCTTTGATCGGAGACCACACCCTCTGCATCGGCGATGCTGCCGCGCTGGCCGATCCGCTCTCCGCCGAAGGCATCGCGGAAGCCTTATGGAGTGCTCGTATGGCGGCACAAGTGGTTGATGATGCACTTACTAAACAAAAGTACAGCGCGGAACAGTTCATTCCTTACGCTATTGCCGTCCGAGATTTTTGTCGACAGCAGCACTATGAGCAAAAGTTGCACATGTCATTGATTACCCATTGAACGTGTAGGACAAACCATGCATTTGTCGATAAAAGGTCCTTAGAGGAGCATCGAGCTTGAATATCACGAAACCGCATATCCTTGTGATCACCTGCCATGACCTGGGACGACACCTGGGCTGCTATGCTATCGAGAGTGTGCGCTCACCGCATCTGGATCGTTTAGCGGCGGATGGTGCCAGATTCGAGCGTGCGTTTTGTACCGCGCCGCAGTGCTCTCCCAGTCGAGCTAGTCTGGCTACCGGACGTTATCCGCACAGCAATGGTGTGATGGGTCTTACGCACGAAAGTTTCGACTGGGATCTGTATCCTGGCGAACGACACACCGCGGCGCGCTTGGCCGAATCTGGCTACGAGACGCACCTGTTCGGATTCCAGCATGTGACCCGGCAGATCGATAAACTGGGTTTTCAGCACCTGCACGTTCAGGGAGGGGATCACACCTGCTCCGCTTCCACCGCTTCAGGAGATACAGGTGCGGAGGATGTCGGTTCAGCCGTTGAGGCGTTCTTACGTAGTGCACGGTCGCAGGCACCGCTCTATATCGAAATCAACTTTTTTGAACCGCATCGGCCCTATGATTTCGGTGGCATTCAGCCTGACAGTGTCGCCGGTGTGTTTGTTCCGCCCTATCTGCCCCAGATTCCAGAGGCGCATGCAGAACTGGCCGCCTTACAGGGGTCCATTCACACAGTAGACCGCACCATCGGACGTGTGCTCGATACGTTGGAGCAAGTTGGTCTAGCGCGACAGACGCTGGTCATTTTCAGCGCCGACCACGGGTTAGCGATGCCGCGTGCCAAGTGTACGCTCTACGATCCCGGTATCGGTATTGCTCTACTCGTGCGTTGGCCCGAAGGTGGTGTGCCAGCGGGATTAGTTGTCCCTGAATTGGTCAGCAACATCGACGTGTTGCCTACCATGCTGGAAGCAGCCGGACTCGTCCCTCCTGAGGAGGTGCAAGGTACTTCCTTCCTCCCACTGTTGCAGGGAGCAGTATACCAGCCGCGTCAGGAGATCTATGCCGAAAAGACCTTCCACAGCTACTATGATCCGATGCGCTGTGTGCGAACCGAGCGCTACAAGTATATTCGCAACTTCGAGGCGGCCTTCGCGGTCGAGGTCCCTGGCGATGTGCAACTTGGCCCGATCTTCCGCAGCGACCCCGGTCGTTACTCCACCGATCGCTCACAAACAATCGAATTTTATGATCTCCTGACCGATCCTCTGGAACAGCATAACCTGACGGGAAGCCCCGAACTGAAGACCGTGGAGCGCGAGTTGGACCAGCGCTTATGGCAATGGATGGAACAGACCCAGGACCCTTTGCTGGCGGGCCCGATCTCCTCACCTCGCTACCGCAAGGTTATGCAGGGTCGTGTAAATCTATCTCCCAACCCTCCACCGACACGCATATAGAAACAGTTCTCCAAAGGCGCGCAAGATAACCGCGAGACGCGCGCCCGTCGCCTTGCCACTGAGCCTCGGCAGATGGTGCACAGGCAGCTCTGTGAATGTGTCCCCATCATGTTTCAGTTTATATAGCATCTCCGCGTTGATCATCGCGCCACGCGTTTCCAGTTGGTGACGCTGCAGAAAGTCGCTGTGATAGAGTTTGAAGGCGCAATCGATGTCGCGCACATGCACGCCGAGCAAGAGTCCGACCAGCATATGCCAGCCCCAGGCGTTGAGTTTGCGCACCCATGTGTCCTGCCGGTCGAGCCGGTAACCGAGCACCGCGTCATAGTGCTCGATGGCATCGAAAAAAGGCCGAATATCGTGCATATCGAACTGACCGTCCGCATCCATAAAGAAAGTCAAATCCTTGGTGGCCGCTTGAAAGCCGCTCACCAGGGCCGCACCGTAGCCCCGGTTGGTGGCGTGCGTGATAATTTTCACGTGCGGTTCTGTATGCGCCAGCGCAGCCAGTACCGGCCCGGTCTGATCGACGCTGCCATCGTTCACTACAATAATCTCAAAATCCTGCACCCATTGAGCCAACACCGAGCCAGCATTGGTGACTGTTTGAGCGATAACCGCCTCCTCGTTGTGTGCGGGCAGCACGACGGATAGACTTTGTGTAAGCACGGGTTCAGAGCCTTTGTATGTGTAGATCGATGAAGGAGATGAAGGAATAAGCGTATCGATAGTCGTGTCGTCCGAATGTTTATCTGTCGTTGATTTCATCGGTTCCCTCCTTTTTTGTTGCTGCGGCAGTTGTGCAAAGACCCATAAACGCATTCCTCCATATGGTACCTGGCATAGTGCCACCTATGGCGATAATTTTGCCGACATTCACGGTCAAAAGGGTATAAGCATGGTTATCGCGCCTGCGCGCAGTCGAACAACTGCGTCGGAATACTCTGGTTGTCGCCGATATCGACCGTGTCGGATGGTCCCGCGATGCCTGGTTCCGCGACGCTACGCGGCACAAGCGCGCAATGTGTCGTTACCCACTGCGAGATATCGCCTTGAATCAGCGTCTCACCTTTGTTGTCCTTGCCGTTATATTTGCTATTGAAACCTTTGAGGGATTTGACCAGTTGCGGTGGCACGTGCGAAAGATCGATGTGCGCGAACGAAGGGAAGAGGAAGAAACGCACCTCGCCATCCCTCACCATCGTCGCCACCTGCGATGCTGTGAGGATAGGGTCGAAGCTGTTGTACCCTCCTAGCGCCATCGCAGGCTTGTCGGTATTCAGGATAAACGCTGCCACGGTTGGTGCATTGACCGCTGCGACAAGGTAGCGCGACTGGCCCTGGTGTGCCAGCAGATAGTTGGTCAGCTCGGGCTGTGGCTCGGCATTTTCAGGAATGAACGCGTGCACGATGATAGTCAAAAAGTTTTCCGGCTGTTTCGGTCCCGCAGTCGGATTAGCCGGATCGGTCGCGATCGTCAGTGGGAATGCGGACCAGATGGTCGGAAAGACTAGCAAACACAGCAACGCCAATGTAACTAGCGCCGTGATCGAAGAGACACGCGGCAAACGGATCGTGACATCGATGAAGCGGGCCGCGATAAGCACGATGGCTAGCAGCACACACAGCACCATCAGGGCCAGTAACAACCAGTGACTCCACTGCTCAAACTCACCTCCCGTCACCGTATGGTTATAAATGTAAAGCTGTGTCAACGCGGTGAGCACCAGCGCAATCGGCAATAGCCAGCCTCTCCACCCGTTTTTCAGATGGTACTGCTGGTACATTTCAACACACCCGATACCGAACAGCGCGCAGATGGCGGGTGCGAACGTGACCATATAGTAAGCATGTGGGAAGAGTGCCGCGCTGAAGAAGAGGAAGAGCGTGACGAACCATATCCCCCACAAGATCAGTCCCGTGCGCCTCCGCGAATTTACTTGCTCTGCCCCTCTCCGTTTCACTGTACAGATCAAGCCCAGCAGCGCGAATGGTATCAGCCAGCCGATCTGGCCCCCGAGCAACGCTCCAACCAGACGCAAAGGACTTGGTAAACCGGTGTTCACGATGCCGAATAAGATGACAATGCCTGCTGTGTTCGTGGTGCCCTGGGCCGTGCCAGTTTGCGTGTGTGTTGCTGTACCAACGCCAAGGATGCGACTGAAACCGTTGTAACCCAGCGCGAGTTCCAATTCTGAGTCGCTCTGCGTCGAAGCGACATACGGACGTTGGCCTGCTGGCACCGCGTCTACTACCGCGATCCACGACAAGGAGACGAGCAGCAGCACGATGGTCGCCAGCAGGAGGTGCAGCAGGCGCGTGTGCCAGCGTACTGGCGCGCACAACAGATACGTCAGGGCGAACGCGGGCAGGATTACATACGCCTCCAGCATCTTGATGTTGAAACCCAGTCCAACGATCAACGCGGTCAGCAGCAGATAGCGCAACCGACCCGTTTCTACCGCCAGGCAGATTGTCCATGCGCCCAACAGCAGTGTGAGCGTCAGCAGACTGTCGATGGTATTGTCTCGGCTGGTCACCACACTGATCGGCGTGACCGCCAGGGCTAGCGCGGACAGTAGCCCTGCGTTCGCGCCGAACACCCGCCGCACCAGTACGAAGAGCAAGGCAACCGAGGCGATACCCGCCAGCGCTTCCGGTAGCAGCAAACTCCAGCCGCTCAGCCCGAAGATGCGCGCCGAAAGCACTTGCAGCCAGAAGCCCAGCGGTGGTTTGTCGATCGAAAGAAAGCCAGCCGGATCGAAGGCTACAAAAAAGAAATTGTGCCAGTTCAGCAACATGCTTTTGACGGCGGCGGCGTAATAGGTATTCGTATCCGCGAAGCCGTTCCGGGCCAGTTGATAAAGATTGAGAAAAGCGGATAAAAGCAAGATGGCTGCCAGGGCGATGTTTTGCCATAGCGCCGTGCCGGATTCAACCACGCCGTTTGTTGTGGTATCACCTCTAGAGGAAGTGGTCTGCGCGACATTCATCATTATTTTCCTTCATAATTGTATGCTATTTCTTTTGTCATCGTCTTGTGAAGAGTGTAAAGGAAGAGAGGCTATCGCGTCATCGCCCGTAGTTGCCAAATTGCTCTCCCTCTTTCAGGGGAAACCACATTGAGGAATAGATTATCACCGTAAGGGCACGATTCATCGGCCCTCGCCCGACAATTCATTGTCCGGTCGCGCTTGTTTGAATTTTGACTGCCTAGACGAGATCTCTTTCATTTCAAATACTGAAATGAACAACTATATCTTGCTATGAATTTATGTTATATCAATTTCATGATGCAGTTAGGCTTACTAGTGAGGATGGCAGAAAGACACTGCTTTCAATGGGAGGAGTCGCTCAGTGAAGAACGGATCATTTGTGTTTGACGCACACACAGGTTTTTGGGATGCCAGCAAGGAAAATTGTAAGAACCGCTTCGGTGACGCGTTCATCGAATCTTTTTACGCCTTTCAGACCGGCTTTAATCCCGCCAACACACCGAAGTGGACCATGGATTATGAGACGCAGTTTCGCAAGGTAGATCCTGATTGGTATCTTGAGGAGATGTTCATCAAGGGTGACGCGGATATGTCCATCCTCTCAACCCAGGTGCTGATGGACTTTTACCATACTGGCTTCTGTTCCGCCGATAAGAACATGAAGCTACGCGACCGAGCGCCAGAGCGCATTATTTCGTTGGGTGGAGTCGATCCACGCATGCCCAATGCCGTAGGCGAGGTGGAGCGGCAAGTGAAGGATGCGGGCGTGAAGGGCTTCAAATGGTATACAGCTGAGTGGCGTGGCGCCTCACGCGGTTGGAGCGCGAATGATCCCGATGTCTTCCCCTTGTATGAGAAATGTATCGAGCTGGGCGTAAAAAATATGCACTTCCACAAGGGACCAGCCGTCGAACCATTGACACTACAGAAGTTCGATGTGCGCGATATCGACGAGCCTGCGTGGCTGTATCCAGAGCTTAACTTTATTATCGACCATGTTGGCCTGCCCCGCCTGGACGATTTTTGCTGGATCGCCACCCGCTGCCCCAACGTCTATGGTTCGCTAGCAGTCGCTCTGGCCTTTATTCATAACCGGCCACGTTACTTCGCCGAGATTATGGCGAACCTGCTCTTCTGGATCGGCCCCGATCGCATCATTTATGGCACCGACTTCCCCATCTGGTATCCGCACTGGCAACTGGACGATTTCATGGAGTTTCAATTGCCGGAAGACTTGAAGCAGGAATATGGCGTTGATCTGACCGATGAGATCAAGCAAAAAATCATCGGCGGCAATATCGCGCGCTTGTACGGCATCGATATCGAGAGCAAATTGAAGACGTTTGAAAACGACGAGATCGCGCAGCGCAAACGGGCGCATGCGGCGGAGCCAGTCGCTACCGATACCGGTGTGGGAGGCACAGTTTCGCGATGACAGTAGATCTTGAGGCAGTCCGCAAGGTAGCAGGCAGTGTACGAGACCCCGAGATTCGCCGCTCGCTCAACGACATGGGCCTGCTGGATGACGTGCTCCTGGATGATGAGAGCAAGGTCACCGTGCATTTTCACCTGACCAGCCCTCTGTGTCCGACAAAGTTCGCCACCAGCATCGGTCAGGAGATCCGGCGGCGTGTGGAGGCGCTACCAGGCGTTTCTTCGTGCGAAGTCGTGCTGCGTGACCATTTCTTGAAGGAAAAATTGCAGGAAGTGATCAACAAGTAGAGGCTAGATTAATCTGCCGGTGCTAGATTAATCTGCCGGAGGGGCCTTGATGAAAGCAGCAGCAAAAACAGCGTCCGAAATCCTGGTGGGCAGACGGGAGGGGAAACTACTTTCCCTTCCCTCGGTGCAGCGTATGACCACGATCTTAGGTCAGCGGTGCCGCGAGCCATCGTGGGTACGCACCTCTGTCGCCAGCCTGGGTCGCTTCAGTGAGATGACCGGCTACGATGATCTCGAAACATTGCGCGAGTGGGCGCTAGAAGATTCGCAGGTGGCCGAGCATGCGGTGGAAGCTTTCGCAAACGCGCTCTCCGGCTACACCGCAACACAGGTTTCCGCGCTCGCTATGGGCGTCAAAATCTGGATGCGCCTGAACGGTATCATGGTCTCCTGGCGACCGTTGCCTGGTATAGCCACGCCCGCCACGTTGGCGATTCCTGATCAGCACAGCACCGATCGCATCATTCTACTCTCGTTGGTGGGGAGCGGCCTGAGCCTGGCGGAACTATTGCGCCTGCGCATCGGCGATATTGGTTCACTGGATAGCGAGGGACGGCTTATTGCAGATAAGGATGCTGACCCTCTAGCGGTACAATTCACCCCGAAGCGCGGCAAAGCGGTCGAACGCATCACATTTTTGACCTATCACGCCCACCAGTCCTTGCTTAGTTCCCTGGAGCAACGTTTTGGCGATCAGGCTATCGATCTGAATGCGCCATTACTGGTTCAGGAGAATGGGGCAGGCATCAAACGCGCGCGCAAACATAATCAGGCGTTGATTCAAGCGGGAAGCGACGCTAATGTCGCTTTGTGTCGCGTCACCGGTGATTTTTTTCGTGAATGGGGATTGCCAGGGTCGCGTTTCGAGGGACCGGACGACTTGAATATAGAGGATTTCATCTAAGCGATTTCTCCAACTGACTGAGCGATTGAGAAGCGCTGGCAGTCATCTATAGTAGGGAAGACCCTTGTGGTCTTCCGTTAGGAGTTTCATATGAAAGCGGTACGTTTGCATCACTATGAACAGACTCCGGTAGTGGAAGAGGTCGACGAGCCGAAGATTACAGGCCCGAACGATGTGATCATACGCATCGGTGGCGCGGGCCTGTGCCGTACAGACCTGCACATTATCGAGGGGCAATGGGCGCAGAAATCGCAAGTGGAGTTGCCCTATATCCTGGGGCATGAGAACGCGGGCTGGGTACAGGAGGTTGGCGCGGCGGTCAGCAACGTCAAAGTCGGCGATACCGTGATTGTGCATCCTCTGATCACCTGCGGCTTCTGTCGTGCCTGTCGCGCGGGCGATGATATGCACTGTGTCAATCAGTTTTTCCCCGGCATCTCCGTCAACGGTGGCATGGCGCAGTTTCTTAAAACGACCGCGCGCGCGGTGATAAAATTAGAGCCAACGCTCGCGCCCAAAGACATCGCTGCACTGGCTGATGCGGGCCTGACCGCCTATCACGCGGTGAAAAAAGCTATACCCTTACTTTATCCCGGCACGAAAGTCGTGGTAATCGGCGCGGGCGGTCTAGGCCATATTGGGATACAATGTCTGAAAGCGCTGACACCAGCTGAAATTATCGTCGTTGACCGCTCACGCGCCGCGCTCGATCTGACAAAAAGCTGGGGCGTGGAGCACACCGTTCAAGCCGATGGCAGTCAGGTCAATCAGGTCAAAGACATTACCGATGGCAAGGGCGCGGAGGCTATCATCGATTTTGTGGGTGAGGGCGGCGCAATCGAGGATGGTATCGCCATGTTGCAGCAAGCGGGCAGTTACTTTGTAATTGGCTATGGCGCCAACTTGAACATTCCTACTATCGATATGATCTCCAATGAGATTAACTTTATCGGCAATCTCGTTGGTACCTATAACGACCTGGCGGAACTGATGACGTTGACCGCGCAAGGCAAAGTCGGTCTGCATACCGCGATGTATCCACTGGATGCCGCTATTGACGCTATTCACGACCTGGATGGCGGCAAAATTCGTGGTCGCGGCATCCTTATTCCCGCGTAATACCTGCTTAATGTTCAACGTGCAGCTTTCCCGAATAGGTGCTCGCAGGTGATGATATCCTTTAAAGGGTACATCCCGATAGGATCATACGTGCCTTTCTGTCATTGATGAAATAGAGCATGTTGAAGACCAATGGAGGTTAGCAGCAATGGCCGAACAGTTTGGTGTACGATCTGCATCGCTCTTGCCCATGCAGGAAAAAGGCGACCTACTCAATACGGTTCAGCGGGCGCTGCATGTGCTCAATCTTGTCGCAGAGCATCCCGCTGGCCTCTCGGCGCGTGAGATCAGTCGTGCCTTGCATATCAATATCAGCACCTGTTACCATATCCTCAACACGCTGGTCGCGGCAGACTATCTCGACCGCGACCAGCATACCCTCTGTTATATGCTGGGTCCGCAGATTCCATTTTTGAACAACGCCTTCGTACAGGGACTGGCGCAACAAGTTTCCCCCGTTTTTTT
>CAZZWK010000055.1:0-43591 GCA_964657925.1 uncultured Dictyobacter sp.
GACTCCTGATCCTAACGCCACTCCGACTCCCGACCTTAATGCCACTCCCACACCAGCCGCACCGCTTTCGCAGTAAACAGGGTTTTCGCTGAGTGAACGCAAGGATGCGCTCACTCACCTCTAGTCCTAAAAATGGCAAAATAGCTAAAGATAATAAAAAAGGGCTAGAAACCATTGTATATTGTACACAAATTGGGTATACTCACTTTAACAGAATTCGCATCTTCAAAGTGCCAATTGATGGTAGGAATTCTTTCTTCCCAACTTTATGTACTGTTCTACGTAGTCCAACTAAAACAAACGTCCGTTTGTTTTCTTTGCTACCACGGATTTCAAACGTGCCGTTGGTTCTGTACGAAAGGCAGGTGAAACAGAAGTTTTCTGCATTCGCGCTGCTGCCCCTTTCAACCGTTCATACAGGCATAAAGCAGCACAAAAGTCAGGAAGATACTCGTTCTTCCCGACAAACTCTTTTAATTTACGAACATCTATTTTTGAAAGAGAGGGATCTTTTGAAAAAGTATGTCATGATGATCTGCTCGCCAGTCATGATGCTGGTAGTACTTCTTTCTCTATCCGGAACGGTCGCCTTCGCCTCGGCAGGCACGTCCTCCATCACAAACACGAAAGCAGCTACCCCCCTGACCTTCAAAAGTGCTTGCGGTCAGGCAAAAGTAGGCTATGCTCGCTGCCTGGCACTTATCGCCCAGAGAGGGAACAAAGTAGGTGGATTTACTCCATTCGCCGACCCCACTGGCGGCAGTGCCCCTTACGGACCCAGCAACTTCCATGCCGCCTACAACTTGCCCACCACCGTCTCCGGCACAAAAACAGTCGCCATTGTGGATGCCTATGACGATCCCAACGCGGAAAGCGACCTGGCTACCTATCGCTCGACATTCGGCTTGCCCGCCTGCACTACCGCCAATGGCTGCTTCAAAAAAGTAAACGAGTCGGGCCAGGCAGGCAACTATCCTTCCGGTGATACTGGCTGGGGCGTCGAAATCTCTCTCGACCTGGATATGGCGAGCGCCATCTGCGAAAACTGCCATATCCTGCTCGTCGAGGCGAATTCCTCCAGCTTCAGCGACCTGGGTCAATCGGTCAATACAGCCGCGAACCTGGGCGCAACCTCGATCAGCAACAGCTACGGTGGCTCGGAATCGAGGAGTGAAAGTAGCACATGCAATAGCTACTACAACCATGCCAATATCGCCGTTACCGCCAGCGCGGGCGATAGCGGGCCCGGAGTCGAAGTACCAGCCGCCTGTCAGAATGTCGTAGGCGTTGGCGGTACCACCCTCAATAGCAACGGCTCAGAAACAGCCTGGAACACCAGCTCATCCGAAGGCTCCGGCGGCGGTTGCAGTCGCTACATCTCCAAACCCTCCTGGCAGTCTTCAAGTGTGACCGGCTGTAGCAGAAAAGCGGTCGCGGACGTTTCCGCGGACGCCGATCCAGCCACAGGCGCCTACATCTATGACACCTATGGCTACAACGGCGGACAAGAGGTCGGCGGCACCAGCGAGTCCTCACCCATTATCGCCGCGGTCTTCGCCCTCGCCGGTGGCATCTCCGGCGCGTCCGGTGCCAGCGTCGTCTGGTCGCGCTACACCAGCGGCTGCCTCTTCAAGGTTTCTGGCAAAACCTATGCCTACCAGACAGGTCTTGGCACACCTAACGGCATCGGCTGCTTCTAAACCCAACCAATATCCGCGTTCCCTGTCAGCATTCGTCGCACTCGCTACGAATGCTGACCTTGCCCCAACCCTCTCTCCCCCGTTGACACCGCTTCACCGCAACCCACAGATTTATCGGCTGCTCGTGGCTACCCCAACTTCACAACCACAGCAAACACCTTTTCTCACCAACAGCACGCCGAAATGACTAAAGAGGAATTCCTTTCACGAAAAGGCTTTTTAGATTAGAAAAGCCTTAAAAATTATGGCAAAAGATGAAGAAAGTATTGCATTTCGTGCAAAACTTGGGTACACTAGCCGTATTAGAGTTCAAATCCTTAAAGTGCCAGTCGAAGGTATGAATTCATGACGTTCTGACAAAGTCGTTCTTGCACCATCAGGAACACTGAATGACTTTTACTCTCGTTGAGTATGTCAGAAAGCAGGGTTTGCTGTTTAGAGAAAGATTGTGAGAAATCACACCTCAGGCGCGTTTTCCCGCTATATATTCTTTTTCTTCGATGTGACTTCTATCTTCTTGAAAAACCGGCTGGATGACGTTTAAAAGTGACAAAACGTCCGGGATGCAGCTCTTCAGCTAACCATCGATAGAACGGAATCTATCTCTAGCTAAAAGGAGTGATTACATTGGAAAGAAAACATATCATGATGATCTGTTCGCCAATCATCATACTCATCCTCACACTCTCTATCAGTGGCATGAGCGTCTTCGCGGCACCAGCGACCAAACAGGCTACCTCACACGCCGCCTACAAATATGCGTGCGCCAAAGCACGTCCCGACCACGCACGCTGCCTGGAACTGATAGCCCAGCAGGGCATTAAACCAAACGTCATCAAACCGCACTCGATCAAACCTCTCGCTGGCTCCCCTGGCGGCAGCGCCCCCTACGGACCCAGCAACTTCCAGTCCGCCTACAACCTGCCCACCACAACCGCGAGCACACAAACAGTCGCTATCGTCGATGCTTACGACGACCCCAACGCGGAAAGCGACCTGGCGAATTATCGCTCGACCTATGGCCTGTCCGCCTGCACCACGGCCAATGGCTGCTTCAGCAAAGTAAACCAATCAGGTCAACAGGGCAACTATCCCACCGCGGACTCCGGCTGGGCGGGCGAAATCTCGCTGGACCTCGATATGGTCAGCGCCATCTGCCAGAACTGCAATATCTTGCTCGTCGAAGCGAACTCTTCCAGCTTCGCTGATCTCGGTGCCTCAGTCAATGAGGCCGTGGCCCTCGGCGCGAACGAGGTCAGCAACAGTTACGGTGGCACCGAATCAAGCGGCGATAGTAGCACATGTAGCGAATACTACGACCATCCCGGCGTCGTCATCACCGCCAGCGCGGGCGATGGCGGTCCCGAGGTCGAAGTGCCTGCCGCCTGCCCCAATGTCGTCGCCGTCGGCGGCACGACGCTCAATAGCGATGGCTCAGAAACAGCATGGAATACCAGCTCGACCGAGGGCTCTGGCGGCGGTTGCAGCACCACCATCTCGATTCCCTCCTGGCAAGATTCAGGCGTGACCGGTTGTAACAATCGCGCGGTCGCCGACGTTTCGGCGGACGCGGACCCCAATACAGGCGCGTACGTCTATGACACCTATCAGGCCAACGGTGGTGAACAGGTCGGTGGCACCAGCGAGTCCTCGCCCATTATCGCCGCCGTCTACGCCCTCGCCGGTGGCTCCAGCAACGCGGGCGCCAGCGACATCTGGTCCAATTACACCAACGGCTGTCTCAATCAGGTCGATGGTCAGACATACGAGTATCAGGCGGGACTCGGCAGCCCCAACGGCATCGGCTGCTTCTAGTCTCTTCTTGAAATGAAACCAGATAGGGAACGCCCACCTTGTTGATAGACAGCGCAAGGACGCGCTTCCCACCCCACAGCAGGAGGATAATTATCCTCCTGCCGGTTTTTTCTCTCCCCCTCACAACCGCCCTAATTAAACAGCTTCTCGAACTCTTCACTCGCTAACGCATGCTCCGACAATGTGCTATAGGTACCGCTAGCGCGTAACTCCTCACCAATCACCAGCAACTGCCCCAGCGCGGCACGCATCAAACCACCACCGAAACTGACACGCGCAACGCCTATTTGCGCCAGATCAGGAATAGTGGGCGTACGAGCATTTGCAAGCACATTGACCGGCCCCTCGATCCCTTTGACCAGCGTCTCGATAGTCGCTCGACCAGAGGCCACAATAGGATAAACACTATCCGCGCCCGCCGCCAGATACGCGTTGCCACGCCGCACAGCCTCCTCAATGATAGCAGGCGTCTCCTCCTCACCCAAAATAAAGCCATCCGTGCGCGCGTTGATCACCAGCGGCACCTTCTGCTGCACACCCAGCGCGTGGATCGCCCGCAACAATTCCGTCTGATACCCGCTATCAGTCAGCACCGGCTGTGCTTCTTTGGTTGAATCCTCCACGTTGATACCAATCACACCTACCTCGATCAACCCCTGGATCGTCTCCAATACATCGGCGATATTCGCCCCAAAACCAGATTCGACATCCACACTGAGCGGAACTTTAATCACACGAATAATACGCGCAACCGCCTCGATCAGGTGATCACGTGCGATCGCCTCTCCATCAGGATAACCAAGCGAAGCCGCGAGCGCTGAACTTGAAGTAGCCAGCGCCGCAAAGCCCGCCCGCTCATACACACGCGCACTGGCTGCGTCCCAGATATTCGGCAAGATCAGTATCTCCGACCCATGATGCAAACGACGGAACAGCTCTGCCCGCTCCCGCTGCTGTTGCAAATGCGTCATCTATCCCTCTCCTTCCCCATAATACAAATACGTCATCACTCCCCCACTGTAGGGACCGGTTTACCGTCGCCCACGCCAATTTATTGGCTATGCGCGTCCGGCCTGCCTGCTAATCTCCGGCCTACCTACTCCTGCCCACCTCACCCACCTTTACTATACCTACGCCCACCTCAACCATATACAGGAAAATACCATAGTACCCACGCACTCACAAGCACCAATTCACGAGGATTGGAGCGGACCACTTGCGACTATTCTATTAAGTTTGATAGCTTGATAGCTGTATTCATTAGGTGCTACAACATAGTACGCAACCGTTCCAATGACAGCCGCGCGCTCTCCAGCGAAGGAATCGCTGGTTTGTCATTCTCCACCAGGAAGATCGAGGTCCCATTTTCGACCGCAGCATGATAATAGGCAGAAATGTTGAGGGTGCCCGAACCAATCTCCGTAAACGTACGCTCCGGCGTCATATCTTTGAGATGCACAAGAGGAAAGCGACTGGCATACATCTGCATATACGCGATCGGATCGACACCCGCGAAGGCCGCCCAGTAGGTGTCGAGCTCGAATTTGACCAGGGACGCATCGGTATTGTCGAGCAGGATATCGAGCAAATAGGTATCATCATGATCAACAAACTCGAAATTATGATTGTGATAGGCCAGCGTAATACCACGATTATGACAAATCTGACCCGCCTTGTTCAAAAGATCAGCCAACTGGCGATAGCCTTCCACGCTCCGTCGCTCCTCCGCCACCCAAGGCACCACCAGATACGAACAACCGATATCCATACAATAATCCAACTGCTGCTCCAGATCGGCCTCTATGGTCGTCAGAGCCACATGCGTGCTCAGCGCGCGCAATTGCAGGTCAGCCAGTAGCGCGGCCATCTCTTTCGATTCGATATCTCCATAGCCCGCGAATTCCACACCGTCATACCCCATTTCGGCCACGCGCCGCAACGTCAGCGGAAAGTCTTTCGCGGTCTCATCGCGCACCGTGTACAGTTGGAGCCCGACAAATTGACGTTTCATGAAAGTTTCTCCTTTAGTATCTCTCGTATTGCTATTTTTAGTCTAGCATATCCTGCTAACGGATCGGAAACGATACCGCGTTGTAAAGTACTATACCATAGACTTGATATACAAGTCGTTCTATGCGGTATAAGGCGAACGTAGCGAACCATCACCGAGCACACCACACCCGCTGACCAGTGTGCTCATTTTTTCTATCATAAGAACACGTGTTCTCTTTTTGTGAAAATGGTGTGAAAAGTGATCAGAAAGGTTAAGCACTATTTGAGATGCACAATCCTGCAACGTCATACTCTATGAAAGCTAGAAATTGACAGAGTTCTATCAAATGATCACCGGTGAGATTTCAATAAAGGACAAAACAAGTTCCATCGCTCTATTATCACAACACATTTCGGTCTTTGTAGTTTCTTCATACGTATAGCGCAAAAAACGGAAGTTGTCTGACTTTTTTCGAGCTATCTCACACTGTGCAGAGGTCAGTAGATAGAGCGAGGGCAAAAAACAATGCCAAATTATGAAGAAGACCTTTCTGGAAATAAACTCGGTGGTTGTCTATTGTTACGGCAGATAGGACATGGCGGCATGAATAGCGTCTACCTGGCGCGACAAACACAACCCGAACGGCTGGTCGCCCTCAAGCTACTCCCATTGGGCCTATATCCCTACAATGAACAGAGCCTGCTCTTGCTAGAACGTTTCAAACGCGAGGCCGATATCGTCGCCAACCTGAGTCATGACAATATCATCGATGTGTACGCGTTCGGCGAAGAACAATCATACGCGTTCCTGATCATGCCCTATTTCGAAGGTGGCAGTCTCGGTGACCTCCTTGAACGACATGGTGCCCTGACCATCACGCAAACCAGCAGTTATCTTCAACAGGTAGCTGCCGGATTAGGCTATGCCCACATCAACGGCATCATCCATCGCGACCTGAAACCAGAAAATCTCTTGCTCTCACTCGATCATACTCGATTGATTATCGCCGATTTCGGCATCGCCCGCGTCGCTTCCTCACAAAACGGACGCCATCATCCCACGTTGACACAGGCAGGCATGATCTTCGGCACCTACGAATATATGGCACCCGAAAATTTTCGACAGGGCACGATCATCGACCGCCACGCCGATATCTACGCCCTGGGCATCGTCCTCTACCAAATGCTCTGTGGCGAACTCCCCTTCACCGGTGACACCTTCACAGTCATTGACAAACACCTGCATGAACCCTTGCCACTCCTCTCGCAAAACCGAGCAGACATCCCCCTGGCCGTCGATCTCGTCCTGCAAAAAGCCACGCAAAAAAATCCAGCATATCGCCATAGCTCCGCTAGCGAGCTCGCACGAGAATTTGAGCAAGTAACTCAGTCGTTTTCCAACTATAAGCGAAGTCTCATACCTCTCCCACACCTTTACCCACCACGCTCTCCTATACACCCGCCCGCTTCCGCCGCCACACCATCAGCCCATACTGTGCCAGCGTATATCCCGCCTCCTATACAGATACTACCAACGCAGGCCACACCAACTATCCAGCCCGCAAGACCTGTAAACGATCGACCATATGCCCTATCACCCGCGCACAGACGCTCACAGCTTATTGAACGCCTCATACCACTTCTCTGTCTCTTAACATTGATCACGTCTCTTCTCATCATTAAAATCATCGTTGATCCTGGCTCCTCATCTCGCCAGCAGCCACACTTTATGTCAGCCACAGCCAACCAACAAGAACGAGAAGCTGCTGACAGCACCATACAACGACACTTCATCTACATAAATAACCATGATTATCGTGATGCGTACGCAATGACTGACGCCACCTTCAGAAACAAATGGCCCTATACCACCTTTGTTAATGGCTATAAGAATACATTGAGCGACAACATTGTGGTCAGCCGCACGCTCCCCGTCTCCCCCACAAAGGTTCTTATTACCATAAACATACAGGCAACAGAAAAACGCTCATCCAGAACCGTAAAGAACACCTACCTCGCCCACTACACCATCCTGCTCGAAAACAACACCTGGACAATCAACGCCGAAGACACCACCAGTCTGACGCACAACAGATAAACAAATATAAAACCCACACATCAATACCCTTCCATCACCTTAAAAGTAATTCTGTCAACCAGCAATCGCTATATATTGCGCTTGCGAAATTAATACAACTTTTGCAGGATAATCCATCTTCAGAAAAACATATTGAGCTTTATAACCAGCGGGCGGACGACCAGGAGTATACTTAAAAAAACCTACTTGTTTGTTATACTCAGATGTTTCAGGCCCCTTCATCGTAATATCAGGCAGTTGGCTTTGGTCAATAGAAATGAGTTCTCCACTGCCTGAGCTTGCATAAACAAACTTTTGTTCTAACGCCGTGAGCATCCAGGATAGCGCTTGATCTTGAACCTGAAGCATGATGAACTGATTCGCTTGATCCTTCCGTTCCACATGCAGCACGCCCACGGTATAGGGACCTACTTCCCCTAATTTTTGATCTTGCATATGCATCACAGTTTTCTCTTTTCAGTCCACCACTGAAAAAACATTCCACCTTGTCTTCCCACTTGTATGTATAGCGTAAAAGATGCGAATTTCTTTGTCCGAAATATTGATGTTTTTTATCGCGAATACAATATGACTATTTTTGACCGTCATCTGGTCCCTTTGCACAATCCAGGTTTGTGGCAACGGGACTGAAGCCGACGATTTCGCAGTAGGCACAGGTGTGTGTCCTCTCAAAACGAAAAATACCAGGAAAACGGCACCAGTCAGTAATCGTTAGATAGTGCTCTTGTGGAATTATAGAACATTTTTTAGCGGTATGATACTATAGGTTGTGCAGATCCAACCAATAAAAATCACAAACCACATTAATAAACCTTGATAGAGAATATATTTCATAAGGAAAGATCAAATCCCATGAACCATCTCTGGCATTTGCTCCGCCTCCACGTTGAAGCCGTATGGAACGTCCAGTTCAATGCGAAAATAGACGAGGAGTCCTACACAGAAGTCGAACTGCTTGCTGCCGATGACATGCCCCCCTGGCAACTCTGCCTGGCAAAACTCCTTGATGACGCATCTACCCACATAGCAATCTGGAGACCAGAGGTTCAAAAAGAGCAACGTTCAATGCTGCTCGCACAAGCAACTGAAGCACTAGATCTTTCGCCCGCAGAGTTCCGTAAACAGCGTGCACATTTCCCCGCCATTCACCGCGAAGTAGCATTTCATCAAACAGCAGAGCCAACTATAACTCTGGCAACCGCCTCAGGCATCGCGCGCTTACTCACCCATCAAGACGCACAACTGCTCGAAGATTTCGAAACCGCTTCCTCCACACACTATCTCAACCCCTCCCGCCAACCCCTGGTCGGCGTTATCGCCGAAAACAAACTCCTCTGCCTCGCTCATAGTTCGCGTCGCACCACTGAAGCATGCGAACTCGGCATCGACACCCTCCCCTCGGCAAGACGCAAAGGTTACGCCCTCGCCGCCACAATCCTATGGGCCGAACTGGTCAAACAAGCAGCACTGCTCCCCATCTACAGCGCATTCATCGAAAACGAACCCTCGCTCGCCCTGGCCCACAGCGCTGGATACCGACCCTTCGCCCACATCGCCACCATCACCATCAAACCACCCTCACCATAAATCGTAGAGGCTGGATTCATCCGCCGGTGCCCGCGCGGCAATCCATTACCTCGTCTCCCCCCACATTAATAATAATGATCCCACCCATTATTCATCACCCCAATTATTGGCGCATCCGCTAAATCACGAAGTCGCTCACTACCCACTCCACCCCGCGTAGCCGTGTCCCCTTGCGGGCGCGCACCTGCCGGATTTTCTAATTTTGGACTCTTATCATAGGTAATATTCCCTTTCCAAAAACAAATAAAGTATTACAATCGAAATACTACCTTGACAGTCACAGTACTATGATGTATACTCCCAATATGAGGTGATGAGATGAGTGAAAACAAACTAACCTCCGATCTGCTGCGCGGGCATACCGATACGATGATTTTACGGCTCTTATCGGAAGCTGACCGCTACGGCTACGAGATTGTCAAGCTGATTGCCGAGCGCTCGGGCGGAGAATACGAATTAAAGGAAGCCACCATGTACTCCAGCGTCCGACGGCTTGAGGTCGACGGTGATATCGAATGGTATTGGGGCGATGAATCACAAGGTGGCAGGCGAAAATACTTTCGCATTACGCAAAAAGGCAAAGCAACCTACGATCGCAACAAAAGCAACTGGGAGTACGCGAAGCGCGTGCTCGACAATCTCTTGTAAAGGAAAAGGTGTTGGTATGAATGAGCAACTGGCCGACTATGTCAACGGCGTTTTCGCTCCCTATGAGGGGGTCAAAAGCGCGAGCGAATTAAAGGCGGATCTGCTCTCCGATTTGCAGGAGCGCTTCAGTGAACTGAAAGCCGAGGGCAAGGACGATGAAACCGCCCTTGCCATGACCATCGAGAGTATTGGCGACATTGAGCAAACCGTCCAGGAGGTCGCCCACCTCTCACACACGCTTGAGCGGCAGGTGGTAACAAACTTGAGCGCAAGCAATCTGGCAGACAGCGACTTCGTGGGAGTGGTCGCACATAAAGGAAATTTTAAAATCAGCGCGTTACGTGGCTCCGACTTTACAGACGCAGACTTAACCGGTAGCTCTTTTTGGAGCAGTGACGTACGCGATACCATTTTTACCCACGCCAACCTGACCGATTGCAACTTTTCCACTACTGACCTTGCCAATGCAACCTTTCGCGAGTCGACCCTTGTACGCACCAATTTCAGCATCTCAGGACTGGACGGAGCAAAATTCATCAATATCAAGCTGACCGATGTCAAATTTACGACGACAGACCTGCGAAAAACCATCTTTGAAGGCTGTAGTTTTATCGGCGTAGACTTCCACCATTCCGACCTGAGCGGACAGCGATTCGATGGGCTGACCTTTATCGGCGTGAAGTTCGACCTGCCAGCATTGAAGGATGTGACATTTCAGGGCGCGACCCTCAAAAATGTGTCGTTCCGCCAGACAGGTATCTGGTCTCTGAAACGTGCCATACAATCCCTGCACTTGGAGGGCGCAAGGATGGATAAGCTCACCTATGCCGCGCTCAAGGGCATAGGTGCTGATGTCTCGCAGGTGACTGTTCTCTCATAAGGAGGAACTCGTGCAAAACATTTCCATTCAGGTCGCAGACCTACAGAAATCATACAAGAATCTCCCTGTCTTACAAGGTGTGAATTTCAGCGTGGAGCGGGGCAGTATTTTTGCCCTGCTCGGCTCAAACGGCGCGGGCAAGACCACGCTGATCAAAATCCTCACCACGCTGCTCGAACAGGACGGCGGAACTGCTATCGTCAACGGCTTTGATGTGGCGTCACAGCCAGATCATGTGCGGCAATCACTCAGTCTGACCGGGCAATTCGCCGCCGTGGATGAGATGTTAACCGGACAAGAAAATCTGATCATGATCGCCAGGCTCCGACACCTCAAACATCCGCGCCAGGTGGCCGATGATTTGCTGACCCGCTTCGGTTTATCCGAGGCCGCCAACCGCAGGGTGTCGACGTATTCAGGCGGCATGCGCCGCAGGCTTGACCTTGCCATGAGCCTGGTGGGAACACCGCCGATCCTTTTCCTTGACGAGCCGACCACCGGGCTTGACCCCGAGGCACGCATAGAGGTGTGGAAAATGGTGAAGGAGCTTGCCAATGGGGGCAGAACCGTCTTCCTGACCACGCAGTATCTGGACGAAGCGGAAGGGCTTGCCGATCACATCGCCATTCTCCATGAGGGCAAGATTATCGCCAGCGGCACACTTATGGATCTCAAAAAGTTGTTTCCACCTGCTCAGGTGGAGTATGTAGAAAAACAACCGACATTGGAGGAGATCTTTCTTACCATTATTGGTAAAAAGGAGGCATAGTAAATGGAAACGCTACAGAAACAGCGAACGATACACGAACAGGAAAGGGTCAACAACCACTTTTTCAGCGATATGAGCGTGATGCTCGGTCGCTCCATGCGCCATATCTTCCGTAGTATGGACACCATCCTCACGGTCACAATCACGCCGATTGCGATGCTGCTGCTGTTCGTGTATGTGTTCGGCGGCGCCATTCAAACCGGAACAGCGAATTATGTCAATTACCTGTTGCCTGGCATCTTACTGATTGCGATTGCCAGCGGCATATCCTATACAGCGTACCGTTTGTTTACCGATGTACAACGGGGAATCATCGAGCGCTTTCGCTCCATGCCCATTGCCCCTTCCACCTTGCTGTGGGGACACGTGCTGACCTCGCTGGTCTCTAACGCGATTTCGCTGCTGGTCATCATGCTCGTCGCGCTGATTATGGGCTTTCGTTCGTCGGCAGGCATCCTGTCATGGCTGGCCGTCGTCGGCATCCTCGCGTTGTTTACGCTAGCCTTGACCTGGCTCGCGGTGATTGCCGGACTGACGGCTAAATCGACCGACAGCGTAAGCGCATTTTCATATCCGCTGATCTTCCTGCCCTTTATCAGCTCAGCGTTTGTGCCCACCAGATCGATGCCGCCGGTCGTCCGAGCCTTCGCCGAAAACCAACCAGTGACAGCGATCGTGAACACCATCCGTGTGTTACTGTCTGGACAGCCAGTGTCTCATGAGATATGGGTTGCTCTTGCCTGGTGCGTCGGCATTCTGCTTGTGGCCTACATCTTTGCCATGAGGGCATATAAAAAGCGCGTATGAGAAGAGGCCAGGAGTTCACACCAAAAACATTGTAAAACGAACGAAAATAGTGGCGTGGAATGGAACAAAGCATTTTCAGGAGGTGAAAACAGCATGCGCGATAATTTGTTGCGCGATACTACGCTCGCTTGCTGTCGCTACAGCAAGACGTTGCCAGCGCTGCGCCGCCATACTATTCGCCGCCAGCAACACACCGAAACGGTCCAGCAAAACAGGGCCAGTCGAGGGTGCAAGATGATCCAGCGCGTTGGGTTGCGAAATAGCCACACAGCCGTCCGCGCGATTCTGACCCGAGACATACACCCAGTGCGAGGCTCCAGTATTCTGGTAGCGTGCATCGCTACTAACCACACCAATCATGCTAATACAGTTCGGATCGTCAAAAGTGCTCTCGCCCTCAGGATGAAATGCGACCTGCCAGGCATTATCTTGCCAGGTGACCAGAAACGTGACGAATTGTTGCGCACCATTGCCAGCAGGAGGCGAATTTGAAGCACCATTCAACGCCGTATATGTCCATTGCGCATGAAAAATGGCCGCCACATTCCATCTCAGCATCTCGTACTGGTTATCTCCCGGCCAGGGCACAGTGCAAAGGTCATGACAATCGTTACCATCGATGCTACAACCATCGCCCAACGAAACTCCCATACAACTATGCGCGGAACCCGCGCGCGTATCCAGCACAAAACGCTGCTCGCCCTGCAACGTCTGCGTGGCTGTCTGTATCACAGAACCATCGCCAGCCACAGCATAGCGTTCCCCTGCCTGTACCAGCGAGGCCGAACTCAGAGTATCCAGTTTTTGTTGTAACGCGGCCAACAGTGCTTTCTGCCGCCCTGCTGGCAACGACTTCAATGTATACATGTGCGGCACGCTCACCAGCGAGGCAACATGCACAAAGGCATTCGGATCGGTCAACGTCTGTATCGGGCAGCTATTTTTGCCGGTTTGAACAGATTGTAGCGGCACGCTGATCCGGCAATACAGCGTCTGGAAAGGCGGCGTCACCCATTCGATTTCGTGCGTGCCGGGCGACAAACTCAAAGGCAGATCTCGGCTTGTCTCTGGCAAAGGATCGAGCTTCTGCCCATCCACCAGCACCATCCCCCACGATGGTCGCACCTGAAAATAAACCAGATTAGAGCCGGAGATAGCAGCAACATCCGCTGGCAGCAAAAAACGCGGCGTCGGAAACGAGTCAGCCACAAAAATCAACAGCACAGCCAGCACAATGCTCACCACAACTTTGGCTAATCTCGTGCCCGTCTTCGAATACAGAAAATACGTCCCTCTTTCGAAAAATACCATCAATCCTGCATCATCGCGTCCGTGGCGCAGTAGTCGTACCACGCTTAACCAGATGAGTCTGTAAATGAATCAGTTCAGGAGGAGAAAGATTGTTAGGAGGAGCCTCGATCCGCTCGATCAATTTCTGCGCCCCAAGCTCGCCCATCTGCCTCATTGGCTGCTGGATGGTGCTCATCTCTAAAATTTCCGCCAGCTCGATGCCATCAAAACCGATCAGTGAGAGATCGTCAGGGATCGCGATCTTCAACACCCTGGCCGCCTCCATCACTCCCACCGCCTGTAGATCACTCGCCGCGAAAATTGCTGTTGGACGGTCCGCACGCGCCAACATTTGCAGCGCCGCCCACTTTCCCCCCTGCCGATTCCATTCCGCGGTCAATACAAGCTCTGGTGCCTGAGGTATCCCCACCTCGTTCAGCGCACGGCATAATCCCATTAATCGGTCGTTGCTCGAATTAAAGTGGAAGTCGCCCTCGCCCACCCCATTGATAATCCCGATGCGACGATGACCAAGTTCAAGAAGATACTTGCCCGCCTGGTAAGCCCCTTCAACGTTATTCACCAGCAGCGAGGTCAGCTGCGGATGATACGCATCTACCAGCACCACCGGCAAATTCGCGCTTTTGAACCTTGCCGCCGTAGCATCATCGGGATAAAGAGAAATGATTAAAAGGCCATCGACCCTGCGCTGTTTGGGCAATTTGCGGAAATACGCCTCGCACTGCTCGTTGCTCCGCGCGTTATAAAGCACGAACTCGCGCCCGACCCTGGAGATCGCCACCTCTACGCCCTGCAACACCTCACTGAAAAAAGGACGCGTGAAAAATGGCACGATCACACCGACAGAACCGGTACGTCTGGATGTCATGCTGCGCGCGATCAGATTGGGGCTATAGTCCAGCGTACGAATAGCTGCCAGCACGCGTTGCCGGGTAACCGCTTTGACTTTAGGACTCTCATTCAGCACACGTGAAACGGTTCCCACGGCGACACCAGCGTGCCGTGCCACATCCTGGATCGTTGGGGCTTTACTTTGTTCGTGTTCATTCATCATCTTTGAAGTTGTGCACCTTGACTCTCTACAAACATACCATATCTGCCCCTTTCTGTAAAGCTTTCCAGTTTCCCTGTTCCGTCAACTTTGTTCACCCCTGTACAGGCTGATTTATCGCTGCTTTCCCTCGCTCACCCCGATATACTGACTCTCAAGCACTGTCAAACAAACAAAGTTTGTAAAGAGTTTCAACATCCTGTTCCACAATGAGAGATTACGCACAAAAAATACATATATACAGTGGACCCGATGAACATATATTCCTCTTTACAAAAATATACTTTTATGGTACTGTTGTAACAAGGAATTGAACCGGTTCCATAATCATCAATTATCGTTCTTTTGTCTTTCAGGAAGCTCAGCAGATGCATTGAGGCATCTCATTATTGTCATCTACAGAGGCGTTGAGTGACCCCATCCAGAGTGAGGTATGAACTTCCTCATACTGACACTCCCTGGACTTCATTCCTCTCCTCTCTTTGCGTTTCCTGATAAAGGAGGTTTCTCCATGTTCCGCGAAGCCCTCGACGAAGCCGTTGTTAAAATGCGTGCTGGCCGCATGTCGCGCCGCACTTTCCTTGAACGTATGGCAGCGATCGGTGTGACCAGCACTGCCGCCGTCTCTCTACTTGAGGCCTGCGGCTCCGGTGGTGCCAGTGGTGGCCCCACCAGTATCATCTGGCAAACCGAGAATGATACGACAGGAACCTACTCTGGTCTTGCCGACACCTTCAACAAGACTAACAAAGACAACGTTAAAGTAGTCTGGCACAATGGACCATCCGACTCCACCAGCTTGCTGACCCTTTACACGAACGCCTTGCGCGCCCGCAATGCCTCGTTCGATGTCTTCCAGATCGACGTGGTCTGGCCCGCCGAGTTCAGCTCCAATGGATGGACAGTAGATCTGACCAGTAGATGGCCCGCCAGCGATCGCGCCAACTATTTGCCAGGCCCGATCAAATCATGCACCTATCAGGGAAAAATCGTCGCCGCGCCGCTGCGCACCGACCTGGGTGTGCTCTACTATCGCACCGATATCATCAAAACTCCTCCCGCCACATTCGCCGATCTAACCAGTATGGCGAAGCAAAACTCGTCCAAAACCAAGGAAGGTTATGTATGGCAGGGATCGCAGTATGAGGGACTGGTCTGTGACTTTGTGGAGGTCCTGGCAGGCTATGGTGGTTCCATTCTCGACCCCAACAATGCCAAAAGCGTTACTGTCAACAGCCCGGCAGCAGTTGAGGCCTTGACCGAGATGGTCAGTTGGGTGGGCACCATCTCACCTGTCTCCGTTACTACGCTGACAGAGGAACCCTGCCGCCAGGCGTTCCAGAACGGTGATGCCATCTTCATGCGCAACTGGCCGTATGCCTATTCGCTCGGCAACACAGCCAGCCAATCGAAGGTCGCGGGCAAGTTCGACATCACTTCCTTGCCCTACGGTGGCAGCAGTACCACAGGACATTCCTGCGTAGGTGGCTGGAATATGGCGATCAATGCTTTCTCCAAAGGCCCTGATGCATCATGGAGCTTTATGCAATATATGCTTGGAGCAACCGCCCAGAAACAGCTTGCGATTGGAGCTTCCTTGACACCCGCTCTACAGAGCACGTACAATGATCCCGAGGTAAAGCAGAAACAGCCGCTCTTCACTAAATTGCAGCCCATTCTGCAAAATTCTTTGCCGCGCCCGGTCTCTCCCGTCTACCCAGACCTGTCGAACATTATTCAAAACAATGTGCACCAGGCGCTCACAAAAGCGGTCAGTCCCGCTACTGCGTTGAGTAACCTGCAAACTCAACTGCAAGCACTCGTCTCGAAATAATCAGTTGTCGCGTTGTCGCAGCATTTCTTGAGGCACTTTCGTACGAAGGTGCCTCTTCAGCCTAAAACAACGCTGTTTTATGTGTTGCGACCCTATTCTTGTCAATGTAGTAATCAGAGAAAAGGAAAAGCGTCATATGGCAACGACACAACCCGCTGCTGCCCCCGTCCACAGACAAACGCTGCGCTCACGCCTTGATTTAGGAGATGGAGTCTTTCCCTATTTCCTCGTAGCCCCCACCATCATTATTATCGCCCTGGTCGCCGTCTATCCCATCATCGATTCGATTCGACTCAGCTTCCTTACCAATCCACTCATACCCACTGGCTCGACCTTCGCCGGTCTGAGCAACTACACCCAGGTCTTCTCTGACCCTGCCTTTCGCAACTCCATCAGCCTGACCATCATCTTTAGCGTGGTCAGCGTCGCGCTCGAAACCGTTCTCGGCTTCGCTATCGCGCTGCTCATGAATCAGACCTTCCCTGGTCGTGGCCTCGTGCGTACCGCCATCCTCATTCCTTTCGCCTTCCCGACCATCGTCTCCGGTTCGATCTGGCTTGTGATGTTCAACGCGCAGAACGGCGTGCTCACTTACCTGATGCAGGCCACTCACATCCTGGCCCAGGGCGATTCATTGTTGCGCACACCCAGTGGCCTGGTGACTGCCGCTATCATCATCGATGTATGGAAAACCACTCCTTTTATGGCCCTGCTGATCCTGGCTGGCCTGCAAGTCATTCCTAACGAGCTCTATGAGGCCGCCGACGTCGATGGCACCAGTCGCCTGCAACGCTTCTGGCTGATCACCCTGCCCATGCTCAGAAGTGCTCTCCTGATTGCCATCATGTTCCGCTTACTCGACGCTCTTCGCGCCTTTGACCTGTTCTATATCCTCACCGGTGGGGGACGCGAAATTCAAACCATGGCCTTGTACTCGTACGCGAACATGTTCCAGGGAACAACGCAAGACTTCGCACCCGGTGTTGCCGCCGCTGTTATCCTCTTTATCATTTGCGCGATCGTGGGTCTTGTGATGATCTCGGCCAGTCGCTTGAGCCAGAACTGATCCACCAGAGAAAGAGAGGTTCCCTATGAAAGTCCAAGAGCAAGTCGCTCCACCCGAAAAGGTGCAGGCCGCTACTACTACTCGCCAACGGGTGAACTGGGTAGCTATTGGTCGTTATATCGCGGTGGCTGTGGTCGTCTTCATCGCTCTCGCACCCTTTTATTGGACGGCAATCACTTCGGTCAAGTCGAATGGCGAGATCAATGCATCTCCACCAACCCTTTTCCCACAGTCGTTCACCCTGAGCAATTATAGCCAGGCCTTCCTTAGCGTTCAGCCCGCCTTCGCTAAAGACCTGTTGAACAGCACCATCGTAGCGATTCTTACTACGATTCTCGCCCTGGCCTTCGGCTCGATCTGTGCCTATGCCATCGCGCGTACAAAATTCGTTGGCAAATCGGGCGTACTCGCTATCGCACTCTCGGTCCAACTGTTCCCCTTGATCGCCCTGGTAGGTCCACTCTACGTGTTCTTCACCGGTCCGTTTGATGTGTACGATACCTACGTCGCGCTCATTATTCCTTATCTGGTGCTGGCATTGCCGATCACGGTTTTCTTCCTGACCTCGTTCTTCCGTGACCTACCACCAGATCTAGAGGAAGCCGCACTGGTCGATGGCACGACCCGCTTGGGCGCGCTCTGGCGCATTGTCTTGCCTCTGACAGCACCAGGCGTCTTCACCACCGCGATCCTCTCGTTCATCACGGTGTGGAACGACTTCCTGTTCGGCCTGACACTGACCTCGGACCCGAACGCTCAGACGGTCACCGTTGCCATTCCGCTCTTCAATGGTGAGCACCAGATTGCCTTCGGCGAGGTCTCCGCTGCCGCGATCATCGTAACCATTCCACTCGTCATTATGGTTCTGATCCTGCAACGCCGCATCGTCTCCGGCCTGACCGCTGGAGCCGTCAAAGGCTAAGATCACTGCACTACAATTCTGCGGGGAGAAACGAGATATTCTATGACAGCTTCACACCTATGGTGGCAAACGGGCGTCATCTATCAAATCTACCCCCGCAGCTTCCTCGATAGCAATAACGATGGTGTGGGAGACCTTAACGGCATTGCGCAGAAACTCGACTATCTGCGCTGGCTTGGCGTGGACGCCCTCTGGCTTTCTCCCATCTATCCCTCACCCATGGCCGATTTCGGCTACGACATCACCGACTATACTGATGTCCACCCCCTCTTCGGCACCCTTAACGATCTTGACCATCTGGTACAGCAGGCCCACCAGCACGATCTCAAACTTATCCTGGACTTCGTTCCCAATCACACTTCCGATGAACATCCCTGGTTTCAAGAGTCGCGCAAAAGCCGCGCAAACGAAAAACGCGACTGGTATATCTGGCGCGATCCCGCTCCCAATGGTGGCCCCCCCAACAACTGGCACAGCCGCTTTACTGGCTCAGCCTGGCAGTTCGATGCACAAACAGGCCAGTACTACCTCCACCTGTACGACGTGAAACAGCCCGATTTGAACTGGCGCAATCCGCAAGTACGCCAGGCCATGTACGATGTTATGCGTTTCTGGCTTGATCGCGGCATCGATGGCTTTCGCGTGGACGCTTTAGAAGTGCTCCTCAAAGACGAGCATTTCCCCGATAACCCCACCAATCCAGCCTGGAAATCTGGCGATCCACCTAACACCTTTCTACAAGAAATCTACATCATCGATCAACCAGGCATGCACGAAATTATGCAGCAGATGCGCTCAATCACTGAGCAGTATCACCAGCGCGTGCTCATTGGCGAACTCTATCTCCCACTAGAAAATCTGATGCCCTACTATGGAGAACAGCTCGACGAAATCCACCTGCCCTTCAATTTCGGCTTCGTGAACCTGCCGCGATGGGAGGCACGTGCGATTCGCCACGCGGTCGATAGCTATGAAAAGGCTCTCCCTCACGATGCATGGCCCAACTGGGTGCTGGGCAATCACGACCGCTCTCGCATCGCCTCGCGTGTGGGCCGCGAGCAAGCACGATTGACCCAGATGCTCCTGCTCACCCTCCACGGTACCCCCACCTGCTACTACGGCGAGGAACTCGGCATGCAGGATATTGTGCTCTCTCCAGAGCTGATACGCGATCCACTCGCCAAAGATAATCCCCAGTATAGCCGTGATCCCGTTCGCAGCCCCATGCAGTGGGATAACAGTGCTAACGCGGCCTTCTCTCCCGAAGAGGTAACTCCCTGGCTGCCAGTCGCCAATGACTACCAGCTTTTCAACGTAGAAACCGAACGACAGGACCCCCACTCATTCCTGAACTTGACACGGGCTTTGCTCAGCATACGCCGTTCTCACGACGCCCTGACCCTCGGCTCCTACCGCTCTATCGAGCAAAATAACGAACAGTGTTTCCTCTACCAACGTCAGTATGACAACAAATGTTGCCTCATCGCTTTGAACTTCTCCGAGCAAGAACAGATCATTCCATTACCACAACAAAATCATGGACACATCCTGCTCTCGACCTACATGGATCGTGAAGGATTCATCTCGTTATCCAGCATCAGTCTGCGCCGCAACGAAGGGCTACTGCTTGAGCTAACATCCCCCATAATCTAATGTAGGGGCTGCATTCATGCGCCCGTACACAATTCATTGTGCTGTCTCCCTTCCCCATTTTCATAGCTATAATCTCTAATCTCCTCCCCATACGAAAACTCACCGAGGAATTTTTCAGGTCATCATTTACACACATCTACTCATGGACAAAAACTTGCCTATACCATATCCTTTTTTCTATGATTATTCTATACCCATCCGAATGCGGATACCTTTCCCAAATGTAGACGTCGGTTTACCGCAACGCACGCGCGATTTATCGCCTGATAGTGATGTCCGACTTTCTTTTTGAATTTTCATTATCGGCTGATCGCCCGCTTCACCTTCGCCTTGCGCAAACCGCACATCAAAGCCGGGTCGAACAACAACATATCACTTTTACAATAAACCTGGAAAAGAAAGCTATGCAGAAAAAACGTCCCTTGAAGATTTCTAAACGAGTATTGATAGAGACAGGCATCGTCATCGCGCTCGCCATCCTTCTCAAAGTAGTGCTCCTACTGGCAAACGCGCACATTGGTAACGGAACAACTGCAAACACAGCCACCACGAGCGTGCAAAGCGGCTCTGTAACCATCACCATCACACATATGGAGTACCAGCCCAGCGTCATCGTCGTCAAAACTGGCACAACCATCACCTGGATCAATCGCGATTCCGTCGCACACACCGTAACCGAGGGACAAAACGCCGCACCATCCTCAAATGGCTTCAACAGTGGTTTGATGGCGACCGGAAAAACGTGGAGCTACACATTCAACAAAGCTGGCACCTACCTCTACACCTGCGAAGTGCACCCAAGCATGAACGCACGAGTCATCGTCCAACGCACATAACCCGTAGGGGCACTCTTCAGAGCCCCGCGCGGCAATTTATAGCCGCGTGGGCCTCTGAAGAGTGCCCCTACTGTACCACACGTCCGTGTAATGCATAACACATTTTGTGTCGTACTTGCAATAATTAAACTACTACGCAGTTTGGGTGGTTGGCGGTGGTGATACCGATTCTACCCCGCGCGTCACGCGATCCTGTGCCGGACGCAAAGCGGATGCTTTCGGCCAGCATGCCAGCGCCATCACGATCAGCAGCAGACCGGAGTTGAAATCGGTCGCCATCCCGGTAAAAATCATACCGAAACCTTGCGCACCCCACCATAGAATGAAACTTACGATGATCGAAGCAATAAGCCAGGGATGAATCTGATGTTCTTTAGATACTGCCAGCCCCACGCCCAGCGCAAGGAACACCACGACCAGCACGATATTGATCGCGACCTCGTTATGAGCGGTCAACGCCGACAAACCATTGAGGATAGGATCGACCACAAAGCCGTTGAGACCTCCCTGCCCAGCCATACCACTGATCGTCTGCGAAACCTGCCCAGGCTGCCACCAGTATGGCTGTAACTGTAGCAGAGCCGCTAACACCCAGAAGCCCGCCAACACCCAGCGAAAATTCCACTGCGAGAGCAAAGGCTCCTCGCGGCCATCGGAAACGGCACCTTCAGGCTGATCCTTAGGATAAACCAGCAGACCCAGCAATGGATACAGCAGCACAGCACCGGGAGCACCACTCAGCGCCCCCGCCTGCCCCGTCAGCAACATACTCATGCCCTCACCCGCATACCAAACAATCAAAGACCAGACGATCGAGGCAATAATCGTTCCTCGCACCCACACTCCGGTGAGCAGCAAAATACCAAGCACGATTTGCACCGCCGCGATCAATAAGTTAACCACAATAAGATTTTGCGTAGTAACAGCGATAACCCAATGCAGGCTCGATGCAATCAGACCCGGTTGACCATCTACTGTCGGCACCATCACTCCGTTGACCATATTCATGGTAAACATCTGGGGCTGGAGCTGCAAAATTCCATCAATCAACCATAACGCTCCAAGAATCTGCCGTATAAGCTTCCGTGAGAGTAACATGAATATCATTATTCCTTTCAAACTCGTGAGATACCATACCTGTAATCTTCCCACTTAAGAGATTGTAAGCCACAAACCTCTCTTAATCTTCTTCGTCAGAAAAGCCAACTTCTGTATAAATAGCTCTCTGGATAGAGAGTCAGTAACGCTGCTCACTAAAAAGTATAGGAGCGAATGTCAGCTTCGTCCATTAGGATTACTCCCTATGTTTTACTGTAAGGTAAGAAAATCAGCCTTGCATGGTGCTAACATGACCACTCGCAAGCATAATGCATATTTTTGTCGCTTTACTTTTCGGCGACTCCATACTAAAAAACTAAAAGCACAACTTTATACTACTTTTTAAGAATTGACAGGTAGAATGACACCATGTATCCTATAAATGGATTCCACTCAATTTTCCTATAAACTAATAGAAACATAAAAATTTGGCAATGGGGCATTTGTTGTGGCTGGTCTGTGGAGGAAATCCTCATGCGCATACTATTCATCACACCCTATCCACCTTCGCCCATCCGGGCACGCTCCTTCGGATTTATTGGTCAACTTGCGCGCGATCATCAAGTCACTTTACTCTGTCTGTGTACAAGTGCAAGAGAAATGGGTGACGTAAAAAACCTCGTTGCTCAAGGCATCCAGGTGTACGCATATCAAGAGTTGCGACTGCTCCGCTACCTGCGTTGTATCCTTGCTATGCTAAGCGACGCGACCGTTCCTTTGCAAGTTCTCTATGCCGCTGCTCCTACCCTGCGTGAGGCAGTACGTAAACATCTCGCAAGTAATACATTCGATCTCGTCCATATCGAATTCATTCGCGCCCTCGGCCTGCTACCAGAAAAAGTCTCACTGCCCATCGTGTGGGATGCTGTGGATTGCGTCAGCAACCTCTACGCTCTGGGCGCTCAGCACAGCACAACACCTATACTCAAAATACTGGGCAAGAGAGAAACACGCTTAGTACGCGATTATGAACGACAACAACTCTATCGCTTTCATCACATCCTTGTCACAGCGGAACGCGAACGACAGGCATTGCTGTCGCTTTTACCTCCAACACCATCACAACAAGCAACCGAAAACGCGGCAACTATTACCGTTTTGCCATTAGGCATCGACACCTCATACTTTCAGTCCATCAAAGGACCACGCAACGCGAACTACCTCGTCTTCTCCGGCAAAATGAGCTTCCACGCGAATATCGCTGGCGCACTGCAATTGATCAAAGGAGTCATGCCCTATGTCTGGCAACAACACCCCGATATTCGTGTCATTATCGCCGGTAGCGACCCACCACCAGCAATCCAGAACCTGGCTGTGGAGAAACGGGTAGAGATCACCGGCTATGTCGACGACCTGCGACCATATATCGCACAGGCACACATAGCGGTTTGTCCATTGCCCTATGCTGTCGGAGTGCAATACAAAGTATTGGAGGCGATGGCGCTGGGCACCCCCGTCGTCGCGAGTTCACATGTAGCAGCAGGCATTCAAGCCGCGGTAGGGCAGGATCTTCTGGTCGCTGATCATCCCCAGGAATTCGCACAACAGATACTGCGACTGCTCAATGACAAGATCTTATGGCAAAACGTTGCGGAACATGCTTTGCACTATGTGCAGACCCATCACAACTGGGAACTTTTAATGCAACGACTGCTGGGCGTCTATCAAGCAGCGTTGGAAGAGGGTGAGTAGATATGGCAGGACCCTTGGATAGCCGCATGAAATTGCTGGTAGACGCAGCCCCACAACATTTTGTGAACTGGCTTCTTGCATTTGGGGAAACTCTCTACAATGGGATGTAGAAGATACTTTCTACGAGGAGTCCTACCCATGCAATGCAGTTTTCAAAGATGGAACCTATATACTCTCGTTTTCTCGATACTGGCGATTTTCACAAGCCTGCTCATGATTGTTCAGCCTGTGCAGGCGGTCTCATTGCAATCGGGTCCGCAGAAGATCGCGGGCAAAATGGTGACAAACGTACTCACGCCCGCGATTGATCAGGATGTACAACAGGTGCTTCTGAACATGCATCAGAACGGGTATAACCCGAACGCGGTAACGAGTGGAGTAACGACTGGGGGCCTATACATCAACTGGCAGATGGACAACCCGAGCAACGTCAACGCGGGACAGGCTAATAACACCATCCACGATTTCCAGACCGATCTTTACTACGTGAATGCGATCGCGGAATACAAATGGCTCCATCCCCAGGATCACAGCTACGACGCGGATTTGAACAAGTATCTTCCCATCGTCGAGTACGAGTTCGGCAACTACAATCTTCCCAAGGGCTGGGTCTATTTCTACCTGTTGCGCGATGGCTTCTTGCTGAATAATACCTTTTTGCTGCAAGAAGCATACGTTGCCGCGTACCACTATTACACCAACTGGTACAATCCACAGCTTGGGCTGGTCTACGACAACTCACATACACCAGGAACATATAGCACCGAACATACACTGATGGCTGGCGCGGCCCTGATCGACGCGGGTATACGCTGGAATCAGCCGCAGTGGACACAGGCAGGGAAGTCGACCATCAATATCGCGCTGGCATCGGCGTTCAATGTACGTACCCAGTTGCTCTACAATAATATGACCGTGCTCAGCAACGGCGCAGAACAGGTGCAGAACTACCAGGCGAAACCCTCGACACAAGGAGCGGCGGTCGAGGCACTGGTCGACGCGTACGAGGACACCAATCAAGAGTATTACCTGGATATCGCCTACCAGATATTGCACAGCACGCTCGAATCGAGTGCTTTGTGGGACCAGACCAACGGAGGACTCTTCTTCGCACTCGATCTGGATACCAACACGCTTGAGCAGGGATATAAAGAAACACGCTCACAAGCGCAGGTACTTATCGGCCTCAATCGTTACAATGAGGTGATGCGCCAATTGGGTCGCCCACAGCAGTTTTTGGATCGGCAGCAACAGTTGATCAACCTGCTGACCACGAACTTCTATCAGCCGGTTTATCACGGCTACTTTTATCGCATCACACCTACATTCCAGATCTACACCAGCAGTCCTGGACAGGGCATCGGCTACGAAGACTTCTTTACTACAGAAGCGATGGGCCTGGCAATGGACGCTATGCAACAAAGCGAGTTCTCGTACATCTCATTTTAACCTATTCGCGTAGGGCAAACCATGCGTTTGCCCACGTTTGCCCTACGCACAATAAAATGCATTTATTGCAGTTTCGGGGCACCATCAAGAGACATGCAATGCGACATCGTCAACAAAAAACTCAGAAGAATCTTGCGAGTCTGTGCTCGCGACGAAAGCCACCTGCACATTCTGGCCTTTATATGCGCTCACATTCACACTATATATCGCATCCTGCCATGAGTCGGCAGCACTGCCATTAGTGATCGTTTGCACGGTAGTCAACGTGCTACCGCTGGAACTGCGGATACGCACATAGAGATAGTCATACGCCTTCGTCGTTGTCTCCTGTGTATCCATATACCAGAAGTAGCTCAGCTGAGCCGAGGTCGCGCTCGATGGGATAGCTACCTGCTGATAGATCGAATCGCTACAACTGTTATCACCACATAGATCGGCACTGTACGAGCCGGAATGCGCTTGCGTGGTATCGATAAGTTCATAACCGCCGCTCGAATTTTCGACCCACGGGGTCGTCCCATTTTCGAAACCACCGTTACTGATAGCGTTGGACGGAGTAGCCGTCGGTGTAGGAGTGAGCACCGGTGTCTGCGTCGGTTTTGGGGTCGCGGTTTTCGTGGGAGTAGTCGTTGGAACGTTGGTGGGAGTTGCGGTCGTAGTACCACCGCCCGCCAGCCACTCAGTTGTATTCGGGAAAAGAATCGAGTTCTGACCGCCTGGATCATCCCAGCCATCGTAGCAGGTGTTCCCAGATTCGCAGGTACCGTCATCGATGGCCGAGCTATCACCGACAGCCGCGACCCGACCACTACCATACGTACTGCTGGAGACAAATGCACCCGTGGTACCCGTGTTGCTATAGCCGCTACGATAGATAACACCCGTCGCGTTAGGATCGTCGGTCTTGTTCAGCGTTTCGGTGGTACCGTTACGAATGATGCTGCCGGTTGCCGTTCCAAATGGTCCATGCAAAAGAGGATTCGTACTAGCGCTGGGCAGGTCGTTGTTCGGATTCTCATTGCCGATGTTGAGTACATCGAACTGGATGCCGAAAACATCATTGCCCACACCATTATTGTTCATCAAGTCATTGAAAATGTGCAAAGAGTCGTAGCCATCGTTGTTGCGATCGCTACCATTGTGGTCGGCAATCATAAAGAGGCCACCACCGTTACGCACGAACGAGAGGATAGCGGTTTTCTCGCTACTCGTAAAGAGCGTATTCGGCTCGGGCAACACAAGCTCGCGGAAATTGCTCAGATCGAGCGGATTGCTCTTATTGCCGTAGGTCAGCGTCGTATTATTCGTTTGCAAACTATAGCGACCAGTTTTTTGCAGGGCCACGCCCCACGCACTGATACCGCCGGTCCAATCCGTTTCTGTCTGGGGATTGGCGTTCTGGTTCAAAGGATTGGGTATACTACTGCTGATGATCCAATCAGCGTTGCCAGCCGTTTCCGCGTGGTCATCATCGAAGAGGACCGAGTAGGTCGCGGCATGGGCAGGCGAGGTGGAATGCAGAAAAATAGCGACCGTCGCGCTAGAAAGCAGGAGGAACGCGACGCAAAGCAGGTAGGGGAGGCGGCGAGATACCTTGCTCATGAGTTTCCTTTCTGACTCTCATATATCCTGGCACTGGATAGCGAGAGAAGGACGTTTCAGGCTCGCGATCATGTATTGGCAAACAGATCATACGCACCTGAAAGACACAGTTAGAGGTTGAAAAGCTCGTATTAAGTATACACGCATTTTTGGAGAAAAGGTATTAAGAGGCAGTTAAATTTTATTGTTCTTTTTGCACAAACCCGATAATACCAAGGAGGAGACCTATCAGGATGATGATGGTTTCGAGTGCAGGCAGCAGTCTGAGCAGGTAAAGCGGGGCCGCATTACTGAATATGGTGGGAGAGATAGCCACGGCAAGACCAATCCCGAAAACCATGATCACGATGCCTAACTGCATTAATTTTACCGACTTCATAATGGTAACGAGACCTCCATATACAGAAACGCGCAATTTTTCCACTAGAGTATAGCATGCGCGCAGAAAGAAATATAGACGAAGGGTACTTTCTGGATTAGGGGCCTTAAGGACATTCTGACCAGGCAAATAAGGCGCTAAAAGGGAAACATTGACGCCCTTCCCTCCTTGATATATCATATTAAATAGTCTAAGTGAATAGAAAGAACGAGTCTTTGTTGAGACAATTATAGATAACTCACAGAACTGCTCTCGTTCGAGAGGAGAATGAAAATAATGGGTACTGAAAAGGGATTTTACGGAGACAATGCACCCGGCACACGACTCAAGGGCGTTCCATTGAAGATGGCAACCAGTCCGCGAGAGTATGTTCCGGGGTCGCAAGAAGAGCAAGTGGTGCTCACGACAGTGGCGGACATGGTAACATGGGCGCAGAACTGGGCACGTGGACACTCGGTATGGCCCTTCTCTTATGGACTGGCCTGTTGCGCCATCGAAATGATGGCATCCGCGTCAGCACCTCAATATGACCTGTCGCGTTTCGGTTCCGAGGTGTTCCGCTCCAGTCCCCGCCAGTCGGACCTGATGATTGTCGCGGGCACAGTATCGGTGAAGATGGGGCCACGCCTGCGCCTGTTGTGGGAACAGATGGCTGACCCGAAGTGGGTCTTGAGCATGGGGCAATGCGCGAACTCGGGTGGCGAATTCTACGACAGCTACTACACAGTGCAGGGCGTCGATACCATCGTGCCAGTGGATGTGTATGTACCGGGCTGCCCACCACGTCCTGAAGCCTTGATCGAAGGCATTCTAAAGTTGCGCGAGAAGATCCAGAAACAGGGCCTTGAACTCAAAAGCGAAAAGTCGCTGGCATAAGTGTAACCAGCATTTATAAGGATTAGAATAGCTAAAAATTAGGATAGAAGCCTATTGCTACCGACCTGATACAGTATTCTTTCAGGTTAGCTGCGATAGGCTTCTATCCTATAGAGATTTGAACACATTTCGATTTAACGGTGGGGAAGACAGCTTACACGGGTCGTAGAGAGGCGGGTCGTTTTTGCAGGAAGAGCCAGAGGAAAAGCATACATACGGCCAGAAAGATCTGGAGGGGCCACAGAGACCAGAAGCCGCTATGTTGTATCAGGTTACCCGCGGACCAGGAGAAAAGCGCGATACCTATATTGGCGAAGCTAGCAAGGAAACCAACAGCGCTTGGTAGGATGCGCGCGGGCACCAGCGAAGACATCAGCGCGATGGTGGTGGGGAAGATCGGGCCCAGGCTGAAACCGACGATGAATAGTCCTACCGCGGAGGCCACGACCAGCGGGAGCAACCAGACAACCAGCACACCGAGGGTGATACCAAGCAAGCAAAATTGAATGACACGCACAGGACCAATACGCAACGCCAGGCGACCAAGGAAGATACGGCCAAGCGTCAGACCGAGCCAGTAGCCGCTAATCATCCAACCGGCGAAAAGAGGTATGATATGGCGATCGCCAAGCAGGAAGCTGTAGCTCCAGCTACCGGTACTGACTTCCGAGCCGCAATAGAAGAAGAGGAAAAAGGCAGCGAGCCAGACCACACGTACACGCAAGGTAGCAAGCAGAATATTATTCTCCTGCTTGCCCTGAACCTTTTGCAATGAAAGTGGCTCGACAAAGATTGTTAGCAGGCCGATAGCCACAATCAGAGCGAATGCGCCCCACACAAGATAGACGCTGCTCCAACTCCACTGAAAGGCGAGCAGGGTGGAGGCTACGATAGGACCCAGCCACGCGCCCGCTCCATAAAAAGCATGCAGATAGTTCAGCAGGGCAGTGTTCTCTGGTAGACTGGCGATGTAGGAATTGAGGCCAGCGTCGAGCGAGGCGACAGCCATACCGATGAGCAGGGCACCGACGAGCACGATAAGGAAAATCGGTTGCGAAATATAAACGGCAGCACCCACAATGTAGATGACCGAGCCAAGGATCAAGAAGCGCCGCATGCCAAGCTTTTCAACCAGGAGGCCACTATTCAGGGACGAGAGCAGGTAGCCGACGGTACCAGCAAGGAATATATAGCTGAGCGTCCCAGTATTAATATGGTAGTGAGTACGTATACTGGGCAGCAAGACACCGAGCCCACCATCGTTGGCACCGATGAAGATGAAGGCGAAGAAGGCCAAGGCCAGGGAACGGCGGGTCTTCACTGAGATCGATGGTTTCCGCTCATTTTGTACTGTTGTGGTCATAGAGGTAGTCCTATCCTGGTACGAACCGCGCTTAATGATGCTCGA
The DNA here is from genome assembly GCA_964657925.1 of uncultured Dictyobacter sp. Classification (GTDB taxonomy): domain Bacteria; phylum Chloroflexota; class Ktedonobacteria; order Ktedonobacterales; family Ktedonobacteraceae; genus Dictyobacter. The sequence goes on from CAZZWK010000055.1 coordinate 29,474, forward strand.
CGAAAGAGTAGCTAAGAAATCCAACGAAAAATAGCCTTAATTTTCCGCAAGATCATGCATAAACGTGCATCCATAGATACGATACAAGCAAAAATCGGCAATGTCAAGTGACAAAGAAGATCGTTTGAGTTCTAAAACGAGTTTCGACAACGAACGAAACCTCATCGCTTACGTGACATCATCATTGTGGCACTGTGTGGAGTGATCCGTGGAGCGGAAGGCCGGGTAGAGATCAAGGAATTTGAGAAAGCGAAGGAGAAGACCGTGGAAATTGCTGTACAACTTTCCACATATTGTGGAAAGTTGATGGCCCTGAGAAAAGGAGAGAAACACTCGCTTCAAGGCGAGAGATTATCATGTAGCGAAAATCCTGTGGGATAAACAAAGTAGCTCGACATGTCACACGGCTCAGTCCTGATAGAATGCTGAACATTTGCATAGTATGCTGCGAACATGGTACTATTTGTTTATCGTAAAATTGGTGTTTCCAACAACCTTACAAGGATGACCGTCATGAACAATCTTACCCTCGTGCTAATGATTGTGGCTACCGCTACTGCGATTGCGCTGGAGCAGAGGCGGCTGAAAACGCGTGTTGCTTTGGCGACAGCGCGCAAAGCAGAACGCTAGAGCAGCGAGACGCTCTTGCGAGCGTGCGATTTACACAATAATGTACCGCGTCTCTTTATGATCCGCGTAATTGCCGATTGGGTGCTTTCTCCTCAAAGTACCCTCGGCTTTTTTTGTGCTCGCAGATGCTTCCGGCTTATTATTTCGCTTGATCAGTGTGGGAGGGCAGCCGATAGGGATCGCAGTCACAGGGCTTTTGTTGCAGTTGATAGGGCCAGTGTGGACGATGGTGATACTGTTTGTACCGCAGGTCGTTCTAGTGGTTGCGGTATTCTGGATGAGAGGTGAGTTGCACAATTACGATACGAGAGAAAGACAGCAGGGGGGTTAGATATGAGTAGATATGTTTCGTTGTTCAGGGGCATCAATGTGGGAGGGCAACACAAGGTTAAGATGGACGAGCTCAGGGGCTTGCACGAGGAATTGGGATTTCACGACGTGAAGACGTATATACAGAGCGGGAATGTGGTATTTCAGGGTGACGAGGGAAATGAAGAGGATGTGAAGGATGCGGAAGGCGTGCAGAGGCGGATTGCGGAGGCATTTGCGCAGAAGTGGGGATTTCAGTCCGAGGTGGTGGTGCGTACGAGGGATGAGTTATACGCGTTGGGAGAGCGGAATCCGTTTCGGGGGCAGGAGGGTCGGGAGAGCAACTGGATCGTGGTGATGTTTCTGGCCGAGGTACCGGATAGTATGGCCGAGGAGCGGTTGCGGCAGGCATATAGTGGGCCGGAGGAGTATGTGTTGATTGGCAAAGAGTTGTTCATTTATTATCCAGAGGGAATTGGGCGTTCTAAGTTTTCGAATAGCTTTATCGAGAAGAAGATCAAGGTGGCGGGCACGGCGCGCAACTGGAATACAGTACTGAAGTTGCAGGAGATGATGGGGTGAGCTGAATGCCGCTAAAGCAAGCGCTTGCATCCTTTGGATTAGTTGGGGATGATCGGTAGTTTTGGGAAGCGGAGACCTCTCATAGGTCTCCGCTTCTATATACGATGGAACTACGATAAGCTACAATGGATGAGATTTAGCTACAGGGAACGTCATTGACGGAAAAGACGGTGGGGTTGGGGTTGGCACCGCTGTAGGAGGCGGTGAAGCTAGATGTTACGGAGTGGCCGGGAGCGATGGTGGCGTTGGTGCCGACATCGCTGATAGTAACATTGCTTGCTTGCTGAGTGAAGGTGCCTTTCCAGCCACCGATGATTCTCTGGTTGCCGGGGAAGGTGAAGGTTGTGTGCCAGCCCTGGATGGGGGCGGTGCCGGTGTTCCTAATGGTCACATTAGCGACGAAGCCGTTGCTCCACTGGTTGGTGACGGTGTAGTTGATGGCGCAACTATGGATGGGCTGAGTCGGGATGACGACGGAGCCATTGGTGTTGCAAGGAATGCCGTTGAGCCAGAACTGGGTGGGCGCGGGATTGCTACCGTTGTAGGATGCGGTGAAGCTGACCGAGACCGATGAGTTGGGAAGGATCAGGGCGTTGTAGAGTGAGTTTTGCACGATGGCCTGATTGCCCTGTTGGGAAAACTGCGCGTTCCAGCCGCCGAAGATGTGTTGATTGCCGGGCCAGGTGAAGTTCAGAGTCCAACCGACGATGGGTAAGAGGTTGCGGTTGGTGATGTTGAGGGTGCCGATGAAGCCATTCGACCACTGATTGGGCACCGCATAGGTTATCTGGCAACCAGTTGTTGGGACGGGGGTAGGAGTGGGCGTTGGCGGCGGAGTTGATATGGGTGTTGGACTGGGTTGCGATATTGGAGTTGGTGTCACAATCTGCGTGGGCGTAGGTCGTGGAGTTGATGTCGGTGTTGGTTGCGGGGTTGATATCGGCGTTGGGGTAGGAGTGGGATTGCCAGCGAGGGACGTGAGGTGGTTTTTGAGTCCCAGGCCGAACTGGGTGGGTGTGCCATTGTAGTTGATGATGAGATTGGGACCGTTGCAGCCATTAGTATCCCAGGCCCAGCCGAGGTAGCCGATGCCGTGCTGATCGAACCAGTTCATAGCGGTATCGATGAAGCTATGCTGACAGTCGTTTTCGCCCATTTCGCCGGTGATGACGGGTACCTGGGCATTGACGGGCGCGACCTGGCTGTTCCAGCAGGCGATAGTGTCGCAACTGTTGAAGTTGTAGAGGTGGAATGAGGCGGCAAGGTTATGGAGGGGGTCAAATGGTTTGTATTGGAGCCACATGCTCAAGTCGTTGGAATAGGAGAGACCGCCAAGCATGAGCAGGTTGGTGGCTCCAGTGGCACGCACAGTGTTGACGAGCGATTGCATGCCCGCGACGGCGAAATTGACATCACTACAGAGACCCATGTTGGGAGATGAGCTACCGTTGAGCCAGCAGCCCCAGTTTTTGACATAGGGCTCATTGTAGAGATCGAAGATGACCGAGGTGTTGCTTTTGAAGGTGTTGGCGACCGAGGTCCAGAAGGCGGGCGCGTGATCGGCATCAGTCATTGGTTGTTGTCCTTTCGCCTGTTGAGAACCGGGGGCGTTCCAATGCAGGTCGAGGATGACCATGATGCCGTTAGAGTTCAGCAGGTTGACATAGTTTACGATGGCCTGCTGGTATTGAGCGGCGGAGAAGGGACCAGCGGGAAAGCCGTTGATGCCAAGCCAACAGTCCTCGTTGAGTGGGACGCGGACGGCGTTGATATGCCAGGAGACCATGGCAGCGACCGAGGCGGCGTCATTGGGGCCATCGAAGGCGGATGCGCTATTGCTGACACATTCGTATTCTGTGCCAGCACGATCGACGCCAAGCGGGCGAACCACCTGATTGGCACTATTTAGAATCTGGTTGCCGGAGACGTGTAGACCGGCGATGGTGGAAAGGGAGGGCGCGGCTTTTGCCGATTGATGCAGTTGTAGTAGGCCTGTGATACTCGCGCATAAGAGCGAGAGCAGGGTCAGGGCCAGCAGCAGTTTGAGTGCTTTTCTCACGTAAGATGTCCTCCATCATATTCTCATTAAGGCGAAAAGCTGAGAAATAGTTTGTGACAGTTGTGACAGTGTCAACAAAAAATGTTCTAACAATTGTTTTCGCATACTTCTATATGCAAATATCGTCAGAGGAGGAACGCTCCTTGAGAAGTACGATCAACAAGAGGCGCTATATGATGCTAGCAATTACTTTTGCTATGATAACGAGTCTTTTGGATGGTAATAAGAGGACGGAAGTCACTTCTGAATGTAAGCAGAAACAAAAGTACAATTTTCCTCCTTACGTAGAGTAAGAGGGGAAATAGTGACAGGAGTAATGTGACAGATTGTGACATCTGAAGAGAGAAGATAGTAAGAGTATCAAAATTTTGTGACAGAGGGTTTGTGATAGGTTTTGTTATTTTTATGAAGGTTAGGTGCTGATGGAAAGAAATTTGCGACAGGAGGTACTTGACTGATTGTGACAGTGTATAGAGTAAAGAGAAGCGCAATGGGGACAGTAGGTTGGGGACACTAACGCGGGACAATTTGGCAGGGATAGGTGCTGCATTTAGCGAGGAATGAGAAAAGAGGGAAGTGAATGGAAAGGATTGTAACAAAGTGATAGGGGGATGGGGACAATCGCTCGGGACAGGTTGTGGTGTGCAAGTAATGGGGAGATTGCAGCGTGATGTTGTGATAGTGGGAAGGATGTAAAAAGAAGGAGGCGTGAATTTTTGTCGAGAGTTGAGCAAACAAAGCTGTGGAATTGAGAAAAATGGAAGATAGTAGGAAAGAACATATCCGGGCCTCATGAGTAACTGTGCGTTTCGAGTACGAGGATGATGTAAAAGAGAAACTACTTTCTCATATTATACTCCATACTTTTATTAAAGTCAATATCCATTATTGCTTATTGATATATTCTACAATATAGATATTCATATTGCATTTTTTGATGAAACAATGGTGGAGAAGGTGATGGTATTCTACTTATCGCTTTGAATGTAAGAACCATATCGTTTTTTTATGTAATCATCGTGTTTTGATATTCTGAGAAGATGCAATAGATATTTTACTTTTTTCATTCGCGGCAATATTCGGGTCAACATTAACTACTTTTTCTTATGCCTATGATGACAGCTTTGAGCGATTTGGAGCTTTGCTCCCTTATTAGTCTTTGAAAAAGCTACAGTAAGCGCGTCTACTTTAGTAGAGAGAAATTGTATGTAGTGAATCACCCTGGAATACCTTTCGTTAGCCTGAGGGATGGCACCCTCCCTACCATTCTTGTGAATATTTTACTCAAGAACCATGGCAGCTGCGAGCAAGGAGAGAGAGAATGGCCGGTGAAAAACTATACAAAACGGGGGCAGGGGACGACGAAGAGAGAGCCATTGTTGCAGAAATGCTGCGTAATCCTGATTCGGAACACTGGGATACCTGTTATAAATACGTAACAAAACAAGTATGTAAGAGAACGAAAGGTATGCATGCTGACAACCAGGAAGACATTATTCAGGAGGTCATGGAAAAAACTGCAATACATCTCTCTTCCTTCCGTTTTGAATCTGCCCTACGTTCCTGGCTTAACTCGATCACTCAGCGCTGTATTACTGACAGATACCGAAAGTTTGGCGTTCAACGCAAGTATTTATCTTCTATACCAAATTTGGATGACGAGAAAGATGAGGATAATCTAGCGATTCCAGGCAAATCGACGGAAGAAATTTTCGAGGCAAAGGAACAGATGAGCGACTTTGTGAAGGCGTTAGTCGAATATGCCGAGAAGCACAAATCCAGACGTGATAAGCTCATCTTAAAATTGTTTATCGAGGATGAATTCAGTCAAGCCGAAATTGCCAAAAGGGCAGGTTGCACTCCAACAACAGTGAGCAATGTGATTCATGCAGCGCAACGTTATGCCCAGGGAAAGATGAATCAAGCAGATGGAATGGATGGGGGGAAATAATTTCCCTATGCTTTTCGCCCGTGTCAGGTAGGTTCTTGTGACTCGATGAGATCGGCCACGGTTGAGGCAATGGAGGAGCGACAATCGGGGCAGAGCTTGATATGAGCTATGACCTCGGGGAAGCGGCGACCTGCATACTCTTTACCACCGGCAAAGAGGGCTTCGGCATATGCACCAAGACGCTCGAAGACAAGTGAGCCGATCTCGTGGTCTATGGCAATAAAGCGAACAAACAATGCGCCAGTCGGTGTATCATCCATATTGTTTCTGCGTTCACCTTCTTGAATGAGGGCAAGTAAAATGAGAAGTGCGGTACGGCAATCCTGACATTCGGTGAGGTGTGTTTGAAGATGCTGCTGTTGCTGTGGAGCAATTTGTACATCACTAGTAAAGAGATCAAATAACATTGAGAGGACATGTGGTGTTTTGCGGAGAGCTGAGTCCAGGTCAGGTAAAGTGGGGGATGTATTTTTTCTCATGATGAAATCTTCCTTTATGTGATAACGATAAACAGGTTCACCTATTTTCAACGGACAGGAAGCTTCAATGATACTAGCGAACATCGGGTACTGTCATACCTTTGTTTGGATCGACATCAACCGCAGCCAGGCGGCATGTGAGAGACCTGAAGCGATCAATACTATATGTTGGGATGATGCTGAAAAATCTCCATATATTGTGACGGTTTTCAGAAACGACAGTAAATGATGTATGGCCCAGTGAACAAACTTTAATATTATCTTAACGACTTAGCCGGTGCGCGCCCACAAGGGGACGCGTCTACGCGGGTTACCTGCCTGGTGAGCGGCTGCACTACTTAGCAGACTTTTTCTTTACGTTGTGAATGTGCAAGAACATTTTTCTCTTTGTTTAATTAAGTAGACGTGATTGTCTTAAAGAAAAGAGCATCATATGTGAATCGTTGTGGTATCATTTGTGTATCATTTAAGTATTGTCCAGTTCTCGCACACTGTATGCTCAGGAGTTTGCCTCGAAAGTACAACTATATTGAGCGTTGTATTCATGGAGATCAAGACCTTTTAGGAGGTTGTGAGATGCCCTCTGAAGATATGCCTGCAGCCAAAGGTCTTACTAGAACGAGTGGTTCCAGGATAAGGCAAGAACGCGAGCGACGAGCATGGACGCAAGCAGAATTGGCGGATCGCATCGGTTCGACCAGGATCAACATTAGCCGTTGGGAGAATGGGGCGAGTGTGCCTGGTCCATATTATCGGCAGAGGTTATCGGAGCTTTTTGGCAAAAGTGTGCAGGAGCTCGGTTTTCTGTCCACATTTGATGAGGAAGACACAAACGAAGCATCCACATTTACTGATCGCGTAGAACTTTCTGGCTCTACTCCCTTAGCAGACATCACCGGGTCCAGCTATCGCGAGCAGGTTCAGGGTACATCTTCTATAACGGATGGATTCGATGACCGTGCGCGAAGTACTCCCCTGTGGCATATCCCCTATCGACCAAATCATTTTTTTACCGGGCGCAAGGAAATTTTGCAGCATTTGCACGCGGAATTCAGGAACCATCAAACTTCTGGGGGAGTGCTGGCACTCAGCGGATTGGGTGGAGTGGGAAAGACGCAGATTGCCATCGAGTATGCCTATACCTATCGGCAGGACTATCAGGCTATTTTCTGGCTGAACGCTTCCACGCATGTCACGATGAGCAGCGAGCTGGTGGCGATGGCGGCGTTGCTCGATCTGTCAGAGCAGCAAGAACGCGAAGAGGTCATCGGTAAGGCGATAAAGCGCTGGCTGGCTACTCATACGGGCTGGTTGCTTATTTTAGACAATGTTGACTCATTAGAAGAAGTGGTCAATTTTTTGCCGGTCTATAGCGCAGGGAATGTGCTACTCACGACGCGTTTACAAGTGGTAGGAACGGTTGCGCAACGTATCGTGGTCGAAAACATGACGCGGAAAGAAGGGGTGGCTTTTTTACTGAGACGGGCGAAGTTGCTTACGCGTGGGGAGTTGTTGGAACAAGTTACCGAAGAAAATCGTGTGCAGGCGGCGCGAATCGTTGATGCTTTAGGAGGATTGCCGCTGGCACTAGATCAGGCGGGGGCTTATATCGAGGAGACGCAGTGTGGACTTTCACAATATCTAGAGCGCTACAAAACGAATAGCAAAGAGCTATTGCAGCGGCGAGGGGATTTTCCGCTGGAACATCCTGACCCGGTGGCGACGACCTGGCAGATCTCGTTCGAGGAAATCGAGAAAAGGTCGACTGTTGCCGCCGAGTTGTTGTGTTTGTGCGCCTTTTTGAGTCCTGAGTCTATTCCGGAGGATCTATTTATTTTGGGTGCGTCCGAACTGAGTCCAATACTGAGTAAAGAGCTTGGAGACGCGCTGAAACTGGATGTTGTTTTGCGACCGCTTCACCTGTACTCACTTATTCATCGTGTTCCCGAAACACGCTCTTTCGACATCCATCGGTTAGTGCAAGCAGTGCTGCGCCAGAACCTCTCTTTTGCGCGGCAAAAACAATGGTCTATGTATGTTATAAGAGCACTTGAGCGTGTATTTCCGGAGCCAGAGATCAAAAACTGGGAGCGATGTCAACAATTTTTACCACAAGTATCGGTTTGTAACCAGCTTTCTGAAAAGCACGGGGTACTGATACTAGAGTTAGGGCATCTTTGTCAACGAGCTGGTGAGTATGCATCTAGCCGTGCTTTGTACGCACAGGCAGAGGAGTTTTTTTCAAAGGCTATCGCTGTTTATGAAAAGTTGTCCACATCTGAGCGTGCTTACACTGTCGAAATCGCACTGAATTGCTATCATCTGGGAGAACTCTATCGCGTGCTGGGTCGCTACGTGGAGGCTGAAACATTGATCCAGAGGGCGTTAGACCAGTATGATCACTCGCCTCCACCAGATCAGCTTGATATCGTCAACACGTTGAACAGCCTGGGAGAGCTGTACCACAATATAAGGCGTTATGAAGAGGCGGAAGAGCTTTTTCAACGTGCGCTTGTTATTACGGAAAGTTTGCCAGAGATAGATCACTATATACACTCGATTCCTTTACATCACCTGGCGCGGCTCTATTGGAAGGAGGAGCGCTATGGGGAAGCGGAAGAGCTTTTTCTGCAAGTGATCAGGATACAGGAACAATCTGCTGATAACGAAGTTGATCTGGCAGTTACATTGAACAATCTGGCGACGCTTTACCGTGCTCAAGGTGAGTATAAACGGGCAGAAAAACTGCTAGAGCAGACACTTTATATAGAAGAAAAGATACTGGGGCCAAATAATCCTCGCACAGCCACGGCGTTGCAAAATCTAGGTATTGTGTATATAAAACAGGAGAAGTACGAGGAGGCTGAAACCCATTTGCGGCAAGCTTTCGCGATTAAAGAGAACATACTTGGCTCTAAGCACGTAAGCACGGTAAGAACGATGACAAATCTTGCTTTTGTTTATAAAATGCAAAAGCGGTATGAAGAGGCAAAAGTATTGCTACAAGAAGCACTTGATTATGATGTAGAGAGGGAGCAGTCCTATACGGCGATTGTGCTGAGGAATCTAGCAAATGTCTATCATGAGGAGGAAAATTTCGAGGAAGCGGAGCAACTCTATGTGCAAGCGCTTGCGCTTAGTGAAAAAAACACGCTGGTGTCTCAAGCAGATATGAACATACTGCTTGAAGCTTTTGCAGAACTGTACCAGACGTTGGGGAGAGAGGAAGAAGCTGAACGACTGCTCAAACGAATGTTAGATACATCCAGAGAATGAAAGTGAAAAAGCCTCCGCTGAAAATGCTCAATGCCGACAAAAACGACGGAGAATAGAAATGTAAAAGTGCTCAAATATCATGGCAAAGTTCTTTCTCAGAGGAGGCTTTGTGAATACTGATGAAACGAAGAAGTAAGTATGAAGAACGGTGTTCTCTTATCGTTTACTGCCACGCTTCCCCTTTTTCATGGATGATACACAAACTATGCACCAGTACCGTCATCGTCGGTCTGGTCTGGACCTACATAAGAAATGATAGAGATAGACATTCTTTACGACTCCTCCTTATTTAAGATGATATTACAATTCGGCAGCAAAGACTGATTCTTTAATTGCAAACAGACTTTCTTCTATTAGCAACGAATGGATGTCAATAGTAGTAACACATTAAATAGACGCTCTTAAACCAGTAATTTTATTTTAGTATCTTGAACCTAGCAAGCATCCTGGCTCGTTTTTGATCTTTTTAATACATTGTATGACATGACAGAGCGAGATGCTATAAATTGAGTCCATAGTATGTTCTTCACCAGAAGAAAGATGGATGTATATCAAAAGATTGTCTGTTTTCGCTTCTTGCATGTCCAGAGAGCGGGGTGCTCTCCTTCTTTAGCTTGCTTGCTTGCATTAGGATAGAGGATAGCATGGCTGCTTGTCAAGCAATAGTACGATTATTAACATGAGCAAACGGATAGTTTATCCATAGGCTTACTTGCATCATTGCGTGCGATGGGTCGATCCGATCCTTTGCTATGATTGTTGCCGTGATTCCCTACGACATCTCGCTATAACAGCATATTTGACGTATGTGGTCAGTGAAATGTGAACAAAAAAGTAGGTGTCATCTCTGAATACTCATTGGGGCCTCCCATCTTTTCTGAGAATAGGTTTGTAGATGGTGCGCAGCAAGGAAAACAAGCCAGGAGAAGTTTTTTCTTTCCGGTATGTTAAACTGATTGAAGAGGTGAATGAAATATGTTACAAACCACGCCATTTCTTTTATTCGACGGCAATTGTGCTGAGGCAATGACCTTTTACCATCAGTGTCTTGGTGGAGAATTAACGCTTACAAAACTTGGGGATACCCCTATGAAAGCCCAGTTCCCACCAGAGAAGCATAACAGGATGATCAATGCTCATCTCAAAAGTGGGGCGATCAATATATCAGCCACAGACTGGATGGCATCTCCTGCATTTGAGCCGAAACAGGGAAATACTTATGCAATCTTCGTTATTGGCGGAACGTATGATGAGCCAAAATCAGTGTTTGACAAACTCTCAGAGGGGGCAGAAAAGGAAAGATTTCAAGAATTACACAATATGCCGTTTGGAATGTATGGGCAGTTTTATGACAAATATGGTTTTCAGTGGATTTTCAGGGGAGAGAAACAAGATTAGCAGTAGCACATATGTCGAGCCTCGCGCTGTGCCTGTTGATCGTTTTGCATCTTCATAGGGCCTCTTTTTGGGTTGTCGCTCAGCATGAGGATGTGCAGGATTTGCCAATCATTTTCCACAATTATTCTACCATCCTGTGAGTATGGGCGGCTATAATTGGTGTATGCAGAAATCAGGGGGAAAGCAAATCAGGGGGGAGCAAGTTATACGGGGAGCAGTTATACGGGGAGCAACGGCATGCGCGCCCACAAGGGGACGCGCCTACGCGGGGTATCTGCTCCTCATTACAGGGAGGTCAGTACATGCAGAAACGCACACTTGGAAGCAATAAGCTGGAAGTCTCGGCTCTTGGGCTCGGTTGCATGAGAATGAGCCATGACGAAAGCCCGATTCCCGACCGGCAGGAGATGATCGCACTGATGCGGTCGGCAGTCGAACGCGGCATTAGCTTTTTCGATACCGCCCAGGTCTATGGTCCGTTCACCAATGAAGAACTGGTAGGCGAAGCGCTTGCTCCCGTCCGTGAGCAGGTGGTGATCGCGACCAAATTCGGGTACAAATTTGGTCCCAATGGAGAGAATATGGGCGTGGATAGTCGGCCTGAGCACATCAAAAGGATGACCGAGGGTTCACTCAAACGGCTCAGGGTCGAGAGCATCGACCTGCTCTATCAGCACCGTGTGGACCCGAACGTGCCCATTGAAGACGTGGCGGGAGCGGTGAAGGAACTGATCGAGGAAGGGAAGGTGAAGCACTTCGGCCTTTCTGAAGCCGGGGCGAAAACCATTCGTCGCGCCCACGCGGTCCAGCCTGTGACGGCAGTGCAAAGCGAATACTCGCTGTGGTGGAGAAACGTTGAGCAGGAAGTGTTGCCTGCTTGCGAGGAACTCGGTATCGGCTTCGTTCCCTACAGTCCGCTGGGCAGGGGCTATCTCACGGGAAAGATCGACGAAAACACGACCTTCGCCAGTGTCGATATCCGCAGCAAGCTCCCGCGTTATACACCGGAGGCGCGCAAAGCAAACCGGGTGGTCATCGATCTACTTGCCAGGATCGCAGAACAGAAGGGGGCAACACCGGCTCAGATCGCGCTAGCCTGGCTGCTGGCTCAGAAACCATGGATCGTGCCCATACCAGGCTCGCGCAAGCTCTCTCGTCTCGATGAGAATATCGGAGCCGTTGCCATCGAACTGACATCCGACGATCTGCGTGAAATCGAGAGCGCCGTCGCGCAGATCACGATACAAGGGGATCGGTATCCCGAACAGCTAGAGCGTATGACTGGCATCTGAGCAAAAAGGAGAACAGGCTATGCCTCAAGAACAACCGTCCAGCGAAGAGACGATGCAGAAGAGAAAAGAATTCGCGCCCAAGTTAATGGAACTGAACGAAAAGGTGCTCTTCGGTGACATCTGGGAACGTCCTGGTCTTTCCAAGCGAGACCGCAGCTTGATTACGGTCGCGACTCTGGTTGCGCTATATCGGACCAACGAATTACCATTTCATATTGCGCGCGCCCGCGAGAATGGCATCAGTAAAGACGAACTCGTCGAGCTATTCACGCACCTGGCATTCTACGCTGGCTGGCCGAGCGCGATGACGGCCATCAACATAGCTATGCAGGTCTTAGCTGAAACGGAATAGACCTGTTCCCTGTCGTACATGACGATGATGTAAAAAGTCGAGCAGCTCTGGCATAAAAAAGAGATTTTTCGAGGATTATGCGCTTGGGAAGCAGCACTTCGTCTAGAATTCTGCTTCCCAAGCGCATAGATTTTTTATTTTGTGCTGATAGCGAAAACGTGAATCTGACCATTTACAGGTAAAGTTACGCACTGTATTACTTTACCAGATTGCAAAGCGACATCGGTGTAAAAGATGTTTGGCTTATCGGTTGGTGCCGGACCACCAGGAGTATTGCGGTAAGCAGTTGTTTTCACAATTTGATTACCAAAGGCGAGTGGATTAGTGGTGGTACCACTGCGTGTCCAGTCGGTGAAGCCGAGGGTAAAGGTTTGTGTACTGCCATCAGTATAGGTGATGGTGGCCTGTCCACTCATGTTGCCGTACGTTGACGCGCCAAGAAAGGCTAGAGTTGTCGCTCCGCTTACAGGTAATACAGATAGGACTTGACCACTAGCAAAGTAATTGTTCGGAGATCCCGATGCTGCATTCGGCCATCTAAAAGTCACGCCATTGAAAGGTACTGTACCACCAGGGACAATACCCACTGATGCTAAAGCTTGAGCAGAATAACTATTCATACCATCGAAGGAAGCAGATAAACGATTTGCATCATCACTCGTTCCAGCATTATTGTAGGAAGACGCAGGGGTGTTTTTTGTGCCGATAGAGAAGACATGGAGTTGCCCACCGTTAACGGATGCAGGCAAAGTAATACTTTGTACTGTTTCGCCTGACTGTAAAGTGACATCGGTGTAAAACACATTTGGCTTATCAGTAGTCGAAGGAGTTGTGGGGGTATTACGATAAGCGGTTTGTGCTACAACTTGGTTGCCGAAAGATGGGCTGGCCGTACTTGAACCGCCTAAAGTCCAGTCGCTAAAAGCCAATATAAAGGTTTGTGTACTGCCATCAGTATACGTAATCGTCGCTATGCCGCTACTGTTACCATCAGAAGCGGAACCGAGTAGGGCAAGAGTTTGAGCATTACTGACGGGTGTTACAGCTATTGTCTGACCATTTGAGACATAATTGTTAGAGGTACCCGCAGCAGCATTCGGCCAGGAAAAGTTTACGCCATCGAAGTTCACTACACCACCAGGAGTGATGCCTACATTTTTTAACGCTTCGACCGAATAACTATTGCCTTCATTATCGAATTTGCCTGAGGTGGGATTGCTATCGTCGCTGGTGCCTACGTTATTATAATTGATTGTCTGAGCACCTTGATCTGTCGCAACAGCAAAGATGTGCATTTGTCCCCCACTAACCGAAGCAGGCAAGGTAACGCTTTGCAATGTCTTGCCAGATTTTAGTTGTACTTCGGCAACAAAGAGGTATGCGTTTCCAGAAGATTGTCCTGAAGGACTATTAGCATAATTCATTGTTGCCATAACGCCATTGTTAAAAGTAGAATTACTTCCTACTCTCCAGTCGCTAAAGCCCAATGGAGCATTTTGTGTTGTCCCGTCAGTGTAATTTATTGTGACTGTGCCAGATGCAGGACCATTGGTAGCGGCACCAGCAAAGGCAACAAGTGAGGCATTCTTCAAAGGAGTGACTGGAATGGTCTGACCTTGGGCGACGTAATTATCGGGAGTACCAGGATAGGCATTGGGCCAGGGAAAAACGATATGACCAAAGAAGGCGTTATCGCCTGGATTGATGCCGACGGAGCGCAAAGCTTGCTCTGAGTAGCTGTTCCCATTGTTATCGAAGTTGCCTGCCGAAGGTTTGCTATCATCACTGAT
>CAZZWK010000056.1:0-9600 GCA_964657925.1 uncultured Dictyobacter sp.
GTGCGGATCGCGGAGCAGTGCAATGTGAATCCGTTGGAGTACAAAGCGCAGTTGCCCAATTACAGCATTCCTGCCGGGTATAGTTCGCAGAACGAGTACCTATACTCGCTGTGCCTGCAGGGAGTGAAAGAACGTTTTGGTGACATGACCGAGCAGATCCAGCGCCAACTGGACTATGAATTCAACATGATCGCCGATAAGGGCTTTATTCCTTATTTTCTGATCGAATGGGATTTTGTCAATTACGCTCGGTCGAACGGTATTCGTTGTTCGGCGAGAGGATCGGCGGCTGGCAGTATCCTGGCGTATACGCTCGGCATCACCAATGTCGATCCGTTGCGCTACCAGTTGCCGTTCGAGCGATTCTTCAATACCGAACGCGCTGATATGCCCGATATCGACATGGACTTCCCCGATGATCGGCGTGAAGAAGTGATCGATTATGTGGCGAAAAAGTATGGCAGCGATTGCGTCGCGCAGATGGTCACCTTCAATACGATGGCGGCGAAGGCGGCGGTCAAGGACGTGGCGCGCACGATGGGTTTGCAGGAGATCGGTGATCACATCACGCGTTTAATCCCGACTGGTCCGAAGGTCACGATTCAAAACTCGCTGGATACGGTACGGGAATTGAACGCGTACTACAGCGAGAGCGGACCGGCGAAAGAGATCATTGACCAGGCGTTGAAGCTGGAGGGGTCGGTGCGCACAACGGGAGTGCACGCGGCAGGGGTGATTGTCGCCAATGAAGCGCTTGAGCATTTTGTGCCGCTGCAGTTGCGTGATCCGAAAGATGCGAGCAAGGGTCGGATCACGCAGTACGAGCAGATGCACCTGGAAGAGTTGGGGTTGATCAAGTTCGACTTTCTGGGACTCTCGAACCTGACGATTCTGGATAACGCGATCAAATTTATCAAAGCAGCGCGCGGCGAAGATATTGTGTTGGAGAAGATACCGCTCGACCCGATCGGTGATGCGGTGCAGGACAGGAAACGCGAGAGGGCCTTCGAGTTGCTGGCGAGCGGTGAGACCACGGGCATCTTCCAGCTTGAGGGTCCGAAGATGCGCGAGTATATCAAGCAGTTGAAACCGACGCGTGTCGAGGATGTAATGGCGATGATCGCGCTGTACCGTCCGGGACCGATGGATAGTATCCCTGATTTTATCGCCGCGAAACACGGGCAGAAAAAGATCAAGTACCTGGACCCGAGGTTGGCGGAGTGGTTGGAGGAATCGTACGGCATTATCGTGTACCAGGACCAGGTGTTGTTCATCGGTGTGAACCTGGCGGGTTTCTCATGGGGCAAGGTGAACAAGTTCCGTAAGGCATTGAGCAAGAAGAAGATGGACGAGGTCGAGGCGTATAAGGGGGATTTCATCAAGGGTTGCATGGCGAATGAAGTCAAGCAGGAGGTCGCGGAACAACTGTTCACGTTGATCATGCCGTTCGGTGGGTATGGATTCAACAAAGCGCACGCCGCCAGTTACGCGGTCGTAGCGTTCTATACGGCGTATCTGAAGGCGAACTACACAGCTGAATTCATGGCGGCCACGATGACGACGGAGGCTGCAGACGCCAACAAAATCGCCAATGCCGTCGCGGAATGTCGCCGCATGGATGTCGAGGTTTTTGGGCCAGACGTAAACGCATCTGGTCATGGGTTCAGCGTGGAAAACGAGGGAGTGCGGTTCGGATTGGTGGCGATCAAGGGCATCGGGGATGGTCCAATCAATGAGATCGTGAAGATCAGACAGGAGGGGGGAGCGTTCAAGTCGCTGGCCGACTTCTGCACACGAGTCGATCCGAAAGCGGTAGGCAAAGGCGCGATCGAGACATTGATCAAAGCGGGCGCGCTGGACTCAGTGGAGGGAGTGGGCAGGCGGCATCAGTTACTGGCCTCGGTCGAACGCGCCATGCAGTTCGGAAAGACGGAGCGGGCGGCAAAGGATAGGGGAATGATCAGCCTGTTCGGGGAGATTGAAGATGGCAGCAGCTCGCTCACCTTCTCACTAAATCAGAGTGTCGATGAGATTCCACGCAAACAGGTGCTTGCATGGGAAAAAGAGCTGGTGGGAATTTATATCTCGAAGCATCCACTGGCATATCTGAGCGATATCATCAAAGAGAAGACGCCGCTGACCAGCGCTGACATCACGGGTGAGATGGACAAGCAGAAAGTGGTAGTGTGTGGCTCGATCAAAGAGGCACGTCGCATCACGACCAAGAAGGGCGATACCATGTGTATTGTGCAATTGGAAGACATGTATGGGACCGTCGGCGTGACTGTCTTTCCGCGCACATACGAGGAGACAGCTGAGTTGTGGGTCGAGGATACGGTCGTCATCGTCAAGGGTGAGGTGCAAGTGAGACGCGATGAGGCGGGTATTCTTTGTAACAGCGTTTCGCCACTGAAGGCGGCGGAAGAGGAGATGAATCGCAAACATTATCAGTTGTGGTTGCGTCTGCAATTGAGTGGTGATGATGAAATTTCCGTCTCCAACGATATCATGAAGATGCAAAGCGTGCAGAGGCATATCAGCGAGCGACCAGGGCGCGATCATTATGAGATCATTGTGCAGAATGGCGAGTGGCAGATACGGCTGACTCCGGGCGACAACACCATGCAGTATAGTGATAGTTTGCTGGCAAGCCTTCAGGAGGAATTGGGTGAGAGCATGGTCGAAGTGCAAGAGGTGAAAAGTTAACTTTCGATGGGCGAGAGAAATCCCGCGTGGGATATACGCGAGCTTTGTCCTGAGCGGGATTTAGTAGTGTTATGTGATTTTTGACATGATTTTCCTTTATGGATATACTACAAGGAACTCGCAAGGAAACCTTGCCGCTTGCTCACGCGTATTAACGATAGATTGGACAAGGGTGTTTCGACTTCGTCGGAGTGCTGATTTTTGGTATTACCCATCGGAGTACGGCTTGGTGCTCTATGTAAGAGGTCTGTACGTCGTGCACTGTCTACTTTATGTGATGGTGAGCGGATGAGGGCTGATATGATTGGCATCGAGGGAGCATACAGTAAACTGGTCCCTACTACCATATATAAGCTTGAATAGCTATGTGTATCTTTTCAGATGAAAACGCGAAATTTGCAAACGCGAAAATGAACCGCTAGAAGAAAAGGTTGTACATCGTGGGTTCCGAATACAAGGATTCTGCATCAGATCCCAATAGACAGCAGTTTATTCCGAAACGACCACGCTCTTATGAAGGAGAGGAAACACAACTGCGTCCAGGCTTATATGCTTCTCCTGCCGATGAAAAGCCGTTTGAGGAATTCAGTTATCGAGAGCACGCGACATCGCCATTGGAAGCGCAGCCATCGCAGCCGCTAGCGCAGGGAATGTCGCAACCACCGAGTCCAGAAGGGCCAAGTTCGTTGCCGCCTGCATATTATGCTCCTACCCCCCCGATCAATGGACAGAGGGCGGCTGGTGGAGGAATATCTTCCGCGCAACCAGTTGGTCAGCAACCGGTGCAGCAACAAAGCTATCCAGCGCAACAATACCAACAGTATCAGCCAGCGCAACAAGGGATGCAGGCATATCCTCCATATCTAGCTCCAAATTATCCTGCTCAGAACGGCTACAATCCACAGATCCAGCAGATCCCACAGGCTCAACAGAGTCAGCAGGGGAATGCTCCAGGCTATGCGCATTATCCCTACTACCCTCAAACTAATCAGCCGGCGTATGCACCGGTACCGCAGGGATGGCAGGGGAATGGTTATGCTCCGCCGATATCGTACGCGCCAAACGCTCAAGCAGCGTCAGGTGGTTATGCGAATAATGGATATTATTATCCAGCCTATTACTATCCACCATACTATTATCCGACGTATGGGTATGCGAATTTTTATGCGGCGCAACCGCAACGGCCCAAGCGAGATGGTTACCTATTTACAATGGCGATTATCTCAACCGTTTGTTCGAGTATCGTGCTGCTGACGGGATTATTGTGCACACTCTTTTTAGCGCTGTTCGCACTTGCCGCTGGAACAAGCACCAGTACCAGTAGCCAGCCGGAGGCGTTGTTCGGTGGCATTGTCTTGTTTACGGCGCTCGCGTTGGCGGGCCTGGTCGGGGGTAGTTTCGGGCTTTTTCACAGCATCAATTCATTGCTCAAGAGGAGATCGCGCGAATTCAAGCTACCGCGCTCGGGAATCTTTCTGGGTCTTTACGTTATCTTGCTAATTATCGGTTTTATCGTTCGTGGCAGTGCTCAGGTCATAGCGAATATTCCGCTCTCGATCTTCTTGATCGCGTTGGCTGGCCTGCTACCCGCAATGACCATCCTGTCATTCACGATACGGCGTCTCCACTATCCGAAGGAGGCGCGCTGGCCTACCACGTGGAGGCGTTTCGCGATCGCGCTGATTAGTGGGGCGACATCGGCTATTCTTATCGCGCTCATTCTGGAAGAGGTACTGGGCCTGATCGTGCAACTGGGTCTTAACCTGACCAGTTTCAACTTGAACGATACTACCAACGTACCCAGTGATCCACGCGCGATTCTTTATCTTTTCCTGGTAGCCTCGGTGATCGCGCCAATTGTGGAGGAAACAGCCAAGCCGTTAGCTGTTATTGCCCTGATCGGACGTATGAACAGTGCGGCGGAGGCTTTTTTCCTGGGTATGGCCTGCGGTATCGGCTTCGATCTGATCGAGACCACGGGTTATATCAGCGAGGGATATCGCAACTGGGTCGATGTCGCGGTCGAGCGTAGTACCGCGGGTTTGTTGCATGGTTTTGGCGCGGGCATGACTGCTTTAGGGTGGTACTTTTTAACGCATAGAAACTCGCTCAAGAACCGGCGCGTGCTGATCGCGATAGGATGTATCATTTACGCCATGGTGCAGCACGCGATCTGGAATGCGTCCTCGCTACTGGTGTTGTTGCCAGCGCCGATTGGTCCGTTTCTCAACAATGGACAGATCATGATCGGCAGCTATCCCTTGCAATCGATCCTGCTGGTATACCTGATCATCTCGATTCTGATCCTGGTCTTCCTGATCTTCGTGACGGGAAAACTGAGTGGCAGAACAGCGAGATTCGGGAGGAGGCGCGCTCCGTTGGATGGACGAAAAGAGCAAAGGGGGCTGGTAAATGCGCCTGTGATGCAAGGAGCCAGCCAACAAGCAAATGGGTCACCGATAGCGAGCACGAATAATGGGCAACCATCAGCGCCGCAAGCGACAGCCACGCCTTCGGAGGTGCCCAGAGGTAGTTAGTATTAGTATTAACGGTAAAAGCAGAGAAAAAGGGGCAAGTTTGTAGACTTGTCCCTTTTTCTCTGCTGTGATATGCTATGCGAGTACGATTACATCAGTTAAAAAAATCTGTGTTTCTTGATGGGAGCAGATAAAGAGAGGCATTTTATGCAAAGAGTATGCACCATTTTCTCCGCGTCTGTTGTGGTGAACAACACAAATCAGTGGGTTGGGTGTGCTCTTTCGTAGGCTAATAGTTTTCCCCTAGAATCCCTCTAGAATATATAGGCACTCCAACCCTTTCTATCGATGGTAAAGGTTCTACGAGATGTAGGACATGATAGAGAAGGAGTGCTCCTCTATGCATACCTGGCGTAATACGTTTCAAGCGTACGCTATCTACCTGTTTTTGTCGGGTGTAGGCTCGTTTGCGATGAGTCTGATCACGACAATCAACATGATTTATCAGATCGAGACGGTGAGGCTGAACCCGCTA
Organism: uncultured Dictyobacter sp.; assembly: GCA_964657925.1. Classification (GTDB taxonomy): domain Bacteria; phylum Chloroflexota; class Ktedonobacteria; order Ktedonobacterales; family Ktedonobacteraceae; genus Dictyobacter. Next base: position 5,719 of record CAZZWK010000056.1, read on the forward strand.
CAACTGGTGCTGGTGGGTACAACATTGGAAGTTACCTGTTTTGTGTGCCAGGTACCCACGGGCGTGCTGGCGGATGCGTATAGTCGTCGATTCGCGGTCGTGCTCGGGTATCTGCTGATGGGCATCGGCTTCATGCTAGAAGGGCTGTTCCCGACGTTTTTCGCGGTCTTGCTGGCTCAAATTTTGTGGGGATGTGGTGTAACGTTTGTCTCAGGCGCGGAAGAGGCATGGTGCGCGGACGAGATTGGGGAGGCCAATGTCGGGGTCGTCTTCATTCGAGGGGCGCAGATCGGGCAAGTGGTCTCGCTTTTGAGTATTCCATTGAGCATCTGGCTGGCGGTGCAGTTCAGGCTGAATGTGCCGGTTGTGCTGGGTGCGGGATTGTTCATCTTGTTGAGTGTGTTTCTGGGACTTTTTATGCCCGAGCAACACTTTCAACGCGTGGAGCAGAGCGAGCGGAGCAGCTGGCACGCGATGAAACAGATTCTGGTCGATGGTGGGCGGGCAGTGCGACGCAACCGTATGCTATGGCTGATCCTGGCTATTACGGCATTCGGCGCACTGGCGAGCGAAGGTTTTGATCGCTTACAAACGGACCATTTCATCAAGGATTATACCTTTCCGACGCTGTGGCATCTTTCGTCACTGACGTGGTTCGGTGTCATCAGCGTCGGTGGCACACTGCTCACGCTGGTAGCGAGCGAAGTTTTGCGACGAGGTCTGAATACGAATAAGCAGGGCACGATTATACGCGTTCTGTTCGTGTTCAACGTGCTGCTGATTGCCAGTATCACAGTGTTCGCGCTGACGAGAAACTTTTACCTGGCACTGGGAGCTTTCTGGTGCGCGTATGTGTTTCGACATATCGATACGCCGTTGTACAATACCTGGATCACACGGAACAGCAATTCCTCGATGCGCGCGACGATCATCTCGCTGTTCGGGCAGGTCGATGCGTTTGGGCAGATCGTGGGCGGCCCCGGTGTTGGTTTTATCGGCACATTTGTATCGCTGCCGATCGCTTTACTGACCACGAGCGCGATGCAGATGCCCAATATTCTATTGTTCCTGGGCGCGTTGCGATTGGATAAACGGCGCGCAGATATACCGGTCGAGAATGGAAAGGAGGTTGTTATAGAGTCGATTGTACTGGAGGAATAGGCTTGACATTCTTTCAGTATGCATGTTATAGTCACTTTCAATAAGAACGAAAATGCAAGGCGACGAGTGGAACAGGGTGAAGAGTGCGGCTGGCATACAGAGAGCGCTGTTAAAGCTGCAAACGGCGCTGTTAGTCTTCTTCATTGACCTCCACGAGCCAACTGGTGAACGAGTGGGAACGATTGTGAAATGGTTCGAGCAGTAGCCAGTTTTCGGGGTGTGCCCGTTATAGCGCAACGGTTTACTCTTATCAGCAGAAAGTCGAATAGGGACGCGAAAGAGTGGAACCGGTAGAGGTCTCGACATGCATGTTGAGATAAATGGTGGTGGTACCACGACAGGCCTTGCGCCCTCGTCCTCCAATGAGGATGAGGGTTTTTTGTTGTCCAATTGTCGAAGAGAGTGAGAGGTTTTAGCATGGAACGTATACGAACACGGGAGATTGTGGAGCATGTAGGGGAACGCGTGCTTGTCAGCGGCTGGTTGCATTCGTTACGAAAATTGGGTGGTATCACATTTCTTGTGGTGAGGGATGGCTGGGGCATGGTGCAGGCCGTTACGGAGGACGAGAGCGAGCTGCAGCCTTTGCGGGCGACCAACGCGGGCGTCGAGAGTGTGATTACGCTAGAGGGGTATGCGATGGCGGAGGAGCAGGCACCGGGCGGCGTCGAGTTGCGCAAGCTATCGATCAATGTGATTGCGCCAGTGCAGGAGGTACCGCCGATCGTGATCCAGAAGCGTAAATTGTCGGCGCAGGCGGTGACGGTATTGGATCATGCGAGTATTGCCAATCGGCATCCAACGAGGCGCGCTATCTTCCGTTTAAGCGCGGGGGTGCTGTCCTCTTTCCGAGACATCTTAACATCCAGAGGTTTTACTGAAATTCAGACGCCGAAGATCGTGGAGTCCGCGACCGAGAGCGGGGCGAACGTATTCAAGCTTGATTACTTTGGACGAGCAGGCTATCTGGCACAAAGCCCACAGTTTTATAAGCAGATGATGGTAGGAGTTTTTGAGCGTGTTTTCGAAGTGGGACCGGTTTTTCGCGCGGAACCGCACGATAGTACGCGGCACCTGAACGAATATGTGAGCCTTGACGTGGAGTTCGGCTTTATTGAGGATCATTTTACTGTAATGGCGCTACTTAGAGACGTACTTGCGTTTATTCTCGCGCAATTAAGCGAACAATACATGGAGGAGTTGATGTTGTTGGGAGTAGACATGCCACATGTTCCGGCGAGTATTCCGTGGATACATTTCGCGGACGCGCAAGAATTCATTTTGCGGCAACACGGTGTCGATGTGCGAGGTGAGCCTGATCTGTCGCCACAGGACGAGCGCTGGTTGGGCGCGTGGGCGAAAAAGGAATACGACAGCGACTTTCTGTTTGTGACGGGATATCCAATGCGCAAGCGACCATTTTACACGCAGCCCGATGCGCAGCGGCCCGAATTTTCTGCTTCCTTCGACCTGCTCTTTCGCGGCACCGAACTGGTCACAGGTGGGCAAAGGCTACACCGATATGAGGATTACGTGCAGGCGATGGAGCGGGCAGGAATCCCGTTGGAGCCGTTCGCGTACTACCTGGAGGCATTTCGATATGGTATGCCGCCCGAGGGAGGTTTCGCCATCGGGTTGGAGCGTTTGCTGATGCAGTTGATCGGGGCACCAAGCGTGAAATTGACGGCACTGTTTCCGAGGGATATCAACCGGCTGGCACCATAGCGTAAAAAAACCGTTTCACCATATGGTGAAACGGTTTGTGGGTGGACCTGAGGGGATTCGAACCCCTGACCTCCTCCATGCCATGGAGGCGCTCTACCAACTGCGCTACAAGCCCAGGCAAGATCGTTCTTTGTGAGAACAGGGTTTATTATACATCATCAGTATAGGTTTTTCAATAGATTTGATGGGTCAAACTTTGCTTATCTCGCAAGCGGGCGTAGCTTCACCATGCCCTATGCCTCTTGCTCAAATACCACTGCACTCTATTGGGCACGAAAAAACCAAGCAGCAACGCACCCCCTACGACGAACAGCAGCCACGGGAAATTTCCTATTGCGGGAAAAATAGCAGTGATCTCTAACAAGAAACCCACCAGAATTACGGCGCAGAAGAAGAAAGCACAGGCACTTACCAGTGATTCCAGCAACGATTCCCCCGGCATCTGGTGTGCCAGAGCAGTGCTCATCCCACGCAACAACGTCAGTTTCTCAACATGCTCACATGCATTGAGCCTTGCCAGTAACGCCTCTCGCTCATGGCGTTTGCTAGTTGTGCGGAAAAAACGGAAAAGTGCGCCCAAAAAATCAATGAATCCGAACAACAAAAAGCCCACCAGAAAACTGATAGTCCCCACCAGAACTGGTCCGACAGCATTAGCATTCAGTTGCTCGATAACAGCGAGCGCCAGCAGGATAACCACCAGCACAACTCCGCTCGCCATCCATAAAAGTGCACCCGCCAGGACTCGCTTGAGCACTATATGCAACAACACAGGCAGCAAGCGGTCGCGCAACACGGAAAAACCAGCGCGTTGCCAGACATCAATGCCCTCACGCCTGGATAGAGAACGTGTAGCTTGCACCAAAAATCTGATCTGCTCCCAGGCTGAAAGAGCGTCGAGCGCGTCCTCTAACTGTCGTTCATCCATCCTTTGCCTAAATGGTTGTTGCATCTTGTCCTGCTCTCCTTTCACCTCTCTTACTTGTGATACGGATG
>CAZZWK010000056.1:9700-43455 GCA_964657925.1 uncultured Dictyobacter sp.
CTTTACCATTTTTTGATTTTTATGGGCGATAGCTGCAAGTCGTGATGGTGATTTGCAGCTATCGCCCATAAAAATATTCATGTACGAGAGCGGGAATGTGGAGTTAGCCGCCAGCGGGACCACCATCGAGGCCTGGCTCGGTCATTGAGGCGGGATTGAGGATGCGGTCGAGGTCTTGTTCCGAGAGGTCGGTCTTTTCGCGCGCGACCTCGCGCACGGTTTTGCCAGTTTTGAAGGCGTACTTCGAGATATCGGCGGCGGCATCGTAGCCGATGACGGGCGCGAGCGCGGTACAGATCGCCAGGCCACGCTCGACCATCTCCGGTCCTTTGCTTGTTGCCTGGAGACCCTTGATACACTGCTCCGTGAAATTGCGCGCCACAGAAGTGAGCAGGCGGATGGATTGCAGCAGGTTATAGGCAGTTACGGGCATCATTACATTGATCTCGAAGTTGCCAGATTGACCTGCCACGGTGATCGTGGTGTGGTTGCCGATGACCTGGGCGCAGGCCATGCAGACAGATTCCGCGATAACTGGATTGACCTTGCCAGGCATGATGGAGCTACCAGGCTGGACGGCGGGTAACTCAATCTCGCCGATGCCCGCGCGGGGACCAGAGCCGAGCCAGCGGATATCGTTGGCAATCTTCATCAGGCCGACCGCGATGGTGTTGAGGACGCCACTAGTCTCGACGATATTGTCCAGGGTGCTCTGAGCCTGGAAGTGGTTGCTCGTTTCGTGGACATCCACGCCGTTCAGTTGGGTCAGGAGTGCGCAAACACGGGTGGCGAATTCGGGATGCGTATTGACGCCAGTGCCCACAGCGGTACCACCGAGCGCAACTTCAGAGAGTTCGCTTTGCGCGTGATTGAGGCGAATGATCGCGCGCTCGATCTGGCCCGCGTAGCCCTGAAACTCCTGGCCCAGGCGGATGGGGGTCGCGTCCTGAAGATGGGTACGACCGGTTTTGATCACAGGCATAAAGGCATCCGCTTTATCCGCAAGCGCACCCTGGAGATCGATGAGCGCGGGTATGAGGTTGTTCTCGATACTTAGCAAGGCGGAAAGATGGATCGCGGTCGGAATGACATCGTTGGACGACTGGCCGAAATTGACATGATCGTTAGGGTGGACTTTGCGCGAACCGCGCGAGCCGCCGAGCAGTTCGCTGGCGCGATTGGCGATGACCTCGTTCGCGTTCATGTTGGTCGAGGTGCCAGAGCCGGTTTGAAAAATGTCGAGCACAAATTGATCGTCCAGTTTGCCATCGATCACCTCCTGGGCAGCCTGCACGATGGCGTCCGCGATGGACGAATCAATGGTGCCCAGTTCTACATTGATGCGAGCCGCAGCCTGTTTGATCTGACCCAGGGCGCGGATGAACTCGCGGGGGAAACGTAGATCGCTAATGGGGAAATTGAGCGAGGCGCGTTGTGTGCTGGCACCGTAATATACATGGGCGGGGACGCGCATTTCGCCCATGGAATCGCGTTCGACGCGTGTATCTTCTGATGTATTCAATGGAAGATTCTCCTCTTCGAGTCTAGCTGCCATCGTCTCGTATGCGAGCAAAGATAGCGCTCATTTCACAAGCTCCCGCGCGATCTTTTCGGTGCATACGTGTGGATATAAATGAACCGTGATCACCGCATTATATCATGCTTGCTTTAGAACGCGCCGCTGGCTATTGGCTTGTCATGTTTTTTCTATTACAATGATAAGAATAGAGAGATCATCTTTTTTACGAACGAAAAGGAAAGAGGTATGCATGTTACAAGAAGTGGAGATTCACAAAGTGCTTGTCGATGGCGAAGAGTGGGCGCACTGGCATGGATACCATATTCCGGTGAGTGAGGAGTACTTCGCCATCTGGACTCCGGCAGGCAGCCAGATGAACTGGAGCACGGGAAACTGGGTTGCGGTCAAGCATCAGCTCACCTATTTCTGGCGAGAGTTGTGGTACACGATTCACATCGGCTATGACAACGACGGTCGATTTCTCAGCGGATACTGCGATATCGTGCTGCCGAGCGAGAACTATAGTAACACGCAAGCGGAGATGGTGTACACGGACCTGTATATCGATGTAGTTGTGCGTGCGGACCATAGCGTCTATACGAAAGATCATGCGGTCTATGCGCGAGCGGCCAAACGATTTCCTGTTGTGCAGCAAGCCCAACAGCGGGCATTTGCGGAGTTGGATTGGTTAGAGGGACAGGCGAAGGCATGGACAGGCCCGTTTCGTCTTTTTCCCGCGCGTCTACCGATTACTGATTTTGAGCGTTACAGTCCTGAGGAGGCGGCGCGGGTATTGGGAAACGTGGATAGAAGTGATTCGAAGTCATGATGATAGATTCAGAAAGGTAAAAATCCACAAAACAGGTGACCTTGTTCCTATCTTTGGAAAAAGGGTTCCCAAATCAGTAAGAATATCGTTTAATATAAGTGTAGGGAGAGAATGAGAAGGTAGTAGTAAAAAAAATCTCTTCCTGATTTTAAGAAGACTGATAGAACCATAATAACACAGACAGATACTCTTTTTTTCTACTATGATTCATCGAAAGGAACCGTCAAACTTATGCTACGTACCATGTGCAAAGGGAAGATTCATCGCGCGACTGTGACACAGGCCAACCTGAACTATGTTGGGAGCATTACCATCGATCAGGACCTGCTAGACGCGGCGAACATCTATCCTTATGAGAAGGTCCAGGTCGTGAACATCAACAACGGCGCGCGCCTGGAGACATACACCATCGCGGGTGCTCGTGGCTCCGGTGTCATCTGTTTGAATGGAGCGGCAGCCCGTCTGACAGCCGAGGGTGATAAAGTCATCATTATCAGTTATGCTCAGTTCACCGAAGAGGAAGTGCGTACACTCGTGCCACAGCTGGTATTTGTGGATGAAGAGAACCGCATGACCGAGAAAAAAGATGTGCCCTTGATCGAGATGTTGCCAGTGGCCGAAGATTTCGTGGCGCCAGAAATTGAAGTCGCGTACTCCTAAATCCAATAACGACTTTGAGTAGTTCAGTTCATTCAGCCAGGAGGTTGGGTGAATTACTACTTAGCCTCCAGCCTAACAAACGTTAGTAAGTTTATTTCCCCTCCTTTTTTCCTTACTCCACTATTCCACTGCTTTTGACCAGCCACCTCTGCATGTTCGCTAGCATATAAACATTTTATTAAAATTTCTGAATTTCACTCTTTTTATGCTCATTTAACTAGACAGATGAATAGGGATATGCTAATTTCATTTATATACAACACGAGCATTATCAGTCACACAAGATAACTAAGAACCATTTATACAAGTAAAGTATGTTTTTGTCGTTATAAGATAGAGGTTATATGGTGAGGATGTTGAGTGGTAACGATAACATTGACGCGAGCGTGGGGCTTTCTTTTAGCCTGGAATTATTCAAGCGCTATCATCGCACGGGTCTTCTCAAGGCTGAAATGCATCATGTGCCTGGTATTGCTGGCCCTTGTAAGGCGTACATACAGCTTATCGATGGTTTTGTCTCCTCATGTATTATCGTTAATAGGCGTGGTCAGCGTATTCCATCGCATCAGATGATACTGTGTCAGGTAGATGATGAGCGAGGACCTTTTGAATGGCGATTTCAGGCGGCATCCTCTTCATCTGCCGATACCGCGACGAGACAGAGTGCTACAGTCAGGCCAAAAGCAGTTTCAGATCACAATGATCTGTCAGGAACGCATATGGAGCGCACGACGCCAGTGCATCCAGGAATAGATGACCGCTATGTGCCTAAAATACTTTCTTATCCTCAATGGAACATGCTTCACGCGTGGTCGCCCTCACAAAAGAGAATGCTCTATGACGTTTTGATTGCTATCAATGGGACGCGTACGGTTCAAGAGATAAAAACGGTTTTACCACTTTCAAATTCATTTGTGGAGGACGCGCTCCGTGTCTTGCTAAAGCTGAAAGTGATTACATTCGTATAAATATAGAACAAATTGAGAGGCCTAGCTATGAACGACTCTGTACATTCTCATTCTACATCTACCTCTAATCTATCGTCCTGGTCGCACACGGCTATCGCGGGTCAGGAGACGCGCAGCCGCTTCTTTCGGTGGTGGTACGCGTTTACAACGCCGGGTGAACCTGCGGCCAACGCGAGTTTTGTCAGGCGCGAGGAGGCACGGAAGGCACACCTGCTCAGCCTGGTGGCGTTTTTCTTTCTCGTCACGATGGTGTTGTTCATTCCGGCCACACTGATCATGTCCATCTCGACCTTTTATCTGAATAGTATTATTATCGCGATCACCATTGGCGCGCTTTTTATCAATCGTGCTGGAAACACAATGCTGGCGGGCGTGATCATCGTCGCCACATTCGAGGTCGTGCTTGCGCTGGGTATCGTGCTCATCACACCATTCAATGAGACCGAGTTGCAGCTCTATGATCTTTTCATTATCGGTGAATTGCTGGCGGTCTCGCTCCTGCCTGTGCGCAGTGTTTTTATGGTCGCCATGCTCAATGCTGTCTTTATCTACATCGATCTGATTGTGCACAAGCATAGCACTGTTCTAACTACAGACCTGCACACACAATTCATACCAGTGCTGGCACGACCGGTGGGATTGCAGCTGATCATCGCGGGCGTCGTCTTCATCTGGGTGAATAGCGCGACAAACGCGATCGTGCGCGCGAACAAAGCCGAGATGGTCGCGACGCTTGAGCACACCATCGCCGAGCAGGGAACGCTGATCGAAAAAGAGAAGCAGGCGTTAGAAGAGAGCATCAAGCAGATCGTGCAGGCACATGTGGATGCCACGAATGGTCAGCTAGTGACACGCATTCCCTATCCGCCCGCGAAAATTCTGTGGCCGCTGGTCGGTGTGGTGAATGCGCTGTGGATACGCTTGAAGCATAGTCAGCAGAACGAACTCGAACTCTATCAGTTGAAGCAGGCTATTTCGACTTACACCGCGCTTGTGCATCGAGCATCGATCTCTTCTCAGCAGCCTATTCCGGTAGAAAGAACGGGTACTGCGCTCGATCCGCTTATTCTCTCGATCAGTAAACTTCCACCATTGGCGCGATAGTGCTGATAGAAAACTGCTCACCAGGCATACCGATGAGATCGGCATGCCTGGTGAGGGGTGGAGAGACAGGACAATGATGTGAATCTAGCCTTTCAAACCGGTGCCCGCAATGCCCTGTACGATCTGGCGTTGGAAGAACAGGAACACGATCAGTACGGGGATGCCGCCGAGCAGAGCCGAGGCCATGATCTGCGCGTAGCGGATACCGAAAGAGGTTTGGACGGTTGCGAGTCCGACTGGAACCGTCATCATATTGTTGCCGGTGATCACGATGAAGGGCCAGAGGAAATTATTCCACGAGATCACGAAGGCGAAGATGGCGACCGCGGCAATGGCTGGTCGTGCCAGCGGCATCCAGATCTGCCAGTAGACACGCAGCAGGCTGGCTCCATCCATAGTTGCCGCCTCCTGGAACTCGTGAGGGATACCATCGAAGTACTGTTTGAAGATGAAGACCGAGATCGGCGAGGCCAGTTGTGGCAGGATAATACCCCAGTAGGTATTTACCAGGCCAAGACCCTGCATCTGTGTGAACAGTGGCACGATCAGAATCTGACCGGGGATCATGATGCCCGCGAGAATGATCCAAAACAGGATATTACGTCCACGAAAAGGGATGCGCGAGAAGGCGAATGCTGCCAGGCTGGCTAAGATCACGGTAGCGATACTGATGATCGCCGATGTCAGGATGCTATTGAAAAACCATAGTGGCAACTGAGTTGTCGCGAACGTTTCAGCAAAGGCAGCCAGGGTAAAATGTGAGGCCAGCCATGATACTGGGATGGCCGTCGTTTCGCTTTCAGGTTTGAGCGCGGTGTCCAGTGCCCACGCAATAGGCAAAATCCATATAATCGATAGCACCACCAGCAAGATGAATGATCCACCGTTGGCTGCCCTGCGCTGCGTTATGCTGCTATTCGCATCGCGGTCTCGACGTGCTGCAACAGGTTGCTGAAGACTCTGTGCTCCTGCCTGTACTCCTTTAATAGCCATCTTATGCGTTCCTCCCCTGGCGTGCGATAATAGTGAACTGCCCTACGGATATGATCAGAATGATAATAAAAAGGATATAGGACATGGCTGAGGCAAAACCCACGCGATACAACGTAAAGCCTGATTCGTAGATGTATTGCACGACGCCGCGTGTGGAAAAGTTGGGCCCATCTGCTCCGCCCATCAACAGATATGCCTGGTTGAAGATCTGTAGTGAAGCGATCACCTGCAAAATGAAGATCAGCGAGGTGGTGCGATTCAAAAGCGGAATCGTAACGTAGCGAATACGAGCGAAGGCACCGGCTCCATCGAGGGCTGCGGCCTCGTTCAATTCAACGGGAATCTGCTGCATGCCTGCGAGGAAGAGGACGAAGTTGAAGCCGACCGTCCACCATACTGTCAGAATAATGACCGCATACAAAGCAGCGTTGGGATCTGACAACCAGCCTACAGGGGAAATGCCCACAGCCGCGAGCATGGCATTGACCAGTCCGAAGCCTGGCTGGTAGAGCCAGTTCCAGATCAAAGCTACCACCGAGACCGGCAGCACGAATGGCGCGAAGAAAATGGTGCGGAAAACCGCCTGTGCTGGGATGGCGCGATTTACCAGCAAGGCCAGCACAAGCGCGAGGATGACTAGCAAAGGTGTGCTGATAATAGTGAAGATGAATGTGACGCCAAGAGACTGCCAGAAAGAGGGATCGCCGAACAGTTCTTGATAGTTCTGCAAGCCCAGGAAATCGGCGGCACCCGCGCCACTAATCGTCCAGTTGAAAAAGCTCATACGGAGACCGAGGATCATCGGCCAGATAAGGAAGGCCACGTAGAAAATCAGAAATGGGAGGATAAACCCAATACCGATCAAAGTGATACGACGGCGGCGGGATTGCTGTCGCACCTGTGGGAATGATTGTGCCTTGTGGGCTTGCAAGGATATATCTGCCATAATAGCTCCTTCCATCGACTTCGGTGTCTGCTAGTTTTTCGCCTATACGTACTATTGTTGAAATGGAAGCTTGACGCTCAGTAGCTTCAGCATTGCTGTGCGGAACTGCTTTAAACCTTGCTGTGGGCTGGCTTGCCCATTGATTACAGTCTGAATGGCCGCCGAGGTTTGATTCTCCATCTCCGAGCCGGAGCCGCTGAACCACGCGTTCGGATCGACGACGACGGTTGCGGCAGCGCTGGCATAGTTCGACTGTGGCTTCAATGCTTTATATGCGCTGCTATCGGCCACGGGCAAGAACGCGGGCACATGACCGCCCTGCGCCCATGTCAGGCTGTCGCTGAACATAAAACGAAGGAATTGGAAAGCTGCGTCCCTAGTGGCGGAGTCCTGCACAATCTGATGGGGTAGCACGAACGAGTGAGAATCGGCCTGTGAGTGATACTGATCGTATACGAATGGGAAAGGCACCATATTGTAGTTAAAGTTTTTCTGCGCGGCAAATGTAGTGACTTCCCATTCCCCGTTCCAGAGAAAGCCCGATTTGGCTCCGCCGAAAAGCGCTATAGAGCCCGCATAGTCGATGTTCTGAGCCGCAACTTTCTGGCCTACCGTCAGCTCAGCCATATATGCGAGCACCTCTTCCGCTTTGCTATCGTCCAACACCAGTTCTTTACCATCGGGCGAAAGCACCAATCCTCCTAACTGACTGTATAAGGTGTAGAATAATCGCCATGCGGTCACGCCCTCCACCTCAAATACGACACCGTACGAACCTGTCACGCTCTTGGCCGCTTTCAAAGCATCGATGACCTGTTGAGGACCACGCATCGGTTTGAGGTTTCCACTGGCATCCAGCAATCCAGCCTTTTTGCAGATATCCACGTTGTAATACGTCACAAATGGATGGGTATCCAGCGGCAAAGCATATAACTTGCCGTAGTGTTGTCCTCTCTGCCAGGCGGCGGGTAGAAATTTATCCTCGGTGATCCCATACTTAGCGAGTTCGTTGATATCGAACGGTTCCAGCAATCCTTGCGCGGCATAGGTCGCGACCCGCGTCATGTGCGAGATAGCTACATCCGGTGGTCGTCCACCCGCGGCGGCCATGGTCAACTTCGTGTAGTATGGATCTCCCCAGGCGAGCGTCACAGACTGCAAGCCGATGTGGGGATGACTTTTCATAAAGTCATTTTCCATGGTGATCATACGCGCGCCATCACCACCACCGAACAGGTTCCAATAGGTGATATTGGCACTGGTCGAGCCTGTGCTGCCGCATGCATCGAGCAGCGTTAAAGCAGCCGCGCTACTCATACCCAGGGCAAGTGTGCGCTCTAAAAATGCGCGGCGGGACATTTGCCCACCTCTCACCTTTTGAGCCATGCTGTACAAAAATCTTTGACCTTCAGGTCTCATAGAAAGTCCTCCATGAATCGATGAGCAACAATGCTACAATCAAACAACTTCCATGGATGCCTACTGCTCCGTTAAGCAGCAATTAGAGGTTTCCTAAAAAAACAAGGAGACCAGACGATAAATTGTCTGGTGGGCCGATAAATCGGAGTGGGTCGGAGAGTTGACGGTAAACCGACCCCTACAGTGTGGTATTCGCCCGTCTACGCGATCTGTAGGCGCAAGATGGTCAGCGAATGTGGAGCGAACGAGTGCTCCAGTTCACCCTTTCCTTCGATGACTATATGATGTTCCGTGACATCGACTTCGTGTGGATTTTCAAAAGAATTGACGCTTTCCACATGCGCGCCATTTACCTCGTAAGCAACGCCACCCTCGATAGTCATATTGTCGGTCAAGCTGATAGAAGCGGTATGGTTCTGGTCGTGATCGCGATTCACAACGGCCAATACCAGTTGATGGGTAGAGGGTTGCCAGGTCGCGCTCACATCCAGCAGTTGAAAAGGACCGAGATCTTTCACGTGATATACGCCCTCTTCATGCTCCAGGTCGTACGTCGGTCCATCTACCAGGACATCCAGCGCGGTACCAAGCATGTATTCGCGGAAGAGACGCAGTGGATGATAAATCGTTTGCAAGAACATGCCCTCTGGACTGGTAAAAATGGGCGCGATCACATTGACAAGTTGGGCAATGTTGGCGATCTTCACGGTGCGGCAATAGCGGATAAAGCTGTTCAGATAGGTCGATACCGCGAGCATATCGGTCAGGGTATAGCGCTCTTCCAACCCGGTCTCTGGCCCACGTGCCCTGAACCAGACGTTCCACTCATCGTAGGCGATAAATATGGGATGATCGATCTTTTGCGTGTAGCGTACATGATCGATCAATGTCTGACAGTGTCGTAATGCGCGCTCGGTTTGATGGGGTTCAAATATATTGCTGTAATAGTCGTGACTGCCAGTGTAGATGTGGATGCTGTGATAGTCCACATATTCGGCCAGTCCATTGAGTACGATGCGATCCCAATCCTCATTGCCTGTTTGACCACAACTGACCAGTTGTATGGTAGGGTCGATCCACTTCATTACCTTGGCGAACTCGACGGCTTTTTTCACATAATCTTCGGCGCTGAGCATACCGATCTGCCACTTGCCGTACATCTCGTTGCCCAGACCCCAATAGCGTACGTTGTATGGCTGTTCATGCCCGTTCTGTCGTCGCAGATTGGCCCAGTAGGTGTTGCTTGTACCATTACAATATTCCACCCAGGCCTGTGCTTCATCTATCGTACCGGTGCCCATGTTTACACATATGTATGGTTCGGTATCGATCGCGCGACAGTACTCAATGAATTCGTCTGTGCCAAAGCGGTTAGATTCCTCAGAAAACCAGGCCAGTTCGCGCCTACGTGGCCTCTTTTCTACTGGACCGATACCGTCCGTCCAATGATAGCCGCTGACAAAATTGCCGCCGGGCCAGCGCAACGTTGGCATCTGTAAGCCGCGCGCCGCCTCCATCACATCGCGTCGGAAGCCATGTTCATCGCTCAGCGGTGAGTTCTCCTCGTAGATGCCGCCATAAATGCAGCGCCCGAGATGTTCAGCGAACCCGCTATATATTCTCGCGTCCACTTCTCCCAATGTGCGATCGAAATCAATTTTGATTCTGGACATGCAGCGTCTCCTTTTACCCCTCTGTCCGCGTCCTCATCCATCGGTTATGGTGGTAGCAAAAACGCTCACCGCTCTCCCTCTAGAATAAGTTCAGCTAGTTTTGCAACGTTGCAAAATAAACGTACCATAGAAAGTATGGCTTGTCAAGGTTAGTATCGACTGAATCGTCTGAATTTCGAAGCGGCAGAGAACTCGTGATCTGTAGAGAATGAATGCATTGAAACAGGCGCATCTACGCTTGTGTAAAGTAAAAATATGCATCTGTTTGACAAATTACCCTGCTCTCAGTATTGTATAGATGACAAGGGCAGAGTTTGTATGGTTGAGGAGAGAAAAAAAGCGGTGGCAATTACGTTAAAAGATGTGGCGGAAAGAGCTGGAGTTTCTATAAGAACTGTCTCTAACGTCGTCAACGATTACGAGCACGTTACGGACGAGATGCGTCAGCGTGTGCAGATCGCGTTGAAAGAGTTGAACTACCAGCCCAATATTTCGGCGCGTTACCTGCGCAACAAACGTTCTGGTATGCTCGCCTACGCTATTCCTGATCTCAGCAACGTATATTTCTCTGATATTGGTAATGCGATCATTGCAGCAGCTGAGGAGCACGCGTATAGCGTGCTCATTGATCACACCAATGGTGAGCGGGAAAAAGAAAAGCTAGTCGTGCATGGTCTGCGCCCACATATGATTGATGGTGTGATTCTCAGTCCACTCGCACTCGAACCAGAGGATATGATCACGCGCCAACGAGAAATTCCGGTGGTGTTGCTCGGGGAACGTTTTCTCAATGTGCCGTACGATCATGTAACGTACGATAATGTGATCGCTGCGCGAATCGCCGTTGAGCATTTAATCGGGCTGGGTCGCCGCCGTATTGCTGCCCTGGGCATGCAACGCATTTCTATAGGAGAGACGGAAACGGCTCGTTTCCGTCTCCAAGGCTATATGCAGGCGTTGACTGATGCGAAGCTGGCGATCGATCAGGAATTAATAGTACGTGACATCCCTACGTTCAGTCGTGTGAATGGTGCGCGTGGAGTTCGGCAGTTGCTCGCGCTCCCCTCGCCGCCCGACGCCATCTTCTGCTTTAACGACTTGATAGCGCTGGGCGCTATTCGCGCCTTGCATGACGCTGGCCTGCGTGTTCCTGAGGATGTCGCGGTCATCGGCTTTGATGACATCGAGGATGGGCGCTTCATGATTCCTTCGCTTACCACAATTGCGCCCGACAAAAAGCGCATTGGTGAACTCGCGGTCTCTTTCCTGCTCGGTCGCATCAACGGCACTCGTGTAGGGCCGCCAGAACGGGCCGAAGTGCCCTGTAAGCTTACTGTGCGTGAGAGCACAGGCTCATAGATCGATAGGCGATAAGCGCAAGTATAACATTCACATAACTTAATGTTCCTGCTCACGCAGGAACGAGGTATACTCCTGCTGGCATGCAATCACTTCAGGATGACCAATGCTAAAAGGTCCAAAAATGCGGTTATAGATTGCTAGCGCGCGGCGGTAGAATGTATCAGCCACAGCAGAGTTTCTCAGTACACGATGGAGCCTGGCAACGTGGTATAGACTCGCAGCTGTATCGGCATGATCTTCGCCCAACTTGCGCTCACGAATCGTCAGTGCACGTAGCAAATCTTCCTCAGCCTCACGTAAATGGTTTTGTTTGAACTCGTTTTCACCCAGGTAATCCAATACCTGAGCGGTCGATGTACTGTCCGGTCCGGGCCCAGTCATGCTCTCACGGAAGGCCAGGACACGCTGAAATAACCCATCTGCCCGCGCATAGTCTCCCTGGTCGCTATATATTTTTGCCAACGTATTACAGCCAGCAACCGTATCGCGATGCCGTAGTCCAAATGTTGTGGTCCATATACGTATTGCGCTTGCTGCCATGCGTTGCGCCTCTGCATATCTGTGCATGCAGCGATACAAAAAAGCATAGTTATTGAGGATCAACGCAACCTTGCGATGCTCTGGTCCGAGGACGCGCTGATATATCTCTAGCGCGTACTGATACAGTTCCGCTGCTTGCTCGTATCTTCCCACCACACGATAGAAGCGTGCCATATTGCCATATAACTGCGCGGTGTCTGTACTCTGATATATTGGTGCCCGCGATACACGCTCCCGTAACGCGCGAGCTTGTCGGTAATACTCTTCGGCCTGGATATAATTACCTTGTTCGTCGTATATTCCCGCCAGATCGGCCAGGCTAGTTGCAATATCAGCATCCACCGGGTGGGTGGCCTTTTTGCGTATCTCTAGCGCACGAATATAACAATTTTCAGCATCCTGCAAAGCTTCTTGCGTCTGATACAACTCACCCAGACCACTCAAAGTCTGCGCCACTTCGGCGCTCTCCATACCGAATAGTTGCTCGCGTAGCTTCAAAGCTTGTGTGTAATACTCTTTAGCGGGTTGATAATTCTCTTCCTTGCCGAGGCTGCGCAGCAGCATGCCGAGATCATACCAAAGCTGGGCTTTTAGAGCCTGATCTCCATTGGCGCTATGCTCAACCTGTTCTAAAGCCTGTGTGTAAAACTTCAGCGCATCCTGGAATATGCCTCGTGCATAAAGATACCTTCCCACGCGTTCAAGCAGTTTAGCCACAATGGGTTCATCAATCTGCTCCGTTTGCGCTAACGCTGTACAACGCAGTACGTGTGGGAGATAGCGCTGGCACTGCGACCATGCTTCAGGGTCTGGTTCTAGAAAAGCTCGTTCACACAGCAACAATGCGCGTTTGAGCCATGCCTTTCGGCTTCTCTCGCCGATGATAGCACGTACTGCATCCTGTATTGCATGAGCTATATACAAAGCACCATTTTGCTCATTGTACTGAATAAATTGCCACGTCACCAGTGTATTCAATAGCTGCTTCAGCCGGTCGTCATCGCGCACACATTGTTTCAGTCCAGAACTCAAAACGGATGGGCGTAGACGCAGAAGGTCAACAGGAATAAATTGTCCATACAGGTAGATACATAGTTGTAGGAGATCAGCGGCATCATGGTCTTGCTGACGCATAGCCTGAAATGCATCTTTTCTCGAATTTTCGACTGTAGCGACGGCATCAACCTGTCGAATTTTCTCACGAGTAATAACGAGCACATCTCCCTGGCTATTGCTGGGGAGAAACTCCTCTAGCAAGGCTACATCTTTAATGGCCTCAAAAATAAGTAACCAGCTATTTTGTGCTCTCAACCACTGCTTAACCTCGTCAATCACTATTTGCGGGTCGGCATCATCCTTTTGAGGTATATTTATGATGGTCGCCAGATCTATAAATTCTACTATAAGCTGCTCGCGTGACTCGCCGCGCAACCAGAAAACGGCCTGGTACTGGGGACGATAGTGGTAAACATAGGCTAACGCCTGTTCTTTTTTGTCAGTATCACCAGTACCGGTAATCACGTGAACCGCTGGTGCTATCGGCTCCTTATCAACCCTATGCGCGCTCTTCTTCAATCGTAGGAAGGTTTGACGCAGATGTTCTACTTCGCCATCTGCGCTAAAATTCGCATGGTAGTTCCGAGGTGGTATATTTGATAGTGTTACAGTCTCACTCGCGGGAGTGGGCGATGCATGCGCCTGTTCTTTTTTGTACATGACTATCTTCTCAACACCTTCGTACACATAAAGCCATGCTAACGATCTATTGGACCAGAGATCCAGGGCTTTCACGCCGCCGTGCTTATCCACGGGCAACACAGGCAGGCCCGCGAGAGGCAAGGTATCTAACGAACACGAACGAAGCAGCACGGGCACAACTCGTGCCTTACCAGCCTGATGCCTCATCAGGGCAGGCAAGATTTCATGGGTATAGTACTCATCTGGACCCACAAATTGAATGGTCATCAGCAACACAATCACATCAGCGCGTTGCAGATGATGCTCGATGACGAGACGCCAATCGTCTCCACCCAGTGTACCATCGTAGCTATTCCAACTCTTTATCCAGCCTGATCTTTCGAGAGGATGCAGATGAAGTTCAAACTGTTTGAGCAGTTTTCTATCTTTCCGTGCCCCCATTAGAAGAACATGGACTATGGTATTCGGCTTTACATCGGTAGGCATATCTTCTCTATACCCTTCCAAGATTGCTCGTGAACACAAAAATATTCATCGGGATATATCTACAAGTATATCCTGTATATCACATCTTTTCAATGAAAGAGCATGCTTTTATTGTTCTACCTACCGCGAAGCGTTACATTTTATCCTCCTGGCGTTATGCCAAAAGCGTTTTCAAGGTGCTCAAGCACAACATCGGTCGTCGCCTGTATTCTCAATCGGCATTGCATGGTCTCGGTAGAATCGAAGCTGCCGTTCTCGCTCAATTTATTGACGGGCGAACCACCTCCACAAAAATCGAAGTAGGTGCACGTCTCTTTGCACCTTTGCACGCCGCGTTGAATCTGCGCGTCCATGTCAGCCAGTTTCTGGCTGCTGAGCATCTCCTCCAGCGTTGTCTCGAATATATTGCCCAGCAAAAAATCCTTATAGATGGCATGCTTCATAGTCAATAGCTCGGACGCAAATGTAGTGACGTTGCCCGCATAATCGAAGCTAAGCATGGCGAGAGGCACGTTCTCGACCGAGTAAACGGGAGCCGAGAGAGCATCGACGCGCGCAATCAATGTACTCACGTCGCGCACCAATGGAGGGTGCGCGTTCCTCTCGCCCAGCGCTAGAAATCGTGCTAAAAAGCGTTTGTAGTGTTCAATCGCGTCACTCGTAGCAAGCGAAGAAGTGGTATGGGCACCATTTACCTCCTCTATATTGAACGCGATCCTGTTCAAACCATGCGCAGTAAAAAATTCCCAGATCGCTTCGGGATAGTCCAGGGCATAGCGCGTTAGCACCATCATCATCTCTGGCTCGATACCATTTTCCTGTAATAAGCGCACACCACGCATAGCGCGAGCGAACGTACCCTTTCCCCCACGATCCACGCGCGACCGATCGTGAATGAATTGAGGGCCATCAAGACTCACGCCAACTTCGACAGCATAATGCTTGATAAAGTCGCACCACTCTTGCGTGACAAGGGTGGCATTCGTCTGCAAGAAGGGGACGACCTGTATGTTGCTGGTATTATATTGTGCTAACAATTGCATGGCATGCTTATAAAAACGTAGTGGAGTGACCAGAGGTTCGCCTGCGTGCCAGGCGAGCGTTACGGTATCCGCGAGCAGTGAGGAGGAGAAAAGCATGTCAAATATACGAGCGAGCGTACTTAACTGCATACTGTGTGTATTGGCTCGATCGGGCAAATAGCAATAACTACAATTGATATTGCAAAAAGGAGTTGATTGAAGAATGACTGTTCGCGTTCTTTTCCTTGCGAAATCGAGTGTATGCACACCTCTTTCCCTTCGTTTCTTACCGAGGGTCGTCACGAACTCTGGCCGAGTAGTCGGTTCTCGAATCTATTCCGTTCTACCGGAACAGGCATAAGCGCTGCCTCTACCAGGAGCCAGTTCTACTTTGCTCCAATTCTGCTGATTGCTTGCCATGATGTTTGTTTTATCGGGCTGATACCAGTGAGTTGGACTGAGCATTTGCTGCTCAAGAATGTCAGCAAGATCTCCATGTGTGGTTGATGGCACCTCTTCTACCGGATGGAGTAAGTGCATCTTTGCGCGGATCATCAAAGCGCGTTTTACGATAGGTGAACGTTGATTCAATGTGTGTGTTTCGTACATCTTCGTTTCTCCTGGAACAATTCTCTTGTGATCCCTCACCCTGGGTGATAAGGAAAGTACTGAAATACAACACCGTCAGCTGATAGCTCTTATAGCTCAATGCATCAGTAATACAATACATGCCAATGTATTACCATACATTGTATTACGTAACATTCTATTGGCATTGTGTCAAGTGGGTGGGTCTAGTATCATACTTAATACATCAAGTGTGGAATAAAGTTAAGCGGTGTGTCTGGCTTTCGAAGTACCTGCGTAAAAGGTGATTTTGGCGTGGGTCTGACGAGCGGACAAAGGTTGCTCACGCCTCAAGCAGTGCCAGCATATAGGCATGATCCACGCGATGATGCCTTGTTGAACAAAAAATAATTGGTTGCTGGGATTAAGAGAGCATGCGGCGTTTGCGGGTGAAAGAAGAAGCAATGGCAAAAGGCTTCACGATTGCACGTTTAGAAAGAACGGCTGGTATAGATATTAAAACAGTGCGTTCCATCTGGCACAATCCAAGACATAATGCGTCTTTCGAGACGTTAGAAAAAATCGCAGCCGCTATCAATGTTCCCGTGACTGATTTGATTGAAGACGATACGCCAGCAACGCAGGATCAAAGCACGGCCACGCGTCAAGAACTTACAGAAATTAGCAGACAGTTGCTCGAACTTGATCATCTCCTACGGCGAAAGCAACGCACATATGTTTCCGCTGACCAGAAACAAGAAACAGCGCAACCCACTCTAAAAGATGCACCGTCCGATGAAGTACAGCAAGCCAAAAATGTGCTTGAAGCACTTCTGCCCAATGATCTACAGCTTATCTATATTCAAGAATATAGGACTTATGGTATTTTCGCGAAGGATGTCCAGCCGAAAACGGTGAAATAAGTCTTTGTATCGTTTTCACTGCTTGCTCAAAAAAGAGACCTCACATCTCCAGTGGATACATCTTCACCACCGCGCCGTGGCTCATCTCTGGCGTCTGTACATATGCCGAGCCAACAGACAATTGTTCGATGCGCTCGACCGCATTCTGCCCTGGATAGGCGCGAATAAAGCCCGAGGCCTTTTTCGATTCGGGGTAG
This sequence comes from uncultured Dictyobacter sp., assembly GCA_964657925.1. Lineage (GTDB taxonomy): Bacteria > Chloroflexota > Ktedonobacteria > Ktedonobacterales > Ktedonobacteraceae > Dictyobacter. Next base: position 26,607 of record CAZZWK010000056.1, read on the forward strand.
TTCATGCGAAAGATGATTTTGGAGCCAACATTGCCGAGAATATCGGGATGAAAATCATTGAGTCCCTGGCTGGCGACAACGACCGCGACGCCGAACTTGCGACCCTCTTTCATAATCTTGGGCAAGGTGACATCCTTCGCTAAACGATGTGCTTCGTCCAACACCACCACCAGGCGCAAGCGATCGGCGGGTCCCCATTGGAACATGTCCCGATACAGTTTACGCAACACAAACGCGCCCGCCGCCAGTTGGACATCCTCGATCTTCAAATGGTGTAGATCGATGACCAGTCCATCTCTGAGCAATGATAACAGGGATGGCCCATGGGTATCCGGGCGGAACAGGTGCATGTCGAACAGAGGGCGACAGCGCGCCATGACATTCGCACCATGACGCCGCTGCTCCTCGTACTCAAGTCGCTGCGACACCTCCTCCAATGTTGGATATACTACGTCTCGCGCCTCCACCTCGCTCATACTATCGCGGAATCCATGTGCTCTATATGCTTCCGCGATCGCTTTATAGACATCATCGCGCTGCACGATACCCAGTTTCGCTACGTAGGCAATAATTTCCGCGACCTCGAAGGCATTCGTCTTCCAATCCAGCGAGAAGGCGTCTCGCTTGCACTCGAAGGGTGAGAAGGGCAGGCCACGCGCGGCATCCAACACGGTTGGATGGACGGTACGCACAAAATCGCCCTGCGGGTCCGCGAATTGTCCATGAAAATCCAGTACAAGCGCGGGCACCTGCTGAGCGCCCAGTTCTGAGAGCAGGCGGATCGTGGTCCAGGATTTGCCCTGTCCTGGTATACCCAGGATGAACAGGTGTGGGCTACCCTTGACCGATGGACGCCAATGCACCATAGACTCCGCCGATTCGCCTAGCGGCACGACTACCTCGCCACTGGATGGCAGCTTCTGCGTCATCGAGAGCGTCTCTTGCCAGGTGGTATCTTCCTCTACTGTTTCTACTAGTTTATGCACTTTGACGAAATTTAAATCTCCTTCCTGCCACGTGAACCGATCCGCGCGCATAGCAGTGTTTACCGTGTTCGTCAGTGGTTCCGCGAGGGGGAAATCATCGCGAACTTTTTCATCCTCGTCGTCATCGTTATCTCCTGTTTGTGGCTGCTGCACTGATGGTTGTGAAGCGGGTTGCTCCTGCGACAGGAGCGCAGCGAACTCGGCCATGTTCTCGAAATCCTTGCTGGTCAGGACAGTGATCTTCGCTTGCGCGTCGGCTGTCGTCACGACTCTGCCCGGCTCGCCGGTCAGGTTCACGATATATCCCTCGTACGTTGGTTTAAAATCCAGGCCAGCCTTCTCCAAACGGGCAATATGTTCCAGGAAGATGGCTTCGGACTCGGGATCGAATAAGCCATAGCGGCGCGAGCGCTCGAAATAGAAGCGCAACACATTCGCCAGATAGGAGCGTTGCAAGGCACCATCAACACGTCGCTCGTCGAAAAAGCGCAGGCGCATAATCTGCTCTGAAGCCTTCATCTGCAAGAGCATGTCCCGCGCCAGAGGTTCAAGCGGCATACCGTTGGTGGTGCGCCATTTGACTTCGATAAAAGTCGCCTCAACAATATTTCTTTTCAGCGCGATCAAGACAAGATCACAGCGCCGCTCGCCCGCTTCGGACCTGCCGGAACCTGTGAGCGAGAAGATGCGTGGATAGCTATCGACGGGCAACAAAACGGCCTGACGCAGCCGTTTGTGCGCCTGTAACCAGGCGGTGACCACACCAAGGCCGACAGCCGCTGAGGCATTGGTTGTGGACTCCAATGCTTGCAGAGCCAACTTGCCCGAGATGGTTTTAAGATAGTGCAACAAGTTACTTACGCTCTGTTCGACCGCCGAAAAGCCCAATTCGTTCATGGCGCGAGCGAGCAGAGAGCTGATCTCCTCGTGCCACGCAGTCGTGACCATCATGCGGTGGCCCAGGCCTTCCGTAAGTTCTGGCGCGTAGTCCAGCACGTACTTGCGCGCCACGCGCTCCAGGCCTGGTTCGTTGGGCGAGTCGTAGTAGTCGAGGGTAAAAAAGCGATCCAGCGTGACGACCCAATTCGTCTTTTCGTGCAAGCGTTCCAGCAACAAGCGTTTCTCCCGCTCCAGGTGCACCTCCAGCACGGGTCGCATACCCTTTTCGCCCGCGAGCAGGTAGCCGCTGGCGTTCAAGACGGCGGTATGCAGATCGATCAGCGTCTTGCTATATTGGGAGCCAGCGGGATGCGGATCGGGCTTTTTCACGCCCGTGACGATCTGGTGTCGCCATATCAACTGTTCATCGCGCACCGAAAAGGTGGCGATGAAACGATTGATCAGGCCATAAAGAGCAAAGCTTCCGAGCTCGTTGCGCTCCTCCTCGTCCTGCACACGAGTCGCAATCATGGTGGGATGTGTATAATCGGTCACGACCGCGATGTGCGCCTCTGGCAAAGCATTCAACGCCAGTTCGTGCATACCATGCGAGACCGTCGTAAGACCGGGCAAGAAATAGTCGCTTCTCTGGTGATAGGCAAGATCGTTTTGCTGTTGCCGGATACTCTCCAGTGCCTGTAGCGATGCCACTGATGTATCCTCGCTGTACGCGATGACCTGTAAGAAGCCCTTTTGTGCGCTGCCAGTCTCGTCCTCTTGTTCACGGGCGGTGGGCTGTGATTTTGACTGCAATTGCCGCATCGCCTCCGCGAAGAAATTGCCGCGATCGGGATTGATCAATGTTGCCACCATAGTCGTTGCATAGGGGTGGGATGCTTTGAACAGGAGCAAGTGCTCGGTCAACTTCTCCGGCTGAATATCGCCCATCATCGCCAGGGCATCGAAGCCCGCGCCCAGTACCTGGGCAATATCGCCGTAGCGCCGATGTGGATCGGGCACACTCGCGGGGAAGGCTACGCCGTGGAAGAAACACACATTTTGAAAGAAGGTGAAGATGGTTTCTGTCGCGGGATGATGGGCGAATGCGGGCACATTCATCGGTGAGAGCAGGCGCAAAGCCTGCATGTCGAGATATTGTTTACGCTCACTTATCGCCAACGCAACCAGCTTTTGCTCCCAATTTTTCAATAATTGCATGTAGTTGGCGAACCAGATGCAGCGTAGCGGATGTGTTGGCAATACTACCAGTGCCTCTTCAGTCTGGTCGTTACCATTGGTGATACGCACCAACAGGGTATCGACCGCGAGAGCGGTGCATACCTCTTCCGCATCAGCGCCTTTGATCAGGAGTGTGCCGATCAGCTCCCTATACGCCTGCGCGTAGCGTATAGCGGCATAGGGCAGGTCTTCGCTCCAGTTCGCGGCCTCGATCACTCCTCTCGCCTCGTGCTGGCTGACGCGCTTGAAAAAAAGCTCACGCTGTCGCCAGAAGGTACTCCAGGCTTCCTGTTCGCTGTACAGAGAGGGCAGGGCAAAACATTCCTCTTTACTGGCTGGTCTTACCTCATCTATATTAAGCACAAAACTCGTCACATCGCGGGGTGCGCTCAATAGTTGCTGCTCCAGTGCTAGCAGGAGGTGACTTACCCTGACGTTCAGCACGCTCTTCCCACCGAGGCGCAGGCTGAAATAGTCCGCGTTCCAACTCGGCTCGCTCTCCTCCAATAGGCCCTCGCGCCCCATAGTCATGAGCACTTCGATACGACCCAACGCGATGGAGGAGACACTATGGCGTATATCGGTGGGGGCTTCGACAATAGGAGTTTCGATCTCCTTGACCAACAGGAATTCCGTGCTGTCCGCGACAAGACTTTTGTTTGTCTCCGCACTGACGATCTCGCTGCCATCCGCGCTGAGCGGGACGACGCGCACGCAGAGAGCCTCCGTAGGGGGCTCGTCCAGATCCAGGTCCAGCTTTATCGTCACCGTACGGCGCGAGCCCTGCACATGCTGTTCGAGCAGGCAACGTTCGAAACCGTCTTCACTGCCGAATGGTACGATACCGACGTGCCAGTTATGCAACTTGTTCGGTTTCGCGGGCTCGCACTCCCACTTGACCACCATCGTCTCTTTAGAGCCGTAGCGTGCGCGCAAGCTGCCCATCGGGCCATCGGGCTGTATCAGATGGCAATAGCGTTCGACCTTATCGTTTTTATCCAGGAATGGCTTGATCCTGACATCGCGCATATCGCTCTGCTCAAGCTGCACGAAGACCCAGCGCTCGAACGTCAAGCCCTGTTTCAGGACCAGGGCGCGCGACCACGTATAGCTATCCTGCAAGGCGCGACCTCTGAAAAATCTGCCCAGCGTGAGCGCGGTCGCGTTATCTACTTTTAGTCCCTGCACGCGCTCACGCAAGGTGGAATCTGGTCGCGTCGCCTTGGCGATCGCCAGCGTGCAATGGCGATTGCTGAGCAGATACTTTTCGAAGTCTGCACGAGCATCAGCTATCAATCCTACGCGCCACAGCTCCAACCCCAGTTGCTCCAACTTGCCATTGACGGCGTGCCGGTAAGCGGTCAACGCGAAATCCAGGCGTCGCTCATCGCTCAAGCCAGGCATGCCGCGCAGTTGAGCAAATACAGCCTTGACTCTGGCACTGCCATCCAGCGAGGTTTGTGTCAATAAGCGCTGCGCTTTTCGCAGCACGGACGCGTAGAGTGCGCGTCCATCGATGAGGGCAAATGAGTTGGCGATCGAGCTATAGCCCGCTTCCAGCAGGTCATCGGGAATAAAAAGACACAACGATTGCTCTTTACGATTGCGTATCTCGATCGCTCTGTCAGCAGTAATAGAGAGAGAATTGACGGCGGTTTGCGCTTTTTGCGTGGTGGTCAGGATATGGACCGCGAAACGTTTTTTGGGCGGCATGATTTGCAGCAATTGTTGCGAGACCTGCTCCACCTCGGCACGCCCGATGAAATCGACGCGAGCGCAGTGGCCGATCTCGACTTTGGCGATCTGGTCCATCACGGCCTGCGCCAGCAACTCTACGCGCAATGTATCGTTCATAGTCTATTGCTCCAGCATAGTTTCGGCCCCCGCATACGGAGGATGGAGGCGCTGTATGGTAAAATCGTCGGAGAGGTCGCGGAAAATGCCCATCTGTCGCAAACGGCGCAACATGGCGCGCAGGTTCTCTTGCGCCGCCGCCGTATATTCCGCGCCACTGTACATGTGTGGCGCGCGATCGACCAGAATGCCATAGCGATCATGTAAGAAACGTAGAAAATCTTGCAGGCGAATGGGCTGTAGCTCGCCTGATAGCCCATGTTTCTTTTTCGCGGCAGCCACGCGGGCCACGGCCACCTGTACCCATACCGCCAACAGATCGTTTGTCGGCGCGTAGCACCAGGAAGAACGACTGCGCGGTTTCCCACGCAAGACACCCTGGGGTTTCTCCATACCGCCAACGCTACGGTACCAATTCACAAAACGACTAGCTATTTCTTGCTGACCCGCTGCTAGCAGCAACACGACGCGCTCGATCTCGTCCTCGCTGATGTCCGTGATGCTATTGAGCTGGTTCGCAACCTCGGAATTCAGTTCTTCATCCTCCTCCTCGCTATCCTTCCCCTCATCCTCGTCGCGGTGCTCCACATAGATTTGTTCTTCATCGTTCTGGGCCAACGCGTTCATGGCGTGCCTGATCGCTTCGTCCTGTCGCAGCAACAACAGTCCGCGCAAGTAGTCCACGCCGGACTGCTCGGCCTGTAAGTATGACTCCACGCGTGCCTTATGGCGCGTGTTGCGCTTCAACTTCTCGGCGTAGCGATCGAGTTGGCGCAGTAGCAGGTTCGCGTAGAGGAAGCGAGGCCACATTTCCAGATCGTCGCGCACACATGCACGCGCCATCTCCTGACTCAAGCCGGTTTCTCCCGTAAAATCGACGTAGATTTGCGGAGGTGAGATATGCCATGGATGTTGCATGGCAGCCGGTGTCTGCTGGGGGTCATCGACCAGCGCATTGACCGCGTAGGCCAGCTTTAAGGTGTAGTTGAACAGTTCGAAATTCAGGAGCACGCTCAAGTATTGCGTAAAAGCCTGCACGGGCATCAATGTGTGATAGATGGAGAGGTAGCAATCGATATCGGCAGCCAGTTCGTGAGCCAGCTCTGGACAGGCCACCGGCACATCTTTTTCGCGCGTGATGCCTGGGCGCACATTTTGAAAACCATCCAGGAAGGCCAGCGAGAGACGTGTGAGTGTGTCCAGTTTCGTCACACCGTCGTATCTGCCGCCCAGTTCCAACTCGGCCCCGATCACGATCCCCTGTCCGAAGGCGGTCTTCAACACCTCACGCAACTTCTGGTCCGAGCCCATATAGTCGCGTAAGGCCTGGTACAGAAAAGTGTCAGCACCCCTTTGACGACTCGCAACTGGAAAGCCTGGCTTGTGGGACAGCAGTGAGTACGGCACAATTGAGGTAATCTGTTCATCTTTACGCGCAAGACCCACCTCTCCGGTCGTAATCAGCGTGCTGCGTACCAGGCGTTCGAGCACGCGCCTGCCATCGTCGTTATCAAAGCCATCGAGAGCGGGATGGGACGAGAGCGTCTCGATATATTGCTTGATGGCCGTTGGATCATTGGTGATTTTCGCTCTACCTCTGCCGCGGGCAAGAATGGTGAAGAAGAGCGCGGGCAAGAAAAGATCGATATCAAATCCGTTCATCTCAATCGTGCAGACGCGCGGAAATTTGACCCCGCGTAGTTCTGTTGGAATTTTAATCTTCATGCGTGGTGAGACTTTCTAGCGCTACGACAACACTGCGCGTACAATTTTGCCATTGGTCTGTGTGATGTGGTGTACACGATACTGATTTTCGATCAACACCAGATCATCCGCCTCTTGCAAGAGCAACGCACCCTTGAATGGTTCGAGATCGTTGAGCAGCGATTGATATTCGGGCGCGTTGGGCAGGAAACCATGTGCCAGGCGCATCAACAGTTCGAAGAGGTCGAGGTGGATGTCGAGTCGTGGGGTACCGCGCTCCCTGTGTACCAGGCGAAGGCCTTGTGGCAACGTCTCCACCACACTCTGCCTGGGTGTATCGATGACCTGCAACTCGAAATCGGCGAGAGGCAGTTGTTTGAGCACGACCAGTTGCTGCGCGTCCGAAGATTGTACGACGACGTTGAGTGAGTCACGCAACCGTGGCACATCGTTGGTGACCTTTTGCGCACGCAATATACCTAGCGCCAACTGTTGTAGATAGGAGGCACGGTCCTCTCTGCCATCCAGCAAACCAACATAGGCGATCGCGTATTGATAGGGCAAGAGGTCCGACCAGCGCAGACGAGGCAGCATGGGATTCACGCGTACTCCATCCTGCCTGGTCATTTTTCTGATAGTGAAGTACAGGCGGCGTTTGAATGCGTCGATCCACTCATGCTCGCTGACGAAACGTTGCATTGGCAGGTCGGCGTTGTCCGCGAAAAGCTGCTGACGCAACTCGCTTTCGCTGCTTTGCTGATGAAAATGCAGGAAACGGTCCAGATGTGGCTGTGGAAAACGCGCGGGATCGAGGGAAGCAATATCGGCCAGCAGTTCATCGCCTTCAGGCACATGATCAAACGCGAGCTGCCAGTACGATTGGGTGAGTAGAGATGCGCCGCGATCCTCGCCGCGACGCGATTCATGTACCTGCTCACAACTCCTATTGCCGGTGATCAGGTATGAGAGGGTCGAACGTAGATCACGCATAGTGATATGTCTCTGCTGACGCAGGTGGGTGTACAAGAACAGGTATTCCAGCCTGTTCTGTCTGCGTGCCTGCCTCAACTCGGTGGCATTGCTCAATATAGGGCAGATGGTCTTTGCGACACATTTCTGGCAGGTCTCCCAGTGCGGCGCGTCGACAAAACGCTGCAACACCTGCCGAAACAACGAATGCTCTTTGTCGGGCATACTCACGAAGGCTCGCTTCTTGAGATCGATGGACCAGACGGCGGTCGTGTAGAGATCGTTCGCTCTAGATGCCTGCTCTTGCTCCTGCACCAACCAGGGGAAACGCTCGGCCTGCTGTGTCAGGAAAGAGACCAGGCGGCCATCGTTGATAGCCACCAACACGGTCAAATTCACGCCTGACGATGGATATCCTTCCAGCCCGCGCAACTTTTCGATCAACTGCTCATCCGCGCTCATGCCGCCGAACGACTCGGAGGCATCGTAGCAGCTACGAAAGATATGTCCCTGGTAGATCCATTCCCAGCCACTGCTGTTACAATGCGCGTCGATTCTGGCCGCGCCCCTGGCCTGTAACTCCGCCTGTACTTTCGCCAGGAACGCGGTTTTGCCATCGCCCGGATTGCCTGCGAGGAAGATGACCGTTGGTTTGCGCTCGATAATCGCTGGCAGTAGCGATAGATCCAGAGCGGTTTGCACATATGTTTGTTTGACGAACTCGCTGTCCAGTCCGCGATTGTCCATATTGCCAGTCTCGCTGTTGCGATAGACGCTGCGAATGCCATCCACCCAGGTGTTATGTTGCTCCTGCAAAGGCAGTTCTTGCTGGGTAGCGACTGCAGCGAGGGGAGCCTCAAGCGCGAGCATGGCGCGCTGCAATTCTTCATACATCTCGTGCGCGGATTCAGGGCGCAGTCTTGCATCGGAGGCGAGCGCACGCAGAATAATGGTAGCGATGCGCCTGACCTTTTCATCGCTGATCCCTTCTACCTCGATCAATTGCCGTCTACTGCCCAGATTTTTAAAGGGGATCAGGCCGGTAAGCGTTTTGAAGAGCACGACGCCTACCGCGTAGCGGTCGCAACTCGCTGGTGGCTCTTTAGCGGTGACCGCTTCGGGCGGAAGGTAGAGAGGAGTGCCCGCGACGCGGGTGGTGGTGCCCTGTTGTACGGCAAAACCGAAGTCGATGAGCACGGGGTGATTGTCTTGCTCATGCAGGATAATGTTCGCGGGTTTGATATCGCGGTGCAATAGATGTCGATCTTCCAATTGCTCCAACGCGCTCAACAGATCGCGCGCGAACGACCACCAGCGCTCCAGTGACCATGGTAACTCGCCCTCCACTTGTTGCAAAGTAGGGCCGGGGATGTATTCCATCTTGATATGGGCGTCGTCCTCGGGTAGATAGATGTCTTCGATGGTGGGGAAATAGATACTTTTCATGGTTTGCAGGGCGCGATACTCGTCGAAGGCCTGTCGTTGCACGTCAGATGGTCGTATAAATTGCTTCAACACGTGCAGGCCCAGGCCCTCGTAGGCGCTCATGCTGACCAGATATGTGCGCGCCATCGCGCCTTCACCTAGCAGGCGATGAACGCGAAAACGCCCTTTCATCAGGCTTTGTCCCTCTACAATGCGAGTACTGGACTGCATATGCTGCATCAATACATCTACGCGTTGTGCTATCTGCTGAGCGTTGGGTGGAGTCTCATCTTTCGCAGGTATAAGTACTGCTTTGAATAGTTGACCCAGTTCGTTGGCCTGTTGCATGCTCAGAAATTCGGACCAACGTGGGTGATCGGGGAATATGATGCTGCTATCAATAGAGGTGCGGATATCGCCGATGGAAACAGCGGACAGACGCTGGAGAAGCACGAGTGCCAGGCTGAAGGTATCGGTTCGTTCGGTGGCGGCTCCATAGCCCAATATCAATTCTTCAGAAGCGTACGAGTCTTCGATCTCTAACTCGTCCAATGCCGCCGCGATCGTTTGAGTGCCGAGGCGAGCAGCATAAAAATTGGTAAAGGTGACCCGTGGCGGCTGGCCGCGCTGTACGTAGATCGCATCCGGTCCTATCGCGCGGTGCAGCACGCCCTGATGATGAATGCGGCTTAGTCCTTCGAAGCAGGCCTTGACCAGCATCAGTTCTTGCTGGAACTCGGCGGCAGTCTCTGGTAGTGGATAGGCATTTAGCGATTCACCGGAGGGAAGCTCGATGGGCAGAACCAAGAAATCGTCGGACCAGGGACGGGGATCTTGCACTTGCGGCACCAGACCAGTAGCGCTCAGTTTGCGCAGTGCCTTGCACTCCTGCATATAAAAACTGCGCAGCGAGGAGGTTTCCAGTGGATCTTGCCCACAGTTATACACGATCAACTGCCGCTGTACGCTTTCCTCGCCCTCCTCTACGGCGCGCATCACGCGTACATTGGGTCTCTGCATAACGGATTCTTTGATGATATAGTTATCGATCTGCTTCGGCATCTTAGGGCGGTCATCGAAGCCGATGAAAGCGCGCGTCACCTCGCGTCTGTATTGTCCGATCAGGGGGGTGCCACCCTGTTTATCCAATTGTTGCAGACGCTCGCAGACCGTTTCAAGCAGAAAAAGTCCGTCACGGGCGCGTGTATCGTGGATTTGCGGCAGGGCAGTTTGCGATGAAAAGAGTACGCCTCCGCGCACGAAATGGCCTTCGTGCTTCAGCAATGAAAGTCGCCAATCCAGGCGGCCTTTGACGATACGCGCGACATAATCGATTTTCGCCAGAGGACTCTTCTCTGATGAACCATCGGTCCTGACCCAGTAATCCTCTCCCCCGCGAATTGGTCCGCGCCACGCTTTCTCGTCCAGTAGAAAGACCCAGTTATCAGCAATAATGATAAAATCGATTTCAAATGATCGTCCATTCGAGGCTGGTAATATTTTGTTGCATACCACAATCCACTGATCTGGCAGCGCACGTAAGCACTTCGCCGCCTTCTGCTCCCCCTCCGTTGCGAAAGACAATGTGCCCTGAATGAGTTCCGCCACATTCTGCTCCTTCTTTATACATGAAACAGCAAAAATTTTTTCTTTAAAGCGATAGTATTTAAAATAGATATAAGGATAGATATTTTATATGTTTGAAAGGAGACCTTTTTGACGAGCAGACAGAAAAGGTCAGTACGCGAAAACAGGGCTAGTATAGCATATTTTTGTGTTTATCAATACAGGGTATGAGGGCACGTGTAGGATCAGGGGGCATGAAAAAGTGACTGGTTTCGCCTTGATCAAAAGGCGAAACCAGTCACTTTTTTAGCATGGGGTCTTTTAACTACTCTTATTCGCCAGCTAGCATCGACAAACCTGTACGGCCCACACGCCATACAAGATGCGCATACCATTTTACTGGCTAACAAACGAGATGCCTGGCCCTGGATTGAACACGTCATTCGTGACCATCCCAGAATGATTTCCCCAGTTCATTGAACTGACAATCACAGCGCCATCGCTCAGAATCTGTTCTACTATACCGACATGTCCTACATCGCCCGCGCCTTGCACTCCCCCTTGCATGACGATAATCGATCCCACCGTAGGCTGGCTCGATACATGCCAGCCGAAGTCGTGCGCGCGGTCAACCCATTGGCCCGCGTTGGCATTATAAGTCCAGGGGACGCCGACATCATGCAATTGGAAATAGCGTTGCGCGGCCCACCATGTGCACTGCCCGAATGGAAATACGTTTGTGAATCCGTCCGCGTTGGTGTTGGTCGCGCCTAGCGAGTAATGACCCGCTTTGTATGTGACCGAAGGATTCAACAGTTTTTGCACAACTGCCGCTTCTACCTGGGGCGCTTTTGGCTGTTCTTTCTTTCCTAACGTTATCTGCACCGCCTGCTGTTGTACCATCACCGGAGCTACCTGAGTCACCGGACTCACCGGCATTTGGTACGTGCGGACCAGATCGACGCTGTCATTGGTCGCTGTACCAGGGATGCAAATAGTCTGGTCGGTATAAAGAGTATCGGGATGCTCAATACCGTTGTATGTCGCGATCTGCTGCTCATCGAAGCCATAATACGCGGCAATACTTGCCAATTGGTCTCCCTGCACAACTTTATAGGTACGATCCGTCTTCGCACAAACGATGGGAGTTCGTGTGTGCACGCCCTCGCCATTTGTGCGCGCTGTTACGCTCATAAACACCAAACCGAACACTACAGCTAGACTGGCACTCACTACAAGACTCACTACATTGTACCGCTGGAAAACATTCCAGACTCGTCGTTGTGTTTGCAATGTATCCTCTTTCGAATATATTTTCGAATATATCTCCGAAAATTCAACTTGCAGACCCCCTCGCATACATCCATTCATCTCAGATTATCGGACGATCGGCGCCAGGGAAACCACGCTGTCCTCCTGGCATTCTCCTCGCTGAGCATAGGACGTACAGATGCAATATACACAACAACTATCAATACTCTATGTCTATATTTCTATTTATCTAAAATTGACGTTTAAAATAGTTCCAAAATATGTCAACAAGATGCACGATATAGCTCATTATGGTAGAGGTACGCTGACAAGTTGCCATTTGTGCCCTTTTAACTATATCTTCGTCAGTGGATCTCAGTTACTATTGTTGTCGTAAAGGAGAAATAGTTGATATCTCTACCTCTTAAGCGGCGTATCAGGCTTGTTGCACGGCGAAACTCTCTTTCGAAAAGGGCCATCAGTTCTTTGATGGTATGTGTATTGCTCGCCATTGCCCTCTTCGGTGCGGGGATCAGCACGGGCGTTTTCGGTGCCTTTGCGTCGGGCGACTGCTCCGCGAACGATCAGACGCATATTGTGCAATGGGGAGATACGCTAGGAGCCATTGCGCAGAGTACACACACTACGCCACAAAGCCTGGCCGCGCACAACGGGATCGCCAATCCCAACCTTATATTTGTCGGCCAGCGCATCTGCATTCCGAGTTCCTCCTCGTCTACAGTGAGCATGCAGCCCATCTCGGTTTCAATGAACGCACTACCCGCCATCGGCAGCAGCAATCTTTTCCCCTATGGACAGTGTACCTGGTGGGCGAATCAACGCTATTTTCAGTTGCATGGTGTTTTCGTGCCCTGGACCGTGAATTCTGATGCGTTTCAATGGAGCGCGCGTGCCTCCGACTTTGGCTGGCAAGTTTCGAATACACCGAGCGTCGGAGCGATCATCGATTTTCAGCCGGGAGTGCAGGGGGCATCCAATCTGGGGCACCTGGGTGTGGTGGAACAGATGCTTGGGAATGGACGTTTGCTCGTCAGCAATATGAACTGGAACGGTGGACTCGGGATAGTCTCTTACGTGCAGTTTACTGCTGGAGCGGGGGTTACGTTTATCACACGTTAGGTTGTTTTATTGACCTAATCCTACATGTACAATAAGCGTCTGTGCAGAACAAATTACAACGCTCGCTCTGCATGGACGCTTATTGTGCGTGTATATTGCCCCATTATAAGCGCTTTTTGCCTTTGTGCAGGCTGTCCTGGCCGACAGGTTTCTGATCGAAACTGGCATCTGGTACTTCTGCTATATCCGGCTGCGAGCGCAATGGACTATCGATGCCTGGTTCGCCTGTTTCCTGATTGTATCCAACCTCGCTGAACTGCTCCGGTCGAAACGCGTTGATCGAGCGCATGCCAGGAGGGGGCAATTTGACACGGGGTCCTGGTTGCGAGGTCGGCCAGCTGGGATATAAAGGTTTTACATGTGGGCCTACACTTGTTTCCTCTTGCTGCGACACTTCTTGCGCGGCTCGTGTGTTCGATGAGGCACGCAATGGTTGCTGTTCTTCGCTGAATTCCTCGATTTCCACCTTTGACTCTTGAGTCATATCTATGCCTTCCTTCTCTTTTTGAATTGCTAGTGATAATTGGTGCATCCAACAAGTCTCCGCGTGCCCGCAAGGCAACGCGCCTACGCGGGGTTTCCCTGCTTATTTGCTGGATATACCAATAATGCTAAAGATCAGTGCTTAACCCTATTGTACATCGGGCTAGTTGTTCGCGCACGTCTATCGTACAATCATGGTGCTAACGATTTTCTTTGCCGCGGACCAACGAAGCGAAGATACCTACAGCAGCAACAATAGCGCAGACGATAAACGCGGTATGAAACCCATGGTCGAACGTCTGCTGCAACGCGATGGTATTTTTAGCGTGCGTATTCGAGGCCAGCACCGCTCCCGCGACGGAGCCACCCAGGGCGGCGAAGATCGCGCCCGCGAGTGCGATACTCACACTTTGACCGAACACACGTCCTGTTGCCAGGAAGCCGGACGCGCTGCCCTGCATGTTGCGCGGTGCTGATCCCATCAGGGCGCTGTTGTTCGGCGATTGAAAGAGCGACTGCCCAATACCAGTGATCAGTAAGGGCCAGATGATGCCCCAGATAGAGGTGTTCTCATTCAAGAAGCTGATACAGACCAGCCCGATGCAAGCGATCGCCAGGCCGCCAGACGCCAGCCAGCGCGTACCGATGCGGTCGGCCAACGAGCCGCTCAAGGGAGCGATGATAGCGATCATCAAGGGAAGAGGTGTTAAGAGCAGGCCTGCGATCTCAGTGGGGAAGTGACGCAATTGCTCCAGGTAGAACGGCATCATGAAGCTGACCGCGAATAACGCGAGAAAGCTCAAGACCAGACTCAAGATCGACGAGGTAAAGACGCGATTTTTCAGGAGTGAAAGTACGATAACCGGATTGGGCACGCGTAGCTCCACAAAAGGCAGGACGATCAGGGCCACGATGCCAACAGCTAGCAGGATCAGAATTGTGGGCGAGGTCCAGCCCAACTCGACGCCGAAGGAGAGGGCCGCCGTGACACACGCCAGGCCGACCGCCAATAGCACCGCGCCCCATGGATCGAAGCGCCCTGGGTTACGCTTCACCTTCTCTTTCAAAACGATCAGCGTCAGGATGAAACCGATGATACCGATCGGCACATTCACGTAGAAGATGAAACGCCACGAGATGGACGAGAGGAAACCGCCCAGGGTCGGACCGATACTGACACCGAGCGAGACGATGACCGCATTGAGACCCAGTGCACGACCACGCTCGTTAGCGGGGAACGCACTTGTAAGCATAGCCGGACTCACTGCCATCAAGAGCGCGCCACCCAGGCCCTGTACCGCGCGTGACGCGATCAAGAAAACCAGGCTTGGCGCGATGCCACAGGTGGCGGAACTGGCGGTAAAAACGATTAAACCGACAATCCAGATGATCTTGCGTCCTACCATGTCTGCCAGGCGTCCAGCCGTCAGCAAAATCGCCGCCGTCGCTACCAGATAGGCGATGATTACCCACTCTACCTCACCGCTCAATGGGACACTAAAGTAACCTGCGATCGAGGGCAGGCTGATATTTACGATCGATGAGTCGAGCGTCGCCATAAAGACACCGATGGCGACCACGGCCAAAATAGTCCATTTATTTGCTTGCCCACTCCCCTGCTCCTGGCCGCCTTGCTCTGTACCTCTTCGCCGCTGATCCGCTTGCGCAGTATGTCCATCGTTGCGTGCAGACATTTTCTCGTTTGGCTGTGTTTCTTGTTGCTTCATCCGTATAGTATCCATCTTTATCGCTAGGCAGACCAGTTCGTGCCAGCCGAACCGGTCGCTGCTACCACTTACTATTTACCTATTTATCACGTTTGTTCCAACGTGAGACGTTACAAAACTGCAATTCCGGTCACTTTTCGCATTCGGGATGTAAATTTTGGAATTCCGTGAGCGGTTCAGCCTCTTTTACCGATTGATCTCAATCACCAAGACCCAGGTATCAACAAAAGTGGTGAGAAAGGAGAGCAACGTCGCGGCAACAATCCAATAGAAGCCCTCTGCTCCTCCTGTCAGGAAGATAACGCCAGCAATTATCAACGAGAGTGTTGCCATCTGGCAGATGAGAATAATCCGTGCGAATGACAGACGAAACTCCGCTGGCATTTTGCGCAGACTATCGATTTGCAGATACACAATGACGATCCACTCACAGAGCCCAACGAGCAGGACTTCGATTCCAATGGCAAGGAAGGACTGATTCGGGATCAGCATGAGCGATGCAAGAAAGAGGACAGCGACCAATACTACCAGGGCTTCTAATACCCGATTAGGCAGGTGCGACGTCTCCATAATCTTTTGTAGATTGATAGAGAGTCCGACAAAGATGAGTCCGGCAAGCGCGGCTGATGCACCTAATTCACCCAGGAAAAAATTTTCCCAACCACTCATATCTGCTCCTTCTTCCTCGCCTGTTCGGTCCATCTCTGGACAAGCACGAAACGTATTCTGGGAACGCGAACCCCCTGTATGACTATTCTCGGAACTGGAACATTGAACAACCTGCAAGGAAAGCACCTGATGGCTTTTACACCGAAGCCAGCAATTCCGAGAGCGCATCAGGAGCCGAGAAGAATGGAGAGTGGCTTGTGTCCAGCGTCAGGACTTGCGGGCACGGAGTGGCAGTATACATATGCCTCTGGCAAGGCAACGTATTCGCTCTATCCTGAAGACATTGGATATACACTCTAGGTATCCGGCCAAAGTTCTCGGCTGTGACGTGGACTGGGGCAGCAATAGATGCGAGGGACTCAGGGACCAGGAGCAATTTTGCTCGCGCGATGTCTTCGTCAGAGCAGTCTCCGTAAAAGACCTCTTTCAGTTTCTCTGGTCGCACTGTCAAAGATGTTCTTGACTCATTGAGAAGAACATTTGGAGCGAGAAGCGAATCCTTGTTGTGAGTTTGATTGTTTTGTCTGATGGTTTCACCATCGCGTAAGAGATATGCTGTGAGGTATATCAGTTTCTCAATCTTCATCGGACATCGTTCAGCGGCCCCAGAGATAATGGTCCCACTTGAGCTATGTCCCAGCAGGATCACAGGTTCCGCTTGCTCAGCCAGCACCTCGCAGGTGCGCTGCACAGAGAGATCGAAGGTGGCCTCAGAAAGAGGTGTTTTGTCCTGTCCATGTGCTGGAAGATCGAACGTCACCACCTGATGTCCAGCCTGGCGAAGCAAGGGGGCGACTTTGTCCCAACACCATTGACCATGCCATCCACCGTGAACGAGTACATATGTGCTCATAATCTATTTCCTTTTCCAGTTATGGTATTCATATCACTAAATGGAGCAGTCGCTCAATAGGTGAGTGAACGCAAGCGAAGTTCCAGCGCGCGCCCACAAGGGGA
>CAZZWK010000057.1:0-2724 GCA_964657925.1 uncultured Dictyobacter sp.
GTTGATTTTATAACCACAACAACGGAATCGCCCTCGCGCAGGTTCAAGGAGTCGGCGGAGGTGCGGGTGATGACGGACGCGATCTCCTGGTTGCCGGGGAGGGTGACGATAATTTCGGCCATGATGTCGCCGAGTTTGATCTCTTTGACGGTGCCGCTAAGCTGGTTGCGGGCACTGATGTGCAGCATGGTGGTAGTCCTTTCGTAGAGGCGAGTTGTGTAAATGCTAGTGGGTCCGCGTGGGGCAAACGCGTGGTTTGCCTTACGCGGACCGTGGGCCAATCAATACGTTGCGTAGGAAATTTAGGGGTGTTGCTGGACGAACTGGTTGATTTGTTCGAGTTCGGTGTCGCTGAGCACGAACTCGGCGGCGGGCAGCATATCTTCGATCTGGTGCTGGCTGCGTGAGCCGACGATGGCGGCGGTGACGGCGGGATTTTTCAGGGTCCAGGCGACGGCGACCACACCGGCACTCACATTATGGGGAAAACCGATTTCGGTGAGCAGGTTCGCCAGTTCGAGGTTGCGCGAGAGGCGTGGCTCTTTGAATTCATCAGCGTTTTTGCGCCAGTCGTTATCGGGCATGCGCTCGACGCGTTCCTTGGTCATGCTACCGGTGAGCAGACCGGAAGCCATAGGCGAGTAGACGATCACGCCGATATCGTTACGCTGGCAGTAGGGAAGAATCTCATTTTGCGCATCCGGCTTCAAGAGCGAGAAGGGGGGTTGCAGCGTTTCGACGGGCGCGATCTTGTTGGCGCGTTCCATCTGCTCGACGCTGAAGTTAGAGACGCCGATATGGCGAACTTTGCCCTCTTGCTTCAATTGTGCCAGGGTGGTCCAGCCCTCCTCGATGTCGGGGTCGGGATTGGGCCAGTGGATCTGGTAGAGGTCGATGACATCGATGCCGAGACGTTTCAGGCTGGACTCAACCTCGTTACGTAGCGAGTTCGCCTTCAGGTTGTTACCGATCTCACCTTTATCATTCCAGACCAGCGAGCACTTCGTGAAGATATAGGGTTTTTCACGGCCTTTGATAGCGCGACCGACGACTTCCTCGGAATGACCGAGGCCATAGGCGGCGGCGGTATCGATCCAGTTAATACCCAGCTGAAGGCCTTTTTTGATGGCCGCGATCGACTCATTATCGTCCTGGTCGCCCCAGCCGACGCTCGCCTTACCGCCGCCGATGGCCCAGGCGCCGATGCCGATAGGTGTGATTTGCATATCTGTTTTGCCGAATTGGCGCGTTTGCATTATTGTTCCTTTCGTGTCTAGCACAAAATATGTGTGTTCGCTGCTCTTTTATAGTATACGGATTAGCGCTTAGCTCGGGAGACAGGACAATGATGCGAGGGAGTTGAGAGCGGATAGTGCTCGATTGAATGGTGATAGAATGGGTGGACTATAGAATATTTGTGAGATGAGAACAGAGGGAGAGGCCATGCTGAATTCAGAGTTGGTGCGAGCGCATTTTCCCGCGTTGTCGACAGGGGCGACTTTTTTTGATAATCCGGGTGGGACGCAGGTGGCACAGGAAGTGATTACGCGTATGCAGCAGTATTATGCGCAATCGAACGCGAACAATGGAGGAGCGTTTCGCACCAGTGTCGTTTCGGATGCGATTGTGGCAGAGGCGCGGCAGGCGGTGGCGCAATTTCTGAACGCGGCGCGGGCGGAGGAGATTATTTTCGGGCAGAACATGACCAGTTTGACTATGCATATCAGTCGCAGTCTGGCGAGATGGTTGCAGCCGGGCGATGAACTGGTGGTGACGCGGCTGGATCATGATGCTAATATCGCGCCCTGGTTGTGGATCGCGGAGGATCGTGGCTGTGTTGTGCGCTGGCTGGATATCCATCCCGAGGATTGTACACTTGATCTGGATGCGTTGCCACAACTGGTGAACGAGAGGACGAAGATTGTCGCGGTCGGCTATGCTTCGAACGCGGTGGGAACGATCAACGATGTCAAGCGGGTGGTGGAGATCGCGCATGGAGTGGATGCGCTGTGTTTTGTCGATGCAGTGCAGTATGCACCGCACAAGAGTATCGACGTGCAGGAGTTGGATTGTGATTTTCTGGCATGTTCCGCGTACAAATTTTTCGGGCCGCACACGGGTATTCTTTATGGTAAGTATGATCTATTGGAGCGATTGACGGCCTATAAGGTACGTCCCTCGCACAATGAGCCGCCGTACAAGTTCGAGACGGGCACGCAGAGTTTTGAGTCGATCGCGGGTGTGTTGGGGACGTTGGAGTATCTTTCGTGGGTGGGCGCGACCTTCGGCAATGGGTACGCGGCGAGATTCCAGGATCGATATAACCAGCGGGGATTATTGTTGCGACAGGCATTCGCGGTGATCGAGGAGTACGAGTTGGAGTTCAACCGGACATTGGCGAAGGGTTTGAGTGCTGTACCAGGGTTGCGTTTGCTGGGGATTACCGATGCGCAGAGGATGGGGCAACGCGTGCCTACGTTTTCTTTCTCATTGGAGGGGTGGAAGCCGCGCGCGGTCGCGGAGAGATTGGCGCAGGAAAATATATATGTGTGGGATGGGAATTTTTACGCGTTAGCCGTCATCGAGCGGTTGGGTTTCGATCCAGAGGAGGGTGTAGTGCGTGTGGGTTTGACGCACTACAACACTATGCAAGAGATCGAGCGGTTGATTAGTGTGTTATCGCGTATGGTGGGGTAGTGGATGGGCACGAAGGCAGGGGCATGG
>CAZZWK010000057.1:2734-42985 GCA_964657925.1 uncultured Dictyobacter sp.
ACCATGCGTTTGACCTACGCGATGCCCCTGCCTTCGTTCAAATATAAAAAAACATTGGCATATTTTAGGATTAGTAGCCGATGGCGCAACCGTCTTTGCGGGGATCGGAACCACCGAGGCGGGCGGAACTGTCGGGATCGATTTGAATGATCTGGCCGCCGCCGAAGGCGAAGGGGGTGGGTGGGAGCAGGTGGTGGCCGCGACGCGCCAGATCTTGCTGGATGTTGGGATCTAGCGAGGATTCGAGGGCCACGCTATCTAGTGTCATGGTTATTTCGAAGCGTGGGGCGTCGAGCGCCTGCTGAGGGGTCATGCCGAAGTCGATCATGTTGGTGAGCACCTGTACGTGGCCTTGTGGCTGCATGTGACCGCCCATCACGCCCAGGCTACTCCATAGTTTATGCTCGCGAGTGACCATGCAGGGGATGATAGTGTGGAAGGGGCGTTTGCCGGGCGCGATGCAGTTGGGATGATCGGGTTGCAGGGAGAAGCCCGCGCCACGATTTTGTAGCACGATGCCGGTGTCGCCCGCGACCACTCCGGAACCGAAGCCGTGGTAGACGCTATTGATGAACGAGGCCGCATTGCCTTGCGCGTCCACGACGGTCAGATAGACGGTATCCTCGCCAACATCGATTGGACCCGCGTTGATGCCAGTGAGGGCGTGGTCGGGTTGGATCAGGGCGCGTCTCTGCTGGGCGTAGGTGGGCGAGAGCAGATTCTGATAGGGAACTTGCGAGGCGGCGGGATCGCTGATGTAGGCGTAGCCATCGGCCATGGCGAGGCGAACGGCCTCGATGAGCAGGTGTTTGGTGTCGGGCGAATCGGGGTCGAGGGCGGAGAGATCTTCCTGTGAGAGGATATTGAGGGCCAGCAAGGCGATAAGGCCCTGACCGTTGGGTGGGCATTCATAGACGGTGTAGCCACGGTAATCGGTGGAGATCGGCTCCTCCCAGGTCGAGAAGTGTTGGTCGAGGTCGTCGAGGGTCAGGAGGCCACCGAGTTCGTCTGATGCCTGTACGATAGCGCGGGCGATGGAGCCGCGGTAGAAGGAGTCGCGACCGAATTCGGCGATATGTTTGAACGTATTGGCGAGGTTGGGCTGGCGAAAGATTTCGCCGAAACGAGGTGCGCGGCCTGTGGGGAGATAGGTGCGGGTCGCGGCCTCATTTTGTTGGAGCAGCGGGGTCAGTCGATGCCATTGCGCGGAGATTATCTCGCTGACCGGAAAACCTTCTTGAGCGTAGTGGATGGCGGGGGAGAGCGCGTGGGTGAGCGAGATAGTGCCGTAGGTGCGCAGCGCATTGTCCCAGGCGTCGACGGTGCCAGGGACGGTGACGGGCAGGATGCCGTAGAGGGGCATATGCTGATAGCCGTGTTGCTGGAAGAATGCGGGAGTCGCAGCGGCTGGGGCACGACCGGAGCCATTAAGCGCGACCACTTTTTGTTGTTGGGCCAGGAAGAAGAGGGCGAAGACATCGCCGCCGATGCCGGTCGACATTGGCTCAACCACGTTGAGCATGGCCGCGGTAGTGACTGCCGCGTCGATCGCGTTGCCACCGGCTTTCAGCACATCGAGTCCGGCCTGGGCCGCGAGTGGCTGGCTGGTCGCGACCATGCCCGCGCTACTGGCGACGACGGAGCGGTGAGAGGGGTAGGAGGGTTTTTCTATGTTTTTCACAAACCGTCAAAACCTCCAATTTCGTTTTTACCTGCCTTATCTTCTTCCAGGGCCTGCCGAGCTAGTTCACGCAAACGTATTCGTACCGCAGGTTTTTGTACAATTTCATCCCATTCTTGCTCTTCAATTTCTTCCAAAATGTGAGCTGCAAGAGCATTTTGGGCGGCGTCGGGTAGTGTTTGGGCTATTGCAAAAGCGTGTTGTAGTTGTTCGGTCATACTATCTGCTCCCTCTCAGTGGTTCTATTATAGCATAGCTTTTGAGGTGATTTCTGTCTATTTAAATAGAGGGAATGCTGGGATAAGAAAAGACCGTTCGCGGATCATGGATCAGTGAACGGCCCTTAGGGTGATGGAAACAGCTAGCCGCCGAGGGCTTCGAGCAGCATGTCGCCTTCTTCGGGTGAGATGCGGCCTTCCGCGATCATCTTTAGAATGGCCTCGCGCTCTTGTTCGACCGCGGCGGGTGAAGGATTTGATGTATCCGGAGCATTGGATGTATCGGATATATTGGGTGTAGCGTTTGCAGCGGATGTGCTGGGTGAGTCTGGTTGCGCGGCTTCCGGCTGGGTGGGTTCGTCGGAAACGTCACCCGCTGATAGGGGGACTTCGGGTTGATTGCGTTCATCGACGGCCTGTTGTGCCGGTGAAGTGGAAGCGGGTTGTGATGGTTGCTCGTTTGGGGTAGCGGGTGGATTAGGCGCAGCGGGACGTGTGGGAGGGTTTGGCGCGGATGGTGTCGGAGTGGGGATGGAGACGCTCAGGTTGCGTAGAGCTTGCTCGACAGCCTCAAGGGCACCTTGCACGCCTTCGGTCGCGGCCTGTTGGGCCTGGGCGACGATGCGATTGATGCGATCGGGGTCCATGCGCCATTCGCGATTATTCACGCGCACATTAATATTTTTCTCCCATTGTTTGGCGCGTTTTCTGGCCTCTTTCTCATTCCACTTGTAGCCTTTGGATTCCTTAGAGTCTTTGTAGTCTTTCTGGCCCGTATTACGCCGAATCTCGTCGGCGATATCGTTGCCAAGCGACGCGGTGGCATCGGCGACGGAGGCGGTTATTTCCGCGCTCAAATTTCTGCCGAACTCACCCATGGTGCGTCCAAACTCGCTCATTTCCTGGCCGAAGTCGCCCCACCAGTTGGCTGTGGCATCATCGCCATTGGGAGCATTGCCGCGAATAATGAGATCACTGCCCACGGTCAATTCGAGTTGGGCCGCGCCCTGGCCGTAGACCCAGTTGATCATCTTGCCATTGGAAGAGATGTTGTTGGCGCGTTTGCCACGGATGTCGCCGCCGACACGGGCATGGATTGCCAGATTCGCTTCGGATGGCAAAACGATGATGGCGTCGCTGCCGACCTGTGTGCGTGTGATGCTGTCGGGAGGGAAGCTGGACTGGAGGTAGAGATCAGATCCTACGACTCCTATGTTGGCGGGGCCGCGCACATTTTTCAGAGAGGCATCGGAACCAACGGAGCCAATCTCGATGGAGCCGGAGACATCGGTGCAACTAAGATCGGAGCCAACGTGGTCAACGCGAATATCGCCCTGGATGTTTTGCAGACGACAATCGCTACCAATGATACTCGCCTCGACCGAAGTCGCGCCGTTGATCACGAGATCGGAGCCGACCTTGCCGATTTGAATTTCAGCGCGGTCACTTTCTCGAATCACGCAGTCGCTACCGACGGTATTGACCTGAAGACGGGCGCTACCATTGACCACGAGATCGCTACCAACCGTGTTTAAGATGATGATGCTATCGCGATTGCCTTTGATCTGGCAGTCGCTACTAACGATATCGCATTGGATGTTGGTGACGCCCTGGACATAGAGGTCGCCGCCGACGTTATGCATAGTCACGCTTTCGGCTTCTTTGATGGTGAGGTCGCCGCCGACGTTGTCTATCTGTACGGAGGCCATACTGGTGAATTGCGCATCGCCGCCGACGGTGCTAGCTTGAATATTTTGCACGTTGAAGGCTTCGAGGTCGCCACCGACACTGCCCAGGTAGGCAGTACCATTGATAGTGCGGAGGGTGAGGTCGCCGGAGAGGTCGCGTAGGCGAACATCGTTCTGGATGGTATCGATGGAGACATCCTGGCTGGCGCGTTCTACCTCGGCTGCAAGGACGTACTCGATAGCGATGTCACCCGCGATGTCGCGTGCGGAAACGGTGGTTGCGTGTGGGACGGCGACTTCGAGTAGCTCGTTTGTGCCGCTGATGAATAGCGTATCACCTTCGGGTTGTAGGACGCTGAGGTCTTTCTCGAAATGGACCTCAATGGTTGGCTGATCCCAGCCGTAGACATGGACATCGTCGCTGATATTCGAGACGACAAGTCGTTGTATCGCTTCCGCAGAAAATGTTTGTTGCATAGTTGACACATCCTTTGTTGTAACATTCCGGTATTCAACATTAATGGTGCATCTGGAAGGGCTCGTACCCACAAGGGGCACGCCTACGCGGTTTTTGCCGGATATAGTGGTCGATCAATCGATAAAAATTTCTAAGCGTTCGTTGTGTTCCAGGTCTTGCAGGTCCAGAATCAGGCCGGTGCGTCCTGTTTCGATGGCGCGCAAGATGCTCTGGATGGTTGTGACTTGTAGCTGTGGGAGCAGAATGCCGCCCAGGCGTAAGCCTATTTTGAGCATAGTTACCGGCAGACTAGCGGTAAAGTTTATTTTTTTGTCCTTTGAGCCGAGACTGGTTGTACGTAGACGAATGACGCGGTCACGCATGTATTCCTGTTGCGGAGCGCGTGCTGCCGGTTCGATCTCGATTACATCCAGCAGTCGAGACGCCTGTTCGGTATTGATCTGGCCTGCCGCGAGCATCGAGAGGATGCGGTCGCGCTCATCTTTGACTGCTGCCATTGTATTAGCCCTTCAGTAGTTGCATAGCCTCTTCCACGTTGATCTCTTTGGAGGCCAGGCGATCGAGTACGGCGCGTCGATCGATGCGACCATCGAATTCGGGAGTGCCGCCGAGGGCGGTTACGATATCGTCGAGGCGACTGCGGGCAGTATTGTAGGCAATATTCATCTCGGCGGCCAGTTTTTGAATATTGCCGCGATACTTGACCATGAGTTCGACGAAATCGAGCTGCTCGCGAGTCAGGCGACCGATCCAGCCGAGGGTGAAGCGACCTTCGATCACAATGCCGCTGGCCGGACATTCGAGCCGTGTCGCGATCATCTCTTCACCACTCACAGGATCACGAGTGATAAGTGGATGCATAGGTGTATGTTGTCCTTTTTTACAAGGGAGAGGATGACTCTCGCCAGGTTTGACTACAAAATTTGCTTTGAAATTGACTTTTATTGTTCTGATATAACAAGGATACCATACAATTTGCAAATTTTCAACATTTATTTGACGAAAATTATCAAATAAATAGTAATTATTGAAATTGTGTGGAAGATGGATGATAAATAGGGGTACTGTCGAGAGTTCTATTCATGACGAGTACACCCTGTTTTGTCCGATGTGCTTTTGAGTGTGATGAGACGCACTTGACAGGTGAGTGTTTACTCACTTATACTAAGGATAGTGAGTGCTCACTCATGTGATAGTAAAAATACAAGAAATAGTAATGCATTTGTGAAGTGGTTGAGCAAGCGAAGCCGGTGCGCGCCCACAAGGGGACGCGGCTACGCGGGTTGCCTACGTATTGAGTGCAAAGGTGGGTTGCCTGCATATTGAGCGAATGCACTGTTTAGATGAGAGAAGGAGAAGTGAATATGGGTACGGATGCGGCAAAGACCCAGCGGGAGTCAGCGGTAGGTAAGAAGGTGCAGGTGGGGGATAGCGCGCCAGATTTCAGTTTGCCCACGCAGGATGGGAAGACGGTCAGTTTACACGATTTTCGTGGGCAGAAGGCGATTGTGTTATACTTCTATCCAAAAGATGATTCGCCAGGATGCACTGCCGAGGCTTGTACGTTTCGGGATAGTTATGAAGTGTTCAAAGAGGCGGGTGCGGAAGTTATCGGGGTGAGTTCGGATTCGGAGCAGTCGCACCAGCAGTTCGCAAGCAAGAACCACTTGCCGTTTATTCTGGCGAGCGACCAGGGTGGAGTGCTCAGGAAGCGTTATGGCGTGGCGACGACGATGGGATTATTGCCGGGTCGTGTCACTTATGTAATCGATAAGCAGGGAGTGGTGCGCAACGTTTTTTCATCGCAATTCGCGCCCCAGAAACATATTACGGAAGCGTTGCAAACATTGAAAAGTTTAGGTTAATAATAAGTTAAGAACGAGTGGAATGAGGCAAGCCAACATGTATAGCTACTATTGGGGCTATACATGTTGTTGTTTGGAAAGGTTGGTGGGATAGGGTGACGAGCACACGGCAGCAGATTTTAGAGGCGGCGGAACGTATTATTCGGGCCAGGGGTATTGTGCATGCAACCACCAAAGAGATTGCGCGCGAGGCGGGTTTTGCCGAAGGAACGTTGTACAAACATTTCGAGCGCAAGGAAGATCTCTTGCTGGCGGTTTTGCAGGAGCAGCTGCCGCATTTCATCGAGAGTGTGAACGCGCAACTGGCGGGCAAAGGGAGCGTGCGAGAGAATTTAGAGAGCATCGCGCGCGAGTCGATGGCGTATTATGGTCAACTGTTGATGATCGCGATGGTTTTTTTTCAGGATGTGGAGTTTTTGGTGCGGCATCGAGAAGTGATGCAGCAGATCAACGGGGGGCCACAACGAATTTATGAGCGGGTCGCAAGTTATATAGAAGAAGAGCAGAGGTTGGGACGCATAGATGCTCATCAACAACCTTTGAGTATCGCGGCATTGATGTTGGGGCCATGTTTTCACTATGCATTCAACCGACACCTGCTGGGTCAGAGCCCATTGCCGTTGTCGGACGAGCAGTTTATTGTCGCGATGGTCGAGACACTGCTTGCGGGCATCGAACCAAGATGAGCGATCAGTCCTGTGGAGATGGATGAGTGGCCTGATTGGCTTGTTGCTGGCTATTCGTCGTAGGTTCGAGGTTGACCACGATAGGTTCTTGCGAATTGCGCACGATGACCCACTGCGAGACTGTGTCGGAAGGATTGAGTTCCTGATGGGGCACGAACGGGGGCACGTAGATGAAGTCGCCGGGCTCCACGTCCTCCACGAATTCGAGGTTGTCGCCCCAGCGAATCTGTGCATGGCCGGAGACTACATAGATGACGGTTTCGAGACTGCCGTGGTGGTGTTTGCCGCTGGCAACGTGTGGGTGAACGTTGGTGATACCGGCCCAGATGCCCTCCGATCCCGCCAGTTCGCGTGAGACGGCGGCCACGCGTTGCATACCGGGTGTTTGTGGTGTGTTGCTATCGAACTGAGCTGGTTTGATGACGCGAACGGTACGCGTTGGATCTGGTGTTGAGGATGAGTTGTCCATTGTGAGAGCCTCCTTTGGGTGAGAGACGGAAGACCACAAGGGTCTTCCCTACTATATACGGTGGGGGGTGGAGTGTGCAAATAGCTTTGGTTTTTGTGGGCAGAAAGCAGTTTTCATTTATATTTTGCCGCCATGACCGGGGAGACCTGTATCCTCTGGTATAACTTCCTCACTGGGCTCAGCGGAGAGGGAAGTGGATGAGATTCCCTGAGCGATGATGTGTTCCGCCAATCTTTGATAATAATCTTCTATGACTTTCAGTGTTTGTTGGAGGGCTGCCATCAATTGTGCGCCAGCCTGTTCGACCACCGCAGCTTCGTACCGCTCAAATGCGAGAATGCCCTCGCGCAAAGCGATCTTCATTTCATACAAAACTCGTTTATCCTCGGTTTTGAATACGCGACAAAGTGCGTTAATACTGGCGGTTGATCTTGCTTGCGCATCGTTGTTTTCTTGCAGTCCAAACAACAAATGTTTCAAAAACGTAGGAGTGTTGCGAACCAATCGATATGTCTCGCGCGCTTTAAGGGTTTCGATTTCCTGCTGGAGCCAGCGAATATCCTGGTCTTTTGCGCAGAAACCGACGGTTCTGGCCCAGAGGATCTTCAGGTCTTCGTCTATCAAACCGTCCAGGTAACTGATCAGAAAGCGGCGATGGGCCTCGATGAGAAATTGGGACTTGAATGGAGTCAACTCATGGGGGTCTTCACCCGCGGTGGAGGATAAACGCGCAAAATCGTAGTCATTTTCTAGTGCGTTCTCCATCGCGACTACCAGATAGATGTAGTGCACCCAGGCAATAAACATCTCTTCGAGCAGCATGAACTTGAGTCCATCGGGGCTTACGATTACTCCCCAGTTACCGTTGAATTGGAGACGACGCATATTGCCAAGTTCGTACATTCCCAGCATGGCATCTACTTCTGAATTTGTGTGATGGAGTACACCTTGATAAGCGCTTGTTGCATCCATGCCGGTGTAGTGGATAATGATTCTCTCTCCACCCACATGCTGATACATGAACTCGGTTACATCATACACTCTACCATTGACTACCATCCAATAACCGTCGGTGGGTGTGTTATGCAGAATGAGGCTGGAGATGTCGTAGGTTTTCCCTACCTGGGCGTGACCATTATAGGTGGTGAAGATATCCTGCATATAACGGCCCTGGGCGATCAATTGCCTGATAATATTCTGTGCTGCCGATTCGCCGCTGAAGCGCTGGATAACCTGTTTGAGCGCTTCCATGACTGAAACCGCGAAGCTGGTCTTCCCGCAGATATAGAAATACCCGTTTTGCCCACCTTCCTGCTCGCTGCGCAAGAAGTTCCAGAGAATAGTGGCCTGTTCATCGGCTACTATTTGTGCGTCAACGTGTTGATGGTGGCCTTTTTCAAAGACGTATTGTCCAGTTATGGAGTCAAAGCGTGCCGCGACATCCGCTCTAGAAAAGGCGAGGCGTAAATGGAGTTTGCCGGAGGCCTCCAGGTGCTCAAAAACCGGACGATGAAAGAACTCGTCGGGCGTCCGTGTTCCGAAAAAAAGCCAGTTTTCACCCGTCTCTGTCTGGTGAGCGCGGGCCTGGAGAAAACCGTAGAAGGGGGCAATACCGGAACCGGCGGCGAACATTATTACTGGGCGAGAGGGGTCCGCGGGCAGGCGGAAACGCGGTGTCGGCACGATGGTCAACGAGAGCAGCTTCTCGCGAAATTTGGGCTCGCTGGTGATATAGCGCAAGAAGCGGGAAGCCGTTCCCAAGCGTGCTTGCATGTAGGAATAGGAGGTATGTGGTGTTTGATACTCTAGCCCACCAACAATCAAATTCAGTTTTTCGGCTCCAACAGTGTTATCATCCATGGTGGAGGCAATGGAATAGAGGCGGAACGTTTCAGGTGTGACAATACGACAGATGTTCTCAGGGTCCCAGGGACCGGCCTTCCAGAGACGCGTCACATCATAACCAGCGGCGTAGAGAAGATTCAGGAGATCCCAGAGTTCCCATTGATCTTCCATACGTGCATCGACAATCTCCTTGAGTGTGCTTGAAGCAGTGATTTTCAGCAATCTTTTCGCGATATCTCGTGTGACGGGTCGTATTTTTCCAAAGGTGAGCATCGACTTTAGTGGTAAGACTTTGATATCGTCTGAATAGCCTGAGCGCAGGCGGATAGCCTCTTGCCATTGTGGGGTGAGTTGAACGATCTCGCCACCTCTGGCCTGTAATGCTCGCATCGTTTTATGAACCAGTAACTCATCATTTTCTGGCAGCACGCCAACGCGATCGCCGGGCTGATAATGCACCCCCTGTCCAGTGACATCCAGTTCAATAAAGCCTGTCCAGGTACCTGTATCTGGATCAGTAGTGACGGTACCACTTCTGGGGCGCGCAAAGTAAACTTGCTGGTTGCTTGCAATGTATCGTTCATCGCGCACTTCTAAAAGTTCGGCATCAATCTTTTCCCAGGTCTTATCCTTGAAGAGGCCGGTAAACTTGGCTCCTGTTGTGACTGCACGCCCTACTTTAAAGGAGATCTCAAGAAAGCCATAGGCCTTGATGCGATGTAGCCCCATCCAACCTTTGTCACCGATGTAGGCATCCAGCACAGCGTTATACAGGCCCTGTAAGGTTGTATTCTGGCTGCGCTCTACAAACTGGCGTACGGAGACGGTGCGGAGGGCTTCAACAAAGGCATGCCAGTGTTTTGGGAAGTGTGCTCCGAGGGAGACGCTTTGCTGGCCTACCAGTGTGTGGTAGGATGGTCGTTCGAAAAAAGCGTCCAATGCATGAATGTGCGGTTGTGCTGTACCGGCGGGGCTTGGCGCATTCTCAAAAATGGGGACGCCAGATGTGCCGACTGTTTTAGCCCAGAGCACCTGATCGAGATGGGTTTTGCTGAAAGGATTGGCGTCAATTTGCGGATAGATTACCTGCGTCACGTAGTGCAACTGGTCAAGAATAACAAGTAGTGCTTCTTCCAACGCGATGTGATCCTCGCGTAAAACGGCCTCCTGAGCCTGAAGCATAGCGTTCAGGGCAGGTGTGAGCTGCATGGCGAATTCAGTGGTTACCAGATAAAAGATGCGTTCAGCCTGATTGTGCCAGGCAGGAACGAGCAGTTCCATATTATCCAGGCGGCGTGGTCCATTGGGGTCGCGTAACTTCCAATTGTAAAAGAAGAGATCAGTATAAGAGACGTAGGGCAAAGGTTTTCCTAAGCGGTGGGAGATTTCCTTCCAGGGCGTTAAGATAGAATCAGGTAGCGCGGTGGGCGGGTCTGTTTGGACATACTGATAGGCGTGTGCAAAGACGCCGAGCATGGTCGATGCACGCAACAGGTAGCGGTCAGGGAGTGCATCTGGAGTAGCTTCTAGCAGGGGCATCTGTTCAAATACGCGCCGCATGGTCAACTTTCTGTACAACTCGGGCAGCCTGTCGACCATTTCATCCCAGGTATGATGGGAGGTGGGCAAAGCTAAAAGGGGTGGTTCTACTGGCAAGAAACCATATTCAGAGGACAGGAACCCGTCATTTTCATGACCTTGTGCACGATTACGCGCCTCGGCAGCCTCCACTACCTGGCGTGCAGCTATCATCTGCTCAGGTGGAGATGTGGTTGGTTTGGAGTGTGTAGTTTCCTCCATTGCGGGTGAAGAGATAAAAAGGAACGTGGCATCGGTTTCGAGGTTGAGATAGGACCAGGAAAACTCGTAGGGGCCAATTCTGATCAGGTCATCGGTTTTGAGGGCGAGCCGTTGAATGCGTTCACGATTCACATAGGTTCCGTTAGCGCTATTCAGGTCGCTGATAACGAGGTGATCGTCTTCCTGTTCCAGCCGCGCGTGTTGCCGCGAAATGACTCTGTCCTGAATGACGACTGTGTTGAATTCCGCACTACGACCTATGGTGACGGGCAGATCACGGGTATATTCTACAACAGAGCCGGTACGCCCATTTTTACAGACCAAGCGCACTTGCATTGCTGATGACATTGCTGTTGAACCTCCCATATGTTATGCATGATAAATCACAGCACGGCAAATATCGGAGCGGGAAACCGTTCCCAGCAGTTTGCCGTCATCTACCACAGGCAAACGGCGAATTTGTTTTTCCACCATGACAATCGCGGCCTGGGCTACGTCGTCAGTCGTCTTGAGGGTAATGGCATTGCGAATAATGAGTGGATCAATGGGACGATTGACGAGGTCGCGTCCTTTCTGGAGAAAGAATAGAAAGGCGTCGTTGAGCGTGCCGCCAGCTTGCAGAACGTCATTGAAACTGGGAAGGATAGCGCGGATGAGATCGCCTTCAGAGAGTACCCCGAGAAAGATGTTGTCATGGTCGATCACCATCAAGTCGCTCACTTCAGAAATACTGATCATCTCTGCCGCCCGGCGCATATCTGCTCCTACACGAATATAAACCGGGTAAATGGTCATAATTTCCCGTATCTGCACGTATGCCTCTCTCTAGCGAAGCTCATCGCCCTGAAAATTATGCTGGTAGGACTCTGGATTATTGGGCCGGAACAGTAGAGGAATGGGTTTTCAAGATATTCGCTGATACATCTCTTTTTTGTCAGTCAGATGAAGTATATGAGTGTATTAAGGAAAGAATCGTTATTGCAAAATAACATAAAAAAAACGATGAGTCAAGTATACTCGTGTTTAGTGTGGGGCAGGCTGGGCGTTGATATTTGTGGTGAGAGGTGGGAGACTCAACTATTGTGTCAAGATAAACGTGAAAGAGTAGAGAAATAAGAAGGATGAGGTAGTGTATGTTTGGATCGCTTTCTTTGCCCCTGTTGATCGGTATTTTTGTGGTGGGGGCGGTAGCTGTGTGGTTGGCGGGTGTTCAGCTTTCGAACACCACCGATGTGATCGATGATCGTTTCAAGTTGGGGCAGGCGCTGGGTGGACTGATCCTGTTGTCGATTGCGACCAATTTGCCAGAGATGGCTATCGTTGTGACGGCATCGTTGGCGCATAACGTTAGCATCGCGATTGGCAATATTTTAGGTGGGATCGCGATACAGACGGTGGTGCTGGTGTTGCTGGATGGATTCGGGTTGCGAAAGAAGGCGGCACTCACCTACGCAGCCTCATCGCTGGAACTGGTGCTTGAGGGGGTACTGGTGATCGGAGTGTTGGTGATCACGATCATGGGAACGCAGTTGCCGGGAACGCTTGTTTTCGCGCGTGTGGCACCGGGCGATGTGCTGATCTTGATTGCATGGGTAATTGGTTTGTGGCTGATAAGCAGGGCGCGTAAGGGTTTGCCCTGGCGCGAGGAGCAGAAAGCTGATGTGGAGGCACCCGATGGGAGCAAGCAGGACAAGACAAACAAATTGAGTACAACAAAGGTGCTGGTGGTTTTTGCCATCGCGGCGATCGTCACGTTAGCGGCTGGTTTTGTGCTGGAGGAGAGCGGAGATGCCATTGCCACGCATATCGGATTGAGTGGTGTGTTGTTCGGCTCGACCGTGTTGGCGCTGGCGACCTCATTGCCGGAGATATCGACGGGGTTGGCCTCAGTGGGGATTGGGGATTACGAGCTGGCCTTCAGCGATATTTTTGGGGGCAACGCGTTCTTGCCGGTCCTGTTCCTGGTCGCGACCGTGCTATCGGGTCAGGCGGTGTTGCCACAGGCCAAGAACAGCGACATTTATCTCGCCAGTCTGGGAGTGTTGTTGACGGCTGTTTATGTGTATGGTCTGGTTTTTCGTCTGAAGCGGCAAGTCGCAGACCTTGGAATTGATTCGATCGTGGTGCTGGTGCTCTATTTGATCGGTGTGGTAGGATTGTTCGTGATTGTGGGTGGGAAGTAGGGAAAGTAGGGAAAGCGAGTGTACGAAATGTTGTATGGTTGGGGGACGAGTGTAGGAAAATGTTGCTTGACACGTTTTATGGGATGGTGTATGCTTGGCTCAAACAAAAGTTAGAGCGCAATGATCAGAATCAGTAGATGAGATAGTGTCTGAGCAGCGAGCCGAGTTGGTGAGAGTCGGTAGATAAAGTCTCTTCGAACCCATCTGAGAGCGTCAGTGAGAAGCTGACCGGTATGCTTGGCCGTTATCGAGAGCGGCGGTCCAGGGTTGGCCGCGAGAGTGGAAATGTGTTTTCAGGATACATTTCAAAAGAGGTGGTACCACGGGTAATCTGCTCGTCCTTGTCGGGGGCGAGTTTTTTTATGTCTTATTTTTCCATTTTTTTGTGGAAGAGATTGGTAGCATTTGTCGCATTTGTAGAAGGGATCTTGTTTTTATGGTTAGCGAAGAGAAGTACGTCGAGGATATCGTCGATCAGGACGATAATTTCTCGATGTGGTACAACCAGGTCGTGCGTAAGGCTGAACTGGCCGATTACGCGCCGGTGCGTGGATGTATGATTATTCGTCCCTATGGTTATGCCTTATGGGAGAATTTGCAGCAGCGGCTGGACGCGCGTTTCAAAGAGACAGATGTGCAGAACGCGTACTTTCCCTTGCTGATTCCGCAGAGCTTTTTGATGAAAGAGGCCGAGCATGTCGAGGGATTCGCGCCCGAGCTAGCGTGGGTGACGCGTGGTGGTGGTGAGGAGTTGGAGGAGCCGTTAGCGATTCGTCCCACCAGTGAGACGATTGTCGGGCATAGTTTTTCCAAGTGGATTCAGAGCTACCGCGACCTGCCGTTGTTGTTGAACCAGTGGAACAACGTCATGCGTTGGGAGAAGCGGACGATCCTGTTCTTGCGCACCTCAGAATTTTTGTGGCAGGAGGGGCATACCGCGCATCGCACATTGGAGGAGGCGGAGGAGCGGACGCGCTTGATGCTGGAGGTATATCGTTCGTTCGCCGAAGAGGAGGCCGCGATTCCGGTGATCGCGGGACGCAAGAGCGAGAACGAGAAATTCGCGGGCGCGTTACGCACATACTCGATCGAGGCGATGATGGGCGATGGCAAGGCGTTGCAATCGGCCACGAGCCATAATCTGGGCAATAATTTCGCGCGCGGCTTCGATATTCAGTTTCTGGATGCTGATGGGCAGCGTAAGTATTGCGCGACCACGAGTTGGGGGTTGAGCACGCGTATGATCGGGGGCATCATCATGGTGCACGGGGACAAATCGGGTCTGATCATGCCGCCGCGTCTGGCTCCGTACCAGGTGGTGATCGTGCCGATCTGGCGTAAAGAGAAGGAGCAGGATGCCGTGAACGAGATGGTCACGCGCGTCGAGCGTATGTTGAAGGGGAAAGTGCGCGTCAAGGTCGATCGCAGCGACAATACGCCGGGTTGGAAGTACAACGAGTGGGAGATGCGCGGTGTGCCGGTGCGTATGGAGATCGGGCCACGCGATGTGCAGAACAACAGTGTCATGCTGGTGCGTCGTGACAATCGCGCGAAAGAGCCGGTGTTGTTGGATGCGTTGGAGCAGCGTTTGCCAGCGTTGCTGGAAGAGGTGCAGGCGGCGCTGTATCAGCGGGCGTTGGAGTTTCGCGAGAGCAATACGTTCAGGACGGAGAGCTACGACGAATTCAAAGAGATCATCGCCAATCGTGGTTTTGTGCGTGTGAAGTGGGCCGAGGACTCCGCGGCGGAACTGGCGATCAAGGAAGAGACGAAGGCGACGTTGCGCGTCATTCCATTCGATCAGCCGGAGGGTGGCGTGCAGGGGAAGTGCATTTATACTGGCAAGCCCGCGACGTGTGAGGCCATTTTCGCGCGTTCATATTAATAGTTTCTTGGGAGCGTGTGTTATGCGGATGTCACAGTTGTTGACGACAACGTTGCGCGAGATACCACGCGATTCCGATGGCGGCAATCAAGAATTGTTGACGCGAGGGGGCTATATGCGCCTCCTCGCGTCGGGGGTGTATAATTTTTTGCCGTTGGGAACACGTGTCATACACAAGTTGACGCAGCTCGTTCGTGAAGAGATGAATAGGAGCGGAGGACAGGAGGTGCTGATGCCGGTGTTGCAGCCTGAGGAGATGTGGCAGGCGCAGCCAGCTGATGGTGGTCCGTCGCGAGCGGAGAGTGTGCCGATTCTTTTCCGCTTGCGAGATCGCAGGCAGCATGCTTTAGTGCTGGGTCCGACGCACGAGGAGGTTGTGACGATGCTGGCACGCGAATTCGTGCGTAGCTATCGGGACCTGCCGCAGATGCTCTATCAGGTGCAGGTGAAATTCCGTGACGAACCGCGACCACGTGGAGGATTGTTGCGCACACGCGAGTTCATTATGAAGGATCTATATAGTTTCGATGGTAATGAGGAGGGGCTAGAGCGCAGTTACCGAGTGATGAGCGCGGCGTATCGTCGCATTTTCGAACGCTGTGGTCTGCGTTTCATCGTCGCCGAGGCCGATAGTGGTGCGATTGGTGGCAAGGACTCGCAAGAATTTCTTGCTTTGACGGAGGCGGGCGAAGATCAAGCGATGGTGTGCGACCGTTGTGGATATGCCGCCAACGTCGAGAAGGCCGAGTTTGTGCGAACGGCTTTGGCGGAAGAGCCAGAATTGGGGATAGAGGAGGTGTACACGCCCGATTGTAAGACGATCGAAGCACTGGCTACTTTTCTGGACATAGCCGCAAACAAGACGATGAAGGCGGTCTGTTATACCACGGGAGAGACATTGGTGCTGGTCTCGATTCGGGGAGATCTGGAGGTGAACGAAGTTAAATTGACCAATGTGTTACGGAGTCGGGGTATGCACGCGTTCGACCTGCATATGGCGACGCCGGAGGAGCTTGAGCGCGCGGGTATCGTGGCTGGTTTTACCTCGCCGGTCAATAAAGGCAAGAACGTGCTGATCGTGCTGGATAGCTCTTTGAGCGAAGGGCATAACTTCGTGGGGGGAGCGAACCGTGTGGATTATCATTTCATCAATATCAACTATGCGCGCGATTTTCGTGTCGATATGTGGGGAGATATCGCCTCGGCCTATGAGGGCGCGCAGTGTGTACGCTGTGGGGGCACGTTGCGCAGTGTGCGGGGGAGTGAGTTGGGGCATATCTTCAAAGTGGGAAGCCATTACAGCGACATGTTTGGTGCCACTTTTCTGGATGTTGATGGCAGCGAGCGACCGTTGTTGATGGGCTGTTATGGCATCGGGATCGGGCGTTTGCTGGCGGTGATCGTCGAGCAGCATCACGACGAAAAGGGTATATGCTGGCCTTTTGCCGCCGCGCCCTATCAGGTTGCGTTGCTGGGATTGGACATGGACAAGGGCGAGAATGGAGCGATCGCGGAACGGTTGTATGCTGATTTATTAGCAGCGGGCGTAGAGGTGCTTTTCGATGATCGGTCGGAGACGGCGGGCGTGAAATTCAACGATGCTGACCTGCTCGGTATGCCGTTGCGCGTTGTCGTGAGCAAACGTTCGCTCAAGCAAGGAGGCGTCGAGATTAAGGCGAGGACGAGCAAGGAGAGCCGTGTAGTCGCCGTAGAAGAGGCGGTCGCGAGCATTTGTCGAGAGATAGAACAGGGAAGGGGATAACGATGGTTATGAATATTCGCCAGGCGCGTATGGAGGATAGCGATGGGATCGCGGCCATCCTGCGCGCGATAGGGTGGTCGGAGCAGATGAAGCAGGAGACGATGGACGAGACGCGAGCGCATGTCGAAGCGCGTCTTGCACAAACGTTGCGCGAGCAGACGCATAATGTATTTGTGGCGGAACAAGGTGAGGACGAGAGTAGCAGAATTGCTGGCTATGTAGCTGTGCATTGGTATCCGCATCTCATGCGGGGCAATGATGGCTATATCTCCGAGTTGTTTGTGCATCCGGCGATGGTGGGGCGTGAGATAGGCAGTCGTTTGTTGGAGGCCGTGCGTGAGGATGGACTACGGCGAGGATGCACACGATTATTACTGATGAATCGGAGAGATCGAGAGTCGTATAGACGAGGATTTTACGCGAAGCGAGGATGGAAAGAAATGGACAATGCCGCCTTCTTCTCACTCGCGCTTGTGAGCGAGGAGTAACAGGAGTGCAAACATTACCATTTTATCCCAAGGGTTTTCGCTCGTGCGCGAAGAATATCGGTATTCGGGACGAGACGCTGGATTTTACCGTGATCGCCTCCGACGTACCGGCGGCGGCGGCGGCCATGTTCACGCAGAGTCGTTTTTGCGGGGCGGCCATTACCGTAGGTCGTGAGCATGTGGCGGATGGGCAGTTGCAAGCGTTCGTAATCAATAGTAAGAATGCCAATGTCGCCACGGGTGAAGAGGGTTTGGCGAATATTCGCGAGGTCGTCGGGTTGGTCGCTGCGGAACTGGATATCAAGCCGAGCGATGTGTTGCCATCTTCGACGGGGGTGATCGGGTGGCAGTTGCCGATGGAGAAGATGCGCGCGGGCATTCCAGGTTTTGGACGAGAGATGCGCGCGGGACAGTTGGAGGTTTGCGCGCATGCGATCATGACCACGGATACCAGGCCGAAGGTACACGCGTGCCGCATCGGAGACGCGGTGCTGGTGGGGATGGCGAAGGGGGTGGGCATGATCGAGCCGAATATGGCGACCATGCTCAGCTATTTCGTGACTGATGCACGCATCGAGCCGGGGCAGTTGCAGCGATGTTTGCGCGAGGTTGTGAACCTGTCGTTCAACATGCTCAGCGTGGATACCGATACCAGCACCAGCGATACTGTCGCGATCATGGCGAATGGTCTGGCGGGCGAGGTGCCAATAGACGAGTTTCAGCGGGCCTTGCAGGAGATGGCGATCGCGTTGACCAAGGACCTGGCGAGCGATGGCGAGGGCGCGACGAAACTATTGGAAGTGACGGTCGAGCAGGCGGCATCGTTTCGGCAGGCGAAACTGGTCGCCAAGGCGATCGTGAATTCGCCGCTGGTCAAAACGGCGATTTTCGGGACCGATCCGAACTGGGGGCGGGTGGCGATGGCGATCGGGAAGTGTCAGGAGGAGACAGATATCGTGCCGGAGAAGGTCGCGATCGCGTTCGGTGATTTGCTGGTTTATCAGGGTCGGGCGTTGGGGCAGGAGCATCTGGGTCAACTGAAGGAGTACTTGCGCAACGCGGAGGTCGCGATACGTGTATCATTGGGCACAGGTGAGGCGAGCGCGACTGTGTGGGGGTGTGATTTGAGTTATGATTATGTCAAGATCAATGGGGAATATACAACGTGATTTGGAGTGTACGCGGGAGTGCGAGCGCACGATCAAGGGTTATCGTTTGTACCACAAACATGGAGCTAAAAGTACCTGCCACACGTATAGTTGCCATGAAAGGAACGTTCAATTGGTATCAGAGATAGAATGAACGTTCCTCACGGGAGAATTTGTATTTTTTATGGCTATTACAACAGTATTAAAACCTGATGCTCATGCACGACGCCGTGGATGGGGCTTTTTAAAGCGGCGAGTGCTTTATCCTGCTCCGGAGCCAATGACGCATACGCGCTCGTTCTGGGTCGCTCTGGCTATCGTCGGTGTGCTGGCGCTGGCATTTAGCATTTTTTTTATTTCTTATCTAGTGGGGCGGCATGATGCGTATCTTTCGCACGCGGAAGATCTGGGTATCATGGATCAAGCGATCTGGAGCACGTTGCACGGACAGCTTTTTCACCAGACGATTTGCAACACGATCGGGGACACCAATTGTGTGAGTCTGGCGGGTATTTCACGGTTCGCCATTCATTTTGAGCCGATTTTGTTCGTGATGTCGTTGCTGTATGTGGTGTTTCCGTCGCCGAAGACGCTGATCGTAGTGCAGACGCTGGTAGTCGCCGCGGGCGCGTTTCCAGCCTTCTGGTTAGCGCGTTTACGTTTGCGCAACGAGTGGGCAGCGGTGGTGATCGCTGTGCTGTATTTATTGTATCCGGCGCAGCAGCAGGCGACGATTTATGATTTTCATGCCGTTACCTTTACCGCCGCACTGCTGATGTTCGTGCTGTATTTTTTATACACGCGGCGAACGGTGTGGATGCTGGTCTTCGCGCTGCTGGCGATGGCGTGTAAAGAGGAGATTCCTGGCATTGTCGCGTTGTGTGGTGTATGGTGCATTATCTTTCAGCAGCGCTGGCGTGCTGGTGGGGCGTTGATCGTAATGGCGTTGGCGTGGTTGGGGCTGGCTGTTTTTATCATACACCACGCCAGCCCGACGGGTTCACCGTTGTTGGCGAGTCGCTACACTGGATTGGGCGCGAGTCCGGTCGATATTGTGCGCAATATTTTGTTGCATCCAAAGGCGGTCTTGGAGCAACACGTGCTCGATCACGCGCACGCGTTTTATCTGCGTACCCTGTTCAATCCGGTCGGGTACATCGCGCTACTGGCGCCGTGGATCTGGTTGCTGGCGCTGCCGACGCTCGTATTGAACCTGTTCAGTTCGAATGTGCAGATGTACACGGGTTTGTTTCAATATAGCGCGGAGATTGTGCCGATATTGATTTTTTCCACGATTGAAGCGATCGTGCTGATTTTGTATGCTGTGCGGTTGGTGACGATGCGCCTGACGAAGCGGACAGGTGTGGCGAGCATAGGTGGTGTGGAGAGTACAGGTATGAGGACGTTTGTGGGTGGAAGAGGAGGAAACTGGAAGCCTTCTGATGTCGTGCGTGGAGGGGTGCTTGTCGTGCTGCTGGTAGGAATTTTATTCAGCATGTATCACGCGGACGAGACACGCGGTTCGTTGCCTTTTACGCAAGGGTTCAGCTGGCCGATGACCTCGGCGCATACGCAATTGGCGCAGACGTTCGAGCAGCAGATTCCCGCTGACGCATCGGTCTCGGCGCAGTCGGCATTGGTGCCGCATATCAGTCATCGCAAGGATATTTACCTGTTCCCTTATGGTGATAGTAGCGCGCAATATATATTTCTGGATGTCACGAGCGACAAGTATCCTTTCTACACCTCGTTGGACTATATTCGAGCAGTCAAAAAAGTGTTGCTGAGTGGGCATTATGGCATTGTCGACGCGAAGGATGGGTACTTGTTGTTGAAGCAGGGTTTGCCAAAACCCCCGTTGTCCGCATATTCGGCGGTGAAATCGGGGAAGTACACCGATCCCGCGCTGGTCTTGCCGAGTTTGCCCACGCCATTTTGTTCGTTTGTGAATGCGTCGTCCGCGATCCAGAATCCGGTGGATGTGGCTTTTTCGACGAAGGTGGGTGGAGCGTCGGGTCTACAATTGGCGGGATATGCGGTCAACGCGCCTAGCGTTGTAAGTATCAGCGCGGGCTATGTTTCGGTCAGCACATATTGGAAGGTACAGCAACCGATAACGGAGGCATTGCAACTTGTGATGATGATCGTCGACCGAGCGGGTAAGGAGCATTTCATCTCTTCCGATGTGCCCGCGTTGTACTGGTGCCAGACAAACCAGTGGCGGGCGGGAACGGTGATCGGATTGACCAGTGGCGTGTTCGGTTTGAGCAGCATGCATCTCGCGCCGGGACCGGTGAGGATTGCGGTGGCGCTAGTGCCATTAAAGCAACCGGCAGCGAAGCTTATGAGTGTCAAAGCTCGTGTGCCGGTACGGGTACTGCAAGGGATGGGGAAGGTCGCGACAACCGCGAAGACGAACGCGCTAGAACTTTCTCCCCTGACACTCACTCCATAGATTGAGAATCTATCTCGTCCGATGGGAGGCGTATGGGCTGCGAAGGTTGTGCGCGTTGTGGGTCAACGGGGCTGAGGCCCTGTGCGTAGCGGGATTTGTCAAAGTCCGATTGTTTTTGCGCATACTCGGAGAGCGTTTTATCCCACCAGTTGATCAGAATCGCGCCAATAATCGCGCCGCCGGTGAGCGCGGCCATCTTCGCGATGGTCGCGCCAATGCTTTTATCGTCCATAGTTTTGTCCTTTCATGCGATAGCCATGACATGTATCTCTAGAGTGTATACGGTTAGGTGGGGTGAACAGACGATCAGTGAGTGGAAGATAGGTGTATGTGAGCAAGCCAATAAGGGTTACCGAGGGGGATGAAATATTGAAACGGGCTTTCTATGTGCTACAATCTGCACATAGAAAGCCCGTTCAGTCTAATGGGGATAAGCGTTTTTGTGTTGAGAGCGAGGATGTGAGAAGATGGACAAGTTGCGGCAGCGTATTCGAGTGGCGCGTGGAGAGGTTCCAGCCGATCTTGTGCTGCGCAATGCTCAGTTAGTGAACGTGTGCAGTGGAGAGCAGTATTTCGCGGATGTGGCGATCGCGGATGGGGTGGTAATGGGAGTCGATGC
The DNA here is from genome assembly GCA_964657925.1 of uncultured Dictyobacter sp. Classification (GTDB taxonomy): domain Bacteria; phylum Chloroflexota; class Ktedonobacteria; order Ktedonobacterales; family Ktedonobacteraceae; genus Dictyobacter. The sequence goes on from CAZZWK010000057.1 coordinate 24,005, forward strand.
GCATGAGGCGCGTAGTGCTGGACGTTATCATGGTCGCGAGGAGCGAGATGTGCAGGGGCGTTGGCTGGCACCGGGTCTGATCGATGGGCATATGCATATCGAGAGCACGATGATGACTCTGCCGGAGTTCGCACGTCTGGTCGTACCGCGTGGGGTAACCACTGTCATGCTGGACCCTCATGAGTTCGCGAATGTGCTTGGTGTTGACGGCATTCGTTATGTGCTGGAATCGGGTCACGATCTGCCATTGTCGGCCTATGTAATGTTGTCCTCGTGTGTACCGGCTTCGGAGTTCGAGACGCCGCAACGGGTATTGCTGGCGGAGGATCTGGTGCCGTTGCTCGATGATGCGCGCGTGCTGGGGTTGGCGGAAATGATGAATATTCCAGGTGTGTTGCATGCGGATGAGCAGGTATTGGCGAAGATCGCGGCCACCCTGGAGCACGGTCTGGTCGTGGATGGACACGCGCCGGGAGTGAGTGGACTGGATTTGAACGCATATGCCGCTGCGGGCATCGCCTCCGATCATGAATGTATTACGATCGAGGAGGCGCGGCAACGGCTGCGGCTGGGGATGTGGGTGATGATACGCGAGGGATCGGCTGCACGAAACCTGGATGCGCTATTGCCCCTGGTGCAGGAGTTGCACGCGCCGAGAGTGTTTTTTGTCACCGACGACCGCGACCCACAGGACTTGACCACGCGTGGGCATATCGAATCCATGGTCAGGCGTGCGATCGAGCTAGGATTGGACGCGGTGGAAGCGATTCGGTTGGCCTCGTACAATACCGCGCAATATTTTCGCTTGTACGATCGGGGCGCGATTGCGCCTGGCTGTGTGGCGGATCTGGTCGTGCTCGATGATCTGAAGACGTTTCGGGTCGAGTCGGTGTATAAAGATGGTAAACTGGTTGCGCAAGATGGGAAGATGCTGGCAGAAATACCCGAGGTGTCTACAGCAGCGAGTTTTGCGGGTATCACAAGCACGGTGCATATTGGTCAGTTGTCGAAAAGCGATCTGTGCATCAGTGGTCATGCGGGATCGGTAGAAGTGATTGGTATTGAGGCGGATCAGATTGTCACGCGCCACTTGCACGAAGAGGCGTTGGTGCGTGATGGTGAAATCGTGGCGGACGCGGAGCGGGATGTGTTGAAACTGGTCGTAGTGGAACGGCATCACGCGAGCGGACGCGTGGGATTGGGGCTGGTCAAGGGTTTTGGGCTCAAGCGGGGCGCAATCGCGTCCAGCGTCGCGCATGACGCGCATAATATCGTCATCGCGGGTGTGGATGACGAGGATATTGTGCGAGCCGCATATGCGCTACAGGAGATGGGCGGTGGATTTGTGTGTGTAGTTGACGGTGTTGTGCAAGCGAGCGTGCCTTTGCCAATCGGGGGATTGGTCTCTCCTGAGCCGGTCGCGGAGTTGGTGCGGCAGTTGCGAACATTGGATAGGGTGGCTGGTGAATTAGGATGCACGTTGCCTCATCCATGCATGACATTGAGTTTCCTCTCGCTTTCAGTGATTCCAGCATTGAAATTGACGGACCAGGGACTCATCGATGTAGATACTTTCACGCGTATCGCGCTACAAAGGTAGAACAATGTTATCACAGCTTACAGAGTATCATTGGGTCGTTGACATGGATGAGGCCCTGTTCCTGCTGGCTCGATCGGGTGTAAAAACGGTGCCTCTGGCCGGGGGGACGCACCTGCTGGGGCAGCAGGACAGCAGTATCGAAGCGGTGATTGATCTGCGCGACCTCGGATTGAACACGTTTTCCGAAGATGCACATGGTATTCATATTGGCGCGATGACGACGTTGCAGAGCATCGCAGACGCACCGATGCTAGGGGAGTTGGCGCTGAACATCCTCGCGCGAGCCGCACGTACGGCACCAGCCTCACGTTTGTTGCGGAACAGTGCCACGATCGGCGGGACGCTGGCATTGGGAAGCGCATCGCAGACGGATATTATCACCGCGCTGGTCGCGTTGGATGCGGAGGCTGTTGTGCGTTCGGGTTCCAGGACGCAGGTAGATTTGCAGGGAGGGACATCTGAGCGACCGGGCTTATCGCTACTGGGAGTAGTATATAAAGGCAAGCAGGAGCGGCGTATCGCATGTCAGGAAGTGCACGAGGCGCGTCGTCCTGGTGAACTGATTGTCGAAGTAGTTGTGCCGCGACCGGGATTGCATACTGGAGCGGCATTTGCCCGTATCAGCCGAACGCCTAGCGATGTCGCGCTATTGAACGCAGCCGCGACGGTCGAAATTGTGAATGGGAGATACCAGCGGGTACGGTTGGTGCTTGGCGGTATCAATATGGAGCCTACGAGACTGTTCGCAGTCGAGCGGCAGTACGAGGGAACGCCGGTACACTATCCCATTGACAGTCAGAAGATGCTCACGGATCTGCAGGTTGGGATGGCGTCGTTTCGGCCACCCAATGATATGAGAGTGAGTAGTAGTTATCGTCGCGTCAGCGGGATGAGCGCGGCCTATCGAGTGTTGGAAGAGGCGATAAACGTTGCGCACTGGCACAGCATGGTAGCGTCTGGAAAAGGATAAAAAGAGAGCATGGAACTTGAACTGCGTATTAATGGGGTGGTTGTGGATCAAGAGATTGTGCCCAACCAATCGGTCTGTTCATTATTGCGCCGCGAAGGGTATGCCAGCGTCAAACAGGGATGTGAGACAGGAGAATGTGGAGCATGTACCGTGCTTGTGGATAATGTCCCGCGTCCAAGTTGTGTGATGCTCGCGGCCCAGGCCGGAGGGTGTGCATTGACAACAGTTGAGGGTCTGGGGGCGGCGGGGAAACTGCATCCATTACAAACGGCTTTCATCGAGTGTGGTGCGGCCCCATGTGGATTTTGTACGCCGGGTATGTTGCTTGCGGCGCACGCGTTATTGCAGCGCACCGCTACGCCGACGCAAGAGGAGGTGCGCGACGCGCTTTCGGGTAATCTGTGCCGTTGCTCAGGATACGCGAAGCCGGTGCAGGCGGTGTTGCGTGCGGCGGCGGTCATGCGAGGGGAGGAACCGAGTCCGTTAGCACGAGCGGTCGAGGAGAGCGAGCCCGCTGAGCGATGGGATGAAGAGCGAGGTGAATTCGCGGAAAAGATGCAGGCCGCTCGGGTCGGTGGTGCCGAGAATGGGGCGCGGGTGACAACCAAAATTCCGGTGATAACACCTGCGACCAGGGAGATGCACGCGGTAGGGAATGGTGCTATCGCTAGCAAGGTTATACCTTTGAGATCGGTGGTAGGAAAATCGCTGGCAGCGGCCAATGCCACGCGATTGGTGACTGGCAAGCCAGCATTTATCGCGGACATTGCTCCCGCGGCGATGTTGCATGGACGTATTCTGAGCAGTCCTCACGCGCATGCCATCATTCGTTCGATCTCTACGGCGCGCGCGAAATCGTTGCCTGGGGTATACGAGGTCGTGACGTACAAAGACGTTGCACGGATGCCGTTCGCGCGCTCGGAGCAGTCATGGGAAGGGGAAACGCTGGAGGATCAGTATTGTCTTGATGAGCGGGTGCGTTATGTTGGTGATCGTGTGGCGGCGGTTGTGGCGGAGACGGCTGAGATAGCGGAAGAGGCGTTGCGGCTGATAGAGGTGGACTATGAAGTGCTCCCGAGTGTGCTGGATGCGCGCCTGGCGTCTGATCCGCGATCGGCGAAGATTCATCCTGAAGTGGAGGCGCGCGGGATAAGTGATGCCAGGCGTAATATCGCGGCGCGTATTTATACGAGTACAGGTGATGTCGAACAGGCATTCACGGATGCTGATCAGGTGGTCGAGTCCGAATATATATTACCCGCGACCCAGGCAGCCGCGCTAGCAAATCATAGCGCGATCAGCTATTTTGACGAAGATGGGTTTCTGGTCGTGCGCACGGATTGCCAGGCGCCACACTATCTGCGCAGTGTGCTGGCACGTTTGTTGGAAATCCCATTGCGCCGTATTCGCATTGTGCAGACATTCGTGGGTGAAAGTCTGGCGGAGAGGCGAGAAATCGTGCTGGAGGATATATGCGCGTTGATGACGCTGCGCACGCAAAGGCCGGTGCAGTTCGCATATAGCCGCGAAGAAGAGTTCAAGAGTGGTCAGGTACGGGCGCCGCACATTATCCGCCTGAAAACCGGTGTGAGAAAGGATGGCACGATCATCGCCCAGCAGATGGTTGTGCTGGCGGATAGCGGTGCGTATGGCACATATGCGATGATTGCGGCTCGTCATGCCATGAACGCACTCCAGCTTTATCCCTGTGAGCATGTGCGTATCATCACGGAGGTGGTGTATACCAATCATCAACCGGCATCATCAGTGCTGGCCGACGAGCAGGTCGCAGAATTTTTCGCGCTGGAATGCCATATGGATGAAGTCGCGCAGAGCGTCGGGATGGATGGATTGAGTCTGAGGCGTAGGAACTGGCCCAAAGCGGGCGAACGTCTGTCTTTTACAACCGAGGGTGGACGAAGTATTGCAGCGGCACGCGAGCTTCAGATTGTGGCGTTGGAGCGTTGTGTGCATATGGTAGAGGAGAAGATTGACTGGAGCGAGAAGCATGGCAAGAAGCAGACGGAACGTTTCAGGAAAGGGGTGGGGATCGCGCTCGCCTTTCAGCATGCGCGTGGTGCAGAGGTTGGCACCAGCGGCGCGATAATCAAAGTAAATGAAGATGGCTCTTGCGACGTATTCACCAGTTGTACAGAAAACGAAGGCGATAGCTATACGCGTCTCACGCAGATAGCGGCTGAAGCGATCGGACTGCCATTTGAGGATGTCTTATTGCACGCGGGCCACACGGATACGGCTCCTTTCGCGCTGGACAGTGCCGCGGCGAATTCTTTTTATGAGAGCGCGAATGCGGTAAAGAAGGCGGCTGAGCAGGTCAACCGTCAACTGCTGGCTGTAGCAGGGCGTATGCTGAAGGTGCTGCCGGAGACGTTGAAATTGCGGCAGGGTGTGATCAAGATGGCGAGCGGGCAACGAATTACGGTGGCGCAGGTTGCGGCACATGCGTTGTTCGTAGAGCATCGTCAGATCATGACGACCGCGTCGTGGAAAGAGCAAGCCGCTTCACTGGCGTTTATGGCGCAAGGAGTTGAGGTAGAGGTTGATATGGAGACGGGAGGTGTGCGTATTTTGAATGTAGTGACGGCGCTGGACACGGGCACGCTGATTAATCCATTATTGACCGAAGCGGCGGTCGAAGGGCTGGTGAGCCGCGCACTGGGTATCAGCATGAGTGAAGAACTGTTTTATAACGTGAATGGTGCGTTGCTAACGACCAATTTGCGAGATTATCATATCCCTGCTGTGCAAGATATGCCGCGTATGGAAACATATTTTGTGCAGGTGGATGGTACTTCAGAGCTTTTTGGCGCAAAACCGACCGGTTTTCTGCCTTTCTACGGCGTCGCGCCCGCGCTCGTCAACGCGATTGCGGATGCCACCACTTTACGTTTACGTCAGATTCCACTGACGCCTGAGCGCGTATTGCGAGCCATTCATTCTTTTATGACGAATACGGCGAAGCGCTAATAAACGAGAAATATAGGAACGACCGTGCCCGCGAAAAAAGGGGGCGCGGTCGTTCATTTTGATGGTTGTGTCATGATGAACGATATGCTCATCGTCTTTTCAAGGGAGAAAGGACAGGTGCGAGATTTATTTTAATCATTTCTTTGCATGGCAATTACCAAAATTTAACATACTTTCCCTATAATAGGGCGTGGTTATCAGTTTTATTTTATAAAGTAGAAAGCGGTAGAGATGGCGCGAGGTATTACGCTGGCGACAAAAGATGAAGAGGTAAAGAGGGCCAGATATTCGGCATCCTGGTATGTGCGGCGCTGGTTTTCGACCGGACAGGCGTATCTTTATTTGTTGCCTGCTTTTTTGATTCTGATCGTTTTCGCGTACGCGCCATCCGCATTCGTCTTCTACATGAGCCTGTTCAAATGGAGTTTTTTGAACCAGGGGACGCAGCCATTTGTGGGTCTGAACAATTACACGTATTTGTTGCATAGCGATGATTTCTGGCAATCGGTGCGTGTGACACTGTTGTATGTGGTGCTGGCGGTGCCGATCCAACTTGTGCTCTCGCTGTTCCTGGCGTTATGTTTGATGTCGGGTATTCGCGCCAAGGCTTTGTGGAGGTTGGCGATTTTTACGCCGTTTATCACGCCATTGGTCGCGACGACCACCATCTGGTACTGGATGTTCGATCCGTATCATGGGCTGTTCGATGGTCTATTACGAATCGTGCATATAGCGCCGATCGATTGGCTGGGAGATCCGCGTTGGACATTGTTCAGCATTCTTTTGTATACGACATGGAAGTCGTTGGGATTCAGTGTCGTTATTTTTATGGCTGGTTTAGGAAATATTTCGCCAGCGTTAGGCGAGGCCGCGCGTGTTGATGGTGCCAACGCGTGGCAGCGTTTCACCACCATCACCTGGCCGTTGTTGTGGCCGGTAACGCTGGTAGTTTTGTTGCTCAGTAGTATTGATGCATTCAAAATGTTTTTGCCGCCTTTTCTGTTCGTGGGACCGAGCGGTGGGGCGAATAACTCGGTGCGTACATTGGGATTGTATCTGTTCTCTGAAGGTTTTTCGACAAGTCCACACGATGGTCTGGGTGCAGCCATCTCCGTTTTTATCTTCTTGCTCGTCTTCGTCATCTCGGCGGCCCAGCTGGGATTGACGAGAAGGGCGAACGACGTGGATTGAAGAAGTCGTAGTGCCTGTTGGTGTGTACTGACATTAAAGGTAAGCAATATATGGCGATTTTACCGCTGCGTGCGCAGCGCAAGAAACGTTTCAGATGGGGTTACAGGCAGACGCAACTCCTTTTTCAATATGGAGCAATCGCGATTGCCGCTTTTATCGCGCTTTTCCCTCTTTACTGGGTGTTTGTGTCCTCGCTGCTGACGGCGCACAGCGCGGCGGATGTCACACCGCATTTCTGGCCGGACTGGGATTGGTCGAATTACGCGCGGGCGTGGTCGCTGGCACCGTGGATCGAATATTTTCTCAACAGTATATTGATCGCCACGTGCACCGTCGTGCTGGCGCTTTTTACCTCGTTGCTGGCCGGTTACGCGTTCGGTACGATGAAATTTCCAGGGCGCCAGGTGCTTTTTCTGCTGGTGTTAGCGTTGATCATGATCCCTGGCGAGGCGACGTTGATTCCCAGCTATCTGATTGTCTCGACGTTGGGGTGGATCGACACGTACCAGGCGCAGATTATTCCGTTTGCGGTGAGTATTTCAGGCATATTTCTCCTGCGACAGTTTTTTCTCTCGCTGCCGAGCTCTTTATGGGAGGCGGCGCAGATCGATGGCTGCTCGCGTTTTGGTTTTTTGTGGCGTGTGGCGGCACCATTGGCGCGACCGGCGCTGGCGGTTGTGGCGCTACAAGTGTTTATCGCGAGTTGGAACGCGTTCCTGTGGCCTTATCTGGTGACCAGTTCGGATGCGTTCCGACCCGTCGAAGTGGGTTTGCAGGCGTTTTTCAGCGGTGAGGGAGGGACCGACACCACAGCGACTGCGGCGGCAGCTGCATTTACCACGTTGCCGGTATTGGTAGTTTTTCTGATCGCGCAAAAACAGTTCATCGAGGGTATTTCGGTCGGCAGTACCAAGGGGTAAGCCAGTGCTCTCAAAAGTGGTTTCTCATTTGATAATACAGACATGAAGCCATCAGTGTGTATTGTCAACAGGTATGGACATGGGGAGTTATCAGTTTATGTTAAGAAGGGATAGTGGAATGAAAGGTCTTTTTATGCGTCATAAAAGGTTCAGCATGGTGTATGCGGCGCTCGTCATTATGATGCTCATGCTGTCTGCGTGTGGTGCGTCCGGCAGTACGAGTTCGAGCAATTCGAGCACGTCGACGGGTCCATTGGACCCAAAGAAACATTACACGGTCAATTTTTGGGAGGCGTTTTCGACTGGTGCTAATAAGAAGGCGATGATTGCCTTGACCAATCAGTATATGCAGCAGCATCCCAATGTCAAAGTGAACTTGCAGGCGTTCGATTCTTACAACACGTTGGAGACGAAGATCAACGCGGCCATCGCAGCGAAGAATCCGCCCGAGATTGCGCAGGTGTACGAGCAGTGGGCGAGCCAGTACAAGCAAAATGGCAATATTGTTTCATTGCAACCGTATATCAGTGGTAAAAATGGCATCAGCGATCTATCCGACTTTTATCCGACGTTGCTCAAGGATGGGCAGATCGACGGTGAGCAGGACATGTTGCCATTCAACAAGAGTGATGAGGTGTTGTACTACAACGCTGATGTGTTGAAGAAGTTGAATATTACTCCACCGACCAACTTATCGGACTTTGTGCTCGACTTAGCCAAGGTGACGAAGTCGGACAACTCGCAGTGGGGTCTATCGCTGACGCCATCTTCGGATGAGTGGTCGATTTTTTATAAGGACCTGGGCGGCAAAGATTTTGTCTCCTCGGATGGTCAATCGGTGACGTTCAACCAGGGGGCGAACCAGCAGTATGCACTGAGCGCAATGAATCTGCTGGTGCCGTTGGTGAAAACGAAAGCGGTGCATGTTACCAGCGGTTATAGCTGGCAGAACGATTTCGCCTCGCAGAAATCCGTTTTTGCCATCTCGACGATCGCCAGCTATCCATTTTTGAGCGAAGGCATCAACGGTGCCTTCAAATTCGATGAAGCGCCAATTCCTGGTGGCCCTGCTGGTCAGAACACCGTGTTGTATGGAACGAACCTGGCGCTTTTCAAAAACGTCAGCGATGATAATCGAGCGGCGGCCTGGGATTACATGAAGTTTTTGACCAGCGCGCAGGCAGATGAGAGCTTTGTGCAGCAGACGGGGTATATGCCGATCCGGCAGTCGGCGTTCAATAGTTCGACATTGCAAAGCTACTATACGAAGTTTCCGGCGCGCAAAGTTGGACCGGAGCAGATCAACAACGCGTTTGTGGCTTCGATCCAGCCAGGTTGGCAGCAGGCGGATGATGATATATCCAATAATTATATCAGCGTGTTGAAGGGGCAATTGACGGCGGATGCGGCGCTGACGAAGGTCACGAAGGAGTGTAATAGCGACCTGTCGCAGTAGTGTGTTTTGAGGAAAACAGGCAAGGGACGAGAAGGGACACCTATGATGGGTGTCCCTTTTGTGTTGGTGTGCATTGAAGAAGATAGGGGCAGGATGGCATAGTTATTTCATGTGGGTCCTGCTATAATGCAAAGAAAAGAACATGCTAAAGGGAGTCCAGTGATGGCTCGTCGTTTTCGCCCGCGAAGCACACCCAGAGAAAATATTGGAGTTATTTTTCATGCTTTCCCCTGGAAGGTCCTGTTGATTTTGCCGATCTTCGTTGTGTTAGTTATTCCAACGTATGAGTATGGGTCACACGCGGTCAGCGGTGTGATTCCAGGGCTAACGAAATTTTTTTATGGTATAGCGAACACCTCGCCACAACCGACACCGATCCCGATTCCAGCGTTTCCGAGCGTATTGCCGCAGGTTGGCTCGCTTACGACAGCGGTGGATAATGGGAGTTCATGCGATGAAATTCTGGCGTTCCAGATGCGCATGGCCGACGCGGGCCAGATATTCAGCGACGCGCAGCCATCGACGGTGCGGGCACTTGATACATCCATCGGTCAGGACTGTCATAAATTGCAGCCTGGGATGAGGCTAAAACTCTCGCCGCAGTATCCACTGGTCGCGTTGGGCGGGGAGATTTTGCAGATCAACTCATCATTGCCGCAACAGGCGCTGCCTACGCCGTTGATCCAGGTGCCACAAGATCCGAATCAGGCCCCAGATTGCTCTGGCGGTTGTAACTTGACCGTCAAAATCTCGACGAGCGCGCAGATACACCTGGCGGTAGATACTACCCTTGCCATGCATAAGGGCGATTGGGTATGGTTTCAGGCCATGTTGGCACGGCAGAAGATAAAGGGTTTTGATAACTATCCGTACGCGGACCCGCATCTGGTGTTCAATGGCATGTCGTTGCAGGCATGTGATTTTCAGGTGAACGGTATCCACGATAACGATTCATTGTCATGCAACCAGATCATGCCGAACACCATACAGGATGATGGTGGGGCCTGGATGTTTGCGGCGACGGGTCCGAGCGGGCTAGATCACTGGCATTATCGTATTCATACGCGGGCGGGAACACAGTTGTTAGTGTGGCTGACATTAGATGATAACGGGAATCTTACGTATAACCCAGGAGACCCTGTGTATCGTTATAATAGTGCCACGCATTTGTATGTCAGGTTGTGAGGAGGGACATAACGGACGCAGTGAAAGGAGAGGTCAGGGACGATAGAATCGGTTTTATTGTTTAGCGCAAATGCACGACACTACTGAAATTGATGTTTTGTTCGATATTGCTCTCTTGCTCGGAAAATGATAGGATAAAAAGGTAATTTTTTGCATTTAAGAGTAAAAGAGTAGCTCCGCCAAAGGACTTTTGGCCTGGGAGTGGTGATATGACTGATCTGGAGGGAAAAACCCTCGGTCGTTACGAGTTATTGCAGTTGACCGGGCGGGGTGGGATGGCGGATGTTTACCTGGGGTATGATCCTAATTTCGATCGCGATGTAGCGATCAAGATCTTCAAGCGCGAAGACGAAGAGCTTCTGCGTCGTTTTTTGCGTGAAGCGAGGTTGATGGCATCGCTGAGCAATGCGCACCTGATGCCGGTATACGATACAGGAACGAGCTTACTCGATGGTGTGCCGACCTATTATATTGTTATGCCTTTTATGCAGGGTGGAACGTTGCGCGACCGGATTCGCAATTCGCCGTTGCCGCTGGATTTGAGCTGTCAGTATCTGAAAAATATCGCAGACGCACTTGACTACATGCACCAGCACGGCATTATTCACCGTGATATCAAAGCCTCGAATATTTTGTTGGATGACGCGGGCAATTGTTATCTGGCAGATTTTGGCATTGCGCGTGCCTCAAACGAATCGACGCAGATGACCACCACGGGCAGTGTGCTGGGAACAGTGGATTATATCGCGCCAGAACTGTTCGAGACCAACATCAAGGCGAACGAGCGCAGCGATTTTTATTCGCTCGGTGTCTTGCTGTACGAGATGGTCACCGGCCATTTGCCGTTTACCGCGGAGAACCAGATAGCGGTCGTCGCGATGCACGTAAATAAGCAGCCACCATCCCCACGTGAGTATATTCGGAATTTGCCAATACCTGTGGAGCGGGTGATATTGCGTGCGTTAGAGAAGCGGCCAGAGATGCGTTATGCGAGTGCGAAAGAACTCGCGGATGCCTTCTGTCGCGCAATCAGTGCTCCTGTGACAGCTGAGACGTACATAGTGAATCAAAATGATGTGGCGGCATTACCGACGCGTCGCATGTACCAGCAATCGCAGCCGTTGCCTGCGGTGACCAACGCCTTTCCAGTGTCGCAGCAGCAGTATGTAGAACGAAATTATAGTAGTACGGGCAACTATGCAGCGGCACCACCAGTTTACCCTCCGCCCTATCAAAATGGAGGGGGCGATCCGTATGTGCGCAAGCAGTCGCGCCTGGGTACGACGCTGGTGATTATCTTGTTATTACTGATCATCGGCTCGACGGTCTATTTTTTGCTGAGGAGCCAGCTAGCGGCACCAGCGGCTCAGACCCCAAGGCCGACCGCGACTCCGAATCTGGTTGCCACATCGCAATCGGCATCATCTACCGTGCAGCAGCAGAAGAATGCTACGTCGACCGTGACAGCTGGTGGAACGGCGACGGCCAGGGCACAGGCGAACGCGACAGCGACGGCGAGCGCGAAAAATGCCGCCAGTACCGCGCACGCGAATGCGACAGCGACCGCGCGGGCGAACGCGACGGCGACGGCGAACGCGAATGCTACAGCCACTCCTGGTGTGATCCAGACGGCGGTCGCGGGCACCGCTGTTTACCAGGACGAATTGAATAACGCGAGCAATGGTGATACAGTAGCAGCGCAGTGGGACTCTTCGACCGGCACGCCGCCTGTACCCAACTGTATGTTTCAATCGGACGGCTATCATGTCGTGGGCACAGTTGGACAAGGGCAGGCGTTTCAAATTTGTCACGAGGCGGCGAAGTCGTTCAATGATCTGACGGTGCAGGTAAATATCTCCATTCAGCAGGGGAGTGCGGGTGGTGTGTTGTTTCGTTTGAATGGGAATGGGGGTTATCTGTTCGAGGTTGATAATACGGGGCGATACAGCATTGTGAAATCGAGCGATTTCAGCAACGGAAACACGACAGCATTGCAGGATTGGACGAATTCATCGGCGGTAAAAACGGGAACGCAGGAGAACACGTTGCAGTTGATCGCGAAGGGAAATATGTTGCTGTTCTACGTGAATGGAACATTTTTGAAGTCGGTCAGTGATAGCACGTTTTCTGGCGGCAGCATTGGATTCGCCGCCAGTGCGAGCGGCACTGGTGGGGCGGTTAACATTGCGTGCAGCAATTTGAGTGTGTATGGTGCATGATGGATTATAGTGGAACAGCATGACAAATAGGAGTAGTACTTTTTTGTCATGTTGTAAGTAGGTATGTGAAAAGATGAGTTTGGTTTCCATGCGATCTTTATCGGAATATTGGCACGTTGGAGTATTGGCAAATTGTCCAGGCTGTGTGGTATGGTATTCAGTAGACAAGGAGTTTCCACTTATGAGGATCTGAGAAAGAAGAAGATCTGGAAGGATTTTTTTCGGCGAGACCCGTGTTATCATGAGTGTGGAGCAAGTGTTTAGTGAAGAAGGGACGGTTTAGCATCGTGAAAAAAGCCGAGCGTAAACAGACGTCGTTGGTGGCTAATCTGGGCGATTTCAACCGACCTTTGCATGTTCGTCCAGTGCGCTATCTCGGTCGCGAGTGGTGGTCGATCAGTCCGGAGGATATCTGGGCTGGTATGGTCATGGATCTACGCCGTCTGGGTTTTGAAGCGGTTGCGATGAACGACGAAGTGCTCGTGCGCGAGGATTTTTCATCGAGTGAAGAACTGCAGATGGATGGTCTTAACGCGTCCAGTGGGCTGAAACCTTTTCCTGTAATTCATCCGACGATTCGTGTCTACAAGGAGTCCGCGTTGCCTGAGTATTCCTATTTTGGTCAGCGTGCGAATGATGGATACGACGAAGATGGGTATGATGAGGAGGATGAGGTAGAAGATGAATGGGTACCGGTAGATCTGGATAACCAAGAGTAAGTTATTCAGGCTCTTTTTATAAAGTGTTTTGTCATAGAACCCTCCTGATTTGCCATCAGGAGGTTTTTTTGTGCTGTTGCCTGTATCCCGAGAACCTTGCTATAATGAAAAACAGAGCACTACGATGCCAAGTAGCAATGAAGAAAATTTGACCTGACAACTAGAGAGTTGAGGCATAGTATATGGCAAACGATGATGAGCGAGAGCAGCAGAGAGAGGACAGGACAAAAGAGGAGGAGATCGCGCAGCCGGACCTATTCGGGTCACCTGTGCTGGTTGCTGATGAACCGCAGAGCCAGCCCACTGCTCTTCTCCTGACGGATCAGATGAGCCTGGCAGAGTGCGCGGGCCCATACCGGCAGGAACTGGTGGTACGTGGTAAATCTACGTATACGGTGACCTGTTTCCTCTCAGATTTGAAGATGTTCAGCACGTTTATCGGCATGGATACGCCAGTTGGGCGGGTGACGAAAGAGCAGTTGACCGATTGGCTGATGAAGTTGAAATTCGGTACAGCCGGACAGATGCCCGCGCCAAAAACGATGGCACGTCGAGTTACGTTTCTCAAAAACTTCTTTTCCTGGTTGGAGCAAGAGCAGATCATTCACGAGAATCCTGCCGCGAGCCTGGCGCTGGAGCGACCTTTGCCGCCATTGCCGCAGCTGCTCTCCGACGAGGAGGTGCAGGCGTTACTGGATGCAGCGGCAAACGATATTCGCGCGCACTGTCTGATCTATCTGGTGTTGCGTGGAGGATTCAAAAAAGAGGAAGTGATGTCGCTGCACCTGGACAATATCGACCTGGCTGATGAGCAGACACCGCTGGTGACCGTGCGTTTTGCCGCATCGGTTAGCAAGCAGCATCGTGAGCGGCGGCTAGCCTTACCGACTGAGTTTACAGATGTGTACAAGGAGTATGTGCGCAAATACGAGATCAGTGATACGCTTTTCCCGTATACGGATCGGAATTTGAACTATATTTTGGCGCGTATCGTCAAGAGCGCGGGCATCGAGAAGCGTGTCACGCTGCAATTGCTGCGCGATACGTTCGCGGTACAACAGTTGCAGGCGGGCGTTTCGTTCGAATCGTTGCAGGAGAAGATGGGCCTGTCCGACGAGGCGTGGTTGGAGTCGAAAGAGAAGTACCGACGGCTAGCGTTTCCCAAGTAAGCATAGGTTCAGTACATGGGTGGGGGTGGCATAGGTGGTAGCGGTTGTTGTGGCCTTTTGCGCCGCAGAATTGTATTGAAGACCAGCGCGTTGACGATGATAGCTGTGATCGCGAGTGGTCCCAGACAGATCAGGCCGAGGCCGAAGGTAAGCAGCGTGCCGAAAATCATGAAGGGCCAATAGACGACGATACTACAGACAAGCAAGACGATACCCGTGGTCGTCTCGCCCGCCAGGAGCCAGCCGACGCCGAAGATGCCGAAGAGAGAAAGAATAATCTCCAACAGTAAGGCATTGCTGTTATTGTTGGAGACGCCAGATGTTTGTGTTGTGTACAAAGGTGCACGGTACTGTTGATGGTATGATTGGTCTGATTGGTTGTACCAATCGTGCTGGTTGTACCGCTGATATGGCTGAGCATTATATGAAGAGTAGGTAGAATGAGAAGACGAAAAGGGTTGTTCACTTTGCGGTTGATTCTGCGGAAAGTTGTCTTCGTCAAAATGAGGTGAGGGCTGCTTTGGGGTGTAGTAGCCGTAGCTTTTCCAGGATTGTGCTGTAGCACCTTTCGTCTCAGGTTCAATTTCAATCCCACAGTCCGGACAGTAGCGTGTTTCTTGTCCTATCTCAGCACCACAACGTTTACAGAGCATGATGTCCCTTATTCCTCTATCGCTGGCGAACACGTGCTATTTAGCTTGTATTCGAGATATGCCAGCCAGCGAGAGTGCTCTTTATTTCCAACGTGCCTGTTTGTTGTGTTTGCAATATTTTCGTCTGTCCAGATATGGCTGACGACAGGAGTTGTGTGCCTCTCGGTGGCGAAGTCGTTTTTTTTCTCGTTTGCATTTGGGCTGGCGTCACAATGATCAGCGCGGGATGAACCTGCTGTACCAATGCGGCCAGATCGGTGGTTGGTGTTTTTCCTGTATCACCCATAATTTGTATGACATCTGCCTGGAGCAGACTGGTGGGTGAGAGAGAAAGGAGACCTTCCAATGCATAACTGCTCTGCGCAACCGCGCCCACAAGGAGAAGAGTGACTCCTGGCGCGACCAGGCGTAAGACTAGACCATTATCACGCACCTCGTTACTGCCGGAGTGCAAGTGAGTGGTGGGCCAGAGTACCTGGAGCGACACCTGATGACCCAGAGGGATAGCGCGTCCCCTGACAACTGTGTAATATGCGACATTGCGCTTACTTATTGTACGTCTCCAACGCGCGTAGGTTGTAGAAGGGTGCAGCATACCGGCGTCGAAAATGGCACCAATGGTGTAGCGCGACACGATATCGAGGAGGCCATCGATGTGGTCCGCGCGTGGATCGGTCAGGATAAGCAGGTCGAGAGAGCGTTGCCAGGAGGGCAGACGCGCGTCTAATTGCTGGCCGAGCGATGTCGCGTCCAATCCACCATCGATGAGCGCTGTTTTTCCATCAGGTGTACGAAGAAGGATGGCCTCGCCCTCGGGTGGATGATTAGCGGGCCCGACATCGAGGAACGTGATGGTAAAGGGTCCATTTTGTTGTGAGGTGTGGGCGGAGAGCACAGTCAGGAGGATAAAAAGGCATGCGATACCGATTTGAACGAAACGCAGTGTTTTCTGGTATCTTTTCGAGTGGCTATGATGAGGAGTGGGAAGCAGCGAGGGTGGTAGCTTTTTGATGAGCAAAAAGATAGCCAGCGCGAGTAGCATGTAGTAGAGCCAGGATAGGGGCGTGGTGAAGTTTGTGATATGGAGATAAGCAGCGGGAAGCGAGGCGCAGCAGAGGATGCATTGATCCACATACCAGAGCAGCGGCCATGCGAGCCAGCCGATGACAATGGCGCAAGGGAAGAAGAGCGAGCCAGTGATACAGAGTAGCACGCCCACGATCAAGAGAATTTCCAGCAGAGGAACGGTCAGCATATTCGCCAGGGGTGCGATGAAGGAGATATTTTGGAAGCTGATCATGTTAATAGGGAGAGTCGCGAGTTGCGCGGCCAGCGTTACCGCGATCATATCTTTGAGCGTATGGCCCAGTGGGATGCGTTCGAGTGGGAGGAACAGACGCTGGAAGTAGGGTGTTAAGAGCACGATGCCGAGCGTGCCGAGGAAAGAGAGCTGGAAACCCACGTCCCAGAGCACGAATGGGTCGAGCAGGCTCATGAGCAGGGCGGAAAGCGCGAGTGCTGTGTACACGTTATAGCTGCGTTTGATTTGTGGTGCGAAGACCAGTAGTGAACCCATGATGCCCGCACGGATAGAGGCCGCGCCCGCGCCGCTGAGAATCGTGTAGCAGGCGATACAGAAAACGGTAAAGAGGGTAGAGGTCCAGCGTTGCCAGCGTTGTTCGTTGGGGAGTCGCCTGCGGCCCCTTTTGGGATAGAGTTTTTGCGTGCTCTGGGCGATGAGTCCCGCGAGAATGGTTACTTTAAAGCCGGATGGTGCGATAAGGTGGGCTGTACCGGTCACGTTGAAGGCGGTTTCGAGTGGGACGAGTGCGGGTGTGCGCAGGCCCAGCAGGATGGCGATGAGGAGAGCCGCAGCGGACTGTGGCAGGACACGGGTAATGGTGGTGGCGAAGGTCACGCGTAGTCCATAGAGCCAGGCTAAAAAGGGATTACCCCCGCTGGACTCGACCTGGATGCGTGGGAAGGCCATGGAGGCGAAGGTGCCAGGCTCATCGGTGGGAGAGGGAGGAGAAAGTTTGCCTGAGAGTTCGATGGAATCACCGTAGTTCGCGCCATAGATATCCTCGGTGGTTGTGCCTGTGGTACGAACGTAAAGCTGGCCGTGTGCGGGCTGCCAGGTGTTGCCGTCGTTTCGACTGACGCCGCTTGCATCGACGGTAAAGGTGCGACTGCGGCCACTGACACGTGGCTCGTTGGAGACGGTGCCGCGTACTGTTACAGATGTAGAGCCGATAAAGGTTGAAATGGCCTGGGGATCGTTTGCTGGTAGGCTGAATGTGTAACGAGCTGCACCACAGAAGAGGCAGAAGAGGAGTATCATAAACAAACGACCGAGCCGGTCGTGACGTAAGACGAAGGCGAAGAGTAGCGAGGTCGTTGCGCCACTGAGCAGGATGAGCGGCGAGCAGAGCAGGTAGGAAGCGAGCAGGATGCCCAAGATCCAGGCAGCGGTGAGCGCGACCAGGATAAAGCCGTGTAGTTGAAAGCTGGAAGATGATTGCATATGCGATCTACTTTACATTTTTCGATAAATGGAGCATCCAGTAAGTCATTGGAATATCTGTAAGCCAAGCTCCGGCACGCGCCCACAAGGAGACGCGGCTACGCGGGATTCCCAGATGATTTCCTGGATGCTCCAATAAAAAGGTGATAAATAGGGAAATATTGGTTTTGTGTTGACCCGATGCAATATATAGGTTAATGCGACATAAAACATTTTGTTCGAGAGCAAACACATAGTTTGTGCCAGGGCAAACGCGTGGTTTGCCCTACGCGGACGATAGAAATGTGTAGATTGCGGGCGGCGAGCACAGGATCAAGAAATGGTGACTTCATTTTTGATGCGGTTATAGATTGTTTTACTGATCGCGTTTGCGAGTTGGCTTACGGATGTGTAGGGACCGTGTTGCGTGCGATAGGTGATGATGGCCTGCGCTGTTTTGCTACTGACATGCAGTTGCTGACGGAGTGTGGTGGCGCTGGCGGTGTTGATATTGACGAGGGTACCGGATGATGGGGTGGTGCCTGTGGTGCTGGTGCCGGGAGTGCCGGTGAGTGTGGGTGCGGTTTCCCCGACCCGGGGCACGTAAATCTCCTGACCATCGTTTACGTGGGTCGCGAGATTGAGCGTGACCAGATCCGCGCCAGGTAGAGGTCCACCCGCGGCCTGGATAGCTTGATAGATGCGAGCATCGGATGCGACCGTGTAGATGCCAGGGTGTTTGACTTGACCAACGACATAAACCTGAATAGTGTTGCTATTGGTGCTGGAAGACGATGAGGAAGAGGATGTATTGTTTGTTGTTGTCGCGAGGGTGGTGGATGGTGACGAAGCATCTGGCTGTTGATGCCAGACGAAGTAAAGGGCGATAGCCAGCATGAGGCACAGAACAATGGCAATAATGGGAAGTGTTTTGCTATGCGAGGATGATACGCCGGGTGCGTTGCCGGCTGGGAGCGGTGTCATAATACCGGTGATTTGTTGTGAAACATCATCGTCGAGTGTTGGGGTGTAAGGGATATCGTCATGGGTAGGATATGGTGGTTGATAAGGCTGCATGTGTTGTGTCCCTCCGATCTTCCGTTAATCTCTGCCTTTGAGAAGAGTGTAGCAGAAGGATTGATGTATTTCAATTGTTAGAACTAATGATACGTAGAAGTGATAAGTCGGCAAGGAAGAAAGGAGTAGTATTCACTGGATCGATGAAATGGAGAAAGAGATGCTCGTAAGATGGAAGGATGAGAGGGTGAGGAGGGTAAGAGCGGGAACGTGACATCTTGAACAGTAAGGAAAGATGTGTTATGATTGATGGTGAAGTTCCCGTAGCTCAGTGGATAGAGCAGCGGCCTCCGAAGCCGTGTGCGCTGGTTCGACTCCAGTCGGGAGCATT
>CAZZWK010000058.1:0-42670 GCA_964657925.1 uncultured Dictyobacter sp.
CGGCGCGCGCCCGCAAGGGGACGCGGATCACCTGATTATCTGTTGGATGCACCAATTATCGAGTCGAAAATGTTTTTTCTACCTGTCGGGGATTGCAATAAGATCTAACTCGCTATAATAGCGTATATTTCTTCATATCAAGTATGCCCGAAAGGGGTGCAACGATCCTCTTGACACGTTGGTGGATGCGATCTATAGTGTGGGAAATGCCTTTCAGCTGGTCTGGGATTGCAATGTACAGGGATCAGGAATAATGTGATGCTAAAATCAGTCTCCTCGTCTTCCTCGAAGCAGGCCGCGAGCCAGCGTCAGGCGCTTGTACTCATCGTCATCGGTATCATTTGTCTGCTGGGCGCGTTGCTGCTCCACCTCAACTCACTTAAATATCCCTTCGGCCTGCTGGTGCTCGGATTGGGCATGCTGGTCGCGGTCGCGTTCTACCCTTATCGTCTCATCATTGCCGCAGTGATGATAAGCTGTGTAGGTGTTGCCATCTTCTTTGCCTACAGTCCCTCTCCGCTCGTGCCCTATAGCACCGGCTTGCTCGTGCTGATGATCGGTGTGGCATTAGTAATTATCAGCCTGGCAGCTCGCCAGGGATATGTGGGGAAGGCGCCAATATCTCCCGCTATCCTCGTGATTATCGTTGGTCTGTTGCTATTTGGCCCCATCATGAAGCTGTGGCCGCACAATTTTGCCGCCTTCATTCTCTCCCTCTGGTTCCCTGGCATTGCCTTGTTGCTGCTCGGCATCATTTATTTTTTACTTGATGTTAGACGTGTAAGATAAACTGTCAAGGTTCTTTGTGACCGTTGGAACCGGGCAATGAATTGCACGCGGGCGTATGAATGCTGCCCCTATGGGGTTAGGAGGAAGGAGGGAAATTATACAGTGGCACTACGCATTTTTGTTACGCAACCAATGCCGGATGGAGTTTACAGGACGTTAGAGCAGGTGGGAGAGGTCGATGGACGGGAGCACGAGGCGGGATTATGGTCGCGGCAAGAGCTAGCGGCGGCGGGACTGCGTCATGACTATATTTTGTGCACGGTCGCGGACACGATTGACGCCCATGTGTTGCAGAGTTGGACACATCAACAACCGGCATTGAAGCTGGTCGCGAATATGGCGGTAGGCTACAACAACATCGATATCGAGGCCGCGACACGTCTGGGCGTGCTGGTCACCAACACTCCAGGGGTACTGACGGAAACGACGGCGGACCTGGCTTTCGGTCTACTGCTGGCGACAGCGAGACGTATGGGTGAGGCGGAACGATACTTGCGTGGGGGCAACTTCAAAAGCTGGCAACCGCTGCTACTGTGTGGAGTTGACGTGCATCACGCTACGCTGGGCATCATCGGCGCGGGCCGCATCGGTCGCGAAATGGCGAAGCGCGCGCACGGATTCGATATGCGCGTGCTGTACTGGAACCGTCACCGAATCTCGCGTGAAGAGGAGGTGGCATATCATCTCAGCTATACTCCTTTAGAGCAGCTATTGCGGCAGGCGGATTTTGTGAGCCTGCATGTTCCCTACAACAGCAGCACGCATCACCTGCTGGGGCAACAGCAGTTCGCGTTGATGAAACCGAGCGCGATCGTGATCAATAGCGCGCGTGGACCTGTCATCGATGAAAAAGCGCTGGTAGATGCGCTCAAGCAAGGCAAAATCTTGGGCGCGGGCCTGGACGTTTTCGAGCGCGAACCAGAGGTAGAAGCAGCATTGCTTGCGATGGAAAATGTGGTGCTGTTGCCGCATATCGGCTCTGCGTCGATCGCGACACGTACGCAGATGGCGTTGCGCGCGTGTGAGAATATCGTCGCACATGCGCAAGGTCGTCCAGTGCCTAACGTCGTTAATCCTAATGCACTGGTTTGAGATGCACCAGCTAATTGGCGCATTCGCTACGTAGGTGAGTGAACGCAAGGAAGTTCCAGCGCGCACCCGCAAGGGGATGCGCCTACGTGTGCTGGATGCGCCAACTAATGGTATAGCAATAACGTGGATAAATGGACCTTTTTGTCATGCCATTCGTGAAGTATCATGCGTTGTGGAGGTTAAACACATAGAAAAAGGAGTCGAGAAAATGACGCAACGTGTAGACTATACGAAGGTCGTACCGGCGGGGTATCGCGCGATGTCTGGTCTGGAGAGATATGTGCGTGATAGTGGACTTGAGCAGTCTTTACTTGAACTGGTACGTATGCGCGCATCACAGATCAATGGTTGTGCCTACTGTCTGGACATGCATTGGAAAGATGCACGGACGGCGGGCGAAAGCGAATAACGGCTTTACAGTCTCAACGCATGGCGCGAAACATCTTTCTACACTGAAAGAGAGCGAGCCGCACTGGCCTGGACCGAAGCTGTTACGCTGATCAGCACCAATCATGTGGATGACGAACTCTACAGCCAGGCACGTCAACACTTCAGCGAGGAAGAAGTGGCAAATTTGACATTGGCGATCGTCGCTATTAACGGCTGGAATCGGCTCTCGATCAGTTTTCGCACAGAAGCGGGTAGCTATCAGCCAACCAAAAGATGAGATCCGCGTAGAGGCAAACGCGTGGTTTGCCCTACGCGGATTTGTTGCATCGTCTTACAGCGATCAAGCGGTTTAGAGATCAGGGGACAAGCACAATCTTGCCGTTGGTGTGCCGCTGCTCCAGGTCGCGATATGCCTCTCGAACATCAGCGAGGGGATAGACGTGGGCAATCGGGATTTCCAGTTCTCCCTGGTTGATAAGGCCAGCGAGATAAGCAAGAACTTCAGCACTCGCGCCCTGGGCGCTACCCTCAGCCTTCACACCATATTTCTCCACCGCCTCAAAATTGGCGATCGTATCGATCCGCTGCGGTTGGACGCCAAGTTTGAGCGCGAGTTCGACATAATCGGCACCGAACGTATCGATGAAGGCATCGAGGTGATTGTCAGCGGCGGCACGAATACGTTCCTCGATGCCCTCGCCATAGGCAACCGGAATAACGTCGTGGTCACGCAACCATTGATGATGGCTTGGGCTCGCCAGACCGATCACCTTCGCGCCCTCTTTCACCGCTAACTGCACCACGATCGAGCCAACTCCGCCCGCAGCACTGGAGACCGCGAGGGTATCACCCTGTTTGAGTGAGACCGCGCGAACTGCCGCGTAGGCTGTGGCTCCGGCGACAAATAACGAACCCGCGACCTCCCAGGGGACATTGGGGGGACGACGAGTAACGTTGCTAGCCTCCACAAGAACAAACTCGGCATGGCTGGCTCTATTATTCGTGAAACCAATCACTTCATCACCCACGGCAAAGTCTTGCACGCCCTCTCCCAGCGCAACGATGACTCCTGCCAGATCACTACCCTCTCCAGAGGGAAAGGTGGCGGGCCAGCGGCTATGCAGCAAACCTTTACGAATGGACGCCTCACCAGGATTGATACCGGCTGCCTTGACATTGACAAGGACCTGTCCGGAACCTGGCATGGGTCGCTCGACATCGACGACCTGTAAGACATCGACATCACCATAGTGATCAAATCTGACTGCTTTCGGCATTATCTTGACTCCTTCTTGTCATCTCTATTTGAATTTTATCACTCGCTTGCGCATACTCAGCAACGCTCCTCTTTACACGTTTTCTTTAAAGGAGGGAGTGACATATCGTTCATAGCTACTATACATGAAGAACTTATATCTTGTAAGAAGGAACTAAAAAGTGATATAGTTTCCATATGGAGACTAAGGAACAACCAGAACCCAATATTTTTCGGGCTAACTGCCTATCGAGGCAGGTGCTGGCGCTGATCGCCGATCAATGGACACCTCTTGTCATGTATGCGTTGGAAGACGGTACTACACGTTTCGGTCAGTTGCTCAAGCGCATCGATGGCATCTCGAAGAAAATGTTGACGCAAACGCTACGGGCAATGGAACGTAACGGCCTGGTACGACGCGTCGTCTATCCAGTCGTGCCGCCGGTAGTAGAGTATTCGCTCACACCATTGGGGCAAACGCTGATAGAACCAATGCACGCGTTAAGAATCTGGGCATATGGACATTTGCAGGAAGTCGCCCAGGCGCGCGAGGCGTATGATCTCGATACGCACAAACCTTTGCAGGAAGAAACCGCCTCCCTGGTTCAGCAACGTTAGCTACGAAGCTGAGCATACAACGTACGATGTGATAATTATGCTAGAAAATGCGGCCCTTTTATGAAATTGTACGCGATCAGCGACATCCACATCAGCCACGAGACGAATCGCAAGGCACTGGAAGCGTTGCCTGCGTATAACGATGACTGGCTGATTGTCGCGGGCGATATTGGGGAGACGGTCGAGCAAACACGCTACGCGCTCACCTTGCTCAACGAACGGTTCGCGCAACTACTGTGGGTGCCGGGCAATCATGATCTATGGACGAATGCCAGCGCAAGCAATGAGGAGGACCGGTTGCGGGGCGAGGCAAAATACTGGAAACTGGTCGAGGTCTGTCGCGATCTCGGTGTTTTGACGCCCGAAGATCCATACGTGCGGTGGGAGGGCGAAGGGCCTGCCGCTATACTCGTACCAATGTTCCTGCTCTACGACTACTCGTTTCGTCCATCTACTGTCGCGCGTGCGGATGCGGTCGCCTGGGCCGAAGAAAAACATAGCGTGTGTAGCGATGAGTACCTGCTGCATGCCGACCCCTACTCTACGCGAGAAGAGTGGTGCGCCGCTTTGTGCGCTAGAACTGAGAAAAGGCTACAAGAAATCGATCCCGCAATACCGCTTGTGTTGATCAATCACTGGCCGTTGCGCGAGATTTTTACCAAACGCTTGCGCTACATCCCGCGCTTCTCGCTGTGGTGTGGTACAAAGACGACGGAGGACTGGCATCGCCGCTTCCACGCCCTGACCGTCGTCTACGGACACCTGCACATTCGCGTTACCGACCATATGGATGGGGTGCGCTTCGAGGAGGTGTCGCTGGGCTATCCGAAACAATGGGACCAGAAAAAAAGTATGCAGCATTATCTACGGCAGATTCTGCCTGGGCCGCAATATACGCAAAATTTGTCTTTTCCGATGATTCATAGGTAAAAGAATGTGATGTGAAACAAACAAGACGCATTATGGTATACTTCTCAATAAAATAGAGACTATAGTACATACAATTTCTTCAGTCTTAGTAAATAAAATTTCTTGTAACTGCTAACTCAGAGGAAACTATGATTGATCGATTACATGATTTACTACCTTCTCTCGAAAAACTACCACCTGAACTACAAGAAGAGATGGCAACTTACATTGAAGCACTTGCAGAAACGCTTCAACATACTTCTATAACTCGCACACAATTTAAAAACCGATCAGTACAAGAGCAAGCGCCATGGCAAGATCCTTTTGGTGCATGGAATGATCTGCCCGATACGATGCTCGATGAGTTAGAGCGACTGCGCCACTCAAGCCCCCCAACGCCACCATTGGAACAGTAATGAATTTACTGCCTGACAATCTCCTCGTTCGTTTTCCAACGCTGAAAGATAGTAGTACCCTCCTCTCTTTTATTCAAAAGTATGAACAAGCAGTGCTTGGACAGGCATTGCTTTTATATAGTTTCGGCGAATTTGCTCGACGCGGCATGAACAAGGCGAGCCTGAGCGTCGATCCACAGATTGCAGCAACTGCGGTACGGCTTTATAAACGGGTGGGTATGAGCGTTGCAGACATTGCCTATCAGTATGCGAAAGAGTTGTGTGCGAGTTAAGGTAAGCAAAGACAGCAAACTTAGAAGGCTAAAATTACGCGCGCATACCGCCATCGACGGGGACGACTACGCCAGTGACATAAGAGGCACGATCGCTCAGGAGCCAGGCAACGACCTCAGCGATTTCGTTTGGACTGGCCGGGCGTTGCAACGGTGTGCGTGCATTGAGTTGCTCGATAATATCCGGCTGCTGATCCGCCCATCGCTGCATCATAGCCGTCATAGTCGTGCCAGGGGCTACGGCGTTGACACGGATACCCCGCGGCCCATACTCGATGGCGGCAGTCTCGGTGAGGCTATTGACAGCACGCTTAGCCGCGCCATAAATTCCCAGGCCTGGATTACCTCTGAAACTGCCGACGCTGCTATTGTTGACGATAGCACCGGTTTGAGCGGTCGCGATGATCGCGTGAATCTCAGCAGCCATTGATAGCCAGACGCCTTTATAATTTGTGGCTGTTAACGTGTCGAAATCGGATTCTGGCACCTCGCTTAGGGGAACATGGGGAATCGATGTGCCAGCATTGTTGAAAGCGATATCGAGCCGACCATAGCGGTCTACGACAGTCTGAACCGCGTGCTGTATGCTAGCTGCATCAGTAAAATCGGTCACGACATAGTCGGCTGTACCGCCGGACGCCCTGATCTCTTCGACGGTGGCCTGCAACTCCGACTCGGTACGGGAAGCCAGCATGACGGACGCGCCCTCACGAGCAAAGAGGCTGGCAGAAGCAGCGCCGATGCCACGGCCAGCACCGGTGATCAACGCCACTTTATTCGTGAGCAAACCGGAAGGTACGAAATTATTGTTCTGTATTGTCATCTTTTTCTCCTCCAAATGGATCAGGCGATTAGAGTTGACCTCTCATCTTCTAACTACAGGCCCGATGCTCTTTTCGCCAACATACGTTTTATCTTGACTGTCCACTCAGTTGAAGTATAGTATGAGAGCGGTACCAGGACCAGAGTTTGCTGATCATAGGTTTACGACCACCAGGATAAGGGAAGACGAGATGCAAGAAAGTGAACGCCGCCAGGCGCTAGCGGATTTTTTGCGGAAGCGACGTACGCAACTCTCTCCAATTGAGGTAGGGTTGCCACCAGGTTTACGTCGGCGCACACCGGGGTTGAGGCGTGAAGAGGTCGCGCAACTTGCGAATATCGGTACCTCCTGGTATGTCTGGCTGGAGCAGGGACGCGACGTGCATCCCTCGGCACAGGTGTTAGAAAGCCTGGTGCAGGCACTCAAACTCACACCAAACGAGCGACGACATCTATTTGTGCTCGCGGGACAAGCTCTACCCGCGCACACCTTTCCCACCGAAGAGTGTGTCAGTCCAGTGATGCAACAGGTATTGGATAACCTGGACCCAACGCCCGCGTACGTTATGGGCAGACGCTGGGATTACCTGGCGTGGAACAAGGGAGCCGAGGTCGTCTTTGATATTAACCACCCCTCGTTCACGCATGATATATACCCGCGAAACCTGGTCTGGCGACTTTTCACAAGTCCTCTCGCTCGCAAACGCTACCCAAACTGGGAAGATGTGGCACAAGGGGTTTTGACGGAATTTCACACGGCCAATGCACGCTATCCTGGCGACTCCTGGTTCGAGGAGTTGATTAGAGATCTTAAACACATCAGTCCCGAATTTTGTCAGTGGTGGCCGCAACACGAGGCCAGCAGTACAATGGATGGGCACAAGCTTATAGAGCATCCACTCCTCGGACGACTGGAATTTGAGCACACCACGCTACAGGTTCCCAGCGATCCCGATATTCGAGTGATGATTTATATACCCGAAGATGCAACACGTACAAAACTGGTACAATTCATAATAGAAAAGGCGAATGTATGAGTCAGCGGAGACAGAGAAAGGACAGACAATGTCAGTAACCAGCGCGACGCCACGGCGATTGTACCTCATGCAGTTAAGCACGACCAACCTACCATTAACAGCGGGCCGGACGCTCGCGATGTCGACGGGATGCTATCTCGTGCAGACGGGCGACGGTCAAAATATACTGATCGATAGTGGACTGCCCGCGGATCATACGGCACCAGCAGACAGCCCAGCATCTGAGAACACCAAAAATGTGTTGGAGCATCTTGCCGATCTACAAGTATCCCCCGATGATATCAGCCTTGTCATCTGCACCCATTTCGATGTGGATCACGCGGGCTATCACGATGCTTTTACGCACGCAAAATTTGTCGTGCAGCGCGAACATTATGAACTGGCGCGCAGTGGACACAAACGCCTACAAGGTGCACGTACACATTGGGATCACCCAGCACTGCACTACCAGCTAGTCGAGGGAGATACCGAACTGCTGCCCGGCCTGACGGTGATCGAAACCAGTGGGCACGTTGCCGGACATCAATCGGTGTTGATACATCTACCTCAGATGGGCAACGTGTTGCTCACGATTGACGCAGTCCCTCTTCAACGTCTTTTTACCCCTGATCGCCAGGCCTCGCCAATAGACGAAAACGAGGAGCAGTTGCGCAATAGTACACGAAAACTAATGGATATAGCCGAGCGCGAGCACGTGAATCTCGTCATCTTTGGACATGATGGTGCACAGTGGCAGACGCTCAAAAAAGCTCCTGAATTTTATGCATAATGTTACCTTGAACAGGCGAGGGTATAGAGGGTATAGAAAAATCACCAGGGGGAGGATATGCCTTTTCATTTACCCGTCAGTGCTTTTGCCAAATGAAATCGTAATCCGAATTGCATAAGAGTTCTTTATTTCTCTAATTTCCCTAATGCATCACAAATATCTTCAAAAACTTTTACAAGGAACTGCATAGTCTGTTTTGGCGAATAGTCGATAGTGTGAAAATGCAGAATAGCGTCTTTTCCTATTAAGGAAATAGACGAGCTATCGTTGTATCCATGTGCCTTGAGTCCGCGCTGTATCCACTGTTCTGCTTCGTTATCCTGAGCGCTTAGAAGTGCTATGGTTGCAAGGGAAAGACAGGCGTTGCTGATCTCTTGAGGTGTCTCACTGGCTCCCGCTGCTTGTAAAGCTGTCACTAATATTTTTCTTGCTCCATCAAATTGTCCTTGCCAGAAAAGTGCCTGACCTAGAAGAAATTGACGCCCTGGTGTTGCATGGAGGGCAATAGCGTGCTCAGAGAGCTGCATGACTTCGTTCCATGCGCCCATTACACGGGCAATTTCTGCTGCCATATCCAGATATGTTGCGGCCCGAATTGAATCTCCCGCCTCCTCGTAATGATACGCCAGGCGTCCTGAAATCATTGGGAGCTGTCCTGCATATATCATCTCAAGTGCCTGCGCTCCTCGACGATGTAGCAGCTTGCGCCGTGCATTCCCCATGGTATCACGTATAACTTGCGCTACTAGAGGGTGTGTAAAGGAATACTGCTCTTGCTGTTCAAGCAAAATGGCTGAATGAAGGAGTGTATCAAGGGCATGCAATGTCTCCTCTTCGTTACGACCACTGGTTCGCTGTAGCGTGACGAAGTCGATATCCGGCTCCAGAATGACTGCCGTCTGTAATATTTGGCGGATTTCCTCTGGAAAGGCATCCAGACGAGCGCGCACAAGGTCAGCGAGCGTTGGTGGAATCGTCCCTGGTGCGGCATGCAGCAACTCACTCAAAAAATAGGGATTGCCCGCCCCCTGAGTATACGCGTGCTCTGCCCGTTGGCTGTCACCGCCTAGAGCATGAATAAGTTCATGGGACTCTTGCCGTGTTAAACGAGGAAGCGTAAGATGTCTTGTGATGCGTTTCCGTGTCCAACTAGCAACATGCGAAGCCAAAGGTGCCGAAACCTCTTCGCGTCGATAAGCTAGCAGAAGCAGCAAGGAACCACCAGCAAAGCGATCCATCAAGTAGCTGAGCCAGTCGAGCGTAAACGTATCTGCCCAATGTGCATCGTCTAAAAAGAGCACACATGGTTGCATCCCAAAGACAAGCAGGCTTTGTGCCAGGGCTTCAAATACGTGCGAGCGTTCGGCAATCTGAAGCGAATGGAGTGGCTGATCCTGAGAAGATGAGGCAGGCACGAGCCGGAGAAGTTCCTCACGCCATACAGCAGAAAGAGGAGAGGAGGGAGCGAAAAGTTGTTCTAGCCAGGAAGAGCGCCGAAACCAATCCACGAGTGGTCCCTGTGGCAGCATCTGATTGATCTCAAAACAGCGTAAATCTAATACTGTTGCTTGTGCAGGAAGCCGCATTTTCCATTCTTGCCATAAACGAGATTTGCCAATCCCCAGTTCTCCTGTGAGGAGCACGGCGCGTGCCTGCCCCTGTTGCACATGCCTAAGTTCCTCATCGAGCACCGTCAATTCCTCTCGCCGGGCCACAAAAGGAGAAGGAGCGATGGAAGGTGTTCTCATCCGCTGCTCAGATATAGCAGTGTAAAGTTCGCCAGAGCGAATCATCTTGTAGAGTACGTCCGTTTTTGGTAGTGGTGAGACGCCAAGCTCTCGTTCAAGCAGTGTGCGAAGCATTTCGTACTGATGTAGTGCTTCAGCGCGTTGGCCGAGTTGAGCATAGGCTTCCATTGTTGCCTGATAGAGTGGCTCGTGTAAGGGTTCTTCGGCAAGAGCACGCTGAGCAACGAGAAGGAGACGAGACCAATCCTTTGTAAAGCGGAAAGTTTCTATCAAAGAGGTGCATACACGCAAAAACATCTGCCCCAGCCGTTCCCGTTCAAGAAGTAGCCAGTGCTCGGCTTCGATGCTCTCGGCAATCGCTATACCATCCAGAAAAGGACCCTGATAGCATTCAAAAGCTTCGCGTAGGAGAGCACTATGCGCGATATACTCGGGCATACGGTCAAAACTATCGGTATCATGCATATGGTGCTTCCATTGTTCTAAAAGCCGCTCAAAGTGCCATATGTCGATAGAAAGTGTTTGCCGAAGCAACAGTGAGTCATCCTTCACTAGCACTACTTTGTCTCCACAAAGTGTATGAAGCGTCCAGAGCAAGTTACGCAGATTTTTTCTTGCCGCTTGTTCCGTGCTATCAGGCCAAAGCAGAGCTATAAGGTGTCCTCTTGGTTGTGGTGTTGTATGCGTAGCAAGGTAAGCAAGCAATAAAAGTGCTTTATTTCCGAATTTTTGTCCATGCCGACCTGGAATGTGAATGTGTGAAGTCCCTAAAAAGAAGTATTGCACTTCTGTTGAAGGAAGTATTATTTCTTCAGAAGAGGTCAGGTGTGAGAGCCATTCAGCAGTGAGCTCCTCAGATTTCCCTATATAGGATTTGTGGAGACGACCATCATACCAACGATAAGCATACCAATAGTGGTTATTACGCTGGCGTTCTCGGCGCAATGTGATAGTACCGGTCTGTGTGGGTAGAGAAAAAGATGTATGCCCCTGATCGGCTACCCAGTCTCTCCATTCCACTGAGCCAAACAAAATAGTAGAGGTAGTGCTTTGATCTGATACTATCAGTTTCCCATGAATCAGCTGCGGAATACGACGACGCGACATGCCTACGCTCCAGGAGTTCACTTTTTTTACCTAACAGGAGTAAGTATAGGCCATGTTAGGTAAGTTGTCGAGACGAATGCACAGAAAACTGCGAAATAGTGTGCTCACAACAACTTTCGTGGAGCGTGTACGGCCATTGTGAACGCTGAAGTGCTCTGTTTACGAAGAGACATAACAGGGACGGGAAGAGGGACAGATCGAAGGTTGGCGTCCTTGTACACTAAGAATGTCAATGAACCAGGGCGTTTTGAAAAGGCCTGCATGGAAAGGAATGGTTTACATGGATAGTACAAAAAAACAGACTCAATCAGGAAAGAAAAAAGTACAGGTTGGTGATTTGGCTCCAGATTTTACGCTCCCTTCACAAAATGGGACGACTATACATCTAAAAGACTTGCTTGGCAAGACAAATATTGTGCTCTACTTTTATCCAAAAGATGAAAGTCCAGCTTGCACCACACAGGCCTGTTCGTTTAGAGATAGCTATGAGGAGATCAAAGAGGCGGGGGCTCAGGTGCTTGGCGTCAGCTCCGACTCTGTTGAATCTCATCAGCGTTTTGCGGCAAAGAATCGTCTTACCTTCCCCTTGCTCAGTGATACAAATGGCGAGTTAAGAAAACATTATGGGGTGGCTACCACATTAGGCATGCTGCCAGGACGTGTTACCTATATCATTGATAAGCAGGGCATTGTCCGCCATATCTTCTCCTCACAATTTAGTCCTGATAAACATGTGCCCGCAGCACTGAAAATTTTGAGTGATTTAAATAAAGATAAGTAAAGAAGAAGATAGAAATGCACAATACAACTAAACAGTTTCATGTTTCTAAACATTCATTGAGTTCTCGTCTTGTTGTGGGCACAACAACACTTTTAGGAGGTATTCTCGTCGTCAGTGCTATTCTAGGATTCAATCACACAACGATTTTCGGACGCTATATTCCCGATGCTCTCAATACAGTAGCCGTGGGTGGTTTAGTAATCGAGTTGCTGTTGGGAGGTTTTTCTCTCGCAATGGCAGTGAGCTTATGGGCGAGAAAACGCTGGGCATTTTGGACAATGACAGTCATTGTCGTTCTGACCCTTCTTGAAAATGCGCTGGCCTTCACTCATCCTCAAAGGGATACAACTATTCCAACATTTGTGCTGAACATAGTAGTAGCACTTATTGTTCTGGTATGCTTGCTTGTTTATCGTTTCGATCAATCTACACTCCAGCGCTAGGTATCTTCGGTACGTTACACCTATCTCTTCTCGTGATTTTTCTTGTGCTCCTCACATAATGTGTTTCACAAAAGAGAAACACATTATGTGAGGAGAAAGCAAAGAAAATAGCAGAAACACAAGAAGTGGATCCGAAAATCGGTGAAAATCGAGGACAGGCGAGGGCATAGAAAAATCACCAGGGGGAGAATACGATTTTTTATTTACCTGTCAGTTCTTTTACCAGCGGAGCAAACACGTCCATATAACCATCTTCTGTAACGAAATATGAGAAACCATACAGTTCACGTCGCTTGCGTATATCCTCAGCAATTTGACCGAGGGAACCAATAAAGACGGAAGGCATAGTGAGCACCTGCTCGACGGAGACATCGACCCAGCCTCGTTCGTGTATCAACTTTTGAGCTTCGGTCTGCCGATCTTCGGTGAGAATGGGCGAGATGATCATGCTGAGTTCTAGCTGCTCAAATCGTTCTCCAGCAGCGTCACGAATCCAGTTAATCTTCTGAGCCATAGTAGCAGGGAGGCGTTCAGCGACTTCTTCTGAAATCATACCAGCCTGTAATGCTTTGGGAAGGATGCCGATAATATCTGCCTCGCGCGCTGCAATCGTTAGCATGCGCTTACTCCCGGCTCCAACGAGAATTGGTGGATGAGGCTGTTGAACTGATCCAGGAAAACAATCGAGTTGGGAAATTGTGTAATGCTTACCGGAGAACGTCAGTGTCTGACCCGAAAGCAAGCCCTTGAGGATATGAAGCGCCTCCTCTAGACGGCTTACGCGTTCGCCAGGGGAGGCAAAAGACATGCCTGCCTGCTCATATTCGGCTCGTAGCCAGCCCGCGCCGATGCCAAGCTCGAATCTACCTTGCGAGAGCAGGTCCAGCGTTGCTGCCTCTTTTGCTAGCATGACAGGATGGCGATAATCATTATCGAGCACCATTGTTCCGAGGCGGAGTGTTTTTGTTGCGCTCGCCGCGGCCATCAAGGCAATCAAGGGCGCTAACTGATCACCGAACGGATCTTGAACAAAATGGTCACGTATCAATATGGTCGAGTAACCCAGATTTTCCGCTTGTTGAACCGTTTGCAGCCACTCATCAGCAGTTTGCATATGCTCACAGATCACACCGAACCGAAAGGGATGTAGTGGTGTCATTAAAGTAATCCTCTACGCAGCAAATATGTAAAGTCAATTGGTGTACTTCGTAAAGTGTAGCATTGACCACGCAAGTACACTGGCGGTTTTCGGACATAGCTCTTAGCACGTAGAATTTACCTTTTTTCAGGCTTTCATCAAGTGGTAAATTGGCGGAAAGTTCGGACAAAAGTGAGTGTGAACAGATGTTACCCCTCGTTTTGTATATTTTCATGAAAATTTATTGATGACACTATTGAAAGAGGTTGGAGCATTTGGCACACTCCAACCTCTACTTACGTACTCTCGATTGCCTCTCTGAAGTCGCCGCGTGCCCGCCAGGGAGCACGCCTACGCGATCCTCTTTATCGCTTACGGGATAACCACATCCTGCAACACGACGGGCTGGTGCCTGGTGTAGTCCAGTTCGTCGGCTTGCGAGACGCCGGGAGGGGTCAACACATCCATCACTTTGGGTACAGTAGTAGGATCGACGGTACAATGCGGATCAGTGCTGGCGGTCGCGCATACGCCGAAGTTGTACGGTTGAGGGGTCGCGGTGAAGGTACGCGCGTTGTCCGGGCTAAAACCGTCCTGGCCGGTTAGCGTGACGGTAAAGCCCCAACCACTGCCCGGTTGGCCGATGATAGATTTGGGCACGCTGAAGGTGATGTAGCGCGAGATGGAGTTCGCGCTGGCCGTGATGGTGCCCAGCGTGTTGCCTTGCGCGTCCACGTAACGCGAGCCGAAGCCCTGCACCTCAAGTAACTGACTCCAGGCCGCGCTGGACGCGATGGTGTAGTTGCGTTGTGGATAGGCCGCCGCGGTAGAAGTTGTGGTGGCGTTCGGCTGGTGGACATAGACATCGATCAACTGCGCGCCGTAGGTGCTGCCGAAGGTCGGGGTCAGGTCGCGCGTCTGCACCTTGAAGATGATGTTGGTGCCATCATCGTAGATGCGGAAATCCTGTAGATCGAAGGCGCCATCGTGGAAATCGCTGGCGGTCGGATAGGCATAATTCCCTGGTCCATGATCATCATTGGATGGATCGGTAGCCTCGAAAAGCAGGGTGCCAGGGGTGAAGTCGAAGACCACGGTGCGCTGATCGTGAGCGGTCGCGCCACTCTTGCTCACCGCGACGGTGTTCAGCACAGTATTACCACCGATGACGGGAACCGAGACGCTGAAGGTGCCATCGGAGCCAGCCGTAGTGGTGGCGTTGGTCGTCTTGCTGTTTTGATCCGTGTTGGTGGCGGAAACGTAGATGGTGTTGCCGGGCACGGATGTGCCGGTGACCGTGACGGGCGAGCCGGTAATGGGACTGAGGTCCTTGGGCGAAGTGACCGTTAACGTGGTCTGTCCCTGCTGATGCGCGACGTAACGATTGTAGGTGTCCTGCGGCTGCTCCAGAATTTTGCCGGAGAGCAGGTCATCGAAGAGACGGATGTAAGATGCTGTGGACCACGTCAGAGGGGATGCGGAACCGGCGGGCTGTCCATCCTGGAAACCGATCGACGCGGTGGTAGGATCGCTGCCGTAGGGCGAGGCGGGCAGATTCGGCTGATCCCAGTCCTGCTCGGGAATCAGGCCAATGCCATCACTGAAGTTATTCATGGTTTGCAGCAAGGTTGTCGCCATCGAGCTATCGCCCGCGTCGACCTCGTACTCGCCGCGCTCGTCGTCCAGCACGGGCCAGACGTGGCCGGTGCCCATGTCGCTGGGTGCCCAGGGATGGCCGTCGGTCGCGCCATCTCCATAACCATCGCCGTTGTAGCGGTGCCAGCCGGGACCACTCGGCGTCTGCGTCTCGATGGTGGCATCAACGACTTTGAGCGAATTTTGCACCGTCGTATCGTTGGCGGGCAATTCACCCAGGCGCACCAGTTCCAGGAAGCCCGCGTCGATGACCGAGCGCTGATCCAGCGTGGGTCCACCATTGCCGACGTTATAGCTGATCGCGGCATTGGGATCGCCGGTTTTGGATAGGCGAATAAAGTAGGGGTCGCTAGACAGTGGGCCATTGGTGGTGACGGTCCAGCCCTTGATCGAACGCTGCCAGTCGTCGGCCACACCAAGCCAGATGTTGGCGTTGGCGGTATCACCATTTTTGCGCGCGATATCCGCCGCGGCAACCAGGCCCGCGATCTCGGCGGAGATGGTCGAGGGCGAGTAGCCGCTCTGCTCCTCCCAGCGCTCGACGCCGAACGAGGGACCATGGCTGATGATAAAGTTCGCGTCGGGCAGGATGTGATTTTTGTACAGGTCGCTATCGGTCATATTGAGCTGATAGGCCATAATGATGGGGTAGCTGGCCTCGTCAAGCTGCGTGTTGAACGAGTCGGGCGCGAGCTTGCCGTTGAGCAGGCTGTTGCGCGGCATCGAGCCATCTGGCTGCTGCTGATCATAGAACAGGAAGTGGACCGCGTCGCGCGCAGTCTGCCAGTCGCCATCCAGGTACAGGCCCGTCCAGGCCTCGTACAGGTCACGCGCGAACACCTCACGGTACGAACCGAAGTAGGTGTTGTTGGGATCGCCCGCCGAAACGGCCTGTCCCCACGGTGAACCCAGGCCAGCAACGATAGCACCGGGGAAGGTCTTGTCCTCGGACGCTTTGACGACATTGGCGCTAGTATAGTACTCGTTCAATAGCTGCAACCACTGCGTTTTGTTGGCGACACGCGATTGCCTGAGACTATTCAACGTCAGTCTGGCATCGTATCCCAACCAGCCAGCAGTGTAATTAACAAACATCTTGTCGAAGTTCGTGGCGAGCGAGGCGCGCGCGGACTTTATAGAGGCACTTTGCGTCTGCCCGAAGCCGAGCGCGAGCGTCAACTGCCCATTGCTGTGCGTCAGGTCGGTTTGCGCGGTCTGCACCAGATTGCCATCATTGGCCTGGTCATAAAGCGTGCTCAACGTATGCGAGGCGTCAAGCTGCGTCAGACCGTCGCTGGCGGTGCCCGCGAAGCCGTTGCTCACCTGTGTGAAGGGGGTCGAGGCATCCAGAGCGCTATAGACGGGCACGGCGTAGGTGCGATTGACGGCATTGGTTTTGGTGTTGGTGTCATACGCGATGGGAATGGTGTGACCGGTCGAGGTATCGATGGTGCCGCTATCACCACCACCGTTGCCACTGCCACCGCCGCCATTGCCGTTGATGGTAGGATCGTAGCGCAGGTAGAGTTTGTAGTCGGACAGGCTACCCTGCAAGGCGCTGAACTTCACGCGCATCACGACCGTATTCTGTTGTGGATCGGTGAGATAGTCGGTGACGATACGATATTTGCCGCTTTTGGCGGTCGTAGTGATGCGGCAGGCCAGGCCGGGGCCGTTCAACGACTGCACGGTGTAAGTGGTATCGCGAGTCTGTAGATCGGTGAAGCTGCTACCGTCGGTGACGATGTATTGCAGCGTCTGCACGTTCGTATTGTCGATGGTAGGATAATAGACATCGCTGAGCACACCATCGGCGACGGTAAACCACACTTTCGAACTGGTATTGCGCGCCGTGCCCAGACAATCTTTGCGTGATTCGTCGAAATAAGAGAGTGCACCAGGTCCGCCAGGCGCTACACCATCATTGGCGCGCGCGGAGGCCGAGGCGATACCCACGAATTGACTAGCCAGCAGGATAGTCATGATGAGCACAAAAATACGTGACCCGGTGAATGCATACGAGCGCGGCTTCGTCTTCGCAACCGCGTTTTCGATACTATCCATAAAACCATTTCCTCTCTGTTATCGCGAGAGGTTGCCATTAGCCTCTCGCACCATTTGTTCAGCAGACAAAAGAAACGTGGGATGCAACACACAGAGCTTTTGCTCATGTGGGATAGAGAACATAGAAACATATACAGTGATACATGTTGATATAGGATGTGAAGCATCGACAATGCAAACAACACCTCTTATTGTTAAAGAGCGGGAAATATGACCTTTAGGGTAAAGCGATCCTTTTCCATGAAAAGTATATCACAGACAAAGTGCTCTTTTACAATTATCCGCATAGGGGCAGCGGAAAGATTTTACTGACCTGCATTAATTGCCTGGTTGATCTCCCACAAATTGCCTTCAGGATCAGCAAAGTGCGCGGTACGTAGTCCCCAGTGTTGGTCAGTTGGTGGTCTGACAAAGGTGACGCCCTGCGCTTTAAGTTCCTCGTAGGCAACATCCACATCTGCAACACTGACGGCCAGCAACCCGTGTGACCCTCCCTCAATCTTCAGTTCATGCACCTGCTTCCCTAATAAGTCCGCCGCACCTTCGGGCGAGAGCAAGATCAAGTACAATCCCTCTTGCAGCAAGAAACTGGCGGAGTTAGCATCGCTCCCTTGATATTGAAGTTTGAACGTATCTCGATAAAACGTCGTACATCCGCTAAGGTCTTGTACGAACAAGACTACTGCTTCGACTTTGTGAATCATAAACTTTTCCTTTTCTGTCATGTCAAACTGGAGCTTACAAACATCACTTATCCTGAAAGATATTCAGATAGCTATTCCCATGAGGGTGCAGAAAGGCGGAAATGGAGCAATATGCATAGACTACCTGATAGCGCCGTATTTCTCAGCTTTTTCGCCACTGATCTCCCTTATCTAAACCTGTACCCCACATACAGTAAGAGAATCGTTTATAGTTCATAGATATGAAAAGCATTTTATTAACAGGTGGGCGGGCGCCTGTAACGCTGGAACTGGCACGCATGTTCGCGCAGGTGGGACATCGAGTTATTGTAGCCGAAAGCATGCTGGTTCATCTCTGTCGCTACTCTCGCTGGGTCGCAAAAAATTATATCGTTCCCCCACCAAATCAAGCACAACAAGGCTATATCGATGCTCTCGTCAAAATCATTCAAAGCGAGCATATCGACCTACTGATACCTACCTGTGAGGAGATTTTCTTTGTGGCGCGAGGGTTGGAGAGGCTTAAAGAGTTTTGTACTGTTTTTGCCGCACCTATTGATGAGATACAAAGATTGCACAACAAATGGACATTCAACCAACTTGTACACGAGAGTGGTCTGCCTGCTCCCAGGACACAATTACTGTGTTCGCAAGCGGATTTACAAAACTATCTCGGTCAACAAAGGCAATCTTTTATGCCTTGCGTGCTGAAACTAGCTTATTCGCGCTTCGCGACGCAGGTACATATAATCGATGATCAGCGACAGTTGGAAAGGCTTCCCTCAGATTTAGCAATTTCAGAATCTTCTCCCTGGCTGGCGCAAGAAAAAGTAGAGGGGCAGGCGTTTTGCTCGTATAGCATAGCACACAAGGGTAAGTTGATCGCGCACGCGCTCTATCCGCAGACATTCACGTCAGGTCAACTGGGTGCGTGTATCCATTTTCAAGCGGTTATGCAGCCGGATATTGATGAGTGGGTGCGTCACTTTTTAGAGCACAGCCAGTTCTCGGGGCAGATCGCCTTTGATTTTATTATCTCCGCCGATAAAACGGTCTACGCGCTGGAATGTAATCCGCGCGCGACCAGCGGCGCGCACCTGTTTCAATCTTCCGAGCAGTTAGAGCAAGCATTTCTCTGTCCGGATCAGGTGCAGGACACGATTCGTCCGCAAGCTGGCACGCAGGCAATGATCGCAGTTGCTATGCTGATCTATGGACCAGCAGTGATTTTTCGCTCCTGGACGTTTTTTCAGCGCTGGCTCTACGCGATCACGCACGCACGCGATGTGATTTTCGAGCGCGCTGATCCACGACCGTTTCTCGCTCAACCCCTGATCCTCTGGTACAATTGGCGCAGTAGTCGCCAGCATAAGCGTTCGATGCTGGCGAACTCGACGTATGACATAGAATGGAATGGACAGGTATGAGTGTGGTAAATATCAATCACATGAAAAATACAACGATCAGTCTTTTTGCGCCCGCTTCGTGCGATGATATTCCGTGGCCCGATACACCTGATGGGATGTATGCACGTGATTATCTCGCGCCAATGCTGCAATACGGCACACAGTATTTTATCGATAATACGAACACAAAGCTGCTGCTGATGCTGATTGATGAACGGATTATGTTGCCACTTACGATCAATACAGGCGAGTACGAGAACTCGTATGTATGCTCGCCTTACACACACTATGTCACCTACGCGCAGGAAGAGCTAGCGGTGCTCGAGCAGCCTTTGCTTGAACGCTTACTCGCCAGTTTTATCGCTGCATTCGGGCTATTTTGTAAGGCTTCGCGTATTAACCGTGTCGTACATGTCAATAACTGGCTGCTCTCGACCAACCTCTACCCTCAACTCACGGCTGAGCAGGTGCGGGCAGTGATCAGTTCTTTGAAAAAGCGTTTTCCACGACACGCGATCGTTTTTCGCTCGCTCAACGTTCGCTGTTATCAACCGATGATTGAAGCCTGTCGGCGGGAAGGATGCAAAATGGTGCCCAGTCGGCAAGTCTATTTAGTGCGACCAGGCGAACCACAGACATTGCCGCAAAAGGCGCGCTGGCAGCTGCGGCGCGACAGCACGCTGTTCGAAAAGCATGACTATACGATTGTCGAGTCGTGCGAGCTTAGCGAGACCGATATCCCGCGTATTGTCGAGCTCTATAATATGCTCTACCTGGATAAATATTCGCGCTGTAATCCCATGCTCAACGCTAACTACATCAAACTCGCACTCGACAAAGGTATGCTGACAATACTCGCATTGAAGAAAAACGAGCGCATCGACGCGGTGCTTGGTTACTTTTGCCGCGCTGAGGTCATGACCACGCCTCTCTTCGGTTACGATACCACCGTACCACAGCAGGTTGGCTTGTACCGTATGCTCACCGTCGCGCTCTTTCAGCGGGCGGAGAGGAATGGGCAGTTACTCAATTGCAGTTCGGGTGCGGCGAATTTCAAACGCGTGCGTGGCGCGGTGGGCGAGATCGAGTATAGCGCCGTCTATGATCGCCATCTCCCGCTTTATCGTCGGCTGATATGGTCGCTGCTGGCAAGCTTGCTACAAAATGTCGGTGTGCCTTTGCTGAAGAAGTATAAGTTCTAATGCCTGTGAAGCAGTGGGAGCAAGCATTGAAGTAGCGAAACTCGAACGCGTTCATATGTCTTTAAATGCCTTATAAACAGCGATGACCGGCTTTGCGATGAGCAGCTGGGTGTAACGGCAGAGATGCTGAAAAAATCGTCAACGAAAAGTGTATTTCGTTGCCGTTTTATACTTTATAAGTGCATCTATTCGGTACTTGCTGATGCTTTCCTTGCCCACATCTGGGCCTATGTAGTATTAACGCCTAGAAAGGATGAAAAGATCTATGTCAGAGCTACAGGTAGCATATGAGCCTCATCCCATTCCGTGGATTATTCACCGTGATCATCTTGGCAAACCGACAGGGCCAGGTAGTGCAGAGGTGACACTGACCGTGTCTGCTGTCGACGCAGATTCTGGTGAACCGGTGGCGGGAAGTGTGACGATCGATCCCTCTTCTGATCCACTTGGCCTGACTAACGACCCCAATTATCTGAACTTGCAGACAAATAGGCCTCAACCGGTAAGGCTGCGGCAGGCTATCTCGTACGAGGTCCCTGACGGTCAGCCACCCCTCTACCTTTCTCCCGAAGTACAGGTCACGGCTGATGGATATGAACCCGCTTTTCTTGATCTGGACTGATGAGGCCAGGGAGCCTGAGTGAAAAGTAACGTTGCTGATGCGCGTACCTTCATGTCTTGCTCAGTCCACAAGTGAGACACCGAATGAACGGAGCCGTGGCGATTGCAGAGATCGTGACCCGCGACCGCCACGGTGATGAAAACCGTGGTGGTCGTGGGCATTGCTGATCTTTGTGTTCAAGCCGTGAGGACGATCTTGGCGATACCGCCCTTTTCGGCAATTATGTGTGCTTCGGCGGCAGCGGCGAGTGGCATGATGCGCTCGATTGGGATCGTCAACTTGCCGTCGCGTACCGCCTCTGCGTAGTGCTGCAAGATTGTTGCTACCTTGAGTTGGTCGAGCTGCCCAAAAACGATATTGATATGGATGGTAGGATGAAGCGCAACGTTTTGCGGCTCTCGCTTTGGGAAGCAGCCGAAGGTACCACCTAGCTTGACCCTGGCAAGTAATTTGTCGGCGAGCTGCCCACCGACAGCATCGGCGACGCAGTCCACTGGACCGAGTTTGTCAATCTCTGCGTCATTATCGATGGCGATGGCCTCGCTCACCCCGGGTAATTGCCGTGCGGCGTCAAGTCGCCTGCCACGAACACCAGCAATGACGCGAGCACCGATTTCAGCTGCCGCGAAGACCGCTGAGCGACCGACGCCACCTAAAGCCCCGGTGATGAGGACGGTCTGCTGCGGTTGGACATTGGCACCACGCCGTATCAACTGATCGCCCGTGATGGTGACCAGTGGCAACGCGGCAGCGGTGGTCATTTCCAGGCCAGCAGGAATTTTGACGAGAATGGAGGCTGGGACGGTGCACAGTTCGGCATAACTTTTCAGAGCCACCGCCATGACGCGATCGCCAGGCTCGAAACCGGTGACACCCTCGCCTAACTCGACCACGGTACCCGCAAGGTCGCAGCCAGGGATGTAGGGGAATGCTACCGGAATGATGTCCTTGACCATGCCAGCGCGTACTATCCAATCAGCGGGGTTGACGCTGGTGGCAGAGACGCGCACAAGCACCTCGCCTGCGGCAGGTTTGGGGTCTTCGAAGTCTTCGTATATGAGATTTGACGCGGGGCCATACTCGTGAAGGACAATTGCTTTCATATTTTCCCTCAATTTTTTGAACAATGGTGATGGTTATACATACGTCTTTTGCTTTCTGATATACTCATTATATTCAGTGATAAGTATAAATATACGCAAAATTGCCCAATTGACAGGGCCGATGAAACCCGATAGAGTATGAGAGCACAAATATTGCTAACAAAACTCAATTTGCCCCATTCTCAATCATAATGTAAGGAAGATGGATAGTGGAAAGCGTCGAGCAGAGTCTTAAAACAACCCTCAAAACGTACTTCGGCTACGATACTTTTTTGCCTGGTCAAGAGGAAGTTACGCAACGCATACTCGCGGGACAGGATGCCCTGGTCTTAATGCCCACGGGCGGCGGCAAATCACTTACCTATCAACTGCCTACGCTGATGTTGCCAGGGATGGCGATTATCGTCTCGCCATTAATCGCGTTGATGCAGGATCAGGTCAATCGCCTGCGTACGAACGGCGTGGCCGCAACGTTTATCAACAGCTCGCTCAGTCCGAATATTCGTGAGGCGCGCGAACGGGCCGTGCTCGATGGACGCGTCAAGCTGCTCTACGTCGCGCCCGAACGCCTGATGACGCTCAGTTTCTTGACCCTGCTCGACGAGGTGCAGCAACGTGTGGGTATCTCGCTGATGGCGGTGGACGAGGCCCACTGTGTGAGCGAGTGGGGCCACGATTTTCGACCGGAATATCGACAACTCGGGCAGGTGCGTGCCCGTTTCCCACAACTGCCAGTGATGGCGTTGACCGCGACCGCGACCGAACGGGTGCGCCAGGATATCGTCAATCAACTCAAGCTGCATGATCCATACATTCACATCGCCAGTTTCAATCGTCCCAACCTTGCTTACGAGGTGCGCCCGAAGACACGCGACGCGCACAAAGAACTGCTGCAACTCTTGCGGGCACAGCCCAACGCGCCGGTGATCATTTACTGCCTGACGCGCAAAGGTGTGGACGAACTGACCGCGATACTCAAACTCAATGCGATCAATGCTTTGCCCTATCACGCGGGCATGTCCAATGAGGATCGCGCGTCCAACCAGGAACGTTTCATTCGCGACGATGTGCCGGTACTGGTGGCGACCGTGGCCTTCGGTATGGGGATCGCCAAGCCGGATGTGCGCATGGTTATCCACTACAATATACCGAAAAGTCTGGAAGGGTATTATCAGGAATCGGGTCGCGCGGGCCGCGATGGAGAGCCAGCGCAGTGCATCATCTTCTATAACTATGGTGATCGGCACAAGATCGAGTTTATGATCAGTCAATCGGAAGAGCAGGAGCAACGTGTAGGATTACAGCAACTCCAGCAGGTCATCAACTACTGCGAGAGCCAGACTTGCCGCCGCCACATTTTGCTGAACTATTTCGGTGAAACGCCTGAGCACGATGGCTGTGACAACTGCGACAATTGTTTGCGCTCACCAAGTGTGGTGGAAGATCATACCATCAACGCGCAAAAATTCCTCTCCTGTATTGGTCGCACCAATCAGCGCTTCGGTATGCGCTACATCATCGATATACTGCGCGGCGCCAATACACAGAAGATTCGCGACAACAATCATAGCGAACTATCGACCTATGGCATTGGCAAAGACCTGAGCGTGGAGCAATGGCAACGGCTGGGTCGTACGCTGCTGCAACAGGGCTTGCTCAGCGAATCCACGGATGGGTTCGCGACCCTGAAATTCAATCTGCTTTCGCGCGAGATTCTGCGTAGCCAGCGCACATTCGAGATGAGCGTACCGCTTAAACCAAAAGTCGAGTATGTACCCGCGAAACAGCAAATCACACAACTAACACCCGAGGAACAACTTCTTTTCGAGCACCTGCGTAAGATGCGCAAAGACCTTGCTGACCTGCAAAATGTGCCTCCATACGCTATTTTCCCCGATGTAACACTACAAGCGCTGGCCCATTTCAGACCACTCGATCGCGATCTCTTTGCCTCCATTCCGGGCGTGGGCGAGCACAAACTCGCTGCATATTTCGCGTCCTTCTCAGATGCCATCGAGCGCTATTGTGTCGATCACAATTTGGCGACCAATCTACCCATTCCGCCGAAACGAGAGCAAGCGCGACCCATCGTTACCTCTGATACACGCTT
This sequence comes from uncultured Dictyobacter sp., assembly GCA_964657925.1. Lineage (GTDB taxonomy): Bacteria > Chloroflexota > Ktedonobacteria > Ktedonobacterales > Ktedonobacteraceae > Dictyobacter. The sequence continues at coordinate 24,433 of CAZZWK010000058.1, forward strand.
GCTCTCGCCCTCCGCATCCATCACACTCGACCTTTACCGCCAGGGCATCAGCCCTGCAATAATAGCCGAGCAGAGAGGATTTCAACTCTCTACCGCGATGGGCCACTTATCGGAGGCCATCGAGGCAGGTGAAGTTGTGGATACCAGTAGCCTGATCTCGGATGAGCATCGACAGGCGATCGAGTACGCCATCCAGCAATGTGGCGACTCCCCCTTGAAGCCGATCAAAGAATTTCTCGGCGACGAGTATTCGTATGGTGAAATTCGGATAGTGGTCGCGCTGGTTCATCGAGAAGCCACCGATGATGCAGAAAAATAATCGATCCTCCTCGCCAACCTATGATAGTACTATCAGGATGGAAGTGTACTATTAATTGGAGCAAATGATAAAAAACAGCATAAATTCAATGATCATAGTTTATTCTTACTCTGGCACTTCTTGCTTATATACCTTACTCATAGAGGGATGGCTATTACAAAAGCGTTAGGGAACATTGATTCGTTCACAAAGAAGCAGTAAGACTAACGCTTTCCCGTAAGAATAAACAGAGGCTTTATGAAAACAGAATCTCTAGCACAAAGGCAACGCACGCTCAAACTTGTTGTTGGGTTTATCTGTCTTTTTCTCATCCTCACAGCAGGCACATATGCTGTATTTACGAACAAACTTCACCTATCTCACGCAGCTTCAACGAGTAGTTGGGTAGAAAATTTCGATGGCAGTAGCCTGAACAGCAATTTCTGGGATGCCTCCGATGGGGCCTATGGCATGGGAGCCATCAATAACCTGCACCAGGGATACTTCCAACCTGACCATGTGAGTGTGAACAATGGCTATCTTACCCTTGAACTCACGCAAGAAAACGGGCAAGTAGGGTCGAATCAGAATGGGGTCATCTCGCGTGGAGGAGAGATCGCAACCACGGGAACCTACGGCTATGGAACCTACGAATGGCGAATGCGCACCAGTTCAACCGCGTCCTCACCCACCGATACTACGGGCAAAGTAGTAAGTGGGCAGATCTCATCGGGGTTCACCTACGTCAACAACTCGCAAACTGAGCTGGACTTCGAGGTGGAAGGGCAGTTTCCCAAGGCCGCGGAGATGACGACCTGGAACAATCCTGATCCGACGAAAGATCCGACCGATGGAGACCAGATAGAGCAAAGTGCTACCATCGGGAATATGGCGAACGAGTTCAAGACGTACAAGATGGTGTGGAGCGCGAACGAGGTGAAGTATTACATAGATGACACACTCGTTGCGGATGAGACCAGTCATGTGCCATCTGCGCCTGCGCATGTAATGATCAACCACTGGGGAACCGACAGTACGGACTTTGGTGGTATGGCAAGCGTCGGGATAACCAGATACATGCTGGTGGATTGGGTCAGCTATACCGCGCCAGGCGATAGTGTGCCCGCACCCACGCCCACGACATCACAACCAATCTCCACACCTACTCCAACTACACCACAATCGTTGCCTACGCCTACTACCCTGCCACCAACCCCCACCCTTACCACCATACCACAGCCAACTGTTACCGTTGGATCAAGTTCAACAAACATACTACAAAACGGCTCATTCGAGGATAGCACACTCTCACCCTGGTACTTCAGTACAACCGGTGGAACTTCCGGTAGCGCGGAAATCGATAGTATAACCCACAGCGATGGCAACAACGCGGCAATGATTTATATACGCAGAGGAGATGCACAAAACGTCTGGAATATTCAGTTCGGGCAAGCAGATGTAGGGCTGACGCAAGGCCGTACCTATACTATTACCTTCTGGGCGAAAGCATCAAGGGCACGAACTGGACAACTCTATATTCAACTGGACGCGGAACCATGGACAGAGTATTTCGTGCAAGATTTTTCCATTGGCACCGATTGGCAACACTATACCTATACCTTCGTGGTGCCTACAAGTGTTGCGGACGCTGAATTCAATTTCAACCTTGGTCAAGCCAGAGGGTATATCTGGCTTGACGATGTCGTGATGCAATAACTTGCGAACGAAGGAAAGGGCAAGAAGGGAAGTACTTCACTATCGTACACGCTCATAATATGAATAGTTCCCTTCGTAACTCCTCACCTCCTGATCGTCTCCGATCTCGATGGTACGCGTGGTCACTTTATCCAGGAAGTAGCGGTCGTGCGAGATGACCAGCACGGTGCCTTCGAATTGCGACAGCGCCTCCTCCAGCACCTCGGTCGAGGCGATGTCGAGGTTGTTGGTGGGCTCGTCGAGCAGCAGAAAGTTGGCCTCGGTAAGCATCAAGCGTGCCAGTTGTAGACGACTCTTCTCGCCACCGCTCAACTGTCGGATCTGCGTGTGCATGTCCGCGTACGAAAACAGCAGGCGACTCAAAAAGGCCACAGCTTGTGGTTCGGTGATCGTCTTGAGGTGGCGTACGAAGTCGAGCGAAGTGCTATCGAAGGGCAGATTCTCCTGCTCCTGCGCGTAGTACCCGACGACGACGCTGGCTCCGATCTTCGTCGTGCCCGTGGTCGCGGGCAACATGCCGAGCAGCGTTTTTAACAGGGTAGTTTTACCACTGCCGTTCGCACCCACGATGCCGACGCGTTCGCCGTAGAGAATAGTCAGATCGAAGGGCCAGAAGAGCACACGTCCCTCGATCTCCTGACTCAGTCCTTTGACCTCGACCACTTTCTTGCCGCTGCGATCAGCATCCAGGTTGACCTTGATCGTATCACGCGTCAGTACCGGTTTCTCGACCGCCTCGTGTCTGGCCTGCTCCACACGTTTCGCCATATATTCCGCGCGTCCGGAAAACTTGGGATTCATCTCGGCCCAACTTTTCAAGCGGTGCATGCTCTGCTCCAGGCGCTTGATCTCGACGTGCTGTAAACTGTAGAGTTCCTGCTGTTTCTGCAAACGCCGCTCGCGCTCCTCGACGTACGCGCTATAGTTGCCCGCGTACGCTGTCAACTCACCGTCCTCTAATGCCAGGATGCGTTTGACTGTACGATCCAACAGGTGGCGATCATGCGAGATGATGAGTACCGCACCCGCGTAGCCCGCGATATACTGCTCCAACCAGGCTTTGGCGCGCAGGTCCAGATGATTGTCTGGCTCATCCAGTAGGAGCAGGTCCGGCTTTTGTAGCAGGATGCGCGCGAGGTTGACCAGTTTCTTCTCGCCGCCGCTCAGCGAACCGATCTCCATGTGGTACTCGTGCTCAGCGAAACCCAGACCGGTCAATACCGCTTCGGCTTGATGCGTGAGCGTATAGCCGCCCGAGGCTTCATAGCGCTCCTGCGCCTGGCTGTAACGTAACAACACGCTTTCCATCCTCTGCGTATCCGCCACCAATTGTGGATCGGCCATCTGTGCCTCCAGCTCGGTCATCAGTTGCGCAGTCGCTTTCAGGTTCGCTGTGGATTCCGAGACGAACGAGAAAATCGTCTGTCGATATTGTGCCTCGGGTATCTCTTGCACCAGATAGCCGATGGTGAGGTTACGTTTGCGTGTGATCGTCCCTTTCGTGGGCAATTCATCGCCCAACAAGAGCTTGAACAGGGTCGATTTGCCGCTGCCATTCTCACCCACCAGCCCGATGCGTTCGCCATCCAGGATTTCAAGCTGCACATGCTGAAAAATCGGGTTGCCGCCAAAATCTTTGCTTACCTGCGAGCAATTCACCAGTAACATTGGTATTGTCTCCTTGCTTAACGCCTTCGCTTGAGGACAAAGGCATGAAAAAATGAAAAACAAGTGGAGCGATACCTGGCGGTGATTGATTTCATTGCATTCTCCGCGTAGGGCAAACGCGTGGCGGAGATGCTGGGGGCATCTCTTGCCCTACGCGGAAAGCACAGTGAAAATCGTGCTATACAGCAAAGAGGAGCGCGCAACGAGCATTATGGAAAGCAAATGAAGAGAGAAAGAGGCGAGAAAAGCAGGCAAACAGCTATGCGAGATATTACGATCATCCAGACGAGGATAAATGCATCTCGAAGGCGATTTGGCGCTACTTTTCGCCGCATAAGCCAACCGCGCCAGGCTTATACGGCCATGTCATGCGACATGTGTTTGTTGGGGTGATCGGTCAACTTGATGTAGTCGACGCGATCGGCAAAGCTATCATGCATATCCCAACCATAACATACGGCTTAACACCTGTCAAGCTTTTGATTTACGCAAAATTTTATGATCTCATAACCTTTTTTTAACATAAAAGCCGGTTTAGCCACGTTTATTATGATAGTCTATGGATAGAGTGCCGTACAGATCGAAAGCATCCCCCGTCCATGCTCGAAACCTGTGCCCTGTATGACACTTACCAAGATCTCGTCGAAACCGTCCTTTCTTTTTAACCTGTGTCGCCAAACGCAGCGTTAAAGCAGTATGTAAAGAAATGAGGATTTGTATGCTCACACCTATTTTGCGTGGCAAATGGCCGCTCATCGCTATCTGCTCCGCCTTCCTCGTGTTGATCCTGGCATCCACCCTGTTCTCGCATCTTACCGCCGCCAATGCCGCGTCCCATCTCGCACAAGCACGCACGCATACGCTCGGCACGGGTCGCAGCACGGGTGTCAAAGTATTTGTAGAACCTGCGGCGGGCGAAACGCCTATTCTCAACGCGATCAATAACGCGCAATCGTCGATCGACCTGGAAATGTATCTGCTGACGGACCAGAACGTAATCAGCGCGTTGGAAAACGCGGCTGAAAACGGCATTACCGTACGGGTGATGCTCGAAGCGCATCCCTACGGCGGTGGCTCACCCACCAGCACATTGCAAGCGCTGAGCAACGCGGGCGCGCAGACGGAAGTCAGCAATCCTGCCTTCGCGCTAACGCACGAAAAGGGTATGGTCATCGATGATAAAACCGCCTATATCACGACCTGCAACTATACCAAATCGGCGCTTGGTGGCAGCAGCAGCACGACCAATCGCGAGTATGGCATCATCGATAGCAGCGCGACCGATGTCAAAACCGTGCTGGCCGTCTTCAACGCCGACTGGGCGCGTTCGTCCTACCCGAGCGTTTCCGATAGCGACATCGTGCTGAGTCCGGTCAACTCGCGCAGCGATTTTACCGCGTTGATCAACAAGGCAAAGAGCAGCTTGCTGATCGAGGCGGAGGAGATGCAGGACAGCAGCGTTGAGCAGGCTATCGTCAACGCGGAGGCGCGCGGCGTCGCTGTACAGGTCATTCTGCCCTCGGACGATAGCAGCAACAGTTCCGGCATCACCACGCTCGACAACGGTGGCGTCTCCGTGCGCGAAGATGCTCAATACTACATGCACGCGAAAATCATCGTGGTCGATGGTACCGAAGCATTTGTGGGGTCCGAAAACATCTCCACCGCCTCGCTCGATGATAACCGCGAGATGGGTATCCTGCTCAGCAACAAAAGCGTGCTCTCAACGCTGCAATCCACGTTCCAAACGGATTGGAGTGTATCGCAAGCCGCTTAAAAGTTGAACATTTAACACTACTAGTATAAAAACGGCAGAAGGAGAGATGAGATTGGCATATCGTACAACATATGCCAATCTCGTCTTTTTTACGGTATAACACTACACGATTTCGTCTTCTTCCGCATCTGATAGGTAGTTCTTTTCAATCGTGTTGGTACTATTCAAGGAGGAAGATCATGCTTTCGCCATCGAACGCGAGCAGCGCCACCGGCAACAGCAGCGATGTTGTCAGGCAACTGGTAGTTATCATTGCTACTGTAGCGACTATTATCCTCAACTACCTCAGCAGTGGTATTACTGGTCATAGCGTGGGTGATATCGCGCACCAGTACCCCGCGTTAATCACGCCCGCCGATTACGCTTTCGCCATCTGGGGCGTTATTTATGCTTTTCTGATCGCGTACACTGTGTATCAGGCGTTGCCATCGCAACGCGCCAACCCACGTCTGCGCCGTATTGGCTATCTTTATGTGCTGGCATGCGCGGGCAATATTGGTTGGGAATTGTTGTGGCTCAGCGAGCATATCAGTCTGAGTCTGTTGGCGATGCTGGTCTTGTTAGGCTCACTGCTGGCGATCTACCTGCTCGCCGATATGAATCGCGCGCAGGTTTCGCGGGGCGAACGCTGGTGCGTGAATACGGCCTTCGGTATCTACCTGGGCTGGATTACGGTGGCGACGATTGCGAACGTGGCGGCAATCCTCTACAGCGTGCACTGGAATGGCTGGGGTGTTAGCCCACAAGCCTGGACGGTGATCGTGCTGCTGGTCGGCATCGCCATCGCGGTCTTCGTCGCGGTGAGTCGCGTAGATATTGCCTACATGCTGGTCATTGTGTGGGCCTTTGTCGCGGTGCTGGTCAAAAACCTGCAATCCACAGCGATCACTATCGCGGCTACCGCGACGGTACTGATCGCACTGGCGACGATTGTCTATATCGCGGTGCGCAGACGTGAATTGCTGCACTATTCGCTGTAGCTGTTCAAACTCCACGCACTTGATCGATGATTGCCTGCGCGGTCGCACGATCCACGGATGAACCACGCCAGGCCACATGTTGATCGGGCCGCACGAGGAGTAGTGGGGCCGCATAGAGATCAGCAAGAGCCAGGTCGCGCAGATCGATCGTGGTCAGTGGCACGCCGCGGGCCGCCGCTGACTCGATGAATGGGTCAACATTCGCGCCGTCACCAAGCCAGAGCAACGAGAATCCAGTACCCAGCCGATCGTAGAGCGATGCGCCATCCGACAACCACAGATGCGGCAAACGCGCTCCTGGCCGCGCGCTGCGCACATAATCCTGGCCCACAATAATGCGTGGAGTGCCATCGTCAACGATAACGGGCGAGGCATCGTACTGGTAGCCAAGCACAATCCCCAGGCTGTGGAACTCGCGGTCCTTGGCGACCTGAATCGCGCGAGCCGCGGCGTGCCTTGCTTGTTCACCAGGCGCACCCGCCGTAAGCATATCCTGATTGCCGAGTTCGGGGGCAAGTACGCTCATATTCGCGCGGGCCTCACGGATGGTTTGCTCGGCAATCGGTCGTCGTTCCGCCATGTAGCTTTTCAGCAGTCCATCAGTGCCCCAGCCGTGAATTACCGCGGCCAGTTTCCAGGCAATATTCACGGCATCACCGATGCCTGTATTAAAACCATGCCCACCCCAGGGTGGATTCAGGTGCGCGGCATCGCCAGCGAGAAAGATGCGACCGTTGTCGTAGCGGTCCGCCAGCAGCATACGTGCGGTCCAGGGGTCCGTGCCAAGAACCTCCACGTCGATGCGAGATCCAACGAGGCCATGGATCAAAGCATCAGGGTCCGCCTGGCCGATCTCAGCGGGCACGCCGTTGGCGATGATCCACCATTGATCCTGCATATCCATGCGACCCATGACACCTGGATGAGCAGGATCGAGTATCCAGTAATGGACGGCAGGCCCATGAGGCTGACGCTCCGCCAGGCCAGGGGCGCGAAAGACGATGCCGAAGTTTGGACGCGTGTCTGAGATGCCCTCGTAGCGCGCACCGATCGCTGAACGCACGACGCTGCGAGAACCATCACAACCGATGACATAGGACGCTCGAATCCACCACTGCTCGCCCTGCTCGTTAGCAACTGTCGCCAATACAGCATCCGCATGCTGCTCCAGAGTTTGCAGCGACCAACCGAGGCAGAGTTGGCACGATGCTAGATCGCAAGCCGCCTCGCGCAGCACTTCCTCGATCAAGGACTGCGCGATCTGCTGTCCTGATTCCGCGAACAGATCGGTTCGCTGCGGTGAAAGCCCCAGGCAATTGTTGAAACGCATCACCTCGTGTCCGAGCAAGGTGGTGCAGAAAACGACATCCTGCGACCAATCCACTTTGAGTGGCGCTATCTCGCGCACACGCTCAGCCAGTCCCCAGCGGCGAAAATGTTCCATCGTGCGCGCGCTGGTCGTCTTGGCGCGCGGTTTGAGTCGCGAGACGAGTTGCCTTGGCTCGATGACCAGGCAGCGTACACCTCTCTGCCCCAATTCGACTGCCGCGCTGAGCCCAACGGGACCACCTCCGACGATGAGAACGTCCGTCTCGGAGGGAATATTCTGAGCGTTGTCTGTACTCGTCATCATATTCCAACCTCACCTTTCTCTATTACAATGGAGCGCGTGGATCGCCCAGGGGTACGTGCAAGTCGAGTGAGGTAGAAGGCTGAAATTCACCTGCGTATGCTCGCTCGTGCAGTTGAGCAAACGAGGCACCCGCCTGGTGGGCAGCAACCATCTGCTCAGGATCGACCGGCTTGCCGATAGGGTCGGAGGCGAACTGCGGCGAGGTACGCATCCATGCGCTGGACTGTTGCCAGTTGCCGAAATTGTCGGATTGCAACTCTACGCTGTTACCATCGGGGTCCTCGTAGTAGAAGGACATCGTCATGCCGTGATCGAGGCAGGCATGCGGCACGATTCCTAGAGACTTCAGACGCGTGTAGGCATTGAGCAGATCGCCCATTGAGGGATATTCGAAGGCGCTATGATGCATACCCGCATGCACGATCTTATCGGGATCATCGCTCAACTGCGGTGAGGACAGCAATGCGATACGATGATTGGCCTCGTCATTGGTGAGCCAGGCGCCGCCGGGGAACTGGAATGTGGACGTCGAACCCACTACATTGGCGTACCAGTCGACCATTGCTTGCAGACGCGTGGTTTTGAGATTGATGTGGTGCAACGTTGGCCGAATAGTAGCTGTGCCTTCAGATGCCTGGGACATACAACTTCTCCTTTGATGTTGCTTGCAAGAGGCACATCTCCATAATGAGATCGGCCTCCTTACTTCTCAAAAAATATGTTTACAGGACGCTTCCTAAACAGAGGACATGCTTTTACCTCACTATCGAGCACCTACTACAGGATTGCGAATCTGACCAATACCTTCGATCTCGACTTCCACGATATCGCCATCCTGTAAAAAGAGTGGCGGCGTGCGTTTGAAGCCGACACCCGACGGAGTACCGGTGGCGATGATATCCCCCGGCTCCAGCGTCATCAGGGAACTGAGGAACGAGATTGCATGCGCTACGGAAAAGATCATGTCGGCGGTACTGGCATGCTGAACAGTCTGCCCATTGAGTCTGGTCGTCAGCAGCAACGTTTGCGGATCGGGGATATTTGAGGCAGGTACGATGCCTGGACCCATGGGGGCGAAGGTGTCCAGAGCTTTGCCCGCTATCCACTGACTGGTCTGCATTTGTATGTCACGCGCACTCACGTCGTTCATGATGGTGTAGCCAGCCACATAGTTCAGGGCATCTTGTTCGGACACCTCTTTGCAGCGTGTGCCGATAATAACGGCCAGTTCCCCTTCATAGTCGATCTGCTCGCTCGCATGGGGCAAGAGAACAGAGGCCGCGGGACCGATTAAACTGTTACGAAACTTGGCGAAGAACAGGGGGACAGTGGGAAGCTCCAGTTGGGCTTCGGCGGCGTGTTCACGATAGTTCACACCAAGACAAATAATTTTGTCAGGATCGGGAACGGGTGGACCAAACTCCAATGTATTAGAGGGGAGGAGATTGTCAGCGACACTGAACTGATTGCGCGACCAGGCAAAGACTTCTTCTAAATAAGCTCGTCCTCGCTGGAGCAAGCCACGCACGGAAAAATCTCCTGACTCAAGAGCATCATTCGACTGATGCGACTGGTAGGCCATCACATCCACCACCATTTGATCACGAACAATGCCTGCTCGCCAGACCTTTGAGTCGGGCTTGCGGTAACTCACCAGCATCATAATGTACACACTCCTTTTCCCTCACCTCGCTAGACAAAAAGAGAAGGGATATTATATATTATGCATAATATATAATATTTTTGTCAAGAGAGAAGTAAGAGAGATGGACTCATCCTCGTCAACAGGGAAAAATGGTAGCATGCTGTTCACCAAAATCACGATTGCTGAGCAGGTTGCCGCGGCGCTTAAAAACGAAATCATCAGCGGAAAGCTGGCAGCAGGCACCAAACTGCGCCAGGTCGAGATCGCGCAACGTTTCGGAGTCAGCACAACGCCTGTGCGCGAGGCGTTCGGACTGCTGCAAAACGATGGCCTGGTGCAGATCGACACGCATAAGGGCGTCACCGTGTTCCTGCCGACCGTTCAGGACCTTGTCGAACACTACGAGATTCGCACCGCGCTGGAGATGCTGGCGGTCGAGAAGGCTGCCGAGAACTTCCAAACCCAGGACGCGCCACCGCTGGTCGCCCTTCTTGATGAGATGCATACAACGAACGACCCGGCTCACTATGTTGAACTGAACCAACAGTTTCACCTGCAATTGTATCAACTTGCGAGACGTTCACGACTGCTTAGCATGATCGAGGATTTGCGCAATGCCTCGAATGCCTATCTGCACCTTTATGCCGCCGCTGACATCCCACGAGATACACAACGTCTTAATACAGAACATCGCGAGATTCTGGCCGCCTGCCGGGCGAATAATCCGGTGCGTGCTACTGACGGGGTACGACATCATCTGCAACAGACGGTGGCCCACGTGATGAATGTGCTGGAACAGAACGGGAAGGCATAGATACGCTTTCTTTTGGCTTCTCTTGTTCACGGGAGAGAAGCTCCACATCTGAGTATCAGCCGCAGCATGGTGGGATTTATGCTTGTGGGAATGTCGCTTGCCGCATGTGCCGATTCAGAAACAGAAATCCGGTTATCAGAAGCAGGCCACTCCACACGATGCCCACGGTCGGCAACACGCCCAGATGCTCCAGGCTCAGCCCGAGTGCGGAGGAGCCGATGGTGAGGACGCTGAACAAGATCACGCGATAGACGCCATTGACGCGGCCTTGCAGGGCATCTGGGACGACAGCGAAGCGATAACTGTCCATGAAGATAGCACGGATCGAGTCGGAGAGAGCGATGGCAGCGTATACGGCTCCCAACAGCAGTGGCGTCATGATGAAGCCATAGAGAGGGAAGACGAACACGAACACGATCAGGGCACAGCCCAACGCTTTACCAAAGCGTATGCGCCGCTGCAAAGGCGGGCAGAGCACCGCGCCAAGCAGGTTCCCGACGCCACCAGCGGCGACGATCAGGCCGTAGAGCACGGACGCGATATGCTGCTGTTGCACAATGTCCAGGACGATAAGCATACTGGCTGTGATGGTGAGGTTGATATAGCTGGAAATCAGGAAGATCGAGCGTATGACCTCATGCTCCCACAGCCAGGTGAGTCCCTCGCGCACTTCTTGGAGCAGGTGGTGACGCCGCGGCCTCCGTTTGTCTTGCATGGGTGAGCGTATGGAGAAGAGTGAACCGAGCAAGATCAGAGAGGAAAGCGCGTCGGTGACGAACGGAAGCAACCTGTTGATGCTAAAGAGCAGGCTACCCAGGGCGGGTCCGACAAGCGCGCTGGAGCCAACAATCACCTCGTTCTGTGCGACTGCTGTGGTGAGATGGCTCTTTGGCACGATCCATGTCAGTGCTGCAAATTGGGCCAGCTCGTAGAAAAGCGAAATGGCTCCCAGGCCAAAGGCGATGGTGTAGAGGAGAAGCAGCCGCAGTGGCCCGCTGGAAAGGCTCAGCACCAGGGGAATGCTCGCCACGCACACCATCGAGCAGAAGGTAGAGAGCAGCATCACGCGTTTGCGCGGCCAGCGATCCACCAGCGACCCGGCGGGGAGGCTCAGGAGGACGTAGGGAAGCTGTCCCAGGCTATACGCCAGCCCGGCGGCAGCGATCGAACGCGTCAGTCCCACAATGAGCAGTGGAAACGCGAACTGTGTGCATGAAGTGCCGAGTGAGGAGACGGCGTTGCCGAGCCAAAGTAAAAGATAGTCACGATTGCGCCAAAGGGAAACGGGTTGTTGTGGAATATCTTCTGTGTTGGGCATGAAACATCCTTTCGTTCAACTTATTTCTGCAAGAAGGGAAGGAAAAGGAGCCCGGCAACACAGGAGGCACAGGAGGAGTCCAATCAATACGAGGCTGAGATACATCTCAGGATGAAGGCAACGCATACCTTCGCACCAACGCGATCAGCGCTGCGCGTGAGGAGGGCGCTATTCACAAACAGCCACGTAAGCCGAAAGTGCCGGGCTTACGCGGTCAAAAGCGGTTTCACACCGCTTGAGGGGAACAGATATCTTTTACTCATCGGCCAGATGATAGCATGGAGGCCGCATCGGTGTCAATGAATACTGGTCACCCCACCTATCCACTCTCATGGTAGGACAAATAATGCGTTTGCCTTCGGCCAGTGGGGCTATTTGATACGCTCATTGCATCATCGCAAGATCAGCAAAGTCTTAGACATTCAGCTCAGACTCCCGTATACTCATGCTACGGACAATGTTAGTAGCACTTATGAGGAGTACAACAGACATGACACAAACCGATTGGAACGCCTCGCTCTACGACCAGAAATACGCGTTTGTCTTCAATTATGGCGAGAGCCTGATGAGTATCCTCGCGCCACAAGCGGGCGAACGTATCCTCGATCTCGGTTGCGGCACCGGTCACCTGACGGCACAGATCGCCGCAACGGGTGCGCAGGTAATCGGCGTCGACAAATCGGCCAGTATGATTGCTACCGCGCAACAAAAGTATCCCCACATTGATTTTCGTGTGATGGATGCCACGCATTTATCCTTTGACGAGCCGTTCGACGCTATTTTCTCCAACGCGACGTTGCACTGGATTCCCCAGGCCGAGCAGGTGGTGGCAGGGATGGCGCGAACGCTCAAGCCCGACGGGAGGCTGGTGCTGGAGATGGGAGGATACGGCAATGTGGCGACAATTATACATACGGTACAGGAGGCGGCACGCAGCGTTGCTAACCTGGAAATTTCTTCTGGCTGGTACTTCCCCACCATTGGGACATATGCCTCGCTGCTGGAAAAGCATAGTTTCGAGGTACAGAACGCGAGCCTTTTCGATCGACCGACAACGCTTGAGGGCGAGGACGGTTTGCGCAACTGGCTGATTATGTTCGGCCCGCAGATGTTGCAGCAGATACCGCCTGAACTATACAATGAGGTTATTGCAAGGGTCGAAGCAATCGCGCGTCCGCAGCTTTTTCATGATGGTCGCTGGATCGCGGACTACCGGCGGTTGCGGGTGAGCGCGATCAAGCAGTAAAACTGATATGTACTCCATTTACGCGTAGGGCAAACCACGCTGGGCAAACGCGTGGTTTGCCCTACGCGTTATCATGCTCTTTTCGCTTCTTCATTTATCTTCTTCTATTTTTTATCTGTTTATGCTGACAATAGGTAACATAACATATTTAACATGATAATGTTAATAAATTGTCAGAGTGGGCCAATAAATTGTGCCCCTACGGGAGATTGTATGAATATTACAACTATACGAGCACGATTTTATTTTGTTTTTGCGATCGTGTTCACCATCGCATTGACATTGATGATGGGGGTTGGCACGAATACGGTGCTGGCAAGCGGGGGTGTGCACTATCAACCACTGCCGAAAGTCAGTTCTAAGGGTCATTACGCGCCTGCGCCCGCTAATACGGCGATTACAACCTATCACAACGACAATATGCGCACGGGCCAGAATCTGCACGAGACGATTTTGAATACCTCGAACGTGAATGCCAATGCGTTTGGGCGGCGCGTAACCTATCCAGTCGATGGTTTTGTCTATGCACAGCCGCTGTATGTGCCCAATCTGACGATTAATGGCGGCATGCACAATGTGGTTTTTGTGGCGACGGAGAACGATAGCGTATATGCCTTCGACGCGGACCAGAATCTGCCTGTCGGTGGGCAACTCTGGCATCACTCGTTCCTCAACCTGCCCAACGTGACGACGATTCCCTCTAGCGATGCCTACTATCCCGGCGATACCACCCCCGATATCGCCAACCAGATTGGTATTACAAGTACACCGGTCATCGATACGAGCAGCAATACGCTTTACGTTGTGGCGGCGACCAAGGAAAACGGGCAGTATTTTCAGCGATTGCACGCGCTCGACATGACCACGGGCAACGAGAAGCCCAATAGCCCGGTGGCTATCCAGGCGACTGTCCCTGGCAGCGGCGCGGGCAGCCAGAATGGGCAGGTCAGTTTCAATCCATTGCTCAACGATCAGCGACCGGCGCTACTGCTGCAAAATGGTGTGATCTATATCACATGGTCGTCGTTCGGCGATCGTAATCCGTATCATGGCTGGATCATCGGCTACAACAGTAGCACACTACAACAGGTCGCGGTCTATAACGATACGCCCAACGGTACGCAAGGCGGCATCTGGATGAGCGGTTCGGGTCTGGCGACGGATGCGAGCGGCAACATGTACGTGAATATCGGCAACGGCACCTTCGATCTGAACACGAACGGCAAGGACGCGGGCGACAGTATTCTCAAGCTGAATCCGCAGAATAATCTGGCGGTGACCGATTCTTTCACACCCTTCAACCAATCCTGCCTGAACGCGGTCGACGCGGACCTGGGTTCAAGTGGCACGCTACTACTACCCGATCAGACTGGTACGGCGCACCCACACCTGTTGATCGCGGGCGGCAAAGAAGGCCGTGTCTACGTCATCGATCGCGACAATATGGGCAGGTTTACCAATGATCCTAGCCTGAACTGTAGTACCAGCGAGAAGAATCGCACCGATATCGATCACGTGGTACAGGAGACCGCGCCGGGCACGATCAAGCTATTCAGCACCGCGGCCTACTACGCGGGCGAGGGCAATAGCGGACCCTTTGTCTACATGGGCGGCATCAACAACAAATTACGTGCCTACTCGCTGCACAACGACCTGCTTTCAACGAACCCAACCTCGACATCCGCAGAGACGTACGGCTACACGGGCGCGACACCATCCATTTCGAGCAACAACAACACGAGCGGCTCGGGTATTGTCTGGACGATCAGTCCCGCCGACTGTAACACACCGGGATGTACTCCGACCACCTATAGCGCCTTGCGGGCCTATAGCGCGACCAACCTGGGGCAAGAACTCTACAATAGCGAACAAAACGCGGCGCAGGATCGCTTGACCAGCTATGTGAAGTTCACGGTGCCCACAGTAGCCAATGGAGAGGTGTTCGTGGGCACGCAGAACAGCCTGGAGATCTTCGGGCAGCGCACGTTTCCCGCGACCACGATCATTGACGATAGCGTCCAGGGATCGGGTCTGAACCAGTTCACCTATATCGGCAACTGGCAACACTGCTCGATGTGCAGCACGACGGACCAGCCTTTGTACAATGGTACCGCCAGCAGTAGCGGCAACGCCAACGGTATCAGCTTCATGGTCTTCCGAGGCTCGCAACTTTTTCTCTACGGCCTATCCGGTCCAGACCAGGGCGTGGCGGCCATCTCGATCGATGGTAAGCAAGCAACACAGATCGATCTCTACACAGCTCAAGCGGAGGGCAACCAGCTCATCTGGTTCACGGCAGGACTGTCACCCAACACCGAGCACGTGCTTGAGGTACGTGTGACGGGTGCACACGATGCCAGCAGCAGCGGTTCGATGATCACGCTCGATCACGCGGACATTAGCTGATCGTTCGCTGAATATCTGTATTCAGACGTGATACGCTTCAGAAGCGTATCACGTCAGGTCCGCGTAGGGCAAACGCATGGTTTGCCCTACGCGGACCTCTACCTTCCCAGCCAGCTCACCATTGTTCTGGTGACCAGATCGGCGGCGTCCTGCTGCACGAAATGGCCCGCGTGTGGGATGGTGGTCAGAGTATAATCCTGCTCCACCCATTCCCAGGTGCCGTTGAGTCCACTTGAAAGCAAAAATTGATCTTCCAGGCCGTGAATCTGCAAGACAGGTGCGCGTACTTTTACAATTGGTGAGGTATCCTCTTTGTAGGGTGAGCGTGGATAATTCTGCTTGTAGTACTGCAACATAGCCTCGAAGTCCGAACGCTCGAACGCTTCGAGATAGCGCGCCTTCACATCTGGATCGGCATCTTTGACCCAATCAGCCAGGCGTTCAGCGGATAGACGCAGGTGTGCGCCCTCCTGCTGAAAGTTGCGCGCGTACTGGCTATTCTGCTGCTGTTGTTCATTATGCGCAAGTTCACGCGCCAGGCCACGCGGATGCGGCAGGTTCAGGACAATCAGTTTTTCCGTTACCTGCGGCAATCTGATCGCCACATACCAGGCCACCAGACCGCCCCAATCGTGTCCAACAATAGTGGCTTGTTCGCGACCCAGGTGTTTTACCACACTCGCAACATCGGCCACGAGATATTTCATATGGTAGGATGCGCCATCTTTGGGCTTATCGCTCAGGTTATAGCCACGCTGATCGATCGCCACCACCTGATACTTTTCCGCCAACGCCACCATCTGGCGGCGCCAGGTATACCAGAAATCGGGGAAGCCGTGAATCATCACGATCAGCGGGCCTTGCCCCAGAGAGGCGTAGTGAATTTTGACACCGTCGTTGTCCGCGTAACCATCCTCGACATTTATCGTCTGTCCGTCCAGAGAAAATGTTGTCGTCATCGCTCGCCTTACCCTCTGCGCATTTCGCGCTCGATAGCATCAATTGCATCCTTGGCCTGTTTCAAATCAACGCCGTATAGTTCACGATAGATTTTGATCGCCAGAATTTTGTTGCCCGCAAGTACTGCCTGACGTACAGGCTCGTTCCTGGATGTATCCATTGATACCAGTGTCTCAGGATTGATATTCAGGCGTGTCAGCAGTGCCTGCATCATCGCCTCCATACGCTGCATCCTGATCTCCAACTGGATGAGGTGTTCATAGTCCTGTCCCATACAAATTTCTTTCCTTTCTGCACCCACTTTTTTGAACAAGCACTTCCATTGTAAGGATAACAGAAAAGACCTTCGCTCTGCTATGGGTTAGATTTAATAACGCATTAATATACAGGTCACCTTCTCGCAGCACTACAAACATACCTAAAAAATGCCACTTGCCACGCTCGCTGAAAGATGATAGCGTTGTTGCAACGCGTTTGTCAGATCGAGCGCAGCATGTCGTGAGGTACGCAGAATGGTGAAATTGTTTTTTTTGCCCGATGCACTCACGATTGTCAGAACGCCGCTCATCCAACCCTGCCTCAGCTTGAGCGATTGTATATCCCCGAAGGGCACAACCTGCATCAAAGCCGGGCGTGTAACTGGTAGGATAAGCAAGGCTCCATCCGCGACCAGCACCCACGTGGTGAGGGCAACACGTCGCCTGCCCCATGGTCCTCGTCCATCCAACCGCCGCGTCCACAACGTGCGCACACCCCCGCGTACCACCATCCCATTCGGTACCGATTGCTTCAAAAGCGATTTCTCGCGCTCGGTCAAACGCATGAAAAAATCTGTCGCGGGACCATCCACCGCGTTGCCACCTCTGGCCCGCAGATAGGAAGTGATGATCAGCCAGCGGTAACGCAACGCGCTAAACAAAAACGGAGAGATCAGCGCCACGACAAGCAAGAACAGAAGTGAAAGCACAAACATCAGCGGCCCCAGCAAAAACGAAACGATCACCCCAATAATCGTCGCCACATCCTCCGCTATACTTACAAAAGGACCCGCAAACCCGGCGGTGGCCGAGGACAGTGTGAAGCGCGTGGCCGATTTCGTTGCGGTACTTGTCGTTGCCAGGGCCAGGCCCATCACCACTGCCACCGGCACCTGCTCTGGATGACCCGAGCCGGAGGTATAGAGGCCCGCCACTACCGCACCCGCGATCGGACGTATAAAAGTGTGCACGGAATTCCACACCGCGCTCACCCCTGGTATCTTGTCCGCGAAAAAGTCTGCCAGCACCAGTATTACCAGTATCACCACCACCGCATCCAGCAGCGAGGGGTGCGTGTGCTGGCGCAGATCCATCTGCCCCGCCACAATCAGCAGCGGCAAATACGGATTGATACCAGACACCAGCGCCAGCCCGTTCGACGTGCCCAGCGTACTCAATAGATCGAAGTCCATATAGTTTCCTTATCAATAAACATCAATTTATAGCATAGAATCATCGTCTATTTATTTAAACGTAGATGCAGCAAGGAAATACAGGAAGAGACAAGCGGGCCGTGTCCAAAATTGATCTCGCACGGCCCTACTTTATATATAAAACGGTATACTTTACCTTTGCTGCCGCGCCCGCTCGCGCACACTCTGCAAGTTCAGCAGTTCCGCCACCTCGAAGCGAGTGATGGGGCCAGCCACGGGTCGCAGGCGTATGAGGGTAGGGAAATGGCCGGTACGCCCATGCAGTTCCGCCAGCAGCACGAAAGCCGCAGGCGCATAGCCGGGCGG